>NZ_JBEYXB010000002.1:23636-769660 GCF_040644935.1 Streptomyces sp. NPDC046915 | reverse complement strand
AAGTACATCCAGTACGAGGGCTCGCACCCGGCACGCCGAGAGCACGCACCGGACGCCGCTCCTTGACGGGCAAACGTTGCCTGCCGCGGCACTAGTAGGCGACGGGCCAGCCGGTGCTCCAGTTCAGCAGGTTGATGCCGAGCTTGGGTGTGCCGTTGTCGTTGCCGTCGTAGTAGTGGTAGACGATGAGGTCACCGTCGGAGTCGTTCATGATGGACTGCCCGCCGGGCCCGATGACGCTGCCGTGCGACTCCAGCACGGCGGTGCCGCCGTTGCTGGTCATCGCGACGCCGCTCTTGTCGTAGTACGGCCCGGTGACACTGGTGGCCCGCCCCACCTTCACCTTGTACGTCGAGCTGGTGCCCTGGCAGCAGACGTCGTAGGACGCGAAGAGGTAGTAGTAACCGCCCCGTTTGACGACGTACGGGGCCTCCACGGCCTTGCTGCCGGTCGGCCGGGACGCGAGGGAGTGGCGGGTGGTGTCCCCCGCGTACTGCTTCCCGGTCGACGGGTCGATCCGGATCATCTTGATGCCCGTCCACCAACTGCCGAAGGACAGCCACCACCTGCCGTCGTCGTCGACGAAGAGGTTCGGGTCGATGGCGTTGTAGTCGCTGGAGGTGGTGGAGGTGTAGACGACGCCGTAGTCGGTCCAGGAGCCGGGCAGTCCGGTGGCGGAACCGGCCAGCCCTATCGCCGACTTGTTGGAGCCGAAGGTCGAGACGGCGTAGTACATCAGGTACTTGCCCCCGTGGTACGAGATGTCGGGGGCCCAGGCCTCCGTCGCGTACGACGACCACCAACCCGGCTTGGTACCGAAGGCGTCGCCGCCCGCGCTGAAGGCGGTCCGGTCGGTGGAGGTCTTGTAGCCGAGGCCGCCTCCGGTGGCGTACAGCAGGTACCGCCCGGACGAGGACCGGATCATCGTCGGGTCGTGCACGACGACGTCGCCGGTGACCTTGCCCGGATTGGGATAGGCGGACGCGGTCGTCGGGACGAGGGCGAGCAGGACGGCGGCGGGCAGGGCGAGAAGAGCGGTGCGGCGGCTCACGCGGGCTCCTGGGGGGTGGGGTGGTGCGCGAGAGTGGTTCGGGGTGTCGAACGGGGATCGGAACACCGGACGAGGCGGACCGTAGGTTCGGGCCCGGCCCACGTCAACGGCCCGCGCACCCACTCGAAACTCTTCGATAGTTGCGGCGCGATCCCGCCCCACCCGTGACCCTTGGCCAACCGGAGCCTTGACGTCCTGTTACTTTGCCGAACTGACAGGCTATGAACAGCATGCCTCCCTACGGTGCCGTGTCCATGACAGACACCCCACACACACAAGAGGCCGGCTCCGACGACCGCTCGGTCGGGCGCCGCACCGTGTTGATCGCCACCGGGACGACGGCAGCGGCCCTGGCCGTAGGTGCCGCTGTCGCCCCCGAGGCGGCCTTGGCCGCCACACAGACGCCGGACACCGCTCCGGCCGCCGCCGCGGCCGTCTGCACCCTCACGAAGGAGATGACCGAGGGCCCCTACTACCTCGACGGAGCGCTCGTCCGCGCCGACGTCACCGAAGGCAAGGCGGGCATCCCGCTCAAGCTCGCCCTGACCGTGGTCAACTCCGCCTGCACCCCCATCAGCAACGCCCTGGTGGAGATCTGGCACTGCGACGCGCTCGGCGAGTACTCCGGCTACGTCGGCAACAACGGCCACAGCGAGTCGGACGACGGCACCTTCCTGCGCGGCGGCGTGCTCACGAACTCCAGCGGCGTCGCCAACCTCACGACGATCTACCCCGGCTGGTACCGCGGCCGCTGCATCCACATCCACGTCAAGGTGCACACGGGCGTCACCCTGACCTCCGACGGATCGTTCACCGGCGGCACGACCGTGCACACCGGTCAGCTGTTCTGCAACGAGACGATCACGACCGCGGTGGCCAGGATCTCGCCGTACTCGACCAACACGGTCACCCGCACCACCCTCTCCCAGGACGGCATCTACGACGGCGGAGGCGCCTCGTCCGGCCTCCTCACCCTCACCGCCCTGGGCAGCTCGACCTCCTCCGGGTACACCGGCACGCTCACGCTCGGCGTCACGAGCTGAGCCTCTTCCATCCCGCGAAAAGGCCGGGCGACTCCCTCGGGGCCGCCCGGCCCTCACGCGGTCAGGAACCCGGGCACTGCTTCCACGCCATGTGGTACACCGTGCTGATGTCGCCGTCCGTGGAGTCCATGGTCATGAAGCTGACCTTGCCGGACGACCCCGGGGTGACCCGGAGCTCGGTGTTGATGTTGAAGTTGCGCAGCACCCCGCAGGGCGCCCACACCAGCTGCGCCCAGTCGGTGCTGTCGGTGGCCTGCCAGTCGTCGTTGTACGGACCGTTGAACGGGTGGTTCTTGAACGCGGTGTTGGACGAGCCCTGGAAGTAGTACGAGGCTCTCTGCGTGCCGCTCGCGCCGGACTGGAGCGAGGCGAAACCGCGGTAGTCGGCGCTGGCGATGGCGTACGTGAAGCCCTGCGGGACGTGGACGATCAGGTTGAGCTGGCAGTTCTTCCGGAACGCCGTGGGGTCGGAGTTGCCGCCGGCCTGGGCGAGGTAGTCGCTGTAGGTCACCGTGAAGGCCGTGTTGTCCGGGGAGACGGCGACGGCGGCCGTGCCCTGGGGACAGCCGGAGCCGTTCACCGTGGCGACGTCGATGACGATCTTGTCCGGGGGCGGGTCGGTGACGACCGGGGAGTCGGCGTGCGCGGGTATCGCGGAGGTGAGCAGCGCGGCTACCGCGCCGCTCAGGAGCAGGCCACGAGCCATGGGTTTCTCCCTGTTCTCGGGTGGGGGGTGGGTCGCCCCGGGCCTCAGGAGAAACTGTGTGAAACCTGTGAAGGCCGGAGGGCGTTCGCATCGTAGGAAGCGCCACCGGAGCCGGACAGGGTCAACTCAGGCCATTCACAACGGGGATTTCACGGTCACGGGTTCTCCCAGGCCGCCGGCTCCTCCGCCAGCCTGCGGACCGGCTCCGGCAGCGCGTCCGCCGCGAGGTCGGCGACCGTGACGCCCTCCAGGATTCGGCGCACATTGGCGCGCAGCGCGATCCACAGGGGCAGCAGCGGCTGGGCGGTGCCGGTGTAGGCGAGCCCGGTGGGCCGCTCGCCGCGGACCGACACGATCGGGCCGTCGACCGCGCGGATGAGGTCGGCCACGGTGATCGCCGAGGCCTCCCGGGCCAGCCGGTATCCGCCGCCCCCGCCACGCCGGCTCTCGACGATCCCGGCGCGCCGCAGGTCCCCGAGGATGCCCTCCAGGAACTTGTGCGGAATGTCCTGCACAGCGGCGATCTCCTCCGCCTTCACCGGGCCGTCACCCTGGCGTACGGCGAGCTCCAGTGCCGCCCGTACCGCGTAATCCGCCCGTGCCGAGATCCTCATGTGTCCATTGTGGGGCGTGGGTCCATGGAGAATGGCCGGACCCGGTCCCCGTAAGATCGCCCGGGAGGATCCCTTGGCGCTCAGCAGACGTACCTTCAGTGCCCTCGCCGGCTCCGCCGCGCTCGGCTTCGCCCTGGGCGGCAGTGGCGGCCCCGGGGCGCCCTCGGCGTACGCGGCACGCAGTGTGCCCACCGGCCCGGCGCCCGCGCCGCCCGGCGCGGACGGACGGCGGCACACCGTCGGCCACGACGCGTACTCGCTCGTCGTCGACGGCAGACGGCTGGTGCTGTGGTCCGGCGAGATGCACCCCTTCCGGCTGCCCAGCCCGTCCCTGTGGCGTGACGTGCTCCAGAAGATGCGGGCGCACGGCTACAACGCGGTCAGTGTCTACGTGGCGTGGAACTACCACTCCCCCGCTCCGGGGAAGTACGACTTCACGGGCGTCCGCGACCTGGACCTGTTCCTGCGCACGGCCACCGAGACCGGGCTGTACGTGATCCTGCGCCCGGGGCCGTACATCAACGCCGAGATCGACGGCGGCGGCTTCCCCGGCTGGCTGACGGCGACCGGGGGCACGGCCCGCACCGACGACCCGACGTATCTGGGGCACGTCGACCAGTGGCTGACCGCGGTGAACCGGATCGCGCGCCGGCATCTGTTCACGCGAGGCACCGGCACGGTCCTGCTGTACCAGATCGAGAACGAGTACGACGCCCACGTCGACGAGCCGGCGGGCCGGAACTACATGTCCCACCTGTACCGGAAGGTGCGGGCGGACGGGATCGACGTACCCCTCTTCCACAACGACAAGGGGCGCAACGGCTACTGGATCCCCGGCTCGTTCGACACCGGCGGTGAGAAGGGGCGGTGGCTGTACGGCTTCGACGGGTATCCGTCCCCGTCCCAGGTGCCACCGGACTGGGGGCACTTCGGTCCCGGCGGACTCAAGGGCGGGACCACCGCCAGTCCGCGTACGCCCGGGTTCGTGCCCGAGTTCGGGGGCGGCTGGTTCGATCCGTGGGGCGGGGCCTGGTTCGACGGCAAGGGGTACGCCGAGTCGCGGCGCACCCGGGACGCGGCGTACGAGCGGCGCTTCTACCTGACGAACCTCGCCAACGGCATCACCCTGCACAACGTGTACATGACCTTCGGGGGCACCTCCTGGGGCTGGCTGCCCGCGCCGGTGGTGTACACGTCGTACGACTACGGCGCCGCCCTCGACGAGGCCCGGAACGTCACCGGCAAGATCGTGCCGATGCACCAGCTCGGGCACATGCTCCAGCGCGTGCCCGACTTCGCCAAGCTGGACCGGGCGGCGGACGTCAAGGCGGCCGGGCTGAAGGTGTACCACCTCACCAACCCGGACACCGGCGCCCATGTGTACGTGGCCCGCAACGACGGTGCCGAGGAGGTCACCTCCACCCTGAAGACCGACGCGGGCGAGCTGAAGATCACCGTCCCGGCCCGGGACGCCCGGATGCTGACCACGGGGCTCTCCCTCGGGCACCGGAAGCTGAAGTTCTGCACCGCCCAGCCGATGCTGCGGCTGACCGCCGGACGGCAGGACATCGCCCTGTTCACGGGCCGCCACGGCGAGATGGCGCACCTGGTGCTGGAGTGCCCGAGCGAGCCGTACGTCACCCGGCTGGACGCCGAGGGGGCCTGGACGTACGACCAGGGCGAGCTGCACGTGACCGTGCCCCTCGGCATCGGCGGTCTGACCCGGGTGCTGGTGGAGCGCGGCGAGACCGAGACACCGCTGCTGCTGCTCTTCGCCGACGAGGCGTACTCGGTGCGCCTGTTCCCGTACGACACCCCGTCCGGCACCCTGCTGGTCTACGGCCCCGCGCTGCTGCGCCACGCCGAGCTGCGCGACTCCACCGTCCACCTCACCGGCGACACCATCCAGGAGACCGGTCTGGAGGTGTGGGGGCCGCGCGGGATCGAGAGCGTGACGTGGAACGGGCGGCCGGTGCCCACCCGGGCCGCGATGTCCGGGAGCCTGGTGGCCGAGACGGTGCTGCCCGGCGTGGCCGGGGTGCGGCTGCCCGAGCTGGGCGGCTGGCGGACGCGCACGGAGAACCCGGAGGCCGGTCCCACCTTCGACGACTCCGGGTGGCGGGCCGCCGACCTCACGAAGTCGTTCAGCACCACGCCGGTGCCGAAGGGGCAGCCGGTCCTCTTCGCCGACGACTACGGCTTCCACTACGGCGACGTCTGGTACCGCGGCACGTTCACGGACGCCACCGTCATCGAGAAGGTCTCGCTCGCCTACAGCACCGGCACGCAGGGCCTGCTGATGGCGTGGCTGGACGGGGAGCCGCTGGGCACGCACCGCATGCCGGTGCCGACCAGGGACACGGCCCGGCAGGGCAGCTGGGCGGACACGGCCGTCCTCCCCGTCCGGGAGGAGCTGCGCGGGCCGGGCCGGCACGTGCTGTCCGTGCTGGTGCGGCGCATGCAGCGCGACCAGGACGGCAAGGGGCTCGACACCCACAAGGTGGCGCGCGGTCTGACCGCGGTCACCTTCGAGGGGGGCGCCCCGAAGGTGAGCTGGCGGTTGCAGGGCGAGGCCGCGCCCGATCCGGTGCGCGGGCCGCAGAACAACGGCGGGCTGTTCGGGGAGCGGGAGGGCTGGCACCTGCCCGGCTTCGCCGACCGGGACTGGGAGCCGGTGAGGTTCCCGCGTGCCGAGCGGCGGCAGGGCGTGACCTGGTACCGGACCACGTTCCAGCTGGCCGTGCCCGCGGGCGTCGACGCCTCGGTGGGCCTGACCCTGGAGGACGACCCGTACCGGGCCTACCGCGCCCAGCTGTTCCTCAACGGCTGGAACATGGGCCAGTACATCAACAACGTGGGCCCGCAGCACACCTTCGTCCTGCCGAACGGCATCCTGCGCACCCGGGGCACCAACACCCTGGCCCTGGCCGTCCTGTCCGAGTTCACCTCGCTGTCGGGCCCGGGGAAGGTGCGGCTGAGCCTGCTGGGCAGCTCGGCCGGAGGAGTACCGGTGACACCGGTGGCCTCCCCCGGCCGCTGATCCCCTGCCCTACGCGAGCCGGATCACGTTCCAGGACAGCGGCTCCAGCACCGTGGTGAGGGTGCCGTCCTTCAGGGCGGTGCCCTCGGCCGGGTGCGGGGCGACCCGCTCGGGCGCGTCGAGCGTGTTGCGGGCGTCGGGGTCGGCGTCCGCGAGCACGCTGTGCTCGACGACCGAGGTCAGGTCCAGGCCGTTCAGGGCGACGTCGAGGGGCAGCGCCCGCGTGCGGTCGCGGTTGACGGCGAAGACGGTGACCGTGCCGTCGTCGGCGCGGACGGCGGTGGCGTGCAGCAGGTCCGTCTCGCCGTACTTCCGCGTCCCGTACGTCGGTGAGTCCACGCGGACGTCCAGGACCTGCCCACGCCCGTGCTTCGCGGCCTGCGCGAACGGGAAGAACGTCGTCTGCCGCCAGGCCGGGCCGCCCGGCTCGGTCATGATCGGGGCGATGACGTTGACCAGCTGGGCGAGGCAGGCGACGGTGACGCGGTCGGCGTGCCGGAGCAGCGCGATGAGCAGCGAGCCGAAGACGACCGCGTCCAGGACGCTGTAGTTGTCCTCCAGCAGACGGGGGGCTTCCGGCCACTCCCGCTGGTCGATGTTCCGGGCGTGCTCCTCCCAGCGGGAGAGGTACCAGACGTTCCACTCGTCGAAGGAGAGGTTGATCTTCTTCTTGGACTTCAGGCGGGCGCCGACGTGGTCGCAGGTGGCGACGACGTTCTCGATGAAGGACTCCATGTCGACGGCGGAGGCGAGGAAGGAGTCGATGTCGCCGTCGAGCGGCTCGTAGTAGGCGTGCAGGGAGATGTGGTCGACCAGGTCGTACGTCTCCTTCAGGACCGTCGCCTCCCACTCCGCGAAGGTGGGCATGGACTGGCCGGAGGAGCCGCAGGCGACGAGTTCGACGGAGGGGTCGATCTGGCGCATGGCGCGGGCCGTCTCGGCGGCGACGCGGCCGTACTCCTCGGCGGTCTTGTGGCCGGTCTGCCAGGGGCCGTCCATCTCGTTGCCCAGGCACCAGAGCTTGATCCCGAAGGGGTCCTTGTCGCCGTGGGCGGCACGCAGGTCGGACAGGGCGGTGCCCTCGGGGTGGTTGGCGTACTCCTGGAGTTCGAGCGCCTCGGCCACGCCCCGGGTGCCGAGGTTGACGGCCATCATGGGCTCGGCCTGCGGGCCGATCTTCCTCAGGAACGCGATGTACTCGGAGAGGCCGAAGTGGTTGGTCTCGGTGGAGTGCCAGGCCAGGTCCAGACGGCGGGGGCGGTCCTCGACCGGGCCCACCGAGTCCTCCCACTTGTATCCGGAGACGAAGTTGCCGCCCGGGTAGCGGATGGCGGTGACGCCGAGTTCACGGACGAGGTCGAGCACGTCCGTGCGGATGCCGTCGGCGTCGGCCGAGGGGTGTTCCGGTTCGTAGATGCCCGTGTAGACGCAGCGGCCGAGGTGTTCGACGAAGGATCCGAAGAGACGGGGGTCGACCTCGCCGACGGTGAAGGCGGGATCGAGGGTGAAGCGGGCGGTGCGGTTGCTCATGGGGTCCTTTCAGCGCGGTGCGTGGAGAGTGGTTGTGGTTCTTCGGCGGGTGCGGGTTGTCTGTGGTTCTCGCTCAGTTCCCCGCGCCCCTGGGCGGCGATCGGCCAGCCGTTTATTGTCCGGTACAGCCTGTTGAGCCCTGGCTTCGGCGTGCCTGAGTCGCCGGCGTCGTAGCAGTAGTGGTACGCCAGCCAGTCCTTGCCGTGGGTGCGGAACGGGGACTCGCCGCCGGGGCCGATGCAGCGGCCGTGGCGGACGGTGGACGCGCCCTCGACGGCGTACGGCGTCCGGGCGGGTGGCCAGGTGGCGGACCGTGGCGCCCGGGACGGCCTTGCCGGTCCTCCGGTCCAGCTCGACCATGCGGATGCCGGTCCAGTACGAGCCGAACGCCATCCACAGCCGTCCGCCGGCGGGGTCGATGGCGTTGAAGGTGCCGGCGGTCTCGGAGGTGAGGCTTTTACTCCGGCCGGTCCCGGTTCCGGGCCTGCCGACCGGGGATGTGGCCGCGTCGACGGCGGGGTGTTGGCGCCCCGGGAGGAGACGGCTGACTGAAGCTCTCTCCCGGACGGATCCGGGAGACTCTCCCCTGGGCCGCTCCGGGGAGTTCGACAGGTCAGGCCTGTCCGGCGACGGCCTTTCCGGACGCCGGAGCAAGTGCGGGACTCGCTCACGTTGTCGGGGACTTGGCTGTCGCCCCCGACCGTGCGCCGAGCGTGCCAGATCCATCACAGAGTGATACGGCGATGCTCCGCACCCGGCGAGGCTGGACAGGGCAGGGCCCGGGTCTCGCCTGTGGAGTTGCCAGGGGTGCCTCAACGGGGCGTCTCCTTACCGCGTTTCACTGGCCGGCCAGGCCGGTGTGGGCGACACCCGCCACGATCTGCCGTTGGAAGAAGACGAAGACGATGATCAGCGGCAGGCCCGCCATGAGGCCGCCGGCCATGAGCTGGGCCCACTGGATGCCGTAGGAGTTCATGACGGTCGCGATCCCGTTCGGCATGGTCATCAGATCGGGGTTGTTGGTCACCATGTAGGGCCACAGGAAGTTGTTCCACGAGGCGATGAAGGTGAAGATGCCGACCGCCGCGAGGGAGGGGCGGGAGAGCGGGAGCACGATGGTGAAGAAGACCCGCCAGCGGCCCGCCCCGTCGATGAAGGCCGCTTCCTCCAGCTCGCGCGGGATGCCCTGGAAGAACTTGTAGAGGATGTAGACCATCGCGGCGGGCGCGCACTGCGGCAGGATCATGCCCCAGTAGGTGTCGACCATGCCCATCTGCTGGACGGTGGTGAACAGGGGCACGCCGAGCACGGCGGGCGAGACCATCAGACCCGTCATGACGAGGCCCATCAGGAAGCCCTTGCCGCGGAACTCGGTGCGGGCGAAGCCGTATCCGGCGAGCGCGCCGACGAGCAGCACCACGGACGTCACGCACACCGAGACGACGAGGGAGTTGACGAACCAGTTCGTGATGTTGCCGCTGTCGAAGAGGGCCTTCCACGCCTGGCCCGTCCAGTCCTTCGGCAGCCAGTGCGGCGGCACCTCGACGGCCTCGGTCTCCGACTTGAGGGAGGTGAACAGGCCCCAGGCGAACGGGGCGAGGAACACGAAGGAGACCGCCGCGCCGAGGAGGGTGAGGATGATCTGGCTGGGCGTCCAGGACGATCTGCGGGGCTTGACGCGGACTTCCGCGGCGGTGGTCATCGGGCGGCCTCCTCACGGTTGCGCAGCAGCCACATCCGGGCGAGGGCGACGGCCGCGATGATCACGAAGAAGATGATGGAGATCGCGGAGGCGTACCCCACGCGGTAGCTGGTGAAGCCCTCTTCGAGCGTGTACTGGACGAAGGTGCGGGTCGAGCTCTCGGGGCCGGGACCGAAGTCCATCATCACGACGGCCTGGTCGAAGACCTGGAGCGAGGCCAGGATCTGGAGGGCGATGACGAGGCCGGTGATGTTGCGCAGCATCGGCAGGGTGATGTGGACCATGCGGTGCCAGGCGTTCGCCCCGTCCAGCTTCGCGGCCTCGTAGAGGTGGTCCGGGATGGCCTGGAGTGCGGCGAGGTAGAGCAGGAAGCTGAAGCCGACCGTCCACCACAGGGTCTCGATGACGATGGCGAGCATGGCGTACGACTTGTCGGTCAGCCAGGGGGTCTCGATGCCGAAGACGTGGTTGATCATGCCCGTGCCGGGGTTGAACAGCCACTGCCACAGGTTGCCCGCGACGGTGGAGGGCAGCAGGAACGGGGCGAAGAAGCACAGCCGCCACAGCCATGTGACGCGCTCGATGTGGTGGGCGAGCATCGCGAGGAGGAAGGCGAGGACCGTGATGCAGGGCACGACCAGCAGCGTGAACCAGGCGCTGTGGCCGAGCGCGTCCCACATCAGCGGATCCTTGAGGGCCTCGCGGTAGTTGTCGAGGCCGATGAAGCTCTCGCCGTCTCCGGTGATGTTGGCGTCGGTGAAGCTGAGGTAGACGCCGCGCAGCAGCGGCCAGATCACGAAGAGCGTGAACAGGACGAGGAACGGGGCGACGAACCAGCCGCCGTGCTGGAAGCCCTGCCCCCGGCGGAGGGTGGCGCTGTCGGCGGCGGTCCTCGCGCGTGCCGGGGCGAGGACGGTCTGGGCGCTGGTCGTCATGCGGACGCACCTCCCTGCGCGGCGGTCCTGCCGTCCATGGGGTTCTTCATCGCGAGCAGCGTGGTGAGTTCGCTCTTCATCCGGCGGGCGGCGGCGTCCGGCCCCGCTGAGCCCATGGTCGAGGAGACGACGATCGGGCCGACGCGCTGGGCGAGGATGCCGGTGGAGCCCGCGAACCACACCTTCGGCTCGTTGGCCTGGTGGTCCATGGCCGACACGTACTCGCTCTGCGGGTACAGCTTCTTGTACGCGGCCGTGGACAGGGTCGGCGTGTAGGCGGGGATGTGGCCGCCGGCGGCCCACTGGCGGGCGTGCGTGACGACGTAGGCGGCGAGTCGGTGGGCGGCCTCGTCGGTGGCACCGCCGCGGCCGGACTGGTGCGGCAGGACGAAGGTGTGCGACTCGGCGTGGGTGGCCTGCCTGCCGAAGACGGGCGGCAGCGGGATGGCGCCGTAGTCGAGCTTCGCGCCGGAGTAGACCGGCACCGACCAGTTGCCCTCCCAGGCGAACGGCGCGCCGTTGATGAACTGTTCGGAGCCGACGGAGCCCATGCCCGGGTCGGCGTACCCGTCGGTGACGTGCCGGCGCAGGAACTCCAGCACCTGGGTGGCCTTGTCGGTGTCGAAGGTGACCTCGGTCCTGGCGTCGTCGAACCAGGTGCCGCCGAGCTGGGTGTAGAAGGCGACGAAGAACCACCACTGGAAGTTCTGGTCGTTGATCCACAGACCGATGGTCTGAAGCCCCTTCCTGGTGGCCTTCTTGGCCTCCTTGAGCACGCCGAACCAGTCGTCGGTCGAGGTCACCGGGACGATCCGGCCGTCGTCGCCGAGCAGCCCCGCCTTCTTCAGCACGTCCTTGCGGTAGAAGCAGAGCTGGACGTGGACGTCGAGCGGGAGGGCGTAGAGCTTGCCGTCGATGACGCCGCGCTTCCACAGTGCGGGGTTGTAGTCCTGCTCCCGTACGCCGTACTTGGCGAGCAGGCCGACGTCCCAGGCGTCCAGGAGGCGGCCGGGCGAGAAGCCGGTGACGCGGCCCATGTGCATGACGCCGAGGTCCGGCGCACGGTTGCCGGCCGCCGCCATGGCGAG
This sequence comes from Streptomyces sp. NPDC046915, assembly GCF_040644935.1. Lineage (NCBI taxonomy): Bacteria > Bacillati > Actinomycetota > Actinomycetes > Kitasatosporales > Streptomycetaceae > Streptomyces > Streptomyces sp. NPDC046915. Next base: position 757,951 of record NZ_JBEYXB010000002.1, on the reverse strand, counting down.
CTTGGTGTAGAAGGGGTTGCCCCACTGGAGGGTCGAGTCCTTCACGTCGATACCGGGGTTCGCCTTACGGAAGGCGTCCAGCATCGCGATCATGTTGTAGCCGTCGCCGCCGCTGAAGAGGTTCCAGTACCGCACCCGCGTACGGGAACCGGCCGCCAGGGCGTCCGCTCCCGTGCCGAGGGCCGCGAAGCCGAAGCTGCCCGCGACCGCCAAGCCGCCCGCGGCGGCGAGAAGTTGCCTGCGGTTCAGGCCAGGTTGTCCCATTCCCCGCCCTCACTGTTCGATATCCCGAATAACGCTCGTAACTTCGAACGGACCGTAAAATCGAAGCGCTTCCGCGTCAATGGGTTCGACAGGAACTCGCGGCGTTGACTTTCGATCGTTCCCGGTTGAACCACGGTCGCCCGAGCGCATGACGCGGACACATCCGAACGCGTAATCTCGGACAAGCCGTCGTCCGGCGGTGAGAAGGGGGAGCGATGGACATCGCGGGCGCACTCCGGCGCTTCCGGCCCGGTACGGCGATGCGTGGCCTCGCCGCCGACCTCGCCCGCGCCGTCCGCGACCGCCCCGACGCCCCTTCCGACGTGGGCGAGTTGTGCCGGGCGCTGTGCGAGGAGATGAGCGCGCGGCGCTCCGGGCGGCCCGTCGAGCTGCGCTTCGAACGCTTCCCCGACGAGATCGAAGTCACCGGCCTGTGGGTGGAGTTCCAGGACTTCGACCTGGTCATCGTGGAGGAGCGGGCCGAAGCCGTGCAGCAACTGGTCATCCTGGGCCATGAGTTGTGGCATCTGCACGCCGGCCACCGGCACCACCACCGGGTGGGGGCGGCGGCGGCCCGCGCGCTGGCCGACGGCCCCGGCTGGCGCGACCTCGCCCTCACGGTCGCGGCCCGCAACGGCTCCCGGCAGGCCGACGAGGCCGAGGCCGACGACTTCGGACACCGGCTGGCGACCCTGTTCCGGCCGTACGTCTCCGGCGACGGCCCGGACACCCCGCTCGACCCCGTCCAGCGCACCCTGGGCTACCGAGGGCGCGGGGGAACGGCCCGGTGACCCAGCCGGCGCTGGACCCCTCCGGACTCCTGGGGGAGCTGTACATCTCCTTCTGGATCCCCACCGCGGTGCTCACCGCCGCCCTGGTGATCAAACTGCCCACCATCATCCGGCTGTGGCGGGACCCGCTGCTGCGCGCGGTCGGCGGACTGCTGCTGCTCGCCTGCGCGGTGTTCGTGTTCTGCACACCGTCGACCATCGCCCGGGTCAACCGGCTGGTGGGCGTGGCCAACATCTCGGCGCCCTGGTGCTATTCGCTGATCACCGCGTTCTGCGGCTCCTGTCTGCTGCTGATCATCGCCTGGCGCAACGGGCTGTCCGACCGCTCGGCGGCCACGCGCCGCGCGATGCGCTGGGTCGTCTCCGTCTACTCGGGGGTGATCGTCACGCTGTGGGTCCTGTTCGCGCTCGCCGACGCGCCCGTGGAGCGGCTGCGGGACCTCGACACCTACTACGCCAACACCCCGTTCATGCGCGAGGAGATCCTGCTCTACCTCGTCGCGCACGCCGTGGCCTGCGTGATCACATCCCGGCTGATCTGGAACTGGGCCCGCACCGACGGTCTCGACGCCTGGCTGCGCTGGGGGCTGAGGTCGCTGGGCGCCGGCTATGTGACGAACCTGGTCTTCGACAGCTCCAAGCTGATCGCCGTCACCGCCCGCTGGACCGGTCACGACCTGGACTGGCTGAGCACCAACCTGGCCCCGCCCGTCGCCGCCCTGTCCGCCATCCTGATCGCGGTCGGCTTCATCCTGCCGCACGCCGGCCAGTACCTGCACGACCGCTGGCGGGTCCGGCTCGCCCACCGTGAACTGCGGCCGCTGTACCAGCTGATGCGGACCGTGAGCGGCGAGGGCGTGCCGTTCGTGCTCCGTGCCACGCCCGAGCTGCGGCTCACCCGCCGGGAGACGTACATCCGGGACGCGCTGCTGCCGCTGGCCCGGCGCGTCGACACCGACCTGGGCGGACGGTCGTACGACGCGGCGCTCGGCCTCGGGCACCCGCCGGACCGGGCGCGGGCGCTGGCCGCCGCGGTGGTCGTCCTGGACGCCGTCGAGGCCCGCGGCCGTACACCGGAGCCGACGGAGCCGACGGGCTCCCCCGACACGACGAATCTGCTCCAGGAGATCGGGGCCGTCTCCCGAGCCCTCCGCCATCCCGACGCCGTCGAGGCGGTCCGCGCGCACGCGGCCGCCCCAGCAGAGAGCGTGCCCGCACATGAGTGACCGCACCACCGCCGTCGTCCTCGGCGGCTCCCTGGCCGGCCTGCTCGCCGCCCGCGCGCTCACCGGCCTCGCCGGCCGGGTGGTCGTCGTCGAACGGGACGCGCTGCCGGACGGGCCCGTACCGCGCAAGGGACTGCCGCAGGCCCGGCACGTGCACCAGCTGTGGTCGGGCGGGGCGCGGGCGCTGGAGCAGCTGGTGCCCGGGGTGATCGGGCGGCTGCGGGCGGCCGGGGTGACACGGCTGCCGGTCACGACGGACATGGTGGCGCTGTCGCCGTACGGCTGGTTCCGGCGCTGGGGCGAGTCCGCGTTCATGCTGCCGTCCAGCCGGGACCTGCTGGACTGGGTGGTACGGCAGCAGGTGCTGGCCGACGACCGGATCGAGCTGGTGGAGCGGACGGAGGTGCTCGGGCTGCTCGGCTCGGACACGGCGGTGACCGGCGTACGGGTCCGCGCGGACGACGGCGCCGAGCGCACGATGCCGGCCGACCTGGTGGTCGACGCCACGGGACGCGGGTCCCGCGCCCCGCGGTGGCTCACCTCGCTCGGACTGCCCGCGCCCGAGCGGCGCGAGGTCAACTCCGGTGTCGTCTACGCGAGTCGGCTGTTCCTGGCACCGGACCAGGCGCGGGACGGCTTTCCCATCGTCCACGTCCAGGCGGACCCCGGCGACGGGCGGCCCGGTCGCGGCGGCGTCCTCATGCCCATCGAGGACGGCAGGTGGATGGTCACCCTGTACGGCAGCCGGGGCGGTGAACCCACCGCCGACGCCGGCGACTTCCTCCGGTACGCCCGCCAGGAACTGAGCCATCCGATCGTCGCCGACCTGCTGGTGAACGCGGAACCGCTGAGCGAGGTGGCGTTCACCAGGACGACCGCCAACCGCCGCTGGTTCTACGAACGGATGCCCGCCTGGCCGGAGGGTTTCGTGGTGCTCGGGGACGCGGTGTGCGCGCTGAACCCGGTGTACGGGCACGGCATGTCGGTGGCGGCGCAGTCGGCGGTGCTGCTGCGGGACCTGGTGCGGCGCCATGGGCTGGGGTCACCCGCTCTGTCCCGGCGGATCCAGAAGGCGGTCGGCCGGCCCGTCCGGGCCGCGTGGGACCTGTCGACCGGGGTGGACGTCTTCTATCCCGGGGCGACGGAGGGCGGACCCACGCTACGGGAGCGGGTGACGGCGGCGTACGTACGACGGCTGCTGCGCACCGCCACCGGGAACGGCCGGATCGCCCGCCGGGTGACCGATGTGACGGCGCTGGAACGGGGGGCGGAGGTGCTGCTGGCGCCGAGCGTGCTGCTGGCGGCGGCGGTGGGCCCGCTGCGACCGGCGCTGGGCGGCCCGCCGCTGACCACGGAGGAGCGGAAGGCGGCCGGGCTCTGAGGAGCCCGGCCGCCGCTGCGCCCACTCGGGCGGCAGCCCCGTTCAGCCGCTGAACGCCGGTTGCGCCAGCCCCTTCCCCGCCCCCGGCACCACCAGCACCGACCCCGACAGCGGATGCGGCGCCGCCAGCCCGGTCCGGGCGGTCGTGATGTAGAGGTCGGTCAGGTCGGCGCCGCCGAAGGCGCAGGCGGTCGTACGCGGAGCCGGCACCGGGATCACCCGGTCCAGCTCACCGCCCGGCGTGTACCGCCGTACCGCCCCGCCGTCCCACAGCGCCACCCACACGCACCCGTCGGCATCCACCGTGAGCCCGTCGGGAAAACCGGCGCCCTCCTCGATCTGCACGAGCGGACGCCGCCCGGACACCCGCTCCCCGTCGAAGTCGAAGACGTCGATCCGCCGCGTGGGGGTGTCGATGTAGTACATGAGGCCGCCGTCCGGGCTCCACCCCGTGCCGTTGCTCACGGTCACGTCCGGCAGCACGGTCGTCGCGGCGCCGTCCGCCGCGAACCGGGCCAGCGTGCCGCCGCCCGTGGCCTCGTCGTAGCGCATGGTCCCCGCCCAGAGGGATCCGTCGGGCGCGACCGCCGCGTCGTTGGCGCGCCGGCCGGGGACCGGCTCGTGGTGCAGCCAGCGGAAGGCGCCGTCGGGGTCGAGCAGACCCACGCCGTCCCGCAGGTTGAGGACCAGGCCGCCGCCCGCCCGGGGCTTGACCGCGCCGACGTGCTGGGGTGCCGTACGGACCGTGCGCCGGCCCGACGAGGGGTCGTAGGTGTGCACCCGGGACTGGAGGATGTCGATCCAGATCAGGCGGCCGGTGGCCGCGTCCCAGGTCGGCCCCTCGCCGAGCTCCGCCTCGGCCCGTATCGCGACCTCGTACGCCGTCATGCCACGCTCCGGTGTCCGAGCCGCTCCGACAGCTCCGCCGCGCCCTTCGCCGCGAGCTGCTCCAGCTCGTCCCGGCGGTCCTCGCTCCAGCGGATCATGGGCACGGAGATGGACAGGGCGGCCACCACCTGCCCGGTGCGGTCGCGCACCGGTGCGGCGACACAGGACACGTCCGGGTTGGACTCGCGGTTCTCCACCGCGATCCCCCGCTGCCGGATCTCGGCGAGAGTCTCGCGCAGGGCGCCCGGATCGGTGATGCTGTTGGGGGTCATCGCGGCCAGCTCGGTGCCGTCCGGGACCCGCAGGGCCAGCTCCGGCTCGGGCAGCGAGGCCAGCAGCATCTTGCCGACCGAGGTGCAGTGGGCGGGCAGCCGGCGCCCGGCCGCCGACACCATGCGCACCGCGTGCGTGGAGTCGACCTTGGCGATGTAGATGACGTCGGTGGCCTCGAGGATCGCCACGTGGACGGTCTCGTCGCAGGTCTCGGCGACCGAGCGGGCCACCTGCTGGCCCTCGGCGGCGAGGTCGAGCTGCTCGGCGTAGCGGCTGCCGAGCTGGTACGGGCGTACACCGAGCCGGTAGCGTCCGGGCTGGCCGGTCACGGGGACGATGTACTGCCGGGCGGCGAGCGTGGTGACCAGCTCGTGCACGGTGGTGCGCGGCAGCTGGAGCTTGCGCACGATGTCGGGGGCGGAGAGCGTCCCGTCCCCGTCGAGGAAGAGCTCGAGAATGTCGAGAGCCCGGGTCACGGCAGGTACGAGGCGTCCCATGTCCGGCCCCCTCCCTTGGGTCTCAGCGTCTGCGTTCGAGATTTCAACAGACGATCGGCATGACGAACACAGGCTAGTCATGGAGAGTTGCCTGGGCAATGGGCGGGAACAGTTACGCGGCACCATGGGTCCCATGCACCTCGACTTCCAGCTCGTGCTGCTGCGCCGTATGGCCGACCACAACCCGGACCTGGTGGAGGACGCCCGCCGGGAGCTCGGCGTCTCCGTCGCCCAGATGCGGGAGGCCAACAAGAGGTGGCAGGCGATGGTCCGCTCGCCCCGGTCCCGGGCGGCGGCCTCGCGCTACCGCTCCGTCCTCGGTCCCCCGGAGTCGGAGGGCAAGCGCACCATCGGGGACCTGGAGTGCCGGGTCTGGCAGTGGCCGCTCCCCCTCTGGCCCGGCCTGCGCTTCGAGGTGATGGTCTCGCCCGAGGGCGCCGTCTGGAACGAGTGGCTGGTCCGCGCCCCCGGAGCCGAGGGCCCCGCCCTGCGGACCGTCGAGGACCTCACCCCCTGGTCCTGCACGGTCGACGAGGCGGCCCGCGCCTTCCCGCCCGCCCGCCCCCTGGAGGGGAGCGCCCCGACCCGCTGGGGCCTCACCTTCACGGCCCCCGACGCGCGGGGCGTACCCAGGGAGGTGGTCGCCGAGTTCACCTGGGGACTGCTCCAGCGGACGGCGGTCGCCGGCCCGGACCGCTGAGCCGGAGCACGTGCGGGTCAGGCGTCGAACGCCGTCGCCCTGGCCTGCTTCTCCCAGGCGGTGACGTCCTCGCGGACCTGCTCCAGGTGCCCCAGGACGGCACTGACCGCGTCCTCGCCGAGCGGCAGCCGCAGCGGGGTGTGCTCGGCCTCCAGCGCGGCCAGCACGACGGTCGCCGCCTTGGCCGGGTCGCCGGGCTGCGTACCGTCACCGCCGGCGACGGCACCGCGGGTCTCGCTCACCCCGGCGTACACCCCGCTGTCCGCGCTCACCCCGGCCCGGCCGGTGCCGAACAGCGAGGTCCGGAACGCTCCCGGCTCCACGATCAGCACCTTGATGCCGAACTCCCGCACCTCGTCCGCGAGCGCCTCGGACATGCCCTCCAGCGCGAACTTGGTCCCGCTGTACGCCCCGAAGCCCGCGAAGGACATCTGGCCGCCCATGCTGCTCATCTGCACGATCGACCCCGAGCGCCGCTCCCGCATGTGCGGCAGCACCGCCCGCACCAGGGCCGCCGGACCGAAGACGTGCAGGTCGAACAGGTCGCGCAGCTCCTGGTCGGTGGTCTCCTCGACGGCCCCGACATGCGTGCGGCCCGCGTTGTTGACCAGTACGTCGATCCGCCCGTGCCGCGCCACCACATCCCGCACGGCCGTCTCGGCCGCGCCCGGCCCGGTCACATCCAGGCGCAGCGCCTCCACCTGGTCCGGATGAGCGTGCACCAGGTCGTCCAGCGCCTCCGGGCGCCGGACCGCGCCGACCACCACGTCACCAGCCGCGACCGCCGCCTCGGCGATCGCCCGCCCGAAGCCGCTGCTCGCCCCGGTCACCAGCCACACCTTGTTCACGGCCACTCCTCGTACGTCGTTGTCTTCGCACACGTCCCGGTCCGCAAGTCCGCACCGACACGGTCCAGCCTGCTGCCGCACCCGGTTGCCCGTCCAAGACCCACGGTGATAACCAATGGTTATGACGGTGGACGTGCACGCCCGGGACCTGCGCTACTTCGTCGCGGTCGCCGAGGAGCTGCACTTCACGCGCGCCGCGGAGCGGCTGTACGTCTCCCAGCCCGCGCTGAGCAAGCAGATCCGCGCACTGGAACGGCAGCTGGGGGCGGAGCTGTTCGTGCGCGGCCGGCACGGGGTGACGCCGACGGCCGCCGGCGAGGCGCTGTTGCCGCACGCCAGGCGGGTGCTGGCCGCCTGGGCGGAGGCCGCGGCCGCGGTGGAGGCGGCCAAGGCGGCGCAGCGCAGCACGCTCGTGGTGGGCATGAGCACGAGTCCGGGCCGGGGCGGGCTGCTGCCGGCCATCCGCTCCCGCTTCACCGCCGCGCACCCGGAGGCCACCACCCGGCTGCGTCAGGTGAGTTGGGAGGACCCGACGGCGGGACTGGCGGACGGCGCCGCGGACGTCGCCTTCGTGTGGCTGCCGCTGCCCGACGAGGAGCGCTACGGCTGGACGGTGGTCGCCGAGGAGCCCCGCCTGGTCGCCCTGCCCGACACCCATCCGCTGGCCGCCCGCGCCGAGATCGACTTCGCCGACCTGATGGACGAGCCGTTCCTCGCCCTGCCGGAGGACGCGGGCCCGCTGCGTGACCACTGGCTGGCCCTGGACGCCCGCGCGGGCCGTCCACCGCGTGTCGGCGCGGAGATCGCCGGGGTGGAGGAGACGTACGAGGCCCTGGTCGCGGGCCTCGGCGTGTGTCTGGTGGCCGCGGGCAACGCTCCGCTGATCAGCCTGGGCGGTGTCACCACCCGCCCCGTCCGGGGCATCGGCCCCAGCCGCTACGCCCTTGCCTGGCGCCGCGAGGACGAGCACCGGCCACTGGTCCGGGCGTACGCGGAGGCGTGCCGGGGCCCGGCCGCGGACTAGCGCCGCACGGAGTTCTCGCCGGCCGCCGTCAGGATCGTCTCGACCACCCTCGGCACGGATTCCGGGTGCAGGAACAGGAAGAGGTTCGGCTCGACCAGTTCCAGCTCCATCACCCGGGGTTCCCCGTCCGCCCCGTCGACGAGGTCCACGCGCGCGTACAGCAGCTCCGGGGCGTCCGGTACGGCGGCCAGGGCCCGCTCGGCGACGGAGAGTTCGGCCGGGGTCGGGGTCCACGGCTCCAGGTCGGGGTGGGCCACCTTGTCCGCGTCGTAGGCCGTGCCGGGTGCCAGCACCGCCCGCTTGCGGCTGGCGTGCAGCAGCCGGCCGCCGAAGAACTGGAGCGCCCGCTCGCCACTGACGTCGATGTGGGTCAGGTACGGCTGCACCATCGCCGTCAGCCCCTCCGCGTGCATCCGGGCGAGCTGCCGCAGGGCCGTCTCCCGTTCGGCGGGCGTGTACCGGGCGGCGAACCGGCCGCCCGCGCCGAAGGTGGGCTTCACCACGAAGTCCCGGTCGCCGGGGAAGCTGTCCGCGGTCACCGCGTCGCCGGGTGCGAGGTACCGGGTGGGGACCACGGGCACGCGGGCCGCCGCGAGGTCGCCGAGGTAGCGCTTGTCGGTGTTCCAGCGCACGACGGGGACCGGATTGGCCAGGCGGGTCACCTTCGCGCACCGCTCGGCCCAGGCCACGAACTCCTCGGTCCGCCAGCTGTAGTCCCACGTCGACCGTATGACGACCAGGTCGAAGCCGCTCCAGTCCGTGTCGGGGTCGTCCCAGGTCACGGCCACCGCGTCGGCCCCGGCCGCGCGCAGGGCCCGCACCAGCTCCGGCAGATCACGGTCCTTGCTCGGCTCCGCTCCGGGGTCGTAGGTGGCGAGGGCGATGCGGGGCACGGCGGGCTCCTTCGGGGCCGGAGGGACAGCGGCCCCCGCAGGCTAACAATCTTCGCCGCAACCGAAACAGGCCGTTGACCTTCCCCGTCGGTGAAGCCCCAGCATCGGTGGCGGGAACCGGAGGACCCGGAGAACTACGAGGTGCACATGGAGATGCTGACGATCGGCGCCTTCGCCAGGGCGTCCCGGCTGTCGCCCAAGGCGCTGCGGCTGTACGACGAGCTGGGGCTGCTGCGGCCCGCCCGGGTCGACCCCGGCACCGGCTACCGCTACTACGCGGCCGAACAGCTTGGGCGGGCCCGGCTCGTGGCCTGGCTGCGGCGGCTGGGGATGCCGCTGGCCGGGATCCGTGAGGTGTGCGCCCTGCCGCCGGCCGAGGCCGCGGGCGAGATCCGCGCGTACTGGGCCCGGGTCGAGGCGGAGACGGCGGTACGGCGGGATCTCGCCGCGTTCCTGGTCGACCATCTGTCGGTCGGCCTGTCGACGGAGTCGAGGAAGGACACCACCATGCTCGAACTGCGCTACAGCGCCCACACGGACACCGGTCACGTCCGGCCCGCCAACCAGGACACCGTGTACGCGGGCCGGCGGCTGCTCGCGGTGGCCGACGGCTACGGCCCGGCGGGCGGACCGGCGAGCGGCGCGGCCGTGGACGCGCTGAAGTTCCTGGAGGGCGCGGACCTGTCGGCGGGCGGGGTGCTGAACCTGCTGGAGGACGCGGTGCAGGGCGCGGGCCAGGCGCTCCAGGACCTGGCGGCGGGCAGCTCTCCGGGCGCGGCCGAGGAGGTCGGCACCACCCTCACCGCACTGCTGTGGACGGGCTCCCAGCTGGCCCTCGTACACATCGGCGACTCCCGCGCCTACCTGCTGCGGGACGCGGAGCTCTTCCGCATCACCCACGACCACAGCGTGGTCCAGACCCTGATCGACGAGGGCCGCCTGACCCCGGAGGAGGCCGCCAGCCACCCGCAGCGCGCCCTGCTCGCCAAGGCCCTGACCGGCACCGCGCCCCCGGCCGCCCCGGACCTCCGGCTGCACGACGCCCGGCCCGGCGACCGGTACCTGCTGTGCTCGGACGGCCTGTCCGGTGTCGTACCGGACGACGGCATCCGGCGCCTGCTGGCCGACGGCCCCGACCCGGACCGCGCCGTGCACGCCCTGATCGACGCGGCGAACGCCGCCGGCGGCCCGGACAACGTGAGCTGCGTGGTGGCCGACGTGGTCGAGGAGACGGGAAGCCTGGTGTAGGACGCGAGGAGCCTGGTGTAGGAAGGGGGTGTTGGTGCCGAGAGCCCCCGACTGTTAAGGAGTGCCCCGCGTGTCCTCCCTCTTTCCGGCCCTGGCGGGCGGTTCGGGCGAGCGTGTCGCCCTGCGGTTCGGCGACCGGTCGTTGACGTACGGGGAACTGGGTGCCGCGGCGGGCGCCGTGGCCGAGCGGGTCCGGGACGCGGGCCGCCGGGTCGCGGTCTGGGCGACGCCGGAACTGGAGACGGCGGTCGGGGTGGTGGGCGCGCTGCTCGCCGGGGTGGCCGCGGTGCCGCTGAACCCGAAGTCGGGTGAGAAGGAGCTCGCGCACATCCTCTCCGACAGCGCGCCCGCGCTCGTGCTGGCCGCGCCGGGCGCCGAACTCCCGGCCGCCGTCGCCGGCTTGGGGCGGGTGGACATCGACGTGCACGGCGTCGGGACCGTCCCCGAGGACCGTACGCCCGAGGGCGACCCGGCGCTGATCGTGTACACCTCCGGCACCACCGGCCCGCCCAAGGGCGCGGTCATCCCCCGCCGGGCCGTCGCCGCGACCCTGGACGCGCTGGCCGACGCCTGGCAGTGGACCGGGGACGACGTGCTGGTGCACGGGCTGCCGCTGTTCCATGTGCACGGGCTGGTGCTGGGCATCCTGGGCCCGCTCAGGCGCGGCGGCTCGGTACGGCACCTGGGCCGGTTCGGCACCGAGGGCGTGACCCGGGAGCTGAACGAGGGCGCGACCATGCTGTTCGGGGTGCCGACGATGTACCACCGCATCGCCGAGGCCCTCCCGGCCGACCCGGAGCTGGCCAAGGCGCTCGGCCGGGCCCGGCTGCTGGTGTCGGGCTCGGCCGCGCTGCCGGTGCACGACCACGAGCGCATCGCGGCGGCGACCGGGCGGCGGGTGATCGAGCGGTACGGCATGACGGAGACGCTCATGCTGTGCTCGTCCCGGTGGACACCCCCGGACCCCCGGCCCAGCGTGCGGGCCGACGGGGAGCCGCGCGCCGGGACGGTCGGCGTGCCGCTGCCGGGCGTGGAGCTGCGGCTGGTGGAGGAGGACGGCACGGAGGTGGGCGCGTACGACGGGGAGACCGTCGGCGAGATCCAGGTGCGCGGCCCGAACCTGTTCACCGAGTACCTGAACCGGCCCGACGCCACCGCCGGCGCCTTCACCGCGGACGGCTGGTTCCGCACCGGCGACGTCGCGGTGCGCGAGTCCGACGGGTACGTGCGGATCGTCGGCCGCAAGGCCACCGACCTGATCAAGAGCGGCGGTTACAAGATCGGCGCGGGCGAGATCGAGAACGCCCTGCTGGAGCATCCCGGGGTGCGCGAGGCGGCGGTCACCGGGGAGCCGGATCCGGACCTGGGCGAGCGGATCGTGGCCTGGATCGTCCCGACGGACCCGCAACAGCCGCCGTCCGCCGAGGAGTTGGCCGATCACGTGGCCCGCCGCCTGGCTCCGCACAAGCGTCCCCGGGTGGTCCGCCACCTGGACGCCCTGCCCCGCAACGACATGGGGAAGATCATGAAGCGGGCGCTGGGCGATGCCTGAACGCCTGTCGGCACGGGCGATGCTCGACCTGGTCACCGACGACGACACCTTCACCGAACTCCCGTCTCCGATACGGGAGTACACGCCGGACGGCCCCCTCTCCTGGCAGGGCTACGACGCCTCGCGCGCCCGCGCCGCCGCACGTACCGGCGAGCGGGAGTCCGTGGTGTGCGGCACCGGGAGCGTCGAGGGCACCCGGGCCGTGCTGATCGCGTTCGAGTTCGGCTTCCTCGGCGGCTCCCTGGGCGAGCGCACCGGCGACCGGCTGGAGGCGGCGTACACCCACGCCCGCGAGCACCGGCTCCCGGTCGTTCCGCTGGTCGCCACGGGCGGCAGCCGGATGCAGGAAGGCATGCTCGCCCTCACCCAGCTCCAGCGCGTGGCCCGCCAGTCGGTGCTCACCCGCGAGGCGGGTCTGCCGCAGATCGCGGTGCTGCGGGACCCGACCACCGGCGGCGGCTGGGCCACTCTCGGCGCCGGCGCCGACGTGATCCTCGCCCTGCCCGGCGCCCAGGTCGGCTTCGCCGGCTCCCGCGTCCGCCCACCCGACGCCGACCCGGCCGCGTACACGGCCGAGGCCCAGGTGACGGCGGGAGCGGCCGACGCGGTGGTGCCTCCGGCGGAGCTGCGGGGGGTGCTGGGACTGTGGCTGCGCCTGCTGGCCGGTGGGCCGGCGAGGCAGGGGACGCCACCCGGACCACCCCGACCACTCGGAGCCGCGGGCGAACCCGGTGCCCCGCAACCGCCGTCCCCGGCCGGCGTCGAACCGGCCCCCGTCCCCGCCGCGCTCGGGGCCACCGGCCTCCCCCGGACCGGCTGGGCCGCCGTCCAGCGTGCCCGTTCGCCCGAGCGCCCCCGCGCCCAGGCCTATCTGGACGCCTGCTTCACCCGCCGGGCCGCCCTCTCCGGCGACCGCTGCGGCGGCAGTGACCCCGACGGCATGCTGTGCGGCTTCGGGGAGCGGGACGGTCGTACCGTCGCCTACGCCGCCCAGACCGGCGCGGCCACCCGCCCCGCCGGATACCGCACGGCCGCCCGGCTGGTGCGGCTGGCGGACCGGCTGGGCATCCCGGTGCTGACGCTGGTGGACACGCCGGGCGCGGCGAACGACGCCGAGGCCGAGCGGCAGGGTGCGGGCGCGGCGATCGCGGACCTGTTCGGCGCGGTGGCCGCCGCCCGGGTCCCGGTCACCACCCTGGTCGTCGGCGAGGGCGGCTCGGGCGGTGCGCTCGCGCTGGCCGCGCCCGGCAACACCTGGGCCACACCCGACAGTTACTTCTCGGTCATCGCCCCGGAGCTGGCGGCCGCGATCCTCAAGCGCGCGCCGGAGGAGGTGGAGGCGACCGCCGAGCAGCTGCGCATCCGGCCGCAGGACCTGCTGGAGCTGGGGGTGATCCGGGGCATCGTGGATCATCCCTGACCCCCGCCGCGCCCGCGGGCGTGACGCGGAACCCGGGACACCGCCGGTCGGCTTCCGCCACAATGGAGTTGACGCGGGATCAGCATGACGGGGGAGCGAGCGGCGCCATGAACAGGCTGGTGGAGTTCAAGACCGAGGACGGCGCACTCGTCGTCGTGGAGACCGCGGAAGCGGCGACCGGATCCCGGCTCGTGTCCCGCGGCGAGGGACCGGCCGCGCAGACCGCCCGCACCTTCGAGAGCGCCCTGGACGGTGTGCGCGCGGCGGCCCAGTCCGCGCTGCGGGTCTTCCGGGACGGCGCGCTGCGGCCCGACTCCGTGGAACTGGAGTTCGGCGTGAAGCTGAGCGCGGAGGCCGGCGCGGTGATCGCCAAGGGCGCGGCGGAGGGCCAGCTGGTGGTCCGGCTGAGCTGGACGCCGGGCCCGGGACCAGAGGGATCACAGGGTTCACAGGGTTCAGCGGAGCGGACGGCCGCGGTGCCGTCGGCCTCGGAGCCCTCCAGCCGGTCATGAGCCGCGCTGCCTGGCATGTCCGGATCGAGTGCGGGGGCGAGGTCGGGGCGGGCTTCCTGGTGACCCGCAGCAAGGTGCTGACCTGCGCGCATGTCGTGCGGAACCGGGACTGGGCGCAGGTGACCGTCGTCTTCCCGCACCGCAGGGAGCTGGGCGAGGTGCCGGCGCAGGTGATCGTCCACGGCGGCTGGCGGGACGACAAGGACCCCGGCGACCTGGTCGTGCTCCAACTGGACCGGGAGGTACCCCTTCTCCCGGCCAGGTTCGCCCCGCCCTACGCGGCGCACGGCAGCCCCACACCGGAGCTCGAGGCCTACGGCTTCCCCGCGGGATACGACGAGGGCTCCATCGCCAAGTACCGCGCCGTGTCCGACACGCTGATCGCCGACCAGTGGGTGCAGCTGGAGGCCGCCCAGGCCCACGGGCAGCCGCTGGCGCCCGGTTTCAGCGGCGCGGCGGTGGCCCTCCCCGACGGCCGGGTGGTCGGCATGATCACGCAGAGCGCGGCCGAGCCGGACGTGCGGGTCGGCCGGATGCTGCCCACCGAGGTCATGGCCCGCTACTGGTACCACCTCGGCAAACTGGTCCCCCCGTCCCACACCGGCAGCCCGGACGCGACCCGCCGGCTCTACGAGCTGGTGGAGCGGGCGGAGGGCGCGGGCCTGGCCTGCGACCCGGCCCGGATCTATGTGGCCGCCGTGGGCCGGTTCGGCCCGAAGCCGCCCCCGGAGAGGTTCGCGTCGCTGCGGTCGGCGGCCCGGCACGTGCACTGGGAGGTCGACGACCCCGAGGCGGTGACGAGGTTCGCCGACCAGCTGGAGGAACTGCTGGACAGGCCGTCCGCCTCCCCGGCCTCCGTCTGGTCCCCGATCCTCGTCGAGCTGGAGCGCAGCGGCGAGGGCCACGACCGGGTGACCGTACGGGTGTCCGCGTACCGCGACGGGCTCCGCCACCCCGTGGGGACGGCCCGGATGCCCCGGGCGGAGGTGGAGGCCTACGTCCAGAAGGGCATAGACGACGCGTTCACCCACCTGGCCCCCGGCACCGACGAGTTGATCACTTTCGTACTGCCGCGTGAGTGGCTGAACGAACCGGTGGCGCACTGGGAGTGCGGCCCCGACGACTCCACTCCCCTCGGCTGCGCCCACCCCCTCGTCGTGGCGGACCGCCAGCGGTACGGCAGCGGCCGTATGCGCCACCAACTCACCAAGAAGTGGCAGGAGTTGCAGGCCTGCGGAGGAACGCTCGCCCTGCACCGCGTCGACTGCGGCAGCCAGGAACGCTCGCCCAGCCTGCGCAAACGGCTCCGCGCCGAGGAGGCGAACCTGGCGGGCTACGCCACCCCGCCCTCCGCCGCACCGGACGGCCGCTTCGCCGTAGGGCTCAACGCCCCCGTCCCGGTGCTCCTGTGGCGGCGCGAGGCGGGCTGCCCCGATGCCGCACACGACTCCCCCTGCCCGGGCACCGCCTTCCTCGACGCGCTCGCCGAGTACGTCGACGGCGTCCAGCCCGCCGAACTCCCCCGCCACATCCAGTGGTTGCGTGAGGAGGCCGACGCGGACGACGCTCCCGGCCGGCACTGGGCGAGAGACGTCCAGCTCCTGTGGGACGACCCGCGCTGCTTCCCCCAGCCCACGGCCAGCCTGCACTCCCCCGTCGCCTGAGCCGCCCCAACGGAGAAGGAACCCATGCCCCTGTGGCCCGTGTACACCGGCACCGAGGAGCCGCACGACGGCATCACCGAGCTGCCCGCTCCGCCGCCCTGGCGGGCCTTCGACGGCGGCCCCGAACTCGCGACGCCCGCCGAAACCGCCGACACCGCGGCCACCTCACCCGACCGCACCCACCGCGCCGAGACGTACCAGGCCACCACGCAGACCGTGCAACTGGTCAACGCGGCCCTCTACCTGCGCCGCCCGCTGCTGGTCACCGGCCCGCCCGGCACCGGCAAGTCCTCGCTGGCGTACGCGGTCGCCCGTGAGCTGAGGCTCGGCCCGGTGCTCCGCTGGAACATCACCAGCCGCAGCACCCTCCACGACGGCCTCTACCAGTACGACCCCCTCTCCCGCCTCTACGCGGCCCGCCAGGCCACCGCCCTCGACGCGGACGCCCCCGTCCCGGAGTCGGGCATCGAGGACCACCTGCGCCTGGGCCCCCTGGGCACCGCCCTGCTGCCCTACGCCCGTCCCCGCGCCCTGCTCATCGACGAGATCGACAAGAGCGACCTGGACCTGCCGAACGACCTGCTGAACGTCCTGGAGGAGGGCCAGTACGAGATCCCCGAACTGGTCCGCGCCTCCCGCCACTCGCCCACCGCCGAGGTCATGGTCGCCGGCACCCACGAACGCGTCCCCGTGGAACGCGGCCGGGTCCGCTGCCGCGCCTTCCCCTTCGTGGTCCTCACCAGCAACGGCGAGCGCGAGTTCCCGCCCGCCTTCCTGCGCCGCTGCGTCACCCTGCGGCTGCGCCAGCCCGACGACCAGCACCTCGCCGAGATCGTCCGCGCCCACCTGGGCGAACCGGACGCCGACGCCCAGGCCCTCATCACCCGCTTCCTCTCCCGGGTCGGCGGCGGCGACCTCGCCACCGACCAGCTCCTCAACGCCATCTACCTGGCCCGCTCCGCCGATCTGGCCCCGGAGTCCCTGAACGAGCTGGCCGAGCAGCTCATGCCCTACCTCGGTGGGGCCGGGCAGGCAGATGCCCTCTGATCCCTCCGCCGCCTCGGCGCCCCTGGCCCGCCTGGCCGACGTACTGGCCAGGGCGGCCGGCGGGGTGCGCCCGACACCGCTGGAGCTGGCGGAACTGCTGTGGCTGGCCCGGCAGCTGGAGCCGGCGGGCGGGGAGGACGGGCAGCCGGCTCCGGCCGCCCCGGAGTCCACGAGCACCGCGGACGCCGAGGAGGAACGGCCCGACGTCCCGGAACCCGCACCTCCGCGCCCCGAGCCGGAGCACCCCCCGACGGAGCCGGAGTCCCCCCGCGCCCCACTCCACCTGCCGGCCGCGGGCACGCCACCGGGCCCCTTCGCCTCCCTGCTGGCCCCGGCACCGCCGATGCTGCGCCACCCCCTGGCCCTCCAGCGCGCCCTGCGCCCCCTCAAGCGCCGTACCGACGCCCCGGTCGGCCACCGCCTCGACGAGCACGCGACCGCGGACCGCATCGCCCGCCTCGGCGCCGCCCCCGAGTGGTGGCTCCCGGTGCTCCGCCCCGCGCGGGAACGCTGGCTGCGGCTGAACCTGGTGTACGACACCGGTCCCACGATGCCCGTCTGGCGCCCCCTGATCCGCGAACTGCACACGGCGCTGGCCCAGTCGGGGGTGTTCCGCACGGTCGACGTGTACCGCGCGGCCCCCGACGGCACGGTCCGCGGCGACGGCGCGCAGGTCCCCGCCGACGGGCGCACGGTCACCCTCCTGGTCAGCGACTGCATGGGCCCGCAATGGCGGGCGGGCGAGGCGGCGAGGCTCTGGTACGGCACCCTGCGCCGCTGGGCCCACCGGGTGCCGCTGGCGGTCGTCCAGCCCCTGCCCGAACACCTGTGGCGCGACACGGCGTTGCCCGCCGCCCCCGGCCTGCTCTCCGCACCGTTCCCGGCGGCTCCTGCGGCGGCGCTGACGTTTTCGCCGTACGAGGAGACCGAGGAGACAGCGGCGGCCGACGGGGCCGTACCGCTGCCCGTGCTGGAGCCCGGACCGAGGTGGCTGGCGAACTGGGCCGGACTGGTGGCGTCCATGGGCGGCGCCCGATTCCCCGCCTCGGCGGCCCTGTTGGACGGCCCCCTGGGCCCGGACGACACCGAGGAGCGCACGGACGTCACCCGGCTCTCCGCCGAGGAACTGGTCCTCCGCTTCCGTGCCACGGCCTCCCCGGAGGCGTTCCGCCTGGCCGGCCACCTCGCCGTGGGCCGCCCCGATCTGCCCGTCATGCGGCTGGTGCAGCGCGCGGTCGAACCGGATCCGCGGCCACAGCATCTCGCCGAGGTGATCCTCAGCGGCATGCTGACCGCGACCGAGGGCTCGCCGGGGTCGTACGCCTTCCGTCCCGGGGTCCGTGAGCTGCTGCTGCGCGGACTGCCCCGGTCCGCACGGGGGCGGACCACGGAACTGCTGGCCCGGGTGGGCGAGTTGATCGAGGAGCGGGCGGGGGCGGCGCCCGGGGAGTTCCATGCGGTGACGCCGACGGAGAGCGGGGCGGACCCGGCGGGGGCCGAGGCGGACGGGGACGCGTTCGCGACCGTACGGCCCGAGAGCGTACGGCAGTTGTCCGGAGGTGCGGCGGGTGCTCCGGCGGTGCCGCGGGGGCTTCGGGCGCGGTACCGGCTGGTACGGCGCATCGGTTCCACCGGGTCCGTGTGGCAGGCCGAGGACACCGACGCGGACCGGATGGTGGTGCTGCGGCTACACGGGACGATCCCGGATGCCGCGGGGCGAAGGGCGTTCCTGCGCGACGCGGAGCGGCTGAAGGCCCTCGCGCACCCGAACGTCGTGGCCGTCCACGACTTCGGGATCGAGGAGGACGTGCCGTACGTCGTCATGGACCATCTGGAGGGCATCGCCCTGAACAAGCTGGCGGCCCCCAACGGCTACCGGCTCCAGGTGGCGCTGACCGTGCGTGTCGGACAGCAACTGGCGCTCGCCCTCAAGGCCGTCCACGACGCGGGCGTCACCCACGGCGACCTCGGGATGTCCCGGGTGATGCTCCTGCCCGACGGCGAGATCAGGATCAGCCTCTTCGCACCGGGCAGTACGTCGGGCCCGTCGGGACAGGCCGAGGACCTGCGGGCGCTGTGCGAGATCCTGTTGCTGCTGGCGTCGGGGACTTCACGGCCGACGGTGCCCCTGCGGCCGGAGCAGCTCGGCCATCTGCCGGCCAGTCCTGCCCGGACGTATGCCCGCGCCCTCGACCTGCTGATGTCACGACTGCTCCGGGAACAGCAGCGAGGCAGGGACATGCTCACCCATCGGATGTCCCGGTTCTCGCACCGGCCCGAGATCCACCGGTACCGCGTCCTGGGCCCTGTGCAGGTGGAATTCCACGACGAGATCCTGTACTTCTCCCCGCTCGTACGGGCCACGCTCGCCATCCTGCTGCTCAGGCACGGCCGGCTCGTCACTCACGACGAGCTCACCAGAGGGTTGTGGCGCCCGGGGGACGCGCCCCACGACGCGCCGGCCGCCCTGGCCCGGATCGTGTCCCGGTTGCGCGGCGCTCTGGGGCCGGGGGTGCTGGCCACGACCCTCGACGGCTGCGCCCTGCACACCAGCGTCGACGGTCTCGACCTGGTCACCTGCGAGGAACTGGAACGGCAGGCCACGACACTGGCCGAGCAGGGCGACCTCGCCGCCGCCCGCGAGCGCATCGACCGGGCACTGGCCCTGTGGGACGGCCCCGAGGCCCTCGCCGAGGTCCCCGGCCCCGCCGCCCGCACCGCCCGCACCCGTCTCCTCCAGCTCCGCCTGGCCCTGCACCGCAAGCTCGCCGAACTCGATCTGGACCTGGGCGAGTACGACCGCACGTCCACGCACCTCACCGAGCTGCTCCGGTCCTACCCCTCCCGGGAGGACTTCCGCCGGCTCCTGATACTCGCCCTGAGCCGCCAGGGCCGTGGCGAGGAGGCGCTGGAGGCGTTCGAGGAGTACGAGCTGTCCGGCGGCCGGAGCCCGGAGCTGCTGACCCTCGGACGGGAACTGCGCGAGGAGTACGGCGAACCGGAGGGCCCCGCCCCGGCCCATGAGCACGGCGACTCGGCTCCCGACGACTTCACCGCGGCGTTCGACGAGCACTCCGAGGGCCCTTTCCCCACCGAGGACGAGCTGCCGTCGATCTTCTCCGCGCAGGAGGACGCGGCGGCGGAGACCCCGCTGCCGCAGGACGACGTACCGGAGAGCCTGTTCGCCGAGTCCGTGTCCGACTACCGCACCATCGTCCACTACGACTTCGCGGACGGCCCCCGGGACCGGGAGACCCATGCCGCACTCGGCCGGGCGGTGGCGCGCTTGCTGACGGCGAGCCGGCTGGCGCTGGGGTACGAGTACGAGCTGGTCGCGAACGACCTCGGCTACTCGGTCATCGTCCCGGCGGGCGTGTCCGCGCGGCCCCTGCTCGTGGCCACCGTTCAGCAGCTGCCGCACCGGATGCACGAGCTGGACGGCGCCCGGCTGAAGGCCGTCTTCCAGTGCGTCTGGGCCGACGGATGGACCGAGGGGCCCGACGAGCAGCGGGTACGGCGCGCGCAGAACGCGGCGGACGGCATCATCGCGGTCCCTCCCCGGCTCCGGGACGAGCTGGCCGCGGCTCGCGGCAATGTCGGACCCAGCCCTCTGGCGGAGGACCCGGCCGACGGGTTCTACTGCCTGGTCCCCGTACCGCCCGAGTCTCCCGGGAGCGCCTTCCGGTCACCACTCCAGGGCCCCTTCCGGCTGCCTCCCCGCGCGCCGCTCCCCGAGCCCGCCGGGCGGACCAGGACGGTCGTCTACACCGGCCCGGACGACGCGCTCGGTCTCACCCGGTCCCCGGACGCCACCGGTTACTACGAGGTCGACCTCACCGAGCGGCGGCTGGAGCTCGCGGACAGCGCACCGGCCGCGGACGGCGTGACCGTCTTCGAGGTCACCGGCGAGGCGGTGTGGCGCGTCACCGACCCGCTCGAGGCCACCGCGCACGCCGACGGGATGACACCGCCCGTCGTCCTGCGGAACCGGCTGCGCTCGCGCCTGGCCCACGTCGTCCTCAACTACCCGCCCACCTGGATCGTCCATGCGGAGGACGAGCTCGGCGCCGGACCGGGCGAGGACGCCGTCCCCGGGTGCACGGTCCGCTGGCGGCTGTCCCTCACCACGAGCCGCCGTCCGCATCCTGCTCCACAGAAGTGGCGAGCGACGGACGAGCTCGTCGACGCACTCGGGAGGGCCGAAGCCGTCCTCTTCGGCTTCGACGGCACGCTGGCCCGCCTCTTTCCGGGGAGCAGCGCGACCGAGGCCGTGCGGGAACTGCTGCGCGGCCTCGATGTCCTGGACGCGCCCTCCATGTCCCACCCGCTCCAGCTGCTCCACGCGTACCAGCGGCACCCCGCGCAAAGAGAACTGCGCGAACGGCTGGCCGCGCTCGAAAGGGCGGCCACGCCGCATGCGGAGCCCGTGCCCGCCGCCGATCTGCTGATCCGCACCCTGGCCGATCGGGGGAAGACGGCGGCGGTGGTCACCGACTGCGACGGGAAGGCGGTGATGTCGTATCTGAACCGGCGTCGGCTCATGGCCTGCCTGCCCGGCGGGGTCCACGCACGCGACGACGGTGAGTCGCGGCTGATGCCCGACCCGCACGGCGTGCGCCGGGCCCTCGTACAGCTCGGTCTCACCGACCGCCGGAGCCTGATGATCGTCTCCAGCCGGGCCGCGGCGGAGGCGGCCCAGGCGGCACGGATCCCCTTCGTCCGGGTCGGCGGCGGACGAGCGATGGTGGGCGGCCTGGTCAGCGACGGCCTCCTCCCCCTCCTGCAAGCCGCCCAGCAGCTCTGAACCCCGTTCAGCCGCACCCCCCACCCGGCCCCCTTAAAAAGGCGCCCGCCCCCGACGCCCGCGCAGGATGCACAGAGGAAGCCCGCGCGCTCGGAAGGATGTGCCGTGACCGTCAGTCTGGAGCAGTTGCGCCGCTGCCATTTCGCCGTGGACATGGGGGCGGCCCGGACCCGTGTGTACGTCAAGGGCCCGGGGCTCGTCGTGGACGAGCCGTCCGTCGCCGCCGTGAACACCCGGAGCGGCTCCCTGATCGCCGTGGGCGAGTTCGCGCAGCAGATGACGGGGCGGACACCGGACTACATCCGGGTCGTACGGCCCGTCTCCGGCGGTACGGTCGTCGACATCGAGATGGCCCAGCGCATGCTGCGCCATCTGCTGGGCGACAAGATGCGCCGCAGTCTGCGCCGCAGGCCCCGGCTGCGGGCGGCGGCCTGCACCCCGCACGACGCCGATCCGCTGGCCCAGCGGGCGACGATCGAGACGCTGGTCGGGCTGGGTGCCCGGCGTGTGGAGCTGGTGGACACGCTGATCGCCGCGGCCGTGGGGTGCGGGCTGCCGGTGGAGCGGCCCGAGGCGACCATGATCATGGTGTGCGGGGCCGCGGCGACGCAGGTCGCCGTGCTCTCCCTGGGGTCGATCGTCACGGCCCAGCGGATCCCGGTGGGCGGTGAGGCCGTCGACCACGCGATCGTGCAGCACCTGCGGCACGCGCACGCGCTGATGCTGCCCAGCCAGTCCGTACGGCCGCTCCAGCTCGCCCTGTCCGGCAACGGCCTGACCGCGCACGGCCCGGCGTCCGCCGAGATCCACGGGCGGGACGTGGTCACGGGCCTCGCCCGCAGTGTGCGGGTCGACACCGCCGCCGTGCGCAACGCCATCCAGACCCCGCTGACCGCCGTGCTCGACGGCATCGGCAAGGTGCTGCGGAACTGCCCGCCCGACCTGGTCGCCGACCTGGCCGACCGCGGGATCATGATGGTCGGCGGCTCCGCGCTGCTCCCCGGCTTCGACCAGATGCTGATCGAGGCGACCGGCATGCCGGTGCAGATCGCCGAACGGCCCGAGATGTGCGCCATCCAGGGCATCGGCGCCATGCTGGAGGGCAGCATCGAGCCGCTGGTGCTGGATCCGCTGGCCGCCTGAGGGCCTCGCCGGGCGTGCCGCCTACCGCGCCAGCGCCAGGTAGCAGCGGATCGTGGTGCCGTCCTCCCCCGTGTGCAGCCGTACCAGGTCGGCCACCAGGTTGACCAGCAGCAGGCCGCGTCCGCCGCGCTGGTCGCGGCTCGCGGGCCGGCGGCCGGCCAGCGGGTCGGTCAGCAGGCCCTTGTCGCGTACCTCGCAGACGACGTACCCGCTCTCGGCCCAGACCCGCAGACGGCCCGAACCGCCGCCGTGCACCGCGCTGTTGGTGGTCAGCTCGGCCGTGATCAGCGCCAGGTCCTCCAGGCGGACGCCGGTGAGACCGAGCCGGGCGCCCTCGGCGGTGGCGGTGTGCCGGGCCTCGGAGAGGGTCTCCTCGCCGAAGTGGAAGGACAGCCCGTCGGGGGCGGCCGACAGCGGCTCGTTGTAGCGGGCGACGACGGCTTCGGGGGCGTACGCGTCGCTGTTCCGGCCGGCGGTGGCGCCGGCCGGGATGACGGTCGGGTGGGTGGCGTACGCGTCCGCGAGGACCTGTTCGTCGAGACCCACGGTGTCGTACGGGCACAGGATGGTGACCTCGCGGTCCTGGAACGCCGCGTTGATCAGCGCCTCGTGCTGGACGCAGGCGGGGTACTCGGTGGCGCTGCGGCCCGCCCAGATCGGCTCGCCGATGATCCGGACCCGCCGGCCGGGCGGCTGGGTGTCGGCGAACGCGCGCAGCACGCCGGGGATGATGCGGCCGGGGTTGCGGCCGGCCTCGCGCATGTCCAGGAACCGCACGGCCGCGGCGTCGGGGCCCAGTTCGTCCTCGATGAGCCGCAGGTTCTCGCCGGGGACGGCCACCGCGACCGGTTCGCCGCCGGCGAGCCCGTCCCGGATGAAGGGGACCGTGCCGGCGAGGTACTGCCGCTCGTCCGCGTAGAACAGCGCGGGATGCAGGAACGGTTCGGCCACAGCGGTCATGACGTCGACACCTCGATCGCCCGGAGGCCGGGCCAGAACAGTTCCAGCAGCCGCGGCAGGGCGGCCGGCGGCCGGTCGACGACGATCCGGCGGCCCTCGCGGAGCCGCTGGGCGGCGCCCGCGAGCGCGTCGACGCCCGCGACGTCCACGAACGTCACCGCGGAAAGTTCCAAGTAGTACACGTCCTCGTCCTCGTGAACAGCCTGCTCCAGCGCGTGTTCCCAGATCCCGCGCGTGGCCAGGCCGACCTCGCCCACCGCCTGTACGCCGATCCGGCCGGACAGCGGACGGACCCGCAGTCGCGGCACCTGTGCCGGTGGCGCGGCGCCGCCCGGCGGGGCGTGTCGCGCGGGCTCGGGGATGCTCACGCCGTCTCCTCGTCGGTCAGGGGCGCGGGTGCCCAGTATGGCGCCGTCGTCACCACCCCGATCCCACGGCCCGCCGGGAATCGCCGGTCCCCTTCGCATCTTCTCCTTCTTCACTCCGCACCGGGTGTGCCCCGCCGCACAAGGGGCACCCGCGACTTGAGTTGCGCCTCGACGCGGCGCACACGCGGTGCATCCACGCGAGCACTGTCCGGGAGACGAACAAGGGCGACGGAACAAGGACGGAGACATGACCTCAGCGGCACGCGCACCTCTTTCCCGGCGGCCGGCCACGCTGGTCATCGAGTCCTGTACGGAGCCGGACAGGGCACTGCTGACCCCCCACGGGGAGCTCGTCCGCGGCTGTGCCGACATCCTCGCCTCGACGCTGGCGGCCCTGCCGGCGGGTGTCTTCCGGGTGGAGCTGGACATGTCGGCGGTGGTCTTCATGGACACGGCCGGGCTGGAGTTCCTGGAGGTCCTGAACGGGTACGGCCGGCACCACGGCGTCCCGGTCTCGGCCACCGCCTGGAACGGGCAGCCGCGCCGGATCCTGGAACTGGCGGGGCTGGACACCGCGGACCCGCTGCACAGCCCCGCTCCGGAGCCGCCCGCCCCCGCTCCCGGTTCCTCGGTGGTGTCGCGTGAGCGTGCGGAGCGGATGCACGTCCTGGAGGCGGAGATAGACCAGCTGCGCCGGGCGATCGTGTCCCGTCCGCTGATCGACCAGGCCCGGGGCGTCCTGATGGCCACCCATGCCTGCACGTCCGACCAGGCGTGGGACATCCTGCGGGAGACCTCCCAGCTGTCCAACACCAAGCTGCACACCGTCGCGGCGGCGGTCACCGCCACCACCACGGCCGACGGCCCGCCGTTCCCGGAGGGCCTGCGCGAGGCCCTGCGCGCGGCGCTCACCCATCATCGCGCCGACCGGTGATCAGTACGGCAGGAGCCGTCCCGACGGCGTTCTGCGGTCGATCTCCTGGCCCCGGGGCGCTGCGGGCCGGCGGCTGACACGAACACGGATCCGGCGTTCCATGACGCCCTCCTGATGCCTCGTACTGCCTCGAACCTGCTGCCCCAAGCCTCGCCCTCGCGCCCGCCGGGCACATCGCCCGCACGGAGGCACCTGCCCTGGCCCCGGGGGATGAGCCGAGGACGGTCCGGCTACTCCCCGGGGAGGAGGCGGACACCCGGATCCGGGTCGCGCTCACGGGCTGGTGAGCAGTTGCGGTGACAGGGTCTTGATCATGTAGTCGGCCCAGCGGATCTGCCGCAGCGTCTGAGGGTGGCAGGCGGCCGTCAGTTCCAGGAGCCGGGTGTCCCTGGTGGCCTGTGCGGCCTGGGCGAGCATCTCCCAGTAGAGGGAGTTGCCGGAGGCGGTGAGGCAGAGGTCGTGCAGGTCGTGCAGGAGCAGCAGTCCGGTCTCGGGGCGGCGTGTGAGGGTGTCGGCGGCCACTTCGCGGAGGGTGGCCATGATGCCGTACGCCGGCTGGCCGGGTGAGTCCGACATGTCCAGGCCGTAGTGGTGGCCGGTCTCGGCGATCCGGGCCCGGTGCTGGTGGGACCAGTCGGCGAGGTCGATCGCGACGTGGTGGAACTCGTGTTCGGTGTGGTGCCGTTCGGCGGCGGCCAGCAGGTCCTTCTCCAGCTTGCGCTCGCCGTGGTGCAGGGCGCGCAGGGTGAGGGTGATGCCGTTCACGGGCGGTCCTCCCGCCGGTCCCCGGTATGGGTGACGTGTGCCTGGGGTCCGCCCTGGGCCGGCCGGACGCCGTCCGGGTGGGCCGGTGCGGAGGCGGTGGTGGTGGGGGCGGGTGCGGGGGTGCCGTCGCCGTGCGCGAACAGGCGGACGCGGGCGGCGGCGGTCTTGAACAGCGGCTGTTTGGAGACCGGGTCCCAGTCGGTGACCGTGGTCTCGTTGGCGGCCCGGCCGGTGACCCGGTCCGGCGGCCGGTGCCCCGCCGGGGTGTCCCAGTAGCCGTAGTGGAAGGGCAGGAACACCGTGCCGTCGCGGATGGCGGTGACGCGCAGCCGGGCGCGGACCGCGCCGCGGGGGGTGGTGACCTCCACCAGGTCGCCTTCCGCGAGCCCCCGGGCGGCTGCTTCCGCGGGGGACAGTTCGGCCCACATCTCGGGTGCGGCGGCGTTGAGCCGGGGGACGCGCCCGGTCTTGGTGCGGGTGTGGAAGTGGTAGAGCGTGCGTCCGGTGGTGAGCTGGAGCGGGAAGTCGTGCGTGGGGACCTCGTGCGGGGGGAGGTACTCGGCGGCCTTGAGGACCGCCTTGCCGTCGGGGTTGAGGGAGCGGTACTCCGCCGGTTCGGCGGCGGCTCCGGTGACCAGGTCCCTGCCGTAGCTCTCGCAGTGGTCGGGGTGGGCCCAGGTGATGCCGTCGGTGTAGAGGCGTTCGGTGCCGTCGGGGGTGTCGGGGGTGCAGGGCCACTGGATGCCGGACGTACCGCGGAGACGGTCGTAGCTCAGGCCGGTGTAGTCGCACGGCCGTCCGGCGCTGCACCGCTGCCAGGCCTCGAACGCCGACTCCGGGTCCTTCCAGGTGATCAGCGGGCCGCCGTCCTTGTCGCAAAAGCCCATCCTGGCGGCGTAGTCGAGGAGGATGTCCAGGTCGGGGCGGGCCTCGCCGGGCGGCTCGACCGCCTTCTCCGTGAGGTGCACGGTGCGGTCGGTGCTGGTGAAGGTGCCGGTCTTCTCGCCCCAGGTGGCGGCCGGCAGCACGACGTCGGCGAACTGGGCCGTCTCCGTGAGGTACAGGTCCTGTACGACGGTGAACAGGCGCTCCTGGTCGAGGACGGACCGGATGCGGGACAGGGTGGGCAGGGAGACGGCCGGGTTGGTGCCGGTGATCCACAGCATGCGGACGGAGCCCTGCTCGGCGTAACGGAAGATCTGCATGGCGTGGGTGGACGGGGCGTGGTGCGGGACGGTCTCGGGGGTGACGTTCCACAGCCGGGCGATCTCGGCGACGTGCTCGTCGTTCTGCCAGTTCCTGAAGCCCGGCAGGTCCCCGCCGGCACCGCACTCGCGGGTGTTCTGGGCGGTGGGCTGCCCGTTCATCTGGAGCAGGCCGGCGCCCGGGCGGCCCAGCATGCCGCGGATCAGGTGCAGGTTGTTGACCTGCACGGCCGCGGCGGTGGCCTGGTGGGACTGGTAGACGCCCTGGAGCACGGTGGACAGCAGCCGCTCGGCACCGCCGAGGATCTCGGCGGCCTCCTCGATCGCCGCGGCGGGTACGTCGCAGATCCGCGCGGCCCACCCGGGGGTGCAGTCCCGCACCCGGGCGGCGAGCTCCTCGTATCCGACGGTGTGGGCCCGTACGAAGTCGTGGTCGACCCGCCCGGTCCGGATGATCTCGTGCAGCAGGGCGTTGAACAGGGCGACGTTCGTCCCGAGCCGGGGCGCGAGGTGCACGGTGGCGCGGCGGGCCACGGGCGTGGGCCGCGGGTCCACGCAGATCAGCCGGGGCGGCTCGGGCCCGTCCAGCCGGTCCAGCATCCGCATCCACAGCACGGGCTGCGCCTCGGCCACGTTGTGCCCGAAGAGGGCGAGGACGTCGGCGTGGTCCACGTCGGAGTAGGACCCGGGCGGCCCGTCGCAGCCGAACGTCTCCTTCAGCGCCTCGGCGGCGGTCGCCGTGCACAGCCGGGTGTTGCCGTCGAGGTGCTGGGTACCGATGCCCGCCCGGGCGATGACGGCGAGGGTGTAGGACTCCTCCAGGAACAGCTGGCCGGTGGTGTAGAAGCCGATGGACCCCGGTCCGCGCGCTTCGAGCAGTTCCCTGCTGCGGCTCACGACCCGCCGCATGGCATGGTCCCAGTCGGTCTCCACCAGTCGCCCGCCCTCGCGGACCAGCGGCCGGGTGAGCCGGTCGCCAGAGGCGCCCGCCTGCCACCCGAAGAGGTCCACGGGCCCGAGCCGCCCTTTGTTGACCCGGTCCACGGCCCGCCCCCGCACCCCGACGATCCGCCCGTCGCGCACCGCGATGTCCATGGCGTCCCCGCCCGAGTGCAGCAGCGAGGCGGCCTGCACCCACCGCTCCACGTCGTCCTCGCCGACCCCGGCCGCCAGTTGTGTGTCGGTGCGCACCGGCCAGTCCGCGCCCCGCCCGTACGGCGTACGCGCACCCCAGGGCTCGGCGATCCGGTCCACGGACCCGTCCATCGCGCACCTCCGGCACCACCTGTAGGCGGCCCGAGTACCCGGCGGCCCGCGTCCGACCCGCCTCCCGTCCCTGTGCGAAACCACGGTCCCGTGACACGTGAATCACAGCGCCGCCTCCTAGCGTCGCCTGCCCATGAAGGGAAACGACACCCACGGAAGGACTGCCGTCCGCTCATGAGCAACCACAGGAAGCGCAAGGTCCGCCACGTCCTGGCCGTCTCGACCGCCGGTGTCTTGGTGCTGGCCGCGGGCGTCGTGGCCGCGGCGTCGGCGTCCGAGCCGGACGCGTCGGGTTCGAAGACGGCCGCCGCCTGCACCTACACGTCCGGTACCTCGGCCGAGGTCGGCGACAACCCCCGCCACGTCTTCACCGGCTCCTGCGACTGACGGCCCTTCAGGACCGACAGGGGGCCGACTGACGACCTTCGGCGTGTCGCTCCACGCGTCCGGCGCCCGGAAAGCGCAAAGTCGGCGCAGGTGAAAACGTTCCTGCGCCGACTCGCGGTGGTGGGGCGGGTGGGACTCGAACCCACGGCCGGCGGATTATGAGTCCGCTGCTCTAACCGGCTGAGCTACCGCCCCATAGCGGCGTGTCGCGTACATGTGTGCGCGCCGTCTGCCGCAGCATAGCCGCTCATACGATCTCCTGCTTCGGATGGTCGGCTTCCCGCGGCCCTTCATGACCTTGAGGACTCGGGCACGGGCACGGCGGTTCCCCCGGACATGAAAAAGGACCCCTGAGGGGCCCTCGTTCAGCATGCTCCCCCGACTGGACTCGAACCAGTAACCTGCCGGTTAACAGCCGGCTGCTCTGCCAATTGAGCTACGGAGGACCGAGCTCCCCCGACTGGACTCGAACCAGTAACCTGCCGGTTAACAGCCGGCTGCTCTGCCAATTGAGCTACGGAGGAATGCCTCGTTGCATCGAACGTACCTACCTGGGTATTCGCCAGGGGGCGCGCGCTCGCTGCGACACATACATTAGCGCAAGCAGGGGGGTGCTCCGCCAATCGGTACTCCCCGGCGCCGTCGCCGCACGAGAGAGCTACGCATGGGAAGGGTGGTCGTCATGCGCTACCGGCTGACGTTCGTCGTCGGGCTCGCCCTTGGTTACGTCCTGGGCACGAGGGCCGGACGGGAACGCTACGAGACGCTGAAGAAGTCCGCTCGGCAGATCGCCCAGAACCCGGCCGTCCGCAACACCGCCGAGACCGCCGCCCAGCAGGGGCGCCAGTTCGCGGGCAAGGCCCTGCACTCCGTGAGCGACAAGGTCGGCGACCGCGTCCCCGAGTCCATGGCCCAACGAGTCCGCTCCCTGCGCCACCACAACGGCCACACCACCCAGACAGAGGACGACTGGGGCACCAGCGAGACCTAGGGTCCTTCTGGACTCCGGGCGCGGTAACCCACCCAAGGGGCGCGGGACTGTGACATATGCGGCTCCGCCGCGTGGGCGCGACCAGCCACGAAGCACCCGCAGCCGAAGAAACACAGTCACCCCTAAGGCGCCCACGGCCAAAGCAAGCGCAGCGCTACGGCAGAATTTGAGGCATGGGGATAGTCGCCGGGTTGGACAGCTCGCCCGATTTCACTCGCATCGTGGTCTGCGACACGGACACGGGCGCCGTGCTGCGCCAGGGATACGCGCCGCATCCGCTCGACATGCCGGAAGGCGGGCCGCGGGCCAGCGACGTGGACCCGCAGGCCTGGCTGCTGTCCCTGGGGGAGGCGGCGGGCGGCGGGCTGCTCGAGGGCGTGCAGGCCATCGGCGTGTCCGCCCAGCAGAACGCGCTGGTCCCCCTGGACGCGCAGGGCACCACCGTGCGCCCGGCGATGGTCGGCGGCGACAAGCGGGCGCAGGTCGCGGCGGCCGACCTGATCGACGCACTGGGCGGCCGCGAGGCCTGGGCGCAGGCGGTGGGGTGCGTTCCGCAGGCCGCGCAGCCCGTCACCAAGCTGCGCTGGCTCGCCAAGAGCGAGCCGGAGAACGCGCGGCGGACCGCCATCCTGCTCCAGGCCCACGACTGGCTGGTGTGGCAGCTGCTCGGGCGGCCGGTGCGCCGGACCACCGATCGCGGCGGGGCCTCCGGCACCGGGTACTGGTCCGCGGCCACCGGCGGCTACCTGCCGGATCTGGTCGAGCTGGCGCTCGGTCACCAGGCGATGCTGCCCGAGGTGATCGGCCCGTCCGACGCGGCCGGCACGACACCGGAGGGGCTGCTGATCTCCGCCGGGACCGGCGAGACGATGGCCGCCGCCTTCGGTCTCGGGCTGGGGCTCGGGGACGCCGTGGTGTCCCTCGGGGCTTCGGGGTCGGTGATGGCCGTCCACCCGGAGGCGCTCGTCGACCAGACCGGGATGATCACCTCGCTCGCCGACGCCACCGGCATGCACCTGCCGGTCGTGACCACCCTGAACGCGGTCCGGACCCTGCGCGGAACCGCCGAACTCCTCGGCGTGTCGGACCTGGAGAGCCTGTCCGACCTGGCGATGAAGTCGACGCCGGGGTCCCACGGCCTGGTGCTCCTGCCCTATCTGGAGGGCGAGCGGACGCCCAGCCTCCCGCACACCGCCGGCACGCTGGCCGGGCTCAGGCGCGAGTCGATGAAGCCCGAGCACCTGGCGCGGGCCGCGTTCGAGGGCATGCTCTGCGGGCTCGCGGACGCCCTCGACGTACTGCGCGGCCGGGGCGTGGACGTACGGCGGGTGTTCCTGCTCGGCGGGGCCGCCGAACTGCCCGCCGTACAGGCCGCCGCGCCCTCGCTGTTCGGCGCGCAGGTCGTCGTGCCGCAGCCCGCCGACTACGCGGCGATCGGCGCCGCCCGGCAGGCCGCGTGGGCGCTCGGCGTGTCGCAGGGCACCCTCGATCCGCGTACCCCGCCGGCCTGGCAGGGCGCGGCGGCGCAAGTGCTGGACCCGGGCGAGGAACTGGCGGTGGGACAGGCCGTGCGGCAGCAGTTCGTGTCGGTACGGGAGCAGACCCACCCGGGGGCATTTCGCCCATAAGGGTTACAACACCCAAAATTTACAGGGTCGCTGGAACACTGCTCTTGGCTTAATCGGTTGAGGTAACGCGGGTGGAGTGTTCGACGATAGGGGCCAAGGGCAACCGAACGCCCCCTTCGCCGACTCCGAGAGACCTAGCGTGCTCATACGACTTCTTCGGGCCAGTCTCAGGCCTTACAAGAAACCCATAGCCGTGCTGGTGCTGCTCCAGTTCCTGCAGACCTGCGCCACCCTCTACCTGCCCACCCTGAACGCCGACATCATCGACAAGGGTGTCGTGAAGGGTGACACCGGTTACATCCTCTCCTTCGGCGCCCTGATGATCGGCATCTCGCTGGCGCAGGTCGTGTGCAACATCGGGGCCGTGTACTACGGTGCCCGGACCGCGGCGGCGCTCGGCCGGGACGTGCGGGCCGCCGTCTTCGACCGGGTGCAGTCGTTCTCCTCGCGTGAGGTGGGCCACTTCGGCGCGCCCTCCCTCATCACGCGTACGACCAATGACGTACAGCAGGTCCAGATGCTGGCCCTGATGACGTTCACCCTGATGGTGTCGGCGCCCATCATGTGTGTCGGCGGTATCGTGCTGGCGCTCGGGCTGGACGTGCCGCTGTCCGGGGTGCTGGTGGCGGTCGTGCCGGTGCTGGGCATCAGCGTCACGCTGATCGTGCGGCAGCTGCGCCCGCTGTTCCGGTCGATGCAGGTGCGTCTGGACACGGTGAACCGGGTGCTGCGCGAGCAGATCTCCGGCAACCGGGTCATCCGCGCCTTCGTCCGGGACGATTACGAGGCGGACCGCTTCAGCAAGGCGAACGGCGATCTCACCGAGATGCAGCTGGCCACCGGGCGGATGCTCGCGCTGATGTTCCCGATCGTGATGACGGTGGTGAACGTGTCGTCGATCGCGGTCGTGTGGTTCGGCGCGCACCGCATCGACAGCGGCCAGATGGCGATCGGTGACCTGACCGCGTTCCTCGCCTACCTGATGCAGATCGTCATGTCCGTGATGATGGCCACCTTCATGTTCATGATGGTGCCGCGCGCGGAGGTGTGCGCCGAGCGCATCCAGGAGATCCTCGACACCGACTCCAGCGTGGTGCCGCCGACGGCCCCCGTCGTGGAGCTGCGCCGGCACGGCCACCTGGAGGTCCGGGGGGCGGGCTTCCGCTACCCGGGTGCCGAGGAGCCGGTGCTCAAGGCGGTCGAGCTGGTGGCCCGGCCGGGCGAGATCACCGCCGTGATCGGCTCCACCGGCAGCGGCAAGTCGACGCTGCTCGGGCTGGTCCCGCGGCTGTTCGACGCGACCGAGGGCGAGGTGCTCGTCGACGGCGTCGACGTCCAGGAGGTCGAGCCCAGGCTGCTGGCGAAGACGGTGGGCCTGGTCCCGCAGAAGCCGTACCTGTTCGCGGGCACGGTGGCCACCAACCTGCGGTACGGCAACCCCGACGCCACCGACGAGGAACTGTGGCACGCGCTGGAGGTCGCGCAGGCCAAGGAGTTCGTGTCGAAGCTGGAGGGCGGGCTGAACGCGCCCATCGCACAGGGCGGTACGAACGTCTCCGGCGGCCAGCGCCAGCGGCTCGCCATCGCCCGTACGCTCGTCCAGCGCCCGGAGATCTACCTCTTCGACGACTCCTTCTCCGCGCTCGACTACGCCACCGACGCGGCCCTGCGCAAGGCGCTGGCCCGCGAGACCGCCGAGGCGACCGTCGTGATCGTCGCCCAGCGCGTGGCGACCATCCGGGAAGCCGACCGGATCGTGGTCCTGGACGAGGGCCGGGTGGTCGGCACGGGCCGGCACCACGAGCTCATGGCGGACAACGAGACCTACCGGGAGATCGTGCTCTCCCAGCTGACGGAAGCGGAGGCCGCCTGATGGCAGGGCCCATGGGACGCATGATGGCCGGGGGCGGCCCCGACCAGCGCTCGATGGACTTCAAGGGCTCGGGTAAACGGCTCGTCGCCCGGTTCGGGCCGGAACGGCTCACCATCTACGCGCTGCTGCTGTGCGTGGTCGTCAGCGTCGGCCTCAGCGTGATCGGCCCGAAGATCCTCGGCAAGGCCACCGACCTGGTCTTCTCGGGCATCATCGGGCGGCAGATGCCGGCCGGGGCCACCAAGGAGCAGGTGCTCGACTCCATGCGCGAGCGGGGTCAGGGCTCCGTCGCGGACATGCTGAAGAGCACCGACTTCACCCCGGGCAAGGGCATCGACTTCGATGCCGTCGGCGAGGTCCTGCTGCTCGCGCTCGGTACGTTCCTCGTGGCGGGTCTGCTGATGGCCGTGGCGACACGGCTGGTCAACCGGGCCGTCAACCGCACGATGTACCGGATGCGCGAGGACGTGCAGACGAAGCTGTCCCGGCTGCCGCTGTCGTACTTCGACAAGCGCCAGCGCGGCGAGGTGCTCTCCCGCGCCACCAACGACATCGACAACATCGGCCAGACGCTCCAGCAGTCGATGGGCCAGCTGATCAACTCGCTGCTGACCATCATCGGCGTGCTGGTGATGATGTTCTGGGTGTCCTGGCTGCTCGCCCTGGTCGCCCTGGTCACCGTGCCGCTGTCGTTCGTCGTCGCGACCCGGGTCGGCAAGCGGTCGCAGCCGCACTTCGTGCAGCAGTGGCGCACGACCGGCAAGCTGAACGCGCACATCGAGGAGATGTACACCGGGCACACCCTGGTGAAGGTGTTCGGGCGGCAGGACGAGTCGGCGAAGCAGTTCGCCGAGGAGAACGACGCGCTGTACGAGGCCTCGTTCAAGGCGCAGTTCAACAGCGGGGTCATGCAGCCGCTGATGATGTTCGTGTCGAACCTGAACTACGTGCTCGTGGCCGTGGTCGGCGGGCTGCGGGTGGCCTCCGGCGCACTGTCCATCGGTGACGTGCAGGCCTTCATCCAGTACTCCCGGCAGTTCTCGATGCCGCTGACCCAGGTCGCCTCGATGGCCAACCTGGTGCAGTCGGGCGTCGCCTCGGCCGAGCGGATCTTCGAACTCCTGGACGCGGAGGAGCAGGAGCCGGATCCGGTGGCGGCCGAGAGGCCCGAGGAACTGCGCGGGCGAGTGGCGCTGGAGCACGTGGCGTTCCGGTACGACCCCGAGAAGCCGCTGATCGAGGACCTGTCGCTGAAGGTGGAGCCGGGGCACACGGTCGCGATCGTCGGCCCGACCGGAGCGGGCAAGACCACCCTGGTCAACCTGCTCATGCGGTTCTACGACGTCACCGACGGGCGTATCACCCTCGACGGTGTGGACATCCGGAAGATGTCCCGGGACGAACTGCGCGCCGGGATCGGCATGGTGCTCCAGGACACCTGGCTGTTCGGCGGCACGATCGCGGAGAACATCGCGTACGGCGCCTCGCGCGAGGTCACCCGCGGGGAGATCGAGGAGGCGGCGCGGGCGGCCCACGCCGACCGGTTCGTGCGCACCCTCCCCGACGGCTACGACACCGTGATCGACGACGAGGGCACGGGGGTCAGCGCCGGTGAGAAGCAGCTCATCACCATCGCGCGGGCGTTCCTGTCGGACCCGGTGATCCTGGTGCTCGACGAGGCGACGAGCTCCGTCGACACCCGCACCGAGGTGCTGATCCAGAAGGCCATGGCCAAGCTGGCGCACGGCAGGACGTCCTTCGTGATCGCGCACCGGCTGTCGACGATCCGGGACGCGGACACGATCCTCGTCATGGAGAACGGCTCGATCGTCGAACAGGGCGCCCACGCGGAGCTGCTCGCCGCGGACGGTGCCTACGCGCGGCTGTACAAGGCGCAGTTCGCGGAGGCCGTGGCCGAGGTCGACTGAGCCGGAAGGGCACAGCACCACAGGGGGCCGCTCGCGTCGGGTGAGCGGCCCCCGCTCAGTCCAGGTAGCCGCGCAGCTGGTCGGCGAAGGCGTGGTCCCGCAGCTTGTTCAGGGTCTTGGACTCGATCTGCCGGATGCGCTCCCGGGTCACGCCGAAGATGCGCCCGATCTCCTCGAGGGTGCGGGGACGGCCGTCGGCAAGGCCGTAGCGCAGCTGTACGACCTTCCGCTCGCGCTCGCCGAGGGTGGACAGGACGGCCTCCAGGTGCTCCCTGAGCAGCAGGAACGCCGCCGACTCCACGGGTGAGGCCGCGTCGCCGTCCTCGATCAGGTCGCCGAGCGCCACATCGTCCTCCTCGCCGACCGGCGCGTGCAGCGACACCGGCTCCTGGGCGAGGCGGAGCACCTCTCCGACCCGCTCGGGCGCCAGGTCTAGGTGGGCGGCGACCTCTTCGGGGGTCGGCTCGTACCCGCGTTCCTGGAGCATCCGCCGCTGCACCCGCACGACCCGGTTGATGAGCTCGACGACGTGCACGGGGACGCGGATGGTGCGGGCCTGGTCGGCGAGGGCGCGGGACATGGCCTGGCGGATCCACCAGGTGGCGTACGTGGAGAACTTGTAGCCGCGGGCGTAGTCGAACTTCTCCACGGCCCGGATGAGCCCGAGGTTGCCCTCCTGGACCAGGTCCAGCATGGTCAGGCCGCGTCCGACGTACCGCTTGGCGACGGACACGACGAGCCGCAGGTTGGCCTCGATGAGCCGGCGCTTGGCCATGCGGCCCATCACGACGAGCCTGTCCAGGTCGAGGGCGAGCCGGTCGTCCAGGCCGGGGGTGCTGCCCAGCTTCTCCTCGGCGAACAGCCCGGCCTCGACCCGGCGGGCCAGCTCGACCTCCTCGGCCGCGGTGAGCAGCGGAATCCGGCCGATCTCGCGCAGGTACTGGCGGAACAGGTCCGAGGAGGGAGCGCCGGTGTCGGCGCGGGCGGGCACCGCCGGGGCTTCGGCGGGCTCCTCGGCGGGCTCATGGGCCAGCGCCTCGACGGGCGGCTCCGCCGGCTCGGCCGCGTCCTCCGGCTCCGGCTTCGTCTCCGTCTCCGGGTGGTGCGCGGCACGGCTCTGCGGCGGAACCACCGCGAAGACCTCGCTCTCGGCGTCCGGCTCGTCCGTCGCGGTGCTTTCGGTGCTGTCGGTCTGTGTGAGGGTCTGGGTCTGCACGGGGGCGACCTCCAGGTGATCGCTGCTGAGTGGAACCGCGGGGAGCGCGATCCGTGGGGGACGGATCGGTCGCGCTCCGAGGACTCAGGCACCGCACCCCAGTGTGGGGTAAGACACATCACCGCCACGAGGGGCGTGCGGTGACTTTTTGCGTTCGTGCCGTGACGGGGCGGTGACGGGAGGTACGCGGCATCGCTCAGAGAGCGGCGGCGCCCTGCACGCGGAGTGTCTGGCCGTACTGCTGGAGGACCCACAACTCGTTCTGCACGGCTGCCAGGTGGGCCGGGTCGCCGCCCGTGCCGAGGCGGGCGAGGGTGCTCTGGATGTCCTGGATGCGGCGGTCGACGGCGCGGCGGCGGACCCAGACGAGTTGTTCGCCGGCGTAGGGCTCGTCGACGGTGCGGCGCATGATCGCTTCCACGGCCAGCTCGGTCACCATCGCGCGGACCGTGTCGTCGGGGGCCGCCTCGCGGACGCGGACCAGGTACTCCTGGGAGTCCTGTGTGCCGTACTCGGCGCCGCCCGCGTCCATGATCGCCTGGCGTACGGCGGCGTAGGGCGGGGCGGTGAACTCGTCGATCCCGTAGGCGTCGAAGGCCGGGGAGACCAGCTCCGGCCGCTGGAGGGCGAGCTTCAGCAGCTCGCGTTCCGTGGCGTACACCGGGTTGCGGAGGTTCAGCGCGGGGCCCGAGGCCGTGGGGCGGGGGGCGGCCGCCTCGTACTGCTGCTGCGGCCCCCGGGCCGGCGCCGGGCCCCTGCCGCCGCGGTCGCGGGCCCAACGGGCAAGCTGGGCGACCCGCTTGACCACGAACTGCGTGTCGAGGATGCCGAGCATCCCGGCCAGCTCGACGGCGACCTCGTGCTGGGCGCCGCTGTTCTTGATGCGGGCCACGATCGGGGCCGCCTCGTCGAGGGCGGCGGCTCGGCCCGCGGGGGTGTTCAGGTCGTAGCGGCCGACGATCTGGCGGAGGGCGAACTCGAAGAGCGGGGTACGCGGTTCGGCCAGGTCGGCCACCGCCTCGTCACCCTTGGCCAGGCGCAGGTCGCAGGGGTCCATGCCGTCGGGAGCGATCGCGATGTACGTCTCGGCGGCGAACTTCTGGTCGTCCTCGAAGGCGCGCAGGGCCGCCTTCTGCCCGGCCGCGTCGCCGTCGAAGGTGAAGATCACGCGTGCGCTGCCGTTGTCCATCAGCAGCCGGCGCAGGATCTTGATGTGGTCGCCGCCGAAGGCCGTGCCGCAGGTCGCGATCGCCGTGGTCACCCCGGCCAGGTGGCAGGCCATGACGTCGGTGTAGCCCTCGACCACCACCGCGCGGGAGGCCTTGGCGATCTCCTTCTTCGCCAGGTCGATGCCGTACAGCACCTGGCTCTTCTTGTAGATCGCCGTGTCGGGCGTGTTGAGGT
The DNA here is from genome assembly GCF_040644935.1 of Streptomyces sp. NPDC046915. Classification (NCBI taxonomy): domain Bacteria; kingdom Bacillati; phylum Actinomycetota; class Actinomycetes; order Kitasatosporales; family Streptomycetaceae; genus Streptomyces; species Streptomyces sp. NPDC046915. Next base: position 720,851 of record NZ_JBEYXB010000002.1, on the reverse strand, counting down.
ACTTGGGGCCGTTGTCCGCCTCGTACAGCTTGCGCGCGCCGAAGCCGACCACCTCGCCGCCGATGTCCCGGATGGGCCACATCAGACGGCCCCGGAAGCGGTCGATGGGGCCTCGGCGGCCCTCCTGGGAGAGGCCGGAGAGGAGCAGTTCCTTGTCGGTGAAGCCCTTGCCGCGCAGATAGCGGGTGAGGTGGTCCCAGCCCTGGGGGCTGTAGCCCACGCCGAAGTGGACGGCGGCGGCCTGGTCGAAGCCGCGGTCGGCCAGGAAGAGGCGGCCGGTCTCGGCCTCGGGGCTGGTGGCGAGCTGTTCCGCGTACCACTGCGCGGCGATCTTGTGGGCCTCGACCAGGCGGATCCGCTCGCCGCGCTGGTGGGACGGGTTGTACCCGCCCTCCTCGTAGCGCAGGGTGATGCCGGCCTGCGCGGCGAGGCGCTCGACCGCCTCGGAGAAGGAGAGGTGGTCGACCTTCATCACGAACGTGATGGTGTCGCCGCCCTCCTGGCAGCCGAAGCAGTGGAAGAGTCCCTTGCTCGGGCTGACCTGGAAGGACGGCGACTTCTCGTCATGGAACGGGCACAGGCCCTTGAGGTTGCCCCCGCCCGCGTTGCGCAGCTGGAGGTACTCGGACACGACGGAGTCGATCGGGACCGCGTCCCGTACCGCCTTCACGTCGTCGTCGTTGATCCGTCCTGCCACGCGTGAATTCTACGGGGCGGAAGTGACAGTCCCGGGCGCCCGGCCCGCCCCTTCGAGGAGTCAGGAGGCGAGGCTGTCGAGCGGTACGCGCGGGTCGGCCAGTGCCTCGGTGTCCACCGGGGCCGCGGAGCGGATCAGCTTCTGGATCGGCTCTGTGACATCCCACACATTCACGTTCATTCCGGCCAGCACCCGGCCCTCCTTCACCCAGAACGCGATGAACTCCCGCTTGCCCGCGTCCCCCCGGATCACCACCTGGTCGTACGACCCCGGCGGCGCCCAGCCGCTGTACTCCATGCCCAGGTCGTACTGGTCGGTGAAGAAGTAGGGGACGCGGTCGTAGCCGACGTCTGCGCCGAGCATCGCGCGGGCCGCCGCCGGTCCGCCGTTGAGGGCGTTGGCCCAGTGCTCGACCCGCAGCCGGGTGTCGAAGAGGGCGTGCGGGAAGGCGGCGACGTCGCCGGCCGCGAAGATGTCGGGGTCACAGGTGCGCAGCCGCTCGTCCACCACGACGCCGCCGCCGTGTGCGCGGTCGGCGATCTCCAGCCCCGCCGCCTCGGCCAGCCCGACGCGCGGAGCGGCGCCGATGGCCGCCAGGACGTCGTGCGCGGGGTGCTCCTCGCCGTCGTCGGTACGGGCGGCCAGCACCATGCCGTCCTGGCCGACGATCTCGGTGAGCCGGACCCCGAAGTGGAAGCGGACCCCGTGCTCGCGGTGCAGCTCGGCGAAGAGGGCGCCCAGCTCGGGGCCGAGGACGCCGTGCAGCGGGGTCGGGTTGTGCTCGATGACGGTGACCTCGGCGCCGTACTCCCGGGCCGCCGCCGCCACCTCCAGGCCGATCCAGCCCGCGCCCGCGATCACGATGTGCCCGTTGTCCCGGCCGAGCGAGCTCAGCACGCCCTTGAGCCGCTCGGCGTGGGCGAGGCGGCGCAGGTGGTGGACGCCCGCGAGGTCGGTGCCGGGGATGTCGAGGCGGCGGGGCTCCGCGCCGGTGGCGAGAAGCAGCTTGTCGTAGTGCACGAGGGTGCCGTCGTCACCGAACCGGACCGTCTTCGCCGTACGGTCGATGGCGTCGACGGTCTGGCCGAGGTGCAGCTCGATGTCGTTCTGCGCGTACCAGGCGAGTTCGTGCACGAAGACGCTGTCGCGTTCCTCCTTGCCCAGCAGGTAGCCCTTGGACAGCGGCGGGCGTTCGTAGGGGTGGTCGCGCTCGTCGCAGATCAGTATCACCCGGCCCGTGAAGCCCTCCGCCCGGAGCGTCTCGGCCGCCTTGGCGCCGGCCAGCCCTCCTCCGACGATGACGAACGTCTGGTCCGCGTCGACCACTTGATGCCTCCTCGTAAAGATGCCGCCACATGGGAGCCTCCCGCACTGAGCGTGATGCGGGAAGGGGGAGTGACCCGATCAGGCCACGGAGGGTCACATTCTTCTCACAGGCGCCCCGTCAGTCTCGCGTGCAACGAGCGGGCCGACGCGTCGGTCAGGGAAGCGATCTGATCGACGATCACCCGTTTACGGGCGTGATCGTCGTCCGCCGCGTCGAAGAGCGACCGGAACTGCGGGTCCAGGCCGTCGGGGGCGCGGGCGGTGAGCGCCTCGGCGAGTTCGGCGACGACGATCCGCTGGTCGGCGCGGAGCCGCTCCTGCTCGGCGCGCCGCATCACGTACTGGTCGGCGACCGCCTTGAGGACCGCGCACTCCATGCGTGCGGAGCGCGGCACGACGAGTTCCGCGCCGTACCGGGTGAGGCGGCCGTTGCCGTACGTCTGGCGCGTGGCGGCCTCGGCGGCCAGGCAGAAGCGGCCGATGAGCTGGCTGGTGGCGTCCTTCAGACGGGCCTGGGCGACCGCCGTGCCGTCGTAGCCGTGCGGCCACCATTCCTGGACCAGGAGGCGGTCGAGCGCCTCGGCGAGTTCGGCGGGGTCGGTGCCGGCGGGCACGTACCGGCCGATGGCGACCTCGAAGACCGCCTGCCGTTCCGGTTCGGCGCGCAGGGCGCCCGGGGCGATGTGGCCGGCGTGCAGGCCGTCCTCGACGTCGTGCACCGAGTACGCCACGTCGTCCGCCCAGTCCATGACCTGGGCCTCGAAGCAGGTACGCGTGCCCGGGGCGTCCTTGCGGACCCAGTCGAAGACCGGCCGGTCGTCCTCGTACACCCCGAACTTCCCCGAAGCCGGGTCGGTGGGGTGGGCGCCCCGCGGCCAGGGGTACTTGGTGGCGGCGTCGAGGGCGGCGCGGGTGAGGTTGAGGCCGACGGAGCCTTCGGGGGTGAAGCGCTTGGGCTCGATGCGGGTGAGGAGCCTGAGGGACTGGGCGTTGCCCTCGAAGCCGCCGCAGTCGTCGGCGAACTCGTTCAGCGCCTGTTCGCCGTTGTGGCCGAAGGGCGGGTGGCCCAGGTCGTGGGAGAGGCAGGCCGCCTCCACCAGGTCGGGATCGCAGCCGAGGGCCGCGCCGAGCTCGCGGCCGACCTGGGCGCACTCCAGGGAGTGGGTGAGACGGGTGCGGGGGCTGGCGTCCCAGGCCGGGTGGTTGGGCTCACCCGGAGTGACGACCTGGGTCTTGCCTGCCAGGCGCCGGAGCGCCGCGCTGTGCAGGATGCGGGCGCGGTCTCGCTGGAAGGCGGTGCGGCCGGGGCGCTTGTCGGGCTCGGGGGCCCAGCGGTCGGCTGACGCCGGGTCGTAGCCCGTCGGGGGTTCGGTGCCTTTACCTGCGGTGCCTTCCATGATTCGACAGTACGGGGCGGTGGTGACAATCGGGGGGTTCCGGGTGCCTATGCGTCTGCCGAGTCTTGTTGTATGGCGGGTGCGGGTGCGTTGTGGTTGTTCGCGCAGTTCCCCGCGCCCCTGAGCGGCGTTGTCCCCGCCCGGAGTTTCAAGCCGAGGCCAGTGTGGGTTCTGCGGCGGCCGGGGTGGACAGTGCCTGGTCGTAGCGGTGCAGGACCAGGCGGGCCATTGCCTCGTGGGCACCCAGGGGGGCCGAGGCGATCCAGGGGGCGGCTTCGGCGCACTGGGTGGCGAAGCGGCCGGGAGCCGTGAAGCAGGAGGCGATCGCCACTCGGTGGCGGCCCCGGGCGGTGAGGGCGCGTACGGCTGTGCGGACGGTCGGGGTCGCGGCGGAGGCGTAGGCGGGGACGACGGGTACGCCGAGGCGGTCGGCGAGGAGCCGGGCCGTGCGGCGGGTGTCGGCCGCGGAGTCGGGGTCGCGGGAACCGGCGGCGGCGAGTACGACACCGCTCGAACGACGGGTGGCGTCGTCGGGGCCGGTGGGCCAGCCGGCCTCCAGCAGGCGGTCGTACAGGGTCTCCACGAGGAGCGGGTGGGGGCCGAGCGGTGCGGCCACGCGCGTGCGTGCGGTAGCCGCGGCGGCCATCTCGGGGATGTCCCGCTTGACGTGGTAGCCGCGGCTGAGCAGCAGCGGTACGAGCACGGCCGGGGCGTCGCCCAGGGCGGCGAGGGTGTCGGGGAGCAGGGGCTCGTTCAGCTCGATGTGGCCGAGGCGCACGGGCAGGCCGGGGCGCAGCTCCCGTACCCGTTCCATGAGGGCGAGGACCGTGCGCAGCGCGCGCGGGTCGCGGCTGCCGTGTCCCACCAGGACGAGGGCGGGCGGGCCGGGGCGGCGCCTGCCGTCCAGGGTGACGAGGCTGAGCTGGCCGGCGAGCCGGCTGCTGATGCCCGCCATGATGTCCGCCGTGCTGTCGAGGTCCGTCATGGAACGATCCTGGCGGCCGGAGGTTGCGCCCTCGTTGCACGGCCGTCACGGGTATTTTCCGTGGGTTCACGGCGTGCGCCCGGACCGTGTGAGGCGAACCGGATCACCGTGCGGCGCGTCCTCCTCCTCGGAACGGAGAAGCCGGAGAAGAGGGAGAAGAGGGGGCCTGCGTGAAGATCCGTCGACCTCGCCTGCCGCGGACGCGTGCCGGACGGCGCCGGCTGGTGCAGGCCGTGATGGCCGGCTGTGTGCTGGCGCTGCTTCCGGTGACCTGGCTGTTCGTGTCGACGGCCGACCGGCTGCGCGGTACGGCGGACGTGCCGCGCACCGATGTCGCCGTCGTGTTCGGGGCGGGGCTGTGGGACGGGGAGCCGTCCCCGTACCTCGCGCACCGGCTGGACGCGGCGGTGAAGCTGTACCGCGCGGGGCGGGTGAAGGTGGTGCTGGTCACCGGTGACAACAGCCGGGAGGACTACGACGAGCCGGACGCCATGCGCGCGTACCTGACCGAGCGGGGTGTTCCCGGCTCCCGCGTGGTCAGCGACTACGCCGGTTTCGACACCTGGGACTCCTGCGTCCGCGCGAAGAAGATCTTCGGAGTCGACCGGGCCGTCCTGATCAGCCAGGGCTTCCACATCCGCCGCGCGGTCGCCCTCTGCGAGGCGGCGGGCATCGACTCCTACGGCGTCGGCGTCGACGCCAAGCACGACGTCACCTGGTACTACGGCGGCACCCGCGAGGTCTTCGCCGCGGGCAAGGCGGCCCTGGACGCGGTCTTCAAGCCGGATCCCCGCTTCCTGGGCCGGAAGGAGCCGGGGGTGGCCCGGGCGCTGGCGAGTGGGCGGTGAGGTGGCGGCGCCCGGATCACTCCGGGCGCCCCCTTGGCCGTACCCCGTCCCGCACGACGGGCTTCAGCGCCCCATGAAGTGCGGCGGACGTTTCTCCAGGAACGCCGTCATGCCCTCCTTCTGGTCCTCGGTGGCGAACAGGGCGTGGAACACGCGGCGTTCGAAGCGGATGCCGTCGCGCAGACCGGTCTCCAGGGCACGGTCGACGCAGTCTAGGGCCGCGGTGACCGCCGTGCGGGAGTACGAGGCGATGGTGGCGGCGGCCTCCAGGGCCTCGGTCAGGACCCGGTCGTCGGGGACCACGCGGGAGACCAGGCCGCAGCCCTCCGCCTCGCGGGCGTCCATCGAGCGGCCGGTGAGGACGAGGTCCATGGCCTTGGCGCGGCCGACCAGCCGGGTCAGGCGTTGGGTGCCGCCGATGCCCGGGATCACACCGAGCCTGATCTCCGGCTGGCCGAAGACGGCCGACTCCCCGGCGATCACCAGGTCGCACATCATCGCCAGCTCGCAACCGCCGCCCAGGGCCAGCCCGTTGACGGCCGCGATCTTCGGTGTACGGAGGTCCGCGAACTCCTCCCACGCCCCGAAGTAGTCCTCCGCGGCCAGTTCCACGGCCGTCCTCCCGGCCATCTCCCTGATGTCGGCACCCGCGCTGAACACCTCGCCCGAGCCGGTGAGGAGCACACAACCGACGGCCGGTTCCTTGTCCAACGGGCGCAGGACGCCCAGGAGTTCGGTGAGCAGTGCGGAGTTCAGCGCGTTGCGGACGTGCGGGCGGTGCAACCGTACGGTCACCACACGGCCGTCGTGTTCCACTTTCAGACTGTGTTCCACTTCCAGGCTGTCCATCTCCACCGGTCTCCTCTACGAGTCCCAGATCGCGCCGTACGCCGGAATCCCACGCCGCTCCAGACCGTGCACGACCTGCCAGGTGAGCTTCTTGTTCGAGATGCAGATCACGGCTTCGGCCCCGAAGTCCCGGTACGCCGCGTAGGCGAGCCGCACCATGTCGGGCTTGCCGTGCCGGGAGGTGTCCCAGACGAGCGCGTGCGGCTGGACGGCCAGGATCTCGTCGACGAGCGCGTCGCCGTAGGTCGCACGGGGATCGCGGGTCGCCCAGACCAGGCGGGACGGGACCTCGGCGGCCAGGAGGTGCGGCAGGCAGGGGCCGATGCCGCTGCCCGTGGCCACGTACACGACCTTCCTGAACAGCGTCTCGATGTTGGCGACCCCGGCCGTCGTGATGCCCTTCACCCATACCTGTGAGGGCCTGTCGTCGATGAAGGAGCCCGTCCAGTCGCCCGCGCGGGAGATGGTGAGCCGGAATCCGGGCTCTGCGGGGGACGGCACGTTGGCGAACGAGTGCCACTCCTTCAGCGGGCTGCGGCTGATCGCGGTGGAGGAGCCCGCGAAGGGTGTCTCACCGTGGTCGAAGCGAGCCAGTACGACGTGCGGGGAGGGGCGCTCGATCCGTACGTCGACCTTGCGCAGCCGCAGCCAGGGCAGGGCGACGCTGAAGGTGACCACGGCGAGCACCACCACGGGGACCGGTCCGGCACCGGACAGCAGGGTGTGCGCCCAGAACAGCAGCAGGGCGGTCCAGCCGCCGAAGCGGTGCACCTTCTCGAAGAGGTCGTGGTGCCGGGAGCGGAAGGCGGGCACGGCGGTGGCGACGACGAGGGCCAGCAGGCCGGTCAGGGCCAGGCCCACGGCCCGGCCGGGCCCGTCGGGCTCCGCGAGCACCGAGGCCAGGAACCACACCGCACCCGCCAGCGCCCCGCCCACGTGCAGCCCGCCGAAGTGGTAGACCTTGCCCAGCGTCCAGCGCACCTTCAGCGGCCAGCTGGTCGGAGGCCGGGTCGCCAGCCGGAACATGAGGTTGACGACGTACTGCTGGCGCACGAGGACGGCGAGCGCGAGGTTCGCCAGTGCCGCGTGACCGGGCGACGACGCGGGCAACGGCCACCGCGCGGCCGCCCAGACCAGGTTGACGGCGACGACGAGTGCCGCCAGCCGGTTGTAGTGCATCAGGAGCGGGTGCTTGAAGAGCCGCCTGGGTCCCGGGGTGACCGGCGGCAGCGGGACGTCCCGCACCCCGGCCGCGGGCGCCGTGGTCATCGGAGCACCCCCTGGTGCTCCTCGGCCAGCCGGAGCAGAGCCTGTTTGTCGATCTTGCCGCGGTCGGTCTCGGGCAGCGAGGCCAGCGGGAAGACGTCCGAGGGGACGCAGTAGTACGGGAGGGCGTCCGCCACCGCGCGCCGGGCTCGCTCGGGATCGATGCCGGCCGGGCAGACGAACGCCACCAGGCTGCGCGCGTCCCGCTTCAGCGTCACCGCCCGCAGACACCCCTCCACCGACTCCAGTACCGAGGAGACGGAGTCGAGCTCGACGCGGAAGCCGCGCACCTTGACCTGGTCGTCCGTGCGGCCGAGGTGTTCGAGCTCGCCGTCCGCGGTCCAGCGGCCGAGGTCCCGGGTGCGGAACATCCGTCCGCCCCCGCCGAGGAAGGGATCGGGGGCGTACCGCTCGGCGGTCAGCTCGTCGTTGCCGAGGTAGCCGGCCGAGACGCAGGTGCCGCCCGCCCACATCTCGCCCGCCTCGCCGATGGGGAGCGGTCTGCGGTCGGCGTCCAGGACGTACACGGTGTTGTTCGGGGTGGGGGTGCCGATGGTGAGCAGGGCGGCCGCCGGGTCGTGGCGGCGCACGGTGTTGACGATGGTCACCTCGGTGGGGCCGCAGCAGTTGTGGAAGGCGGCGCGGCCCGCCCACAGGTCGGCCAGGGGGCGCGGGCACGGCTCCCCGGCGACCGCGACCGTGCGCACCCGCGGGCAGGCCCCGGGGTCGATGCCGGCCAGCACGGTCGGCGTGGCGATCAGCACGTCGGCGGTGCGGGCCGCGGCGGCGATGTCCTTGCCGCGGATGACGAGGGTGCCACCGTGGGTGAGGCAGCCGAGGATCTCCCAGGCGGCCATGTCGAAGGCGATGTTGAGCAGTTGGGGGACCCGGTCGCCGGGGCGGACGCCGAGGCCGCCCGGCTCGGTGAGCAGGAGGTTGGCGACGTTGCGGTGGGTGACCCGCACGCCGTTGGGGCGTCCGGTGGTGCCGGAGGTGAACAGGACGTAGCAGCCGTCGTCGGGGGCGGGCGGGGCCGCGCGGACCACGGGTCCGGGTGCGCACGGCTGGGGTTCGTCCAGGGTGATCAGCCGGTGGCCGGGCGGCACGGGGACGCGGGAGGCGTGTTCCCGCTGGGTGAGGATCACCCGGGTCGCGGCGGTCCGGACGACGTGGGCGAGCTGGGGACGGGGGGTGAGGCCGATGTCCTGGGGGACGTAGGCGGCGCCCGCCTTCAGGGTGGCGAGCAGGCCGACGAGCATCGGGATGGAGCGGCGTACGAAGAGGCCGACGTGGTCGCCGGGACGTACGCCTTCGCGGACGAGACGGGCGGCGAGGGCGTCGGCGGCGCGGTCGAGCTCGCCGTAGGTGATGACCGCGCCCTGGTGTTCGGCGGCGGGGGCGTCGGGGCGGACGGCCGCCTGCCGTTCGACGGCGCGGTGGACGAGCGGGTCGGGGACGGGTGCGGCGGGGCCGCGGCCGTACTGCCAGAAGAGCTGCTGGTCGCGGGGGGTGAGGTGGCGCAGAGGCATGGCTCGGGAGACCTCCTGGCTGTTTCGAGGGGAGAGAGCCGGGTCCGGGTGGCGGCGGCAGCCTCGGAGCCGGCCCATGTGCCGAAAGCCGTGCGGGGTCGTGCGCAGGGGACGACTGTAGCCGCGATTCTTCAACTCTCAACCAGGTACGTTCGGCCAACTATGATACGTAATGCGACAGATGTGACGTCTTCTGTCACGACGGCAACTTCTGTACCGTCCGCGACGACTCAAGGGTGGGCGGGTGCGTGCCTCACGGCGGCCCGGCCGCGGCGGGGAGGTCGCCGTCCCGGCCGTGTAACAGGGAACCGTCACGGCACGTAACACGTGCGAAGCACGCTGGGCGGTATGGAGACCACCTCGACGCCCACCCACTGCCCGTACTGCGCCCTGCAGTGCGGGATGAATGTGACCCCCGCGCCGGGAGGGGGCGTCGAGGTGACCGAGCGGCCGGACTTCCCGGTGAACCGGGGGGCGCTGTGCGGCAAGGGGCGGACGGCCGCGGCGCTGCTGTCGCCCGGGGTGCGGCTGACCTCGCCGTTGGTGCGGTCCGGGGGTGAACTGGTGCCCGCCTCCTGGGAGGAGGCGCTGGACCGGATCGCCGCGGGTCTCGCCTCGGCGCGTACCGCGTACGGCCCCGACGCGTGCGGGGTGTTCGGCGGGGGCGGGCTGACCAACGAGAAGGCGTACGCGCTCGGCAAGTTCGCGCGGGTGGTGCTGGGCACCTCGCAGATCGACTACAACGGCCGCTTCTGCATGTCGTCGGCCGCCGCGGCGGGCACGAAGGCGTTCGGTCTCGACCGGGGGCTGCCGTTCCCGCTGGAGGACGTCCCGAAGACGGGCTGCGTGATCCTGGTCGGCTCCAACCTCGCGGAGACCATGCCGCCGTCACTGCGCTTCTTCAGCGAACTCCGCGACAACGGCGGCACGCTGATCGTCGTCGACCCGCGCCGCACGAAGACCGCCGAGCAGGCCGACCTGCACCTCGCGCCCCGCCCCGGCACCGATCTCGCGCTGGCCCTGGGCCTGCTGCACCTGGTGGTCGCCGAGGGCCGCACCGACGAGGAGTACATCCGGGAGCGCACGGCCGGCTGGGAGGAGGCGCGGGCCGCGGCGATGGCGCACTGGCCGGAGTACGTGGAACGGATCACGGGGGTATCCGTCCCACAACTCCGTGAAGCAGTAAGGCTGTTCTGCGAGCCGGAGACCGCGATGGTACTGACCGCGCGCGGGCCGGAGCAGCAGTCCAAGGGCACCGACACGGTGGGCGCCTGGATCAACCTGTGCCTGGCGACCGGACGCGCGGGCCGCCCGCTGTCCGGCTACGGCTGCCTCACCGGGCAGGGCAACGGGCAGGGCGGGCGCGAACACGGCCAGAAGGCCGACCAGTTGCCCGGCTACCGCAAGCTCACCGACCCGGCCGCGCGGCGGCACGTCGCCGAGGTGTGGGGCGTGGACCCCGACAGCCTGCCGGGACCGGGGCGCAGCGCGTACGAGATGCTGGACGCGCTGGGCACGGACATCAGGGCGCTGCTGCTGATGGGCTCCAACCCGGTGGTGTCCGCGCCGCGCGCCACGCACGTGGAGGAGCGGCTGCGGTCATTGGACTTCCTCGCGGTCGCGGACGTCGTACTGTCCGAAACGGCGGCGCTCGCGGACGTCGTACTTCCGGTCACCCAGTGGGCCGAGGAGACCGGCACGACCACCAGTCTGGAGGGCCGTGTGCTGCTGCGGCGGCAGGCGGTCACCCCGCCCGACGGGATCCGCAGCGACCTGGCGGTGCTGCACGGGCTCGCCACCCGGCTGGGCGTGGAGAAGGGCTTCCCGACCGACCCCGAGGAGGTCTTCGGGGAGCTGCGCCGGGCGAGCGCGGGCGGGCCCGCGGACTACTCGGGGATCACCTACCGGCGGCTGGCGGAGGAGAACGGGGTGTTCTGGCCGTGCCCGGAGGGGGCGGAGGGGGCCGTGGATCCCGCGGCGGAGCCCGCCGCGCACCCCGGCACCCCCCGCCTCTTCCTCGACCGGTTCGCCACCGAGGACGGCCGCGCGCGGTTCGTCGCCGTGACGCACCGGGCGGCGGGAGAGGAGCCGGACGACGAGTACCCGCTGCTGCTGACGACCGGCCGGGTGGTGTCCCAGTACCAGTCGGGCGCCCAGACCCGCCGGGTGCCCGAGCTGAACGCCGCCGCCCCCGGCCCGTTCGTGGAGCTGCACCCGCGGCTGGCGGCCCGGCTCGGGGCCGCCGAGGGCGACCCGGTGGCCGTGGTCTCGCGGCGCGGCCGTGCGGTGGCGCCGGCCCGCATCACCACCGGCATCCGCCCGGACACCGTGTTCATGCCCTTCCACTGGCCGGGCGAGGGCCGCGCCAACACCCTCACCAACCCCGCGCTGGACCCGACGTCACGGATGCCCGAGTTCAAGGCGTGCGCGGTGCGGGTGGAGGCGGTGCGTCCCTAGGGCCTGATGGGTAGGGGTCCGCCATGATCCATGGCGATGCCCTCCGCTGGGGCCACTCCGCGCTCACCGTCGACGTCGGCCTCGGCGCCGACCGCCCGCCCCGGCTGCTGCGCGTGGCGCGTCCGGGCGATCCGGAGGTCCCGGACGCCTCGTACGGGGGTCTGCCGCTCGCCGACGTGACGCTGCTGGGCGCGGGCACCGGCTGGTCCGGGCCGCGTTTCACGGGGACGGCGCCCGGCGCCCGGCTGCGTCACCGGGCGCACCACGCGACGTACCGCGACGACGGATGGCACCGCCTCACGGTCGAACTCCACGACCTGGAGAGCGGGTTGACCGTGTTCGCCGAGTACTCCTCCCCCGACGGCGTCCCGGTCCTGCGCTCCCGGACACGGCTGCGCAACGACGGCCGCGCGCCCGTCACCGTCCGCGCCGCCGGCAGCCTGCTGCTGGGCGGGCTGCCCTCCCCCGACGCACTCGACGCCCACCTGGCCCGCAACGACTGGCTCGCCGAGTGCCGCTGGTCCGCCGAACCGCTGCGGGCCGCCGTGCCCGACATCGGCCGGGCGGTGCACGGTCACGACGCCCGCGCGGCCCTGCGGCTGACCGGCCGGGGCAGCTGGCCCACCGACGGCCACCTGGCGATGGGCGCGCTCACCGAGCGTACGGACGGCCGGACCTGGCTGTGGCAGGTCGAGTCGGCGGCGGGCTGGTCCTGGGACGCCGGGGAGGCGGCCGGGCGGACGTACGTCGGGATGGGCGGCCCCTCGTACGACGACCACGGCTGGCGCCAGGTCCTCGCGCCCGGCGAGGAGTTCGCCTCCGAGTACGCCGCCCTGGCCCTCGGCGACGGCTTCGACGGGGCGCTGGCCGCGCTGACGTCGTACCGCCGCCGGATCCGCCGCCCGCACCCGGACCACGACCGCCTCCCGGTGATCTTCAACGACTACATGAACACGCTCATGGGCGACCCGACGACCGAGAAGCTGCTGCCGCTGGTCGACGCGGCGGCCGAGGCGGGTGCCGAGTACTTCTGCGTGGACGCCGGCTGGTACGACGACGAGGACGGCGGCTGGTGGGACAGCGTCGGGGCGTGGCAGGCGGCCCCGCGGCGCTTTCCCGGCGGGATCGAGGAGGTGCTGGGTCGGATCCGGGCGCGCGGGATGGTGCCGGGGCTGTGGCTGGAGCCGGAGGTGGTCGGGGTGCGCAGTCCGGTCGCCGCCGAACTGCCGGACGCGGCGTTCCTGCGCCACGACGACGGCACCCGGATCACCGAACAGGGCCGCCACCAGCTGGATCTGACCCACCCGGCGGCCCGCGCGCACCTGGACGGGACCGTGGACCGGATCGTCGGCGCGTGGGGCGTGGGCTACCTCAAACTCGACTACAACATCACCACCACGGCCCCGGCCCTGCTCGACCACACCCGTGCCTGGCGCGACTGGGTGTCCGCCCTCCTGACCCGCCACCCGGGCCTGGTCATCGAGAACTGCGCGTCCGGCGGTATGCGCATGGACGGCGCGTCCCTGTCCGTCACCCAGCTCCAGTCCACCTCCGACCAGCAGGACCCCCTCCGCTACCCACCGATCGCGGCCGCCGCGCCGACGGCGGTGCCGCCGGAACAGGGGGCGGTATGGGCGTACCCGCAGCCGGAGTTCACGGATGCGGAGATCGGCTTCACGGTGGGGACGGCGTTGCTGGGGCGGGTTCATCTGTCCGGTCACTTGGATGGCATGACAGCTCGTCAACTCGGCCTCGTGCGGGAAGCGGTGGCGGTCTACAAGGCCATCCGGGGTGATCTGCCGGGCGCGGTTCCTTTCTGGCCGCTGGGGTTGCCGGGGTGGGGGGACGGGTGGGTGGCGCTGGGGCTGCGGACTACGGGGGCGATGGGAGCGACGGGGGCGACGTACGTGTCGGTGTGGCGCAGGGGCGGGGCTGAGGAACTCACGCTGCCGCTGGGGCACTTGGCTGATGACGGCGCGCGGGTGGAGGTACTGCACGCGGCCGGGGCGGGCGCGTCGGCCGACTGGGACGGGGCGGGGCTGCGGGTGCGACTGCCGGAGGTGCCGGGGATGCTCCTGGCACGCCTAACGCCCGTTGCGGGTCAGCCAGTCCCCGCCCGCGATGAGCCGGCCGCGGGCGCGGAGGCGGGCGGCGACGGGGGGCGCAGCGAGGTAGACCCAGGCGCGGACGGTTGAGCCGTCGGCGCGTACGACGTCGCGGTCGACCCTTTCATAGAGGTTGCGCGGGTCGCCCGGTACGTACTCCTCCAGCCGGTCGAGTTCGAGGAGGAGCCGTCCGTACGCCGCGGGCAGCGCGGTGACGAGTTCGCCGCGGACCTCACCGCCCGGCTGCTCGACGACGTACGGGTAGCCGGGACCGTCGTACAGCACGGCGCCCGTGAGCCGGCCGGGCTCCTCGGAGCGGGTGCGGCCGCGCAGGAACAGGTCATGGTTGCCCTCGCCGGGCCGGAGGGTCCCGTAGACGAAGAACGGCAAGGACGGCGAGGACGACGAGGACGACGAGGACGACGAGGACGACGAGGACGGCAAGGTCACAGAAACGATTCTGTACCCCCTCCGACTCCCCCACACATCTCCGCGAATGCGCTATGGACATGACATGTCGGCGGCCCTTAAATCTCAGGGACACCCGCGCGCCACCCCCACGCCTTCCAGGCGCCTCCCCAAGGAGACCGATGAGTCGGACACGGCATCACCGAGGATCCCGTCTCGCCACGGCCGGCATCGCCGCCACGACCGCCACGCTGCTGGCCGCAGCACTCTCCCCCGCCGCGCACGCCGACGGCAGACCGACCCGGGCCACCGCGATCGAGAACGCGGCGTCGGCGCTCCTCGCCCACGCCACCGGCCTGGGACTCACCTCCACCCAGGACACCTCGGTCCGCGACGTGATCGTCGACAAGGACGGCACCCAGCACGTCCGCTACGACCGCACGTACCACCAACTCCCCGTCCTGGGTGGCGACTTCGTGGTCCACCTGGCCCCGAACGGCACATACAGCAGCGCCGACCGCGCCACGCGGAGCGCGATATCCCTCACCTCCATAACCCCGAAGGTCTCCGCCCCCAAGGCCGCCGACCTCGCGGTGAACGCCCTGCGCGCCGCCAACCTGGGTGAAACCCTGCGCCAGTTGAAGGCCAAGCCGCAACTGGTGGTCGACGCCCTGCACGGCACCCCCAAACTGGCCTGGCGCACCAACGCGGTCGGCAAGGACTCGCTCGGCAACCCGGTCGCCCGCACCGTCCTGACCGACGCCCTCACGGGCGCGCAGATCGACGCCTGGGACAGCATCGAGACGGCAACGGGCGACGGCCAGTCCCTCTACAGCGGTACGGTCCCGCTGGAGACGACGCAGTCCGGGTCCTCGTACGGGCTCAAGGACCCCACCCGCGGCAACACCTACACCGGCGACGCCGAGAACAAGACCGACCTGTGCCTCTTCGGCATCTGCTTCAGCCGCGCCCCCGCGACGCTGTACACGGACGCCGACAACCACTGGGGCACGGGAGCCACGAGCGACCGCTCCTCGGCGGCGGTGGACGCCCAGTACGGCACCAACGAGACCTGGGACTACTACAAGAACGTCCACGGCCGGAACGGCATAGCCGGCGACGGCAAGGGCTCGTACAACCGCGTCCACTACGGCAACAGCTACAACAACGCCTTTTGGGACGACAGTTGCTTTTGCATGACCTACGGCGACGGTGACGGGACGACCTTCGGCCCGCTGGTGGCCCTGGACGTCGCCGGCCACGAGATGACCCACGGCGTAACCTCCAAAACGGCCGCCCTGACCTACTCGGGCGAGTCCGGCGGCCTGAACGAGGCCACCTCCGACATCCTCGGCACGCTGGTCGAGTGGTACGCCAACAACCCCACCGACAAGGGCGACTACCTGATCGGCGAAAAGATCGTCAAGTCCGGCTTCGGCAAGGCGGCCCTCCGCTTCATGGACAAGCCCTCCAAGGACGGCAACTCCGCCGACTACTGGAGCTCGTCGGTCGGCAACCTCGACGTCCACTACTCCTCGGGCGTAGCCAACCACTTCGCCTACCTCCTCGCGGAGGGCAGCGGCGCCAAGACCATCAACGGCGTCAGCTACGACTCCCCCACCTCCAACGGCTCCACGGTCACCGGTATCGGCCGAGACAAACTCGGCAAGATCTGGTATCGCGCCCTGACCGTCTACATGACGTCCTCCACCAACTACGCGGGCGCCCGCACGGCAACCCTCAACGCGGCGAAGGACCTCTACGGCGCGGGCAGCACGGAGTACAACGCGGTGGCTGCGGCGTGGAGCGCGGTCAACGTCAACTGACCTCTCGCCCACCTGATTCTGCGGCCGTCCAGGTTGACCGAGACCGGGACGGCCGCACTGCCGCGCTCGTCCGCCCCTGCCGGATCCGCACCTCGGGCACCGGGATCCTCCGGGCGCACGGACTCGAGAACTGCCTCACGCCTGGGCGAGGGGTGCGACGGGAACGGTGGCACCGAGCGCGGCACTCTGTAGCGCCGTGACGCGCTCGATGACGAGCCCCACCAGCACGGCCGCAGCGATCATGAGGGCCTCCGCCACCACGAGGAAGGCCATCGACCCCTGGGCCACCCAGCCCGCCGCCGTGAGCACCAGCGCGTGCGCGATCCAGGCGGCCCACCACAGATTCACCAGGGTCGTATCTCGCTTCTCCTGCCACGACGCGGAGCTCGCGCGCCCGATGCCGAGGACCGACTGGCGAGGGACGAAGAAGTTGAGCACCGGTATGAACCACGCGCCGATCGTCCAGCCCCGGCTCGGGACCGAGGCTTGGGGGGACAGCTCCTGGGCGTTGCGCCGGGACCAGGCGAGCCACACGAGGAACAGCACGATCGCCAGAGTCATCAGATAGAGGAAGACCATGGAGATGAAGCCCGACTTGTGCAGGGACGCGTCCGTGGGGTGCAGGTAGTGGTCCCGGACTGCCGCCGCGCGCAACACGTCCGTCACGGCGGCCACCGCTATGGCCGCCTGCGCGCAGCGGGCAAGGGTCCGGGGAGCTTTGCGGACGGTACTCGTCATCGTCTTCGGCCTGTCTCGGAGGCGGGTGCGGCCGCAGCGGGTGCCGGGGCGGAGTGATCATAGGATCTGATCGCCGTTCCGATCAGGCGGAATGCGGTCGAAGTTGCCTCAGCCTGGCAGCAAGGAAGCGCAGGGCAGGGCAGGGGCGTGCCAACTCCCGTCAGCTTCCTCGACCATCAGCAATGGATCGCCGAGCACGAAGAGCAGTTCCAGCGGCCGACGACACTGACCAGTCTCAGCGGAACGCGGCGACATTGCGGTCGACCCAGTCGGCGAAGGGGCGCGGGGCGCGGCCGAGGACTCGCTGGACGTCCGGACTGACACGGCGCCGTCGCAGGCTCCTCGATGACCGAGAAGTCGATCTCGCCCTCTACGACCATCCGCCGCATCCGCTCCACGATCTCACTGAGCGCGGCGTTGACCGTGGCCTTCTTGGTGGTCGTGCCAAGGTGACGGGCGGCTTCAGCGAGCACCTCGTCGAGGTCGATCTGTTCAGCCGGTCCTGGGGGTGTGGTGGGGGTACCGTCTGAATGTCGCCGCAGAACGGAGATCGCCGTGCCGCAGAGGACTGAGGAGCACATCGGCGCGCGGGTCGCCCGCATCCGCAAGCAGCGCGGACTTACGCAGCAGGGGCTGGCGATGCGGGCTCACGTGTCGAAGTCGCTGTTGTCAAAGGTCGAGTGCGGGCAGAAGCCCGCGTCCCCGGCTCTTGTCGCTTCCTGTGCCCGCGCACTGGGTGTTTCCACCTCCGAATTGCTGGGGCAGCCGTACGCCGACGAGCTGCGCCGGGACCGCATGGATGCTTTGATCCAGCCCATTCGTGAGGGGATGGAGAACTGGGACATCCCTCTGGACTGGGAGACGGCTCCGCGTCCGGCCGCGTTGATCTGGACGGACGTCCAGCGGGCGCTGGAACAGCGCCGTCAGGCGCAGTACACGGACATGGTGCAAGCCCTGCCGGTACTGATCGACGAGTCGGTGCAGGCGATCCACACGAGCACCGGGGAGGAGCGGCGGCTCGCCTACGAGTGCCTGGCGGAGACGTTCCGGTGTGTGTTCACCGTGGCGTGGAAGCTCGGCTTCCTTGATCTCGCCACCGTCGCCTTGGACCGGCTGGCGTGGACCGCGCCGCGCGCCGACGAGCCGGGGCTGGCCGCCATGCATGCCTTCCTGCGTGCGCAGACCACGATGTCGTCGGGTAGGTACGACGTAGGTCTGCGGGTGGTGGACCGGGGTCTGCGGGACCTAGATGGCCAGCAGTCCCGTCGCCCTGCGGGCATTGAGGCGATGCGCGGCATGCTGCACTTGCGCGCCGCGACCATCGCCGGGCGCATGAAGGACCGGGCGCACGCCGACGCCCGCCTGACCGAGGCCCGCGCCCTTGCCCGGGCCACAGGCGAACTGCCCGACTTCGGCGTCACCTGGGGCCCGGTGAACGTCGGTGTACACACGGTGGCCATTGCCTCGGAGGCCGACGACTTCGGGCGTGCGATCGAACTCGCCGAGGATGTACGTATTCCGCGCGGCTGGACCCGTTCGAGGGCCGGGCACCACTGGATGGACCTCGGCCGGGCCCACGCCTGGGAGGGCCACCCGGAACAGGCACTGGACTGCCTGCACCAGGCGCGGCGTATCGCCCCGCAACAGACCCGCTACCACCCGACCGTGCGAGAGACCGTTCTCGCCCTCACGCGGCAGGAACGGACTCGCAGCCACTCGCTGGCACAGTACGCGGAGTGGGTCGGGATATAGCAGACACCAGGCAAGGGCAGTTGCACCGCTTGGTGCAACTGCCGCGCATCGCCAGTCGGCAGTCTGACGTCTCGTCAGGACCGCCGCGACCGGGCGAACCGCCCGAGAGCGTGTCCAACGCTGCCAAGGAGCGTCGACATGTCGCACTGTATCGCCCACATCTTCGAGCGGCTGCTACGGCCGCCTTTGCCCGCACCGGGCCGCCAGCGCGGACCAGATCAGCAATCCGCCGACCGCTGCGTGGAGGCGTCAATCGCGTGGCCGTCCCGCGCATTGACTTCTTCGGCACTTCAAGGTGACGAGATCAAGCTGGTCCGCCCGTACCTGGTCGCGCACGAACGCCGGGTGCAGCAACGCCGCCGGGCACGGCGCCGCGTGGTGCAGTTGGCCGTGGACGGCATCGACATCGATGCCCAGACGTTCAACGCAATGGGGATCCGAGCATGGTGAGCCCGACGAGTCAGCTGCGTCTGCTGCCTTGGGCCGGGCCGGAGGGCAAGCCGTGCTATCTCGCAAGTGAGGGGACCGGATACCTGTCCGGGCTCGCGGACACCATGGAGTCGACCCAGCTCGCGCTGGCGGGTGAACTCCTCCAGGAAGCGAGAGGTGTTCTAGACGGGCGTCAGTGGACGCAGGGTGAACTGCATCTGCTCGCGGTCCAGTTGGCCGAGGCGCTGAGCAACGTGCACAGAATCGCGGTCAGCCGGGGCGAACGCCTTCCTGCACCAGCGCATGAGAATCTCGACGCCAGCGACGACGATGACGACCAGATGGATGCCCCGCAACCCATCCAGCACGCCTGACCTGCACACCGCCACGCGTACGAGAGTCCCCAGAGGCTACAGCCACTCCGGGGACGTAATGCTGCAGAACTCGACTACCCCAAATCGGGGCTTCCGCCAGAACCCTTTCACGCAGGCATGAAGCCCTTGGAATCACTCCACTCCCAGAAGGCCGTTCCGCTCTTTATTTCCGGCTCAACAGAGTCGAAAATCGGCTGCATCACCGAAATGTCCGGGACGTCGATCGCTACATGACGATCACCATTCCACTCACTCAAGACACCAGCGGCGTCCACAGCCTCACGCAGCGGAGCTCGACTGTCGACCAGCGGACGAGGCTCAGCAAAGAGAACTCGAAGGACACGACGCCCCGATTTCTTGATCAAGTGGTCAACGGTGTCCGATTCACCCTTTCCCACCACATCGCCCAGCGCTAGACCGTAGGCATAGTAAGGGATACAACAAACCTCGTACACTTCTCCTTCGCCGGCCTCCCGCAACCAAAGCTGCTCAAGCATCCCACCAAGACCAAAAGGAGTCAGATCCACCATGGCCATATAGCTTTTTTCACACCTCCATGCAGGCGCCTCGTGACTGACGTACGTGATTCCGTCGATCGTAACCTGCAAGACACACTCCATCAATTAGCGGAAAATGGATTGCGGCGAGCCGCATTGGCGACCCGCCGCACTCGACCTATGGAATTGTTCTGGGGACTGGGACGGTCGCCTGCATATTTGGCGGCCACCACGGAGGGGGCCACTGACCACTGTAGTTTGGCGGCGGATTCAGTGGAGCAATCCTGTCACGCTTGGAGCTGTTACAGAACGTGCAAGCCGGCGTAGTGTTCGCATCCGTAAGGTCACCCCCACCGACTCGAGGCTCTACATGGTCAATAGCCTGTGCCGAATTAGTCCGGCAGTATGAACACAGCGGCTGGTTCAATGGGGGCTTCCATTGCTTTCCGACGCCGTAGTCCCGAAGCATACTAGCGGGAATGGACGCACCAGCTCCTGGCCCACCGCTCGAACCAGCAGGAATATCGTAAGTCGACTGACCTGGTGTGGAACAGGCCCTCGGGTTTGGGTTGTTGATGTTGTGTGCCAACACCGGCGTGTCACCGGCGAGTACATAGTACGTGTGAAAGCGGACCGCTCCCTACCTGGGTTTTTGCAGGTCGGCGCGGAACTACCCGTCCGTCGAGGTCCGTTGGAGTGCGCTGATGTCCGCCCTTGTTGCCGTCAGCGTTGCCGTCCCGTGCGTGTGCAGCGGCGCATCAGCGCGGTGGGCACCGTCATGGTCTGCCGACAGGTCGTCTCCCTCGGCCGCCCCTACGCAGGCCAGACGGTGACCGTGCACGTGTCGGACACGACGATCACCGTCCACCTGGACGGCCAGGTCCGCGTCATCCAGCGCACCACCGACATTCCCGTCCGTCATGTGAAGGCGAACAAGCCCCGTGAAGTTTCCGATGTTGTCTAGGCCCACCGTCAAGCATCAGCTGGGACCAGAACGTCAAACATCACCTGAGACTAGACACGGATGCCTGGGACTGGTGGGGTTTGAAGTCGTCTACGCAGGGTGGGAGTTCGGTGCCTTGGCGGTGGGCGAGTGGCAGGAAGAGAACTGGTCGGATCGTCCAGGTCACGCGGGTGCTGGCCTGTGTGATGGTCACCGTGCAGGGCTCCGCACGCAGCAGGGCTCGCCTCGTGTGGATGCGGCCCTCGTACAACCAGGCCCATGCCTCGTCTGAGGCGTCTGGGTCGAGTGCCGGTGAGACCGTGCGGAGTGCCACCGCGACCCATCTGTCGGCCTGGGGTGCCGAGTAGGCGTCCAAGGATGCAAGGAGTGCCGGCCGCTTTCCTGTGGTGAGATCTTGCGTCCAGCACTCGCACCAGTAGCCGCGGCGGGGTTTGTCCATCCGCGTGGGCGGTCTCCGAGGTGTGCGTTTGTAGTCGGTTCCGGGCCGGTGGGTGGCAGGGCTGGCCTCGCTGTGGGTCTTCTGGGGCTGGTCGGACTGGTGGTCGTCTTGGCCGGGGCTCACAGGCACGGTGCCGGCTCCTGGGAGTTTGCCCGGAGGCGGAGTTCGGCGGTGACTGTGCGTCCGGCGTTGTCGCCCTGTACTTCCACGCAGTCGGCCAGGGCGGCGACCATGCCGAGTCCTCGGCCGTGAGTTGCGTTGGGGGATGGGTGCTGGACCGCGGGGGTGCTCTTGGTATCGCCCGAGTCGCTGACCGCGACAGTGACGGCCGACTCGGAGATGGTGAGCGTGACGTGGAAGGTGCCGGTGGCGTCGCCGCTGGCGGTGTGCATGAGGGCGTTGGTGCCGAGTTCGGTGACGATCAACGCGGCGTCTTCGGAGTGGGGGTGCCCGTCGAGCGTGGCGCGAGTCCAGCTGCGCGCGGCGCGGAGTTGTTGTGGATCCCCGGGGAAGGTGCGTTGGTGCGTGGGCATGGCGTCCTCCGTGGCGGGTGACCTGCGGCTTCCTGTGCCAGCAAGGACGACTGGCTGACACGGACCATGCAGAGCCGTATAATTAGTACTAGCACCGTACCGAATGTGCGCGTATTGGGAGTGCGGGACCGTACTTTTCGTGCGGGCGGCTCGGCGCATAGCGTTCGTCACGGTCTGGTGCTGACCTGGATTCCGATGACGAGAGGACCTCACATGTTCGGTCTGTTTGTGCGCTTTACCTGCAAGGACGACGAGGCGGCAGCCGCGTTCGATGACCTCGTGGCGCGGACCGGTGAGCAAATCCGTGCGAACGAGCCCGGAACGGTGGTCTATGCCGTGCACCGTGTTGACGGTCGTCCGCTGGAGCGCGTGTTCTACGAGCTTTACCGGGACAAGGACGCCTTCGAGGAGCACGAGTCGAAGGACTACGTGCGGGCCTTCCTCTCCGAGCGGGACCAGTACCTCTCGGCCACGGAAGTCGATCGCTTGGACTTCGTGTCCGGCAAGGGTGTGGACGTTGAGCACTGAGTACCAAAAGGCGCTCGGTCGCAAGATCGCCTTCAACCGGAAGCGCCGAGGGCTGTCACAGAAGGAGTTCGCCGGCCTATTGGGTCGCTCGGAAGCCTGGGTGTCCCAGGTGGAGCGCGGCGTACGCCGCATCGACCGGATGACCGTGTTGGAGAAGGTCGCCGAGGTTCTTGAGGTTCCGGTAGCCGAGTTGGCGGCCGAGGCTCCTATCGTGGCGTCGGTTACCGAAGGTGAACCGCCCGGGGCGAGTCGGCTGCGGCTGGTGTTGAGCGCCGCCCACTCGCTGAAGGCGGTTCTCGGGCAGCAGAACGTCTCCCCTGATGTTCCGGCGCTGCGTGCCGAGGTCGATCGGGCCTGGTCGCTCACGCATCAGGGCAACTACGCCGACCTGGCCGAGTTGCTCGAAGGGCTGGTTCCCAAGCTGGAGTCGGCCACCCGCTCGGTTGCAGAGGTGGAACGCCCTGAACTGTTCCGGCTGATGGCGGTCATGTACCACACGTGCAGCGGCGCTCTCGCGAACATGGGGGAGCCCGAGGCGGCCTGGATCGCCGTCGACCGCGCCGTGGTTGCTGCCGAGCGGGCGAATGATCCGTTGCTGATGGCGGCCGGTGAGTTCCGCCTGTCGCTCGTCTTCCTCGGCGCCCGTCACTTCGAGCAGGCGGCGCAGGTGTCCGGGAGTGCGGCTGACGCGCTGCGCCCTCTGGCGGAGTCCGGGCAGATCGAGGCGGTGGCGCTGCGTGGTGCGCTGACACTGCAACGGGCGGTCGCCGCTGCTCGGTTGAACCAGGCCGAAGAGGCGTACGGGTATCTCCGCGACGCTCGCGGGATGGGCGAACAGGTCGGCGACGGGCGCAACGACTACAACACCGAGTTCGGGCCGACCAACGTCGGCTTGCACGAGGTGGCCGTCGCCGTCGACCTGGGAGATGCCGGAGTTGCACTGCGGGCCGCGCAGGCCGTCGACGAGACGGGGCTCTCCGCCGAACGGCAGACGCGCTTTCAGATCGACGTCGCTCGGGCCTACGCCCAGCGCCGGCAGGTCGCTGACGCGGTATCCGCCCTGGTGAAGGCCCGTCAGCTGTCGCCCGAGATGGTGCGGGCCCTGCCGATGGTCAAGCAGCTTGCGGCGGATCTACTGACCATGGCCCAGCCGCCCTCTGAGGAACTTCGAGCCTTGGCGGCGGAGTTGGGCGTACACGAAATACGGACTGGTACCTGAAGTACTAGACAGTACTTGGAGTACGGGTTACTGTGGATGATGTTGGCGTACCCCTTCGCCTCCAGCGGAGCGGGCGGCGCTGACACGCGAACGGGCCGGAGCAGGAAGGCAGACCTGCACCGGTGCGTAAGCGGAAGGGCCACAGAAAAGAGATGTGGCCTGAGCGGGAGGCAGACCCACTCAGGCCGGGTGCGTTTTTGGCATCAACGCTCCTGGAGCGTATCGCGCCCAGTCAGTATGAGGTCAACCTCCCGTTGCGTAGTCATTCGTCACTGAATGCGGCCGTACGCGTGTGCGGCCCGCGCAAGGGAGAGCATTTCTGTGCGTGTAATCCGTGTGGAGACTTCGGCGGCCACCATCCTGCTGACCGAAGCCCCGGAACCCAAGGTTCGGGACCGCCAGACCGGAGAGATAGCCAAGGACGCCGTCAGCGGCGAGTCGCTGATGACGCTCGGCGCGGTCTACATCGAGGACGGCGAGTCCTCTCTGATCAAGGTCACCGTTCCGGAAAGCGGCATCACTGAGGGCCTGGCGCTCGGTGCTCCGGTCTCGCTGCCGGGTCTGATCGCCCGGCCGTGGGAGACAGTTTTCAACGGCCAGCAGCGGCACGGCATCGCCTTTCGCGCTGCCGCTGTCACCCCGGCCGCCTTCCCGGCTTCGGCCGAGGCATCGGCCTGATGTCGGACTGGTTGACGCTACTGGAGGTAGGTGGCCCCCTCGCCGGTATCGGTGGCGGGGCCGCCTACACCCGGGCTCGTCACCCGGGCGTCTACTGGTCCACGGTCGGGCTGCCGATATCGACGGCCCGGCTCCTCGGCTCGTACGGCTCTGTCATGGAGGCGTGCGGCCTGACCGTCCAGCCTTCCCGGCTGCGGATGCTGGCAGTCAAAGCGACGACCCGCCGTGAGATACGGCCCGTCCCGCCTCGCCGCGGAATCATCCGGCCCACCTCGACCGGCCTGCGCCTCCGGCTGCGGCTGGCTCCCGGCCAGGAACCGGCCGACGTCGCCGCCTCGGCTGAACGGTTGCGGCATGCCTGGGGGGTTCACGCCGTGTACGTCACGGACGTGAAGCCCGGTGTCGTGGAGCTGCGGCTCGTCGGCTTCGACGTATTGCGCAACGTCCGGATGCCCAGGAAGACGGGTGGCGGGCATCTGAAGGTGCCGGTCGCGCTGCGGGAGGACGCGACGGCCTTCGTACGCGACTACCGGACCATCCCGCATCAACTCACCCTCGGCGCAACGCTGTCGGGCAAGTCCATGTACCAGCGGCACCTGGTCACGGGACTGGCACAGCAATTGGTCGCGCTGGTCGGGATCGACTGCAAGCGGGGCGTGGAGCTGGCGCCCTTCGCCCCGCGACTGTCGGCACTGGCGACCGATCCGCACCAGGCGGCCGAGCTGCTGCCGGTCCTCGTGAGGGAGATGGAAGACCGGTACGACCTGATCAAGGCTCGGCAGAGCATCGCGCCCGGCACCCGGGACGAGGAGATCACCTCCGACATCTGGGGCCTGCCGGGGCGCGAACGGCCGGTGCCGATCGTGCTGTTCGTCGACGAGGTGGCCGAACTCTTCCTCATCGCCACGAAGAAGGACGAGGAACGCCGCGACGAGATGGTCACCCAGCTCATCCGCCTCGCCCAGCTCGGCCGCGCCGCCGGCATCTACCTGGAGGTCTGCGGGCAGCGCTTCGGCGCCGAACTGGGTAAGGGAGCGACCATGCTCCGGGCCCAGCTGACCGGCCGGGTCTGCCATCGCGTCAACGACGAGGCATCCGCGAAGATGGCGCTCGGTGACATCGCCCCCGAAGTGGTCGACGCTGCCTGTGCCATCGCTCCCGAACGGCCCGGACTGGCTGTGGCCGGTGACACCTCCGGTGGCTGGTCCCGTATCCGCACCCCCTATCTGTCCCTCGGCGAGGCTGCCGAGATCTGCCGCGAGTCGGCACACCTGGTGCCGGACCTGCCCGCCCTCAAGCCCTTCCGGCCCGACGTCCCCGTACGGCCCGTTGAAGCCCCCATGTCGCTGGTCAAACCGCGACCGGTGACCGACTGATCTTCACCCCCACATCCGGTTGGCGTGACCGCCTCGCGCCACGTCCCTACCCCCACCCATGCCCGAAACGGAAAAGGAGCCGCAGCATGCGCGCCCACCTGGCCCGCGTCGACGCGGTACTCATCCAAGCGGTCATCGCCGCCGCGCTGTCCTTCGCCCACCTGCACGACATCGCCTCGGCCGCCGGACAGGACGGGTGGAAAGCGTGGGCCTACCCGATCAGCGTCGACCTGCTGCTGGTCGCCGCCTGGCGTCGGCTCCGGTCCGGTGATGCGAAAGCGGCCGGGTGGTCTTGGTTCGTCATCGCGCTGACCGCATCCCTCGGCGCGAACGTCGCCACCGCCGGACTGCTCGACGTGCACCAGGCGCCGGCATGGCTGCGCATCCTCGTCGCGGGCTGGCCCGCCATCGCCTTCCTCGGCGGCACCCTCCTCGCCCACACCGCACCCAAACCACACGCAACCACCAACGCCGGGGTCATCAAGGACGAGGCGGCCGTCGAGGCAGTGCCGGAACGCCCCGCACAACCCGCCGTGCCCGTCCCGGCCGCCCTCGTCGCGCACGCCCGCAAGGTCGCCGACGACCACCACACCCGCACCGGATTCCCCATCGACACCCCGACCCTGCGCGCCCGCCTCGGCGTCCCGGCTCCCATGGCCGAAGCCATCGCCGCCCAACTCACCTGACAGCAAGGAGGTTGACGTCATGCGTCCGTCCATCGAGTCCGCCCTGAAGCAGACAGCGGAACTGACCCGGCGCAACGAGTTCGTTCAGGCCGTGGCCATCGCCGAAGCCGCGATCAACCGGGCCACCGACGAGGAACACGCCGAGATCCGGCAGTGGCTCACCGACCACACCGCCGACTTCACAGGAGAGGACACCCGCTGATGACCAACCGCCGCTTCCGCCACGTCGTCCGTATCGGCCCCGTTCAGGTCGGCACGTACTACGACGGCCGGGGCCGTAAGAAGCACACCGCCGCCTGCACCGCCCCGCGTTGCGGCTTCTCCACGGACTACGACAGCCGCGCCGCCGCCGAACTGGCCGCCCGCACCCACCGCTGCCCCGCCCGCTGAGGAGACCCCGGTGACCGTCTCGCTCCCGCTGGTCTTCGTCCTGGGCATCATCGCCTGGGCCGCGATCAAGTTCCTCGGCATCCGCCTCTGGGTCGCCGTCGTGATCGCGCTGTTCGGCTTCTGGCTCTCGCACACCATCCTCGCCCCCGCCATCGAGTCCGGCACCCGCTCCGGGGTCGGCGTCGTCAACGGCACCCACCACTGACAAGGAGACCCGCCATGTTCCGCCCCAAGCTCCCCAACATCCCCACCCTGCCGACGACACCCGTCGTCCCGCAGCAGACGCAGGCCCCGATGCCCACCGCGCCGGTCCGGTCGCTCACCCCGTACGCGGGTGCGGTCGCCGCCGTGGTCGTCGTCGGCGTCGTCCTGACAGCGCTCTTGGCGGCCGTCGCCGTCACGGCCGTGTCCGTGGCCATCGCCGCCGTCGTCCTGCGCTCCCTGCTGAGCAGCGCCTCCAGGCGCTGACCGGCCGCCGGGGCGGCAACAAGCCGCCAAGCATCCCGCCGCCCCGGGGCCGACTCCTGCCAACCGTGGAAACAGCCGAAAGGAATCTCCATCATCACCCGGCAGACTCCGCCCCCGCTGGCGGAACTCTCCATGCTGGCCTCGCTCGGCAGCATGCCCGAGCTGGCCCACCAACTCTCCGGCCTGGGCGGCTGCACCCACCCCGTCCGCCTCGACGGCCACCGCACCGAATACGGCGTCGACACCACGACCGGCGAGATCGGCCGCGTCCTGCGTCACCTGGACTCCGCCACGCTTCCCGCCGGTCAGCTGCTGGTGCGCTGCAACAACCGCCGGGCGACGCGGTGTGCGGCCTGTGCCGAGACCTACCGTCGTGACACCTACCACCTGATCACCGCCGGACTTTGTGGCGGCAAGGGCACCTCGGAACGGGTTGGGGCTCACCCGCGTGTCTTCGCCACGTTCACCGCGCCGAGCTTCGGCCGGGTTCACAACCGGCCCTCGGGTGGCCGTAGCTGCCGCTGCGGCTTCCGCCACGACGAGCAGGATCCCGCCCTGGGCACGCCGCTCGATGCGGACACGTACGACTATGAGGCGGCCGTGCTGTGGAACGCGCACGCCGGTGCCCTGTGGCGGCGCTTCTCCATCTACCTGCGCCGGGAGGTCGCCAAGCGCGCCGGCCTCACCCAGCGCGCATTCCGGCACTACGCCCGGGTCTCCTTCGCGAAGGTGGCCGAGTACCAAAAGCGCGGTGCCGTCCACTTCCACGCCGTCATCCGCCTCGACGGCCCCGAGGGTGGAGACACCACACCCCCGGCCTGGGCCTCGGCCGAACTGCTCACCGACGCCATCCGGGCCGCTGCCACCGCCGCACGCGTCGACGGACCGAAGATCGACGGCCGACACCACCGGTTCGTGTTCGGCCGACAGCTCGACGTCCGCCCGATCCGCTCCGCCGACTTCGACGGCGACCAGGAACTGACCGAGCGAGCCGTCGCCGCCTACATCGCCAAATACGCCACCAAAGGCGCCGAGACCGCGACCGGCACCCTCGACCGCCCGATCCGCTTCCTCGCCGAGCTCGCGCAGGCCCGGATCAGCGACCACGCCCAGCGCATGATCCGAACCGCCTGGACCCTCGGCGCGCGCAAGGAACTGGAAGACCTCCGCCTTCGGGCCTGGGCCCACATGCTCGGCTTCCGCGGCCACTTCTCCACCAAGTCCCGCCGCTACTCCACCACCCTCGGCGCCCTCCGCGACGCACGCGCCGAATGGCGCCGCACCCAGACCACACCGCCCGCCACGCAGGACGGCGAAACCACGCTCGTCCTCGCCCACTGGGTGTTCGCCGGAACCGGCCTCAGCGGCGCCGAGACGTGGCTCGCCGCCTCACTCGAACCCGCCCCCGGAACGGAAGGAGAACCCACACATGCCTGACGACGAGCTGCTGACGGTCCCAGAGGTCATGCGACGGCTGAAGCTGGGCCGCTCCACGGTCTACGACCTGATCCGTTCCCGCCGACTGCATTCCCTCACGATCGGCCGCGCCCGCCGTATCCCGGCCTCCGCCCTCGACACATACATCCGTCATCACCTGGAAGAGGCAGCCTGATGCCCGTACCGCGCAAGAGGACTCGCGCCAACGGGGAGGGCACCGTCTACCAGCGCAAGGACGGCCGCTGGGAATCCGCGGCATACGTCCTCGGTCCCGGCAACACCCGCAAGCGCATCCGCGTCTACGGCGCCACCCGCAAAGAGGCCCTGGCGAAGCTGACCGAGAAGATCGCCGCCAGCAACCGGGGCGTCCCTGTCATCAGTGCCCAAGACAGCGTGGCCGCGTACCTGACCTACTGGCTGAACAACGTCGCCGTCCACCACCTCCGCGAGACCACCCACACCCGCTACACTGCCGTCGTCGAGCACTACCTCATCCCCGGCCTCGGCAGGAAGAGGCTCGCCAAGCTCACCGCCAAGGACGTCCGCACCTGGCTCAACGAACTGCGGACCGTCTGCCAGTGCTGTACACGCGGCATCGACGCCCGACGCAACCCAAACGCGCAGGCCAGCCGCCGTCCACGCTGTTGCGCGCTCGGCCAGTGCTGCCGCAAGCGCCTCTCCCCACTCACGCTCGCCTACATCCACTCCGTGCTCAAATCCGCCCTGGAGCACGCCGTACGCGAGGAGGAGATACCCCGCAACGTCGCCCGCAACGTCCGCACCGGCACACCCCGCCCCCGCCGCTTCAACCCCCTCACCGCCGACGAAGCCCGGCAATTCCTTGCCGCCGCCCAGGGCCATCGGCTCGCCGCGCTGTTCGAGCTGGCGCTCCGCACTGGTCTGCGCAAGGGCGAACTTCTCGGCTTGCGGTGGGAAGACCTCGACCTCGACGGCGGCACCGCCACCATCCGCCGGACCCTTCAGCGCACCACCAGCGGCGGCCTGGCCACCCTGCCGACCAAGACCATCAGCTCAGAGCGGCGCATCGCCCTGCCGGCTTCCTGCGTCACGTCCCTGCGCGGACACCGCGAGCTGCAAGCCGGTGAGAAGGAGCAGACAGGCTCAGCCTGGCAGGGCAGCGGCTATGTGTTCACGCGGCCTGACGGACATCCGATCGAGCCCGCCACTCTCAACCGGCACTTCAACACGCTGCTCCGCGACGCCCGCCTGCGGCCGATCCGGTTCCACGACCTGAGGCACTCGACGGCGACGCTCCTTTTGGAGCAGGGCGTCGAGCTCGTCGTCATCAAGGAACTGTTGGGCCATGCCCACATCGGGGTGACCGCGACGGTGTACGCACATGTCCGCCTCCGTCTCCAGCGTCAAGCCATCGACCTCCTCGGACACTCCCTCAGCAACCTCGAAGAGACGACGACCGAGCCCAACGATGGCGGCGATCCGCCAGCTTGCGCAGCACCCGTCCGCTGACGTTGCCGTCAACTACTGCCGTCAGGACCACAACGGCCCCACCGAAGACGTATCGGTGGGGCCGTTGCAATTGAGCACCGAGACCGCGTCAGCTCCCTCGTTGCGACTCCAGGCGCGCACTCTCTAAAGCCAGATAGCTATCTCGGAGTGTAGACGAAGCTACATCCCAATGAATCGCGGATGATATTCGGGTCGGCCGCAAGTGAGGATCCGCCGAAGCTCGCGAAGAAGATCAGCCATTTCGACTTCACCGGTCGCCACACGGAATTCATACTCATCATCCTGCAAGCGGAGGTCCCGAACAGCCCCTTCGGTGAAAATGACCCTGATTACATCCTCGCGAGCTTCGATTTCTCGCACGCAGCCAAATCGAGTGAATCCACCCTCATTGGACACGCAGTAGCTTTCGCCCTCCGGCCAGTTACTGCCTTCCTCGTACTCATTCCTCCGGAGGTCGCACTGAAAGTGGAAGGCACGGCCGCCGCCGTCTGCTGACTCAGCGAAACCCACCAGGACCAGGGGAGGATGCTCTTCGATACCAGCCGCTTGGGCGACAAACGAGATCACTGAAATCTCCTAACTACCCGGCCCTCGCCACCAGAATTGCCGGACTCCACTTTCATCCATCCAGGTGTAGACCCAGTTCGTTCCAGTGTTTCCGGCGGCCTCTTCCATTGCTACCTGACACCAGCTGCACGGGGGCAACTGGCCTTCAACATAGTACGTGTCGCCAGGCGTCGCCGGAGCCCGACCCAGTAGTGGATCATCACCGGTCTTCCAGTAGGGCCAGGGAGACCCAGCCGCACGAGTTGCACGCGCTTCGGTGTGGGTAGCCATCCCACCCTTCCACGGCCCTTGCGCCGCCTCCTCGGGCGTCCTATTTCCAGCCCAATATGTGGCCGGACCCTCTTCCCCGGGACTAGCGCCACGTGCAACTCCGTGGGAATCGTAAACCGTCACATCTGCAACGTGATTCGGACAGCCAGTGTTGTGCACCAAGATCGGCGTGCCGCCCGCCAGCACATAGTACGTGTGGAGCCGACTGACCGTGAGGTTGTACATGTCGCGATCGCCGGGCCGTTCGATGACGGCGGCGATGTAGACGTGCTGATCGGTAGCGGTGTTGAGGGCATGGCCCGGCTTGAGTTCGCCGGCGGGGACCCAGGTGTGGAGGGTGTCGTCCCAGAAGGGGTGTTTGGCCGTGGTGTGAAGAGTGGTGCTGACCCCGCTGGCCAGGCGGATGCGGAGATTGATGAGGTCATAGTCGTGGTTGATATAGGTGGCTGTGACGGTGTGCGAGCCTTGGTGCTTACCCGTCTTGGGGTCTGCCGCTTCGACCTTGTCGCCGGTTTTGATCTTGCCGATCGGTTTGGTCTTGCCCTTGGCCATCAGGACGGGTGTCTCGGGCGAGAAACTGCACTTGCTCGGCTTTCCGGCGGCGGCCGGCTCGGTCCCTGACGAACCAGTGTCCGGCTCGCTCGGCCGGGTTGCCGCCGCGTCCGCGTCCCTGGCCGCCTCCTCGACACGGGCCTTGGCGTTCGCCCGCTTAAGGTTGACCAAATCGCTGGCGTCGGCTGCGGCCTCCTCGAGGGCCCTGTCGGCGGCGCTCGACTTCGCCGCCGCGTTCGCGGCAGTTACGCGCGGAGCTTCCTCCCTCGCTTCGTCACTGGCCGATTCACCTTCTGCTCCGGGCCCGCAGTCACCGAGGAACGCTGTGCAGGCGGTGACAGCAGCTGTCGTAGCGGACTCGAAGCACTCCTGAGCCAGGATTCCGTCGGACTCCCCAGTACAGACAGTCGCGGCAGAGTAGACGGTGACTGCCACTGCGGCGGTGGCAACGTACGGTGCTGCCTTGTCGATGGCGTGGGTGATGCAGCCGAAAATGCTGTGGCAGCCACCCCCACCCCCGCCACCACCGGAGTGAGGCGAGGGCGGCGGCCCAGGCGAAGGGCTCGGGCTAGGCGAGGGGCTCGGAGTCGGGGCTGGAGTGGGGTGGCTGTGGGTGTGGGTTTCGGCGCAGCCGCTCGACTCGCCGGCGTATTCACACAGACCGCTCGGGTCGGAGCCGCTGGCGGGGTTGTCGCCGGCGTAGGCGTAGCCGCCCATCTGGTTGGGGTCGCCGGCCTCGAAGACCGGGTCGACGGTGAGGAAGCGGCCCAGGGTGGGGTCGTAGTTGCGGGCGCCCAGGAGGTTCAGGCCCGTCGTGGTGTCGTCCGGCTTGCCGAGGAAGCCGTGGTTCTCATCGGGTGCCACCCAGGTGGACGGAGTGGTGCCCCTCGGGTTGCCGTACGGGTCGTAGTAGCGGCGTGTGGCCGCCAGGGTCGAGGCGTCCACCGCCGTCGTGGCCGTGCCCTGCCCGTTCGCCACCTGGTAGGTGACGCTGCCAGAGCTGGAGCGGGTGATCGTCGTGCCGTCCGGGCTCGCGTAGTAGCGCAGGCCCGTGCAGGTCTTCGCCGCAACGTCCAACGTCAACTGCTCGGCGCCGCCGAAGAGGTACAGGACGCGGGTCTTGTCCGTGCTGCCCGCCGAAGCGGTCTGCTCCAACAGGTTGCCGTCGGCGTCGTACAGGTACTTGCTGGTGCGGTCGGTCGTGCCGGACGGCGTCGAGACTGTCGCGGTGCGGCCCTCGGCGTCGTACGTGAAGGTCTGCGTCTGACCGGAGGGGAGCGCACCCGCCTTGATCGTCGACCAGCTCTGGCCCTTGCCGCCACACGTGGTCAGGGTCAGCTGGGTGCCCTTGGTGGCGCTCGCGCTGGGGTCGGTCAGGCACAGGGTGCTCTTGGCCGCGTTGACGAGGGTGCCGGTCGCTGTCAGGCGCCACTTCTGGGTGGCGTCGGTGGAACAGGTGTCGGCGACGACACCCGTGCCGGAAGTGGTGGCGTTGCCCGCGGTGTCCAGGCAGAAGCCGCCCGCCTTCACCGTGCCGTCGGTCGCGACCGTCCACTTCTGAGCTGTGGCCGCCGAACAGGTGTTGACGTCGACCTTTGCGCCGGATCCCGTTTCCTCCACGCACAGTTTGCCGCCGCCGGTGAGGGTGAAGCCGGTGGTGATCGGTCCTGTCGTCTTCGTCGCACGGCTGACCGTGTTGCCGGCGTTCTTGCCGTTCGACTCCGTGTACGAGGGGGTCTGGGTGGCCGTCCCTGTGGCGGGGTTGCTGGTGGTGGTCGGGCCCGCCTGGTTCGGGTGGGTGGCTGACGTCGTGGCGTCCGTGCCCGGGTAGGTCGTGGCCTGCGTGGTGTCGGCCAGTGCGTTGCCGGTGATGTCGTGGTCGACCATGCCGGTGCGGTCGCCGAGCAGGTCGTAGGTGTACGTCTGCCAGTACGGTGCCGGGCCGCCGACCGTCTTCGTCTTGACCGGTGCCGCGCTCGTCTGTACTGACGATGTCGTGCAGCCGCCGACCGCGCCCACCGGAGCACTGCTGGAATCGGTGATGCCGGCCGTGTCCGTCCAGGCGGCGGTGAGGCGCTGGACGGAGTCGTAGCTGAAGCACTGGGTGTCATGGGTGGTGTTGTTCTGGAGGTCGTCGGTGGCGGTGAGTTCGCCTGCCTGGTTGTAGCGGTAGTTGACGACGTCCAGAGCGGTGGTGGAGGTCTGCACCATGCTGCTGGTCTGCGTGGTGCGGCCGGTAGTGGCGTCGTACTGGGCGAAGGTCACCAGTTCCTTGCCGACCGGGCCGTAGTTGGCCCGCAGGACCCGTCCGAAGGGGTCGTGGACCGTGCCGTCCAGGTAGTCGGGGGTGTTGGCAACGTTGATGGCACCGCCGAAGCCGTCCAGCACACCTTGGAGGGTGTAGCCGTAGCCGACGCGCTCGGCGGGCAGTCCGCCGTCCGCCTTGTAGTCGATGGTCGACAGCAGGCCCGTGGTCGGGGTGTAGGACGAGGCCAGGCTGTAGGTGACCGTGCCGCTGTCCTTGCCCGCGGTACCCGGGAAGCCGTCCGCGGCGGGGATGGTGAGCTTCGATCCCAGCGGCTGGTACGCCGTGTTGTAGTCGGTGACCTCCTCGGTGTACGCCTTGCCGCTCGCGCCACCCACGTAGCGTGTCGAAGAGGTCGGGTAACCCTTGGCGATGGTGTCGTAGAGCCGGGAGGTGAGCTGCTTCGCCGGGTCGGGGGTGGCCGACCATGGCGCGGCGTACTCAGCGGTGAGGCGGTTGTCCCAGTCGTAGGTGTACGACAGCACCTGGCCGCGCGGGTCGGTGGTCTGCTGGAGGTTGCCCAGGACGTCGTACTTGTCGAAGGTCGTCGTGCCCGCGTCGGGGTCGGACTGGGAGGTCTTCTCGCCGAGCAGGTCGTACTTGTAGGACCACGTGTTGCCGGCGCTGTCGCCGATCGTCTCCACGTGGCCGGCGGGCGTGTACGTGTAGCGGGTCGTGGCGTCCGCGGCCGGGGCCGCGCCTGCCGTGCCCTGCTTCCACGGCATCGCGCTGCCGTCGCTGCCGACGATCGCGATGGTGGAGTCGGCTCGGATCTGGAGGGTCGCGCCGGTGGTCGCGGCCAGGCCGGTGGACCACTTCGAGGTGCCGGACGCGGTGTAGACGGCGAGGTTGCCGTCCGTGCCGAACTGAGCGTAGGCGCCGGCGTTACCGCTCGTGCCACTGGACCAGAGGGTCTTGCCGCTGTTGAGCGCCGTGAGCACCAGATTGCCGTCGGCCTGCATCGTCAGGCGGACACTGCTGGAGGTCAGCGAGGTGCCGGACGGGATGACGCTGCCGCCCTTCAGGGTCACCGTGGCGTCGGTGTTCTTCACGACGGACTTCACCGTCTGCCCGAGGGCGTTGGTGAAGGTCGCGGTGGAGGAGCCGCCGGCGGGCGGGGTGCTGTCGGTCTCGTCGGCTCCCTTGTAGGCGGTGCTCGTGCTCCACTGCTTGACGGCCTGGTGCCACAGGGTGCTCGCGGTGGCGCGCCCCTGGCCGTCGTACGTCGTCGTGGTCTCGGCCGGGACCTCGTTCTCGTTGGCCGCGTACAGGGTGGTGGACGGGGCGTGGTCCGGCTCGGAGTACGGGGCGTAGGAGGCGGATGCCCAGCCGTGGGAATCGTAGAAGGTGTCGGAGATGATCCGGCCGGAGTCCGAGTCGCCGTCGGCGGTCGCCTGGGTCTGCCGGGGCTGGAGCATCCCGTCGTAGATGCTGATGGACGTCGAGTAGGAATCGTCCTCGCGCAGGGTGCGCGTGGTGACCGAGGTCGGGTCGCCGGGCTGGGTGATCGTGCCGCCGGGGGCGGGCACCGCGCCCGGGTTGATGGAGTACGCGAACTTCATGTTCGCGCTCTGGGTGGCCTTGTCGCGGCCGGGCAGCCAGACGGCGGTGCGGCGGCCGAGGGCGTCATAGGTGATGTCGGTGACGCGGTTGTTGGCGTCGACGTTCTCGGTGGTCAAGCCCCGCAGCGGGTCGAGGGTGGAGCTGACCTTCCACTTCTTCTGGTTGGTGGAGGCGATGCCGGTCGGGTTGGTGTTTCCGCCCGTCTTGCTCCACGGGGGCGTGTAGTCGGTGTGCGTTGCGCTGCCGGCGGCGTCGAGGGTGTCGGTGGCGCGGCCGGCGCCGTCGTAGGCGATGCCGCTGGTGGTGCGCCAGTTCTCGGCGCCGTCGCTGCCGTAGCCGGTGGCGATCTGGGTACCGGTGACGTGCGGAAGAGTGAGGGTGCCGTGGGCGCCGAGGGCGGTGATGGAGCCGTCGCCGTCGTAGTAGATCTTCTTGTCGGAGAGCAGCGTGTCGGTGCCGGGCTTGGTGCCGCACGGGCCGGAGACCGTGGTGATCCGGGAGGGGTAGGAGAGCAGCATGCTGTTGCCGGCCGAGGACGCCGGGGTCGCGTAGTCGGTGCTGGTGCACTTCTCCTGGGCGGGCACGGACACGTCCCCGTGGGCGTCGACCGAATCGACGCGGCCCTGGTCGTCGTAGGCCGCGTCGGTGCGGGTGTGCCGCCAGGTGCCGTCGGCGAGCAGTGCGTAGCCGTGGCTCTGGCCGGCCTGGATCCGGTGTGCGGTGAGGTCGGGCAGCGTGGAGGTGTCCGGCTTGCTGTCGCCCGGGTTGTCGTCTTGGGTCCAGCCGGTCCACGGGGTTCGGTCGGCGTGGGCGGTGGTGGTGAAGGTGAACGGGCCGTTGACGGTGGAGGCGTTCACCGTGCCGCCCGAGGCGGTGTAGGTGTCCGACTGCAATGCGGTGCCGGCGAGTTGGTCGGAGTCAGTGACCGTTTCCACGGTCTTGCCGCCGACGATGGCGTCGAGGTCGACCGAGCGGCGGGTGCCGTCCGCCTTGTAGTCGCCGTCCATGCCCTGGAGGTAGGTGGTGGTCTCCTGGGTGACCGGCTCGGGTGCCTTTCCGGTGCGGACGGTGACGGTGCGGAAGCCCCGGAACTGGTCCCAGGTCCGGTACTGGTCGTCGGTGTATTCGGAGTCGTCCCGGTGCCAGGCCGGGCCCGAGTAGGAGTACGTGGAGACCTGGGCTTCGGAGCCGGCCGGAATCTTGGAGGCGTCCGGGTTGTACTGGGCGGCGATCGTCAGGTCGGCGACGGTGACACTGTGCACGGTGGTCTTGTTGAACCAGTCCGCGATGGGCTTGGAGTCGCCGGGCACCGTCCAGTACGCGGGATAGCAGGAGTTGGTGTTGGAGTCGGCCTGCTTGATGTCGAGCTTCTTGCCCGCGCACGGGTTCTGGTTGTACTCGACGGTGATCGACTCGCCGGTCTCCGTCTGCACGTTGGAGATGCGGGGCCGGTAGAGCGGCGGCGCGGACGGATGGTCGTCGTCGACCCTGTTGTCGATCTCGGTTCCGGTGAAGGAGACCTGGTTCAGCTTGATGTCGCTGTTGCCGTTGTTGTAGGTGTCCTCGCCGGTGTGCCGAATGGACTGGAGCCACATCACGGCCTGGAGCGAGCCTGCGTCCTTGGGGTCGACGGTGGTGCCGGTGACGGGGTCGACGCTGCCGCCGGCGTCGGAGTAGACCTGGCCGAGGTCGTAGCCGTCGACGGGGACCAACTTGTCGGTGGAGCCGTCCTTGACGTGCACCTTGGTGGTGATGGAGTCCAGTCGGGTGGTGGACCAGAAGGTGGGTGAGGAGACGATGCAGACGTCCGTCGGCACCTTGGTCGCGTCGTCCGGCAGCTTGGTCTTGTCGGTCGAGTCGCAGTGCAGGTCCCATGGCACGTCCGGCCAGTGCGGGGCCGTGTTGTCGTCCAGGTTTCCGGCCGAGCAGTCGGTGAAGGTGGACGTGGTCTGGCAGCGCTGCTTGGAGGTGAACGCCACCTGGGCCGCCGGGGTGCGGCCGGCCTGCTCGTCGTCCAGGGTGTAGCCGTACGAGATCGAGGTGAGCGTGCCACCTCGGGTGTACGAGGTGAGGGTGCCGGTGTCGTCGGTGTCGCTGGTGGCGGCCGCCTGGCCGCCACCGAGGTCGTAGTAGCCGGTCTCGGTGGAGTAGTCGTAGCGCTGGACGAAGCCGGTCGGCGAGACGACGAAGTCGAGGTTCCAGCGCCAGCCCTCGGGCTTGTCACAGCGCGACTTCTTGCCGTCGCTGTCACTGTGGCAGGGGTCGGAGGAGCGGGGGTGCAGTACCGGCACGCCCCAGGCGGCACGGGTGGAGTCGTCGCCGGAGGTCGAGGAGGCCGTACCGGCGGTTCCGGGTGCGGTCGGGGCGTGGTCGGCGCCGAAGTAGGCGGCGGAGCCGTCGGTCGTGAGGACCCGGAAGTAGACACCGTCGTGCAGGCCGTTGGCGGCGCCGGAGAGCTCCTGCACCACCGTGCCGTTGTCGCCCTGGAGCCTGAACTCCTTTGTCTCGCCGGGCGCGCCGGAAGACGTGGTGGGCACGAGGCGGCCGGAGTGGGAGCCGAAGGAGACGAACGCGTTGTCGCCGCCCCAGCACTCGTCACCCGAGCCCTTGAGGACCTTCTTGCCGTCCGAGTCGAGGAGTGAGCCGCAGGGGCGGTACGCCCGCTCCACGAATCCCGGTTGGTAGCCCCAGCCGTCACCGATCCAGGAGGCCTGGGAGTTGCGGGCGGAGGTCTCGCCGTCCACGGATTGCGAGTCGTACGACAGCGCCACCGCGGGCCCGGTGTCGCCGACGGCTGCGGGTACGTCGATCGGGTACGAGTACGTGTACGCGCCTGTGCCGCTGGCCTGCCAAGTCCCCGCTGGGGTCAGCGAGGTCGCGGAGTAGTCACCCTGGGAGCCGCGACTGCCCGAGGTGACCGCTACCGCCGAGTCGGCACTGGTGGTGGCGGTCAGTTGGTCGGCGGTGGCCCGGTTGGTGGACTTGAGGGGGGTGCGGGTGCGGCAGGCAGGCAGCTGCGGGGAGGTGAGGGCGCAGGCGGGAAGGCGCGTGAGGGTGAGGCGGGAGCCGTAACCGCCACCGTAGGCCTTGGCGATCGAGGAGTAGTCGACGACGACGCGGACCTTGGCGGTGGGCGACTTCGTGCGACCGAGGCCGACCAGCAGCCCGGCGTCCGCTCCTGCGCGCAACGCTTGACTGCGGGAGGCCAGTTGCACCTTGATCCGCGCGGCCTTGTCCGTCTTGCCCTTACCGGACTTCTCTGCGGACGCCACCCACACGGGCAGGGATCCCGCCTTGACCGGCCTCGCCTCGAACCCCACCGTGCGGGAACCGGCCTGCGGCCCGCGCGGCTTGACCATGGGCTGGTAGTGGGTGAGGGCGCGGTATCCGCGGGGGCGGACTGCCTGAGGGGCTCGCAGGGGATGGTCGCCGACGGCTGGTGTGACGGGCAGGGGCTTCGGGTTCCAGAGATCTCCGTGGAACACGTGTGGACCGATGCCGTCCGCGGCGACCGCGCCGGTCACCAACAACGCCATGACGGCGACGAAAGCCGAGACAAGCGTCAGCGTTCTTCTCACACTCACGCGAGAAGTCCCCCCGTATGAAACGGATTTGATGATCCGTTGAATGAAAGGTCACGTGGTCGGCGTGATCCAGGACGGGAGGTTAGGAAGTACTTTGACCGACCCTCAAGACTTTTTGCCAATGCCATGACAATTATGTGATCGTTCTTGGCTTTTACTGTGTACGTTCTGTGCCGGGTGAGCGACCATCACCGTCGCACGTCGTCGCCGAGGCGTCCTGACCACCGCCCAGCGACCCGCTTCCTGCAATGCCTAGAAGTGTCTGTCGTGCCGTCGTGTGAAGGAGCTCTGCCGTGCTGCCCTCGTCCGTCCGCAGACTCACGCTGATGCCCGCGGCCGCCACGCTGCTGCTGACCGGGCTGGCTCTGCCAGCGGCCGGGCTGACCTCGGACGATCCGGTCGACACCTCCGACCCTTTGCTCGCGGCACAGGCGCAGGCCGTCGCCGACGGCACGACCGTTCCGGTGGACGCGCTGACCAGTGAGACCGACACGGTGACCGCCGAACCGGACGGCTCCTTCACCAGGACATCTTCCGTGCTGCCGGTGCGCGTTCGCGAGGACGGCACCTGGGTGCCGGTGGATGCCACACTCGCCGCCAACGCCGACGGCACCTACTCCCCCAAGGCCACTCCCAGCGGCGTGCGGCTGTCGGGGGGCGGCAACGGGCCGCTGGCGACACTCACCGACCCGGCGGGGCACAGCATGAGCCTGACGATGCCGTTCACCCTGCCGACTCCCCAGGTAAGCGGTGACACCGCGCTCTACGCCTCAGTACTGCCCGGCGTGGACCTGTCGGTGTCCGTGACGGACCAGGGCGGCTTCAGTGACGTACTGGTGGTCCACGACGCGAAAGCCGCTTCCGATCCACGCGTCCGCAGACTCGCCGTCGCGACGGACACCGACGGTCTGAGCCTGTCCGCCACCGCGGCAGGTGGCATGACGGCGACCGCGTCCGACGGCTCGCTGTCATACACCAGTCCACCGCCGCTGATGTGGGACTCGAGTACGACGGGCGCCGTACCGGCGAGCGTCAAGCACACAGCTCTCGCCCACGCCACAACCGACACCCCGGGCTCCTCGGGCGCCTCCTCCGTCACCGGTCCTGGTCCCGGCGCCCAGGTCGGCCAAGTACCCATGAACACCACCGCCGACAGCATCACCCTGGCGCCGGACACAACCCTGCTGGACGGGCCTGACACGCACTACCCCGTCTACATCGACCCCTTCGAGGACCCCGTCACCAGCAAGTCCGGTGCCTTCGACGAGGTGTACTCAAGCTCCACCTGTTCCGATACCCCTCAATACAACAAGCCGCAGACCAACGGTGAGGGTGTCGGCTACCAGCGGTGGGGCGGCGCCTGCAGCATCGGCCTGGAGCGCTCCTACTACGCGGTCAACACGAGCGGCCTGGACCCGTCCATGAAGGTGATCAAGGCCGAGGTCAAGGTCAAAACCACTTACGCGGCCAGCCTCGACTGCTCCCACGACCAGCCGATCACGCTGCACACCACCGGGTCCATCAACTCCGACACGGACTGGAAGCACCAGCCCGACACCCTCGACGACAACGGTTACCCCGCCGTGAAGACCACCGTGCCCAGCGGCGCGAACAGCAACTGCGGCAACAGCACGGCGAGCTTCCGCGTCGACGACCAGATCCAGAAGATCGCCGACGGCAACAAGGGCACCTGGACGATCGCGCTCTTCGGCAACGAGTCCAAGACCAGCTCGAACGAGGACTACCTGCGCATGTCACAGGTCCTCAGCCTCACCACGAACTTCGACATCCCGCCCGACACGCCCACGAAGCTGCACACCACGCCGAAAGCCCAGGGCGTGGACAGCGACTGCGTGACGGGCAGCGACGCGATCGGCTGGATCGGTGCGACGACGTACGACGACGCCGGCAGCAAAGTCCAGCTGCACTCCACCGTCATCACCCACATCTCCGGCGAGCATGCCCAGGCCCACTACCACGTCTGGGACCGCACCGACCTCGACGCCGACGGCAACGCCGTGGACAAGGGCACGCCGGACAGCGGCATGGTGGGCTCGGGCCAGGACGCCGACGCGCCCATCGGCTTCACCCTCAAGGACGGCCACGAGTACGGCTGGGACGTCTACGCCCAGGACAACTCCTCGCTGAAGATGAAGTCCCCGATCAGCGACCACTGCTGGTTCGACACCGACTTCACCCCACCCCAGACCCCCGCCATCGCCGACAACCCGCACTTCCCGCCCGTCGGTAGCGGTTCCGGCGACACCTACGCGGGCAGCGGCGTGACCACCGGTTTCCCCGTCTCCGCAGCCGATGGCACCCCGGCCGACACCTGTGACCCGGCCGGCTGCAAGTCCAGCGGCATCGACCACTTCCTGTGGCAGTTGGACAGCCAGCCGACCGCCACGACCGGCCACACCGCGAAGGTGGCCTCGACCAGCGGCAGCACCGCCTCCGGCACCGTCACCGTGCCGGTGACGAACTGGGGTGTGCACACCCTGTACGTCGCCGCCGTGGACAAGGCCGGCAACATCTCCCAGAGCCCCGCCGGCTACACCTTCACCGCGCCTTGGAACCCCAAAACCAAGCTCGCCCCCGGTGACCTCACCGGCGACGGCAGCCCCGACCTGCTCGCCACCACCAGCACCGGCGACCTGGAACTGGTCCCCGGTGACAGCGACCCGGCCCAGGCACCCGCCCCGGCGCAGGACGGCCCCGTCAGCGGCACCCCGCCCGCCATCACCGGCCCGGTCATCGTCTCCACCGCCGACGACGCGCCCCCCACCGACGACTCGCCCACACGAACCTGGAAGGACTACCTCGTCGCACACCGCGGCAACCTGCACGGCGACGCCCATGACGACCTGTTCGCGTACAACGTCAAGAGCCACAAGCTGTACGTGGTCAGGAACGATCTCGACCCCAAGGACGACGGCGCGGTCCCGCGCGACCCGTACTCCACCTTCCCCGGCTTCCTCGGCCGCCGGTTCGACGTCGTGCCCAAAGACCCCTGCGAGTCCACCACCACCGTTCCCACCGACCGCTGCGCGGACGCGGGCTACGACCCGAAAGCGCCCTGGGACATCTCCCAGTTGGTGGCCGCAGGCGACGTCTACGGCAACAGCGACCACCCCGCCGTGATCACGGTCGAACACGGCAAGCTGTGGATCTACCAGACCTACGGCACCGGCCGCATGGGATACCCGCGGCTGCTCGGCGACGGCGACTGGTCCGGCCTGACCCTGATCGCCCCGGGCCGCGTCGGTGGCACGTTCACCGTGGACGCCGACGGCAACGGCAAGGTCACCGGCGGAACCCCCACACTCTGGGCTCGCGACGACGCCTCCGGCACCGTCTACACCTTCCCGATCGACAGCGGCTCCCTCTCAGCCCCTCCCAAACTGCTGCACGCCCCCGTCCGCACCGCTCTCGTCTCCGCCCTCAAGACCGCGGCGGGCGGCAGCGTCTGCCTCGACGACACAAGCGCCCACACCGAAGACCACACCAAGATCCAGATCTACACTTGCAACGACTCCGCCGCCCAGAAGTGGGTCCTGCACGACGACGGCTCCCTGCGCGTCCTCGGCAAGTGCCTCGACGTCACCGACGGCGACACGGACAACGGCACGCTGCTCCAGCTGTACACCTGCAACGGCAGCGCCGCCCAGAGGTGGACGCCCGGAGCATCCGGCAGCCTGGTCAACCCGCAGTCCGGCAAATGCCTCGACGATCCGGGCGCGAGCACCACGAACGGCACCCAGGTACGTATCTACACCTGCAACAACAGTGCGGCCCAGAACTGGACGGGCAGCGCCGCCACAGGCTGGACCGCGCACCCTCCGACTGCCCTGCCCATGGTCCTGCGCAAGCATGACTACCCCACCGTCGCCTCCCCCGGTGACGTAAACAGCCCCACCGGCGGTCCTGACGGCAACCCGGACCTGTACGCCACCGACACCGCAGGACAGCTCACGGAACACCCCGGTGCAGCCCCGTCCAGTACCACGGCCGGCTTCGCCGACCCCGTGGGGCTGGGCATGGTCACTGACACTGCCACGCACCGCTGGAAGCTCGACGACGGCACCGGCACCACCGCGGCCGACTCCACGGGCGGCCTGCCGGCCACCCTGACCGGTGGGACCGCCTGGACCACCGATACCGACCGCGGCACGGTCCTCAGCCTCAACGGCACCTCCGCCTATGCGGCCACGAAGGCCCCGGGCGTCGACACCAGCGGAAGCTTCACCGTCTCGGCCTGGGTCAAGCTCAACTCCCTCTCCGGGGGCAACTCCACCTTCGTCTCACAGTCCGACGACCCAATCGTCGGTGCCGCCAACGGGTTCCAGCTCTACTACTCCTCCGCAGCCCAGGTCTGGGCCTTCGGCCGCCACAACGACGACAGCACCAGCACCGACTTCACCTCCGTCTACGGCGCGAAGGCCGTGGCCGGCAAATGGA
This sequence comes from Streptomyces sp. NPDC046915, assembly GCF_040644935.1. Classification (NCBI taxonomy): domain Bacteria; kingdom Bacillati; phylum Actinomycetota; class Actinomycetes; order Kitasatosporales; family Streptomycetaceae; genus Streptomyces; species Streptomyces sp. NPDC046915. Next base: position 677,863 of record NZ_JBEYXB010000002.1, on the reverse strand, counting down.
CCCACCTCGTCGGTGTCTATGACGCGGACGCCGGGCAACTCCAGCTCTACGTGAACGGCCGCCTGACGGCGACGAAGACGTACACCGGCAGCGCCTGGAACGCCGGCGGTCCCGTTCAGTTCGGGCGTCGGCTCTTTCAGGGCACCTATGGTGAATACGCGAGCGGCCGTCTCGGTGACGTCCGCCTCTACGCCACCGCGCTGCCTTCGGCGGACGCGGCAGCACCGGGCGGCAGCGGAATCCTGTTGCAACTCGGCTGAGTGCACGTGCGTGTGAAGGCCGGTGCCTGTTCAGGCGCCGGCCCTCACGTGATGTCCCGGTCAGGCAACCAGTTCCGGCTCCCGGCCCGGGGTTTCGGCGGGCCGCTCCGGGTCCACTACTCCTCAGGCGTCGCCAACCACTTCGCGTACCTCCGCGGAGGGCAGCGGCGCCAAGACCATCAACGGCGTCAACTACGACTCCCCCACCTCCAACGGCTCCACGGTCAGCGGCAGTTGACCACCGGCATGAACCACGCGCCGATCGTCCAGCCCCAGCTCGGGACGGAGGCCTGGGCGGCCTCGGCCATCAGCAATGGATCGCCGAGTACGAAGAGCAGTCCCAGCGACACCGACCAGTCTCAGCGGAACGCGGCGACATTGCGGTCGACCCAGTCGGCGAAGGGGCGCGGGGCGCGGCCGAGGATTCGCTGGACGTCCGGGCTGACGCGCAGTTCGGCCGGGTTCGGGGAACCAAGGATGTCCAGAGTGTCGTCGGCGAGCTCCGCAGGCATGCTCTGGGTCATGGCGGCCTTGGCCTCGTCGCGGGTGAGCTCGTGAAACCTCACCGGCGAGCCCAGCGCGGCGGCGATGGCCTCCGTCTGCCGGCGCGGAGTGATCACCTCCGGGCCGGTCAGCTCGTAGACGCCGCCGGTGTGTTGGTCATCGAGCAGGCAGGCCGCCGCGACCGCGGCGATGTCCGCCGGGTCGATGACCGGCACCCCGACGTCACCGAAGGGCGCGGCGACGACCCGTTGCGCGCGGACGGACTCGGCCCACCACAGAGCGTTGGAGGCGAAGCCGCCCGGCCGCAGGATGGCCCACTCCAGGCCGGACTCACGCAACATGTCCTCCAGCGCGCGCATCGCGATCCGCGTCGGGCCGAAGGGCCTGGTCGCCACGCCCAGCGTGGAGAGCAGGACGACCCGGCGGACCCCGCTGCCCGCGGCTTCGCCGATGATGTCGGCAGGGTCGGCTCCTGTGGCGTGCAGGTCGCCGGACAGCAGCAGGAACAGCGCCTTCGCCCCGGCCAGCGCGGGCTTGAGGCCGGCCGGCTCGGCCAGGTCGGCCGCCACGTGGCGAACGCCGTCCGGCACCGCTGCCGTGTGCCGTGACACCGCCGTCACCTGCTGGCCCTCCTCCGCCAGCGCCCGCGTCAACGGCCGGCCGATGTTCCCGGTAGCCCCGGTCACCACGATCATGATCAGCTCCTTGCCAGATGTCTTCTGTGGCCTTCACGTTAGGAGCAGTGGCTAACTTTCAGTAAGGGCATACCTTTAGGTAAGCTCATGACATGGTTGAAGGCGTGCAGCACAAGCAGGCCGACGCGGGGACGCGGTATGACGTGTTTCACACCGACTGCCCCGCGCGCGATGTGGTCGACCACGTGACCAGCAGGTGGGGCATCTGGGTGCTGATCTCCTTGCGGAGCAACGGCCTCCGGTTCTACGAACTGCGCGAGAGCATCCAGGGCATCAGCGAGAAGATGCTCGCCCAGACCCTGCGCGCGCTGGTCCAGGACGGCCTGGTCTGGCGGGAGGTCGAGCCGACGACGCCGCCCCGGGTCACCTACGGGCTGACCGAGTTCGGCCGCGAGGTCGGCGAGCCGCTGACGGAGCTGTTCGACCGGATCACACGACGGCTGTCGCCACGCAGTGCGGAATAGCCAACCCGCACACAGGAGTGGCGAGAGGGCCGGCGCCTGTTCAGGCGCCGGCCCTCTCGTGTGGTGTCCCGGTCAGGCGGCCAGTTCCGGCTCCCCCTGCGGGACTTCGGCCGGCTGCTCCGGCTTCGCGTCGCGCATCACCAGGGTGGCCAGGATCGCCGCCGCGAGGACGCCCGCCGCGCTGAGGGTGAAGGTGGTGGACATCGCCGAGGTGAAGGCCTCGCGGGCGGTGTGCAGGAGGGTCGGGTCGGTGCTGGTGAAGGCGCCGGCGATGGACTGGCGGGCCGCGGTGGGGGCGTTGGAGGGCATGCGGTCCGCGTAGCCGCTGGAGAGGAGGGAGCCGAGGATCGCGATGCCGAGGGCGGTGCCGGCCTGCTGGATGGTGTCGTTCAGGGCGGAGCCGACGCCCGCCTTGTCCGCCGGGATGGTGCCCATCAGCGCGCCGACCGCGGCCGGCATCGCCATGCCCGCGCCGAGGCCGAGGAGGCCGAGGGCGATCGCCGGGACGGTGAAGCCCGAGTCGGCGTCGACCGTGGTCAGCAGGGCGAAGCAGGCGACCATCACCAGCATGCCGGCGAGGATCACGAAGCGGTTGCCGATCCTGGCGGCGAGTTTGACGCCCCCCGTGTTACCGATCAGCGCGGTCACCGCCAGCGGCAGGAAGGCCAGGCCCGCCTTGATGGGCGAGTAGCCGAGGACGAACTGGAGGTACTGGGTGAAGACCAGCAGCAGCCCGCCGTTGCCGATCTGGACCAGAGCCAGGGAGAGCGAACCGCCGCTGAAGTTGCGGTGCTTGAAGAGGGCCAGGGGGACCATCGGGGCCTTGGCCACGTTCTGCCAGATCACGAAGCCGGTGAGGGCGACCACCGCGGTCGCGAGGGTGAGCAGGGAGCGGCCCGCGAACGCGCCGTGCTGCGGGATCTCGATGATCCACCAGACCAGGGCGGTCATCCCGGCGGCGGAGAGCACCGCGCCCAGCGGATCGGCCTTCTGCCAGGGCGCCTTGGACTCCGGCATGAGGAGCAGGCCCGCGGCGACGGCCAGGGCGACAACCGGGACGTTGAGGAAGAAGATCGAGTGCCAGGAGAAGTGGTCGATCAACACGCCGCCGAGGATCGGGCTGCCTACCAGGCCGAGCATCGACACCGAACCCCACGCGGCCATCGCCTTGCCGCGTTCCTCCTCGTCGAAGACGGTGATGAGGATCGACAGGGTGGAGGGCATGATCAGCGCACCGCCGACGCCCATCGCGACCCGCGCGGCGATCACTTCACCGGGGTTGGCGCAGAAGACCGCGGCCAGTGACGCCGCCCCGAACAACAGCAGGCCGATCAGCATCACCTTCCGGCGGCCGAAGCGGTCACCGAGGCTGCCCGAGGTGAGCAGCAGGCCGGCGAAGACCAGGATGTAGGAGTCGAGGATCCACTGGGTCTGCTGGGCGCTCGCCCCGAGGTCCTCGGTCATCGAGGGGACCGCGACGGTGAGCGCCATGCTGTCGATCACCAGGACCAGCGTGCTCAGGCACAGCACGACGAGGATCCACCAGCGGCGGGGATCGCGCGGCTGCCTCACGGTCTCCTTCAGGGCTTCCATCGGTCTTCCTCTCGGTTGGCGCACACGCTTATACGCGCACACTGTTCCCACCTTGCGAACACCGTTCCGGCGGCGTCTGCGAACACTGTACGCATCGCGGAACAGTGTGCGCAACCCCGATCGCTGTACGCTGGACGCGCACGATGTACGCAGACGAGCCCGTCGGCGACGGGCTCGCAAGCTGTGGAGGAGCCTCATGGCCGCCAAGGCGAAGACGACGCAACCGGACCCGGTCCCCTCCGTCTGGGCTCGGCAGCGCCGGGAGCCCGACCAGCCCGGCCTCAGCCGGGAGGCGATCGTCCGCGCGGCGATCGCGATGCTGGACGCCGACGGCGTCGAGGCGCTGAGCATGCGCAAGCTCGGCGCCCGGCTGAACGCCGGCGCGACCTCCCTCTACCGGCACGTGGCCACCAAGGACGAGCTGATGGAGCTCGCCGTGGACGAGGCCGCCGCCGAGATCCACGTGCCGCCCGCGGGCAGTCCCGACTGGCGGGCCGCCGTCACCGAGGCCGCGAACTCCTTCCGGGCGGCTGCGCTCAGGCACCCCTGGCTGTCCTCGGTCATCGGTCACGCCGGTCTGACCTACCTCGGCCCCAACCTGATGGCCTACTTCGAGCGGCTCGCCGCGCTGTTCGCCGCGATCGGCTTCCCCGAGCCGCGGGGCGCGATCGACGCGGTGCTGTCGTACACGCTCGGCATGAGCACCACGGAGGCGGCCTGGCTCACCACGGTCGCCCGCTCCGGGCACGGCGAGGCCGAATTCGTCGCCCGGCTGCTTCCCGCCGTCCAGCAGGCCTCGTCCGGCCACGACCTCTTCGAAGAGTCCTACACCGAGCTCTCCGCGGCGGCGGAGGACCCCGTGGGGGTGCGTGATGCCAAGTTCGCCTACGGCCTGGACGTCGTCCTGGACGGGCTGGCGCTGCGGTTGCCGCACGGCTAGGGGTCCACGACCAGACGTTCACCCATGGCGCCCGGCCGTTCGGGTGCTCTTGTCCGATGCCTCTCGTACGCCCATGACCTGCTGGAACGCCGCTCGGGAGGCCGGGCGGCGACACCCGTTCATCCCATCCCCCGGGCTCCGCTCGACAAGCGCGCGCGGCGAAGTGCCACTTACCTCGGAAGAGCACGTCGACGAGTCGGACGAGTTCGAGGGAGCACCATGGGTCGCACCGCCCGTCTGCTGACCGGTACCGCGCTCGCCGCCGCCACCGCCGGGCTGGCCAGCACGCCCGCGTACGCCGGGAACACCACCGGTCTCGACGTGTACCCGTCCACCGTGGCACCCGGCGACACGGTCACGGTGAACACGGCGGCCTGCGCAGGGCGCGGCGCGGCGGCCGGGGACGCCACCGCGGTGGGCGCCGGAACGTTCATGCTGGCGCCCAGTACGCACGAGGGCGAGGCGATCGGGCAGTTCCGGGTGCCGCCGAGCGCGCAGCAGGGGACGTACGAGATCGTCGCGCGGTGCGCCGAGGGCAGTACGGCCGGCAAGCCCGACAAGACCGACAAGGCCGAGGACGGCAAGCGGGTCACGGGCGACCTGGTGGTGACGCTGATGACGGCGCGCGACGAACAGTTGCAGCCGCACGGAAGTGTGAAGACGGGGGTCGGCGGCGCACTGGGCCCCGATCCCACGCATACCACGGCGGGCGTGGCGGCTCTGGCCGTCGCCGCCGCGGGCGGTACCTGGCTCCTGCATCGCCGGGCGAGAGGCGACGGGTTCTGACGGACACCCTCCGCTGTCCGTCAGCCGGTACCGCAACCCCCCTCCCCCTCCGGGTCCGATGCCCCTCGCGGCCCGGAGGGGGAAGGAGGCCCACCTACGGAAAGGAATCCGGGAAAGGAATCGCATGCGCAGGATCGGGGACACCGCGATAACCGCGGTCACCGTGGCCGCCCTGGGCTCCGGTGTGTGGCTGCTGGGCAGCGGCTACGGGACGCACGCCCCGCCCCAGCCGTCCGCCGTGGAGGGCCGCCCCGATCCGGCCGAGGAGCGGCTCGCGTCGCCGGCGCTGGCATCCTCGCCGCCCACCCGTATCCGCATCCCCGCGATCCGTGTGAACGCCCCGTTGATGGGGCTGGGTCTGACGAGTTCGGGCAGCCTGGACGTGCCGCCCGCGGGGAACAAGAACCTCGCCGGCTGGTACGAGGCCGGCACCAGCCCCGGCGAGCGGGGCACCGCGATCGTCGCCGGGCACGTCGACAACACCGAGGGTCCCGCCGTCTTCTACGGCCTCGGCGCCCTCAGGCGCGGCGCCGCGATCGAGATCGCCCGGCAGGACGGGAGCGTGGCCGTGTTCACCGTGGACGCGGTGGAGGTGTACTCGGCGCGGAACTTCCCCGACGAGAAGGTCTACGGCGCGGCGAAGCGCCCCGAGCTGCGGGTGATCACCTGCGGCGGGGGCTACTCGAAGACCACCGGCTATCAGGGGAACGTGGTCGTGTTCGCCCATCTGACGGGGAGCCGATAGCGGGGCCGATAGCAGGGGGCCGACAGCGCCTCACAGCAAGCCGCGGCGCACGTCCAGGCCCCTCACACCCCCTCCCCGCCCCCGCTGAGGGCAGCGTTCCCCGCGGGAAACAGATGTGATGCGGCCGGGTAACGTCCGCACCGCACGCTCGACGGCATGACCTCGAATACGCGTGTGGTGGTGATCGGCACCGGCCTCGCGGGCGTACGGCTCGCCCGGCGGCTCGGTGAGCTGGGCACGCCCGCGCTGCTCGTCGGCGAGGAGGAGCACCGCCCGTACAACCGGGTGCTGCTCGCCGAGGTGCTGGCCGGCCGTTACGCCCCCGAGGTGATCACGCTCCCGGCGCCCGAGGGCCTCGTACGCACCCGGGTCACCGGCATCGACCGCGCGGCACGTCGGGTGCGGTGCGCGGACGGCTCGGTGATCGCATACGACACGCTGGTGCTGGCCACCGGCTCCAACCCCGTGCTCCCACCGCTGCGCGGCCTGTTCACCCCCGACCACGAACTCCCCGAGGGCGTGCACGCGTTCCGCACCATGGACGACTGCCTGGGCCTTTCCAAGGCGGTCCGGCCGGGTGTGCGGGCGGTCGTCATCGGCGGCGGACTGCTCGGGGTGTCCGCGGCCCGGGCGCTCGCCGTGCGCGGCGCGCAGGTCGTCCTCGCCCAGCAGGGCGAGCGGCTGATGGAGCGGCAGCTCGACCCCGCCGCCTCGAAACTCGTCCGGCGCCACCTGGAGGACCTGGGTGCCGAGGTGCACACCGAGTGCCGGGTGCGGGACGTGCGCTGCGTGGCCGGCGCGGTCCGCTCGGTGGAGATGGCCGACGGTTACGCCCTCGACGCGGACCTCGTGGTCCTGGCCTGCGGGGTGCACCCGCGCACCGGTCTCGCCGAGGACGCCGGGCTCGCCGTCCACAAGGGCATCCTGGTCGACGACGAACTGCGCACCTCCGACCCGCACATCCACGCGATCGGCGACTGCGCCCAGCACGACGGCACGGTGTACGGCCTCGCCACCCCGGCCCTCGAACAGGCCGAGGCTCTGGCCGAGTTGCTCGCCGGACGCGCCAGCGCCCGCTACACCGGCACCCGTTCCCTGACCCGGCTCACCCTGACCGGGCAGGACTCCCCCTTCGACCTCGCCGCCTTCGGGGAGCCCGAGCCGCGCCCCGGCGACGACGTCGTGCAGCTCACCGACGCCACCCGGGGCACCTACCGCAAGGTCGTCGTCCGCGACGACCGCCTGGTCGGCGGCGTCCTGGTCGGCGAACTCGGCACCGTCGGCGCGCTCGCCCGCGCCTGGGAGGGAGCGGAGCCGCTCCCCACGGACGGCGGCCCCCTGCTCCACCTGCTCACCAACGATGGAGGCTCCTGATGACCGCCACCCTGGGGGCCACCCCCACGATCGTGCTCGTCGGCCACGGCATGGTCGGCCAGCGCTTCCTCGAAGCGCTCGCCGAGCGCGGCCTGACCGCCACGCACCGCGTGGTCGTGCTGTGCGAGGAGCCGCGTCCCGCCTACGACCGCGTGGCGCTCACCTCGTACTTCTCGGGCAGGACGCCCGAGGACCTGTCCATGACCGACATGGAGTTCATCGACACGCACGGCATCGAGCTGTACGTCGGCGACCCGGCGGAGACCATCGACCGCGAGGCGAGGAAGGTCACGGCCAGGTCGGGTCAGGTCTTCGAGTACGACACCCTCGTCCTCGCCACCGGCTCGTACCCCTTCGTGCCGCCGGTCCCGAACAAGGACGCCGAGGGCTGTTTCGTCTACCGCACGATCGAGGATCTGCTCGCGATCGAGGAGTACGCGAAGACGGCCCAGGTGGGCGCCGTGGTCGGCGGTGGCCTGCTCGGTCTCGAGGCGGCCGGTGCGCTGAAGGGTCTCGGACTCACCTCGCACATCGTGGAGTTCGCGCCGCGCCTGATGCCGGTGCAGGTCGACGACGGCGGCGGCGCCGCGCTGCTGCGCACCATCGAGGACATGGGCCTGACCGTGCACACCGGCGTGGGCACGCAGGAGGTCGTGGTCGACCCCGAGGGCGCCGTCACCGGTATGAAGCTGTCCGACGGCTCCGAACTGGCCACCGACCTGGTGGTGTTCTCCGCCGGTGTCCGCCCCCGCGACCAGCTCGCCCGCGACTGCGGCCTCACGGTCGGCGAGCGCGGCGGCATCACGGTCGACGCGCAGTGCCGCACGGTCACCGACCCGCACGTGTTCGCGATCGGCGAGTGCGCGCTGGCCTCCGACGGCCGCGTGTACGGGCTGGTGGCGCCCGGTTACGAGCAGGCGGAGACGGCCGCCGCGACCATCGCCCAGGACGAAGCGGCGTTCATCGGCGCCGACCTGTCCACCAAGCTCAAGCTGCTCGGCGTGGACGTGGCCTCCTTCGGCGACGCGCACGGCACGACCGAGGACTGCCTGGACGTCGTCTACTCCGACTCCCGCGCCGGCCTGTACAAGAAGCTGGTCATCGGCCGGGACGGCACGCTGCTCGGCGGCATCCTGGTCGGCGACGCGGACGCGTACGGCACCCTGCGCGCGCTGACCGGTTCGGTGCCCCCGATCTCCCCCGAGTCGCTCGTCCTGCCCGCCGGAGCCGGCTCGGGGGCCCAGCTCGGCCCGTCCGCCCTCCCGGACGAGGCGGTCATCTGCTCCTGCCACAACGTCAGCAAGGGCGCGATCCGGGGCGCGGTCACCGAGCACAGGTGCACCACCGTCCCCGAGGTGAAGAAGTGCACCAAGGCCGGTACCGGCTGCGGCAGTTGCGTGAAGGTGCTCGGCCAGCTGGTCACCGCCGAACTGGAGGCGAGCGGCGTCGAGGTCGACAAGGGCCTGTGCGGCTGCTTCTCCCAGACCCGCGAGGAGCTGTACGAGATCGTCCTCGCCCTGCGCGTCACCTCGTACCAGGACCTGCTGGACCGGTACGGCCGCGAGGGCGCCCGGGGCGGTGACGGCTGCGAGGTCTGCAAGCCGGCGGTGGCCTCGGTCATCGCCTCCCTCGCCCCGACGATCGGCGCGAGCGGCTACGTCCTGGACGGCGAGCAGGCGGCCCTCCAGGACAGCAACGACCACTTCCTCGCCAACCTCCAGAAGAACGGCTCCTATTCGGTCGTGCCGCGCATCCCCGGCGGTGAGATCGCCCCGGAGAAGCTGATCGTGATCGGCGAGATCGCCCGGGACTTCGGTCTCTACACGAAGATCACCGGCGGTCAGCGGATCGACATGTTCGGCGCCCGCGTGGAGCAGCTGCCGCTGATCTGGGCGCGGCTGGTGGACGCCGGCTTCGAGTCCGGGCACGCCTACGGCAAGTCGCTGCGCACGGTGAAGTCCTGCGTGGGCCAGACCTGGTGCCGCTACGGCGTGCAGGACTCCGTGCGGATGGCGATCGACCTGGAGCTGCGCTACCGGGGGCTGCGCTCCCCGCACAAGCTCAAGTCCGCGGTGTCCGGCTGCGCCCGGGAGTGCGCGGAGGCACAGTCGAAGGACTTCGGCGTGATCGCCACCGTAGGCGGCTGGAACCTGTATGTCGGCGGCAACGGCGGCGCGACCCCGCGCCACGCGGACCTGCTGGCCCAGGACCTGTCCGACGCCGAACTGATCCGTCTGATCGACCGGTTCCTGATGTTCTACATCCGCACCGCCGACCGGCTGGAGCGCACCTCCACCTGGCTGGAGCGGATCCCGGGCGGCCTGGACCACGTACGGGACGTGGTGGTGGAGGACTCGCTCGGCATCTGCGAGGAGTTGGAGGCGCTGATGGCGGCGCACGTCGGCGGCTACCGCGACGAGTGGGCCGAGACCATCAACGACCCCGAGAAGCTGGCCCGGTTCGTGTCCTTCGTGAACGCCCCGGACACCCCCGACCCCGTCGTCGGCTTCGTGCCCGAACGCGACCAGATGAAGCCCGACCTGCCGCTGCTGTCCATCGGCATGCGCCCCACCGAAGACATTCTGGAAGGAAGCGCCCAGCGATGACCCTGGCACCCGAGACCACCGACCTGAAGGTCCAGCTCCAGCTGGCCACCGAGGACGACGACTGGTTCACGGTCTGCGACCTCAGCGCCCTGGCCCCGGGCCGGGGCGTGGCCGCGCTGCTGCCGGACGGCCGCCAGGTCGCCCTGTTCCGCGACCGGAACGGCAGTCTCTACGGCATCGACAACCGCGATCCGTTCGGCGGCGCGGCGGTCCTCTCCCGCGGCCTGACCGGCACCCACCAGGGCCGCCCGTTCGTCGCCTCCCCGCTGCTGAAGCAGCGCTTCGACCTGGTCAGCGGGGAGTGCCTGGACGACGAGTCGGTGCGGGTCGCCGCGTACGAGGTGCGGGCCTCCTGACGCTCATGTCCGGCTGACGCTCAGGTCCGGCCGCCGCGCCGCCCGCGCGCGGCGGCCAGGACCGCTCCCGCCACCAGGATCCCGGCGCCCGCCGACTGGGTGCCCGTGAAGGACTCCCCGAGGAAGACGGCTGCGCACAGCGTGCCGATGGCGGGGACGAGGAACATCATCAGCGAGGCGGACGCCGGTCCCACCTCCTTCACGCCGCGGTAGTACAGCAGGTTGGCGAGCGCCGCCGGGCCGAGGGCCAGGAAGAGGACGTTCAGCCATACGCCGGTGCCCGCGCCCGACCAGTCGGTGCTGCCCCAGTCCGGGGCGGAGTACGCGCCGAGCAGCAGGGCGCCCGCCACGGTCGCGTAGGTGGTCGCCCGCAGCGGCTCGATGCCCGCCAGCACCCGCGGCCCCAGCAGCGTGAACGCCGCCCAGCAGGCCGCGGCCGCGAGGAACAGCAGGTCACCGGCGAGCCGGCCCCCTCCGCCGCCCGCCGCGCCGCCCGCGCCGCCCGCGCCGCCCGCGCCGCCCGCGCCGAGGAAGAACACCACCGCGCCCGCCAGCCCCAGCACGAGCCCGGCCACCCGTCCCACGGACGCCGTCTCCCGCCCGGCCAGCAGCACGAAGGCCGACGTCAGCACGGGGCTCAGCACCGGGATGATCAGGCTGCCGTCCATGGCGGGCGCCAGGGACAGGCCCCAGAAGAAGCAGACGTTGTAGACGAAGACGCCGAGCACCCCGGCCATCGCCGCCCGCCCGCGTTCCCGCCATCCCGGCCTCGTCCGCCGGTCGGCGGACAGCCTGAGCGCGACCAGCAGGGCCAGCGCGCCGCCGCCGAAGCGGAGGAACGCGGCGACGGAGTGCGGGACTTGGCCGACGACTTCCTTGGAGGATGCGAAGGCGCAGCCCCACAGCACCATGGTGACGGTGAGCAGGAGGTGCGCCGGAGGGCCTTCGGAGCCGGGCCGCGCCGCCCCGGAGGGTGCCGCCGTCGTGGACTCGTACTCGGACTCGGTGCTCATGGGCCGAGCCTGCCGCCGCACCGGACGGGGGTCTTGAACGCTCGTGCGGGCCCCGCACACGGCGCCGCACAATGGGCTCGGCGTCGCACAATGGGCGCATGCACGGCGAGGCCTGGACCCGGTACTGGCGTGATCCCGAGCGTCCGCTGGAGGCGATGCACGCCCACTTCTACGAGCACGTCTACGCCCCGCACCGCCACGACACGTACTCCTTCGGCTTCACCGAGGAGGGCGCCCAGCGCTTCCACTGCCGGGGCGCCTCGCACGTCAGCGGGGCGGGCATGGTGATGGCGTTCAACCCGGACGAGCCGCACGACGGGCAGTCCTCCTCCGACCTCGGCTACCAGTACCGGATCGTGCACCTCGGCCCCGACCTGGTCGGCGCGGTCCTCGCGGACGCGGCGGACGGCGCCAGGCACCCCGTGCCGCTGCCTCTCTTCGCCGAACCGGCCTTCCACGACCCGGTGCTCAGCCGTGCCCTGACCCGGTTGCACGCCGCCCTCACCGGCGGCGCGGAGGAGCTGGTGCGCGATGAACGGCTGACGGCCGCGGTCACGGCGATGGCCGCCCGGGGCGCGACCCGGCCGGCGCGCATCCGGCTGCTGTCCGCGGCGGGCGAGCAGACCCGGGCGGTGCGCCGGGCCCGGGACGTGCTGCGCGAACGCTTCGCCGAGCAGCTGTCCGCGCGGGACCTGGCGGACGCGGCGGGGGTGAGCCGTTTCGCGCTGTACCGGGCGTTCCGCGAGGAGTACGGCATGGCGCCCAGCGACTACCAGCGCCACCTGCGCCTCAGCCGGGCCCGGCAGCTGCTCGCGGCCGGCCGGCCGGCGGCCCTCGCGGCGGCGGAGACCGGCTTCGCGGACCAGAGCCACCTGCACCGCTGGTTCGTCCGCAGCTACGGGGTGACGCCAGGGGTGTTCCAGCGGGCGGCCGGGCCTTGACCGACTTTAATTGACCAGTCGTTCCGGAAAGCTGTAGCGTGCGGCGCATGGCCAGAACCAAGGAGTTCGACCCGGACGCCGCGCTCCAGTCGGCCCTGGAGCTGTTCTGGCGGCGGGGCTACGAGGCGACCTCGATGTCCGACCTGGTGGAACACCTGGGCATCGGCCGGGCCAGCCTCTACGCGACCTTCGGCAGCAAGCACGAGCTGTACCTGAAGGCGCTGGACCGCTACCAGCAGAGCTGTGACGGGCCGCTGCTGCGGGAACTGTCGCAGCCCGGCCCCGCCCTGCCGGCCGTGCGGGCCGTCGTGCGGCGTTTCGCGTCGGAGGCAGCCACCGGAGAACGGCGGCTGAGCGGTTGCCTCGTCACCAATACGGCCGCCGAGCTGGCCCCCCACGACCCGGCCGCGGCCCGCCGCGTCCAGCACAGCTGGGACCGTCTGGAGACCATGCTGCACTCGGCGCTGATCCGCGCGCAGGCCCAGGGCGAACTGGCCGCCGACCGCGATCCGCAGACCCTCGCGCGCATGCTCCTGGTGCTGCTACAGGGCCTGCGGGTCGTCGGCAAGGCGTCGCCGGACCCGGCCCGGGTACGGGACGCGGCGGAACAGGCACTGACCCTGCTCGACTGAGACACCCCGCCACCGGGGGCGTCTTTCATAACCTCATATTGAACCGATCGGTCAAGAAAAGTGCTCGGTCACGAAAAGGGGAGATCATGACCACCACCCGCTTCACCGGCAGAACCGCCCTCGTCACGGGCGCCGGATCCGGCATCGGCCGTGCCGTCGCGCTCGCGTTCGCCGCCGAAGGGGCACAGGTCGTCGTGGCCGGACGGCGGCGCGAGCCGCTCGACGAGACGGTCCGGCTGATCGAGGACCGGGGCGGCAAGGCGCTCGCGGTGACCGCCGACCTCTCGCGCGCCGAGGACGCCGAGGCCCTGGTCCGGGCGGCGGTGGACCTCCCCCGCTCTCGGCTTCGCTCGAGCGGGGGGACCCCCATCGGCTCGCTCGACGTCGCCGTCAACAACGCGGGCGTCTTCCGGGGCGGGCAGCCCCTCGCCGACCTCCCGGAGGACGACTGGCGCGAGCAGCTCGACGTCAACGCCACCGGCATGTTCCTGGCCCTGCGGGCCGAGATCCGCCAGATGCGGACCCAGCCGTCCGGCGGCGCCATCGTCAACATCTCCTCCACCTTCGGGGTACACGCGAGCCCGGCCGGGGCCGCCGCGTACTCCGCCACCAAGGCCGCCGTGACCGCGCTCAGCCGGGCCGCCGCCGTGGACCACATCCGGGACGGCGTCCGCATCAACGTGGTCAGTCCCGGCGCCACCGCCACGCCCATGTCCCTGCGCCCCGGCGAGACGGAGGCCGACCGGACCGAGCGCGCCAGGGCCACGCTGCCGCTCGGCCGGATCTCGGCCACCGAGGAGGTGGCCGCCGCCGTCCTCCACCTCGCCTCCGACGCCGCGGCGTCCACCGTCGGCACGGACCTGGTGGTGGACGGCGGCGGCTCGCTCTAGCGCGTCACGGTTTCGGCGCGTCACGGTTTCAGCGCGTCGAACGTGATGCCCGTCAGCCGCTCGGACTCCTCCCAAAGGCGCTTGCCCATCGCGTCGTTGACCGTCCACGGCGCCCGCCAGGACGGCGCCGGCGCGCCCCGCCACATGGCGAACGACGGGCCGAGGAACGCATCGGGCCGTACGTCGGGGGCGGTCGCCGCGTACAGCGGGGGCAGGGCGCCCGCCTCGGCCGGCTGGGCGACGACCCGGTTGCCGAGCTCCATGAGCCGCTCGGCGACCCGGCGCCCCTCGGCCCGGGGACCGGCGGTCTGGAGGTTGGTGGCCGCGTATCCGGGGTGAGCCGCGGCGGCCACGACGTCCGACCCGTGCGCCGCCAGCCTGCGCGCCAGCTCGTGCGTGAAGAGCAGGTTCGCGGTCTTGGAGCGGGCGTAGGCGACCCAACGCCGGTACCGGCGCGCGCTGTCGAGATCGGCCGGGTCGATGTTGGCCAGCGTGTGCATCATGCTGGACACGGTCACGATCCGGGCGCCGGGGACGGCGAGCAGCGCGGGCAGCAGCAGGCCGGTGAGGGCGAAGTGGCCCAGGTGGTTGACGCCGAACTGGGTCTCGAAGCCGTCGGCCGTCGTCCCGTACGGCAGCGCCATCACGCCGGCGTTGTTGACGAGCAGGTCGATCCGGTCGTACGGCAGCCGGTCCGCGAACTCCTGCACGGACGCCAGGTCTCCGAGGTCCAGCCGCGCGAACTCGGTGATGGCGTCCGGCACTTCGGCCATGATGCGATCGCCCGCCGCGATCCCCCGCACCTCACTTCGACAGGCGAGCACCACCCGGGCACCCCGGCGCGCCAACTCCCGTGCGGTCACGTACCCGAGGCCGCTGTTGGCGCCGGTGACCACGGCGATGCGGCCGGTCTGGTCGGGGATGTCGTGCACGGTCCAGCCGGGCATGGGCCTGGTCCTTCCGAGGGGGTTGCCATGGGATCACCGGCTCCAGGATGTCGTGAGCGCCGTCGATCGCAAAGGAAGCGTGCGTCAGGCCGGCGGAGCGCGCCGCTCGTCACGCGCCACGAGCCACCGCAGGGCCAGCGAGAAGGCCCAGGCGGCCAGGAACAGGGCGGTGGCTATGCCGAGGGTCCACCAGCGCAGGTCCTCGTCGACCGCGAGACGGTTGCCCACAGCCGGGTGGAGGCTGTTCAGCAGGACGTGGAAGAAGAAGGTCAGACCCGTCAGGTACAGGGCGTACCAGGCAGGCTTGTTCCACTCCTTCAGGGCGTGTCCGTCCATGCCGGACAGCGGGAGCAGGCCGAAGACCACCACCTCTATGCCGGCGACGACCGCCAGCCCCACGGCGTAGGCGAGCATGTAGGGGAGGCTGCCGGGTGGGGAGTGCTTGGCCTGGACGTGCTGGACCAAGGGCGCGCCCAGCACCCAGACGAGCACCGCGGCGGCCAGGACGCAGATCCCCCCGATCAGGATCGCCTGGCCCTTCGGCATGGCACTGCCGGGGTCATCTGGCCCGTCGCCGCGGGCGCTGAACACGATGTAGACGGCGATCAGACCGTAGACATACGGGACCGGGAACTCCAGGAGCCGGGACATCGCCGTCATCAGGGCCGCGAGCAGCAGCCCCACGGGGACCACCCGCAGCTCGGAGCGGACTCCGTTCCCGCGCGGGTGGGTCAGGGAATCCTTGGTCTTCTCGTAGGTGACCAGGACGATCAGCATCGACGCGGCGGCGCCGAGGGTCTTGCCCGCGGTCGGCGGACTCCAGTGGGTCCTGGCATCGGCCCAGACGGCCATGGAACCGCCGAGGAGCGAGTAGGCGCACATCCTGACCCAGCCGGGCAGCCGTGCCTCACGCTCCGTCCGCCCCTCCCGTCGCATCCGCTCCTCCCGCTTCTTCCGGAGACGGCGCCACCAGCGCGCTATCGCGTTGTCGGCTATCTGGTTGGGGAAGGCCCTCTCCAGGAGGAGGACCAGCAACATGAACCAGGCGGCCATGGCCGCCGACCCGGCCAGGTCCTTCAACGCCCACGAGACGTCGGCCGGGGTACGCAGGGCGTCGGCCAGGCCGGGCACGGGGTGGTGGCCGGTCCCGCCACCCGACCCGCTGCCGCCGCCGTTGCCACCACCCTTGCCACCACCGCCACCACCGCTATCGCCACCATCGCTCCCGCCCCCGTCGCTCCCGCCCCCGTCGGTGCCTCCCGAGGACGTCGGGGTGATCTCCCCGGTCTTGCCCTCCGGGTGCACGGTGGATCCGAGGGGCAGCTCGAAGACTGCCAGCGGGTCAGGTGACGGCAGGATGATCACCCCCGCCTTCTCACGGTCCCGGCCCGGGCAGTCCAGCTGTACGTCGTGACGCCCCTTCATCTCGCCCGGGAGGTGGGCGTGGAGGTCGATGAACTCCCAGAGCCCTGCCCCGGCGTCGCCCTCGGTCGAGCCGTCGTCCAGCCAGGTGTCCAGGCGACGGCCGCCGATGACGATGGCGCCCCGTGTGCACGCGGCCGGATAGTCGGTCAGGTGGATGGTGACGTCATGGGGATCGTCCGAGGGCCCGTCCGGCGGCCCGGTGACGGGCACGGTGTCCACGGTGAACGTCCTGGAGTCCTGAACCGCTTGCGGCGAGTCGCAGCTCGCCGTCACGTCATGCTCCCCTTCCGCGGCGGAGGACGGGACGGACAGCGCGACGGTGAAGTGCCCGTCCGCGTCGGGTGTGCCGCCGACGGCCGTCTCCCCGTCCCACAGGACATCCACTCCCGCTCCGTCGTCGCACAGGAATCCCTCGCCGGTGACGGTCAGTTGCCGCTCCGGCGGGCCGGAGTCGGCTGACAGGCTGATCTGCGGGTCGGGAGCGGGGTGGGACGGCTCGTTGGTGTCGTAGACCGTTTTGACGACGGGCGCACCGGGCACAGCCGTGCAGACCGCCGACATCCCGTACTGTCCGGGGGCGGCGTCCGTCGGCACGGTGACGGTGTACTCGAAGCCTCCGCTGTCGTCGACCGTCAGATTCACCGGTTGCTGCCCGTCCACGCTGAGGTTCAGCGGGCCCGCGAGCCCCTCGCCCTCGGAGCAGTCGAAGTCCGCGCCGGTCACCGTGAACGACTCGCCGGGTTCCACCGGTTCGCCGGGCGCCGTCAGCGAGGGATCGGCGGGTGGAGGCGGCGGAGGCGGGTCGTCCGTCACGGTGTCCGTCGGCTGGGGGTCGGGCTGTGGGTCGGGGTCCGTGGGGGACTCGGCCGGGGCCGACGGCCCCGGCGTGTCGTCCGCCCGCGCTCCGGTCACCGCCCGCGCGCCACCGCTCGCCACGGCCACGCTCGGTGTCACCGTCACCGCCACGAGCAGCATCGCCGCCACGACCGCCCGCCCCAGCCCCCGCCCACATGTTCGTCCGGCCCACCTCATGACCGTGCCCCCTCACGCCCCCGCGGCCCCCGCGCCGCGCCCCCTCGGCCTCCACCACGTCAGACGAACGGGCAGCCCCCAGCCGTTTCCGGCCACGGGGGCGCATCATGGCGCACCCCCAAAGCCGCAATCCCCGCACGCCCCCACCACACGCCTCCACGCCAGCTTCGCGCTCCGGTTCCGCGGGCACGTACTCGCGGGCACGCCGAAGGGGCGGGTGTAGACGTTCAGCGTGATCGACGGCTTAGCCTGACCAAGCCTCATCTGCACCTGCTTCGGCGTCGCCCCGTTCTTGATCAGCACTGAGGCGTAGAAGTGACGCAGATCGTGCAGCGCCGTGTCCTTGGGGACACAGAGTTTGCCGCCCGACTTCTTCAGATGGGTATTCGCCCGCTTGACGTTCCGGGCCCGCACATTCGCCCAGCTCCCGCGTCGAATCGCTCCTCCGGTCCCGCTGGTGTACAGCAACCGAGGATGGCGCCACAGGGGCTTCCCTGAGGTTCGTCCGATCCTCGATGTACACGACCTGCGACGGGACTCCTCGCGGTGCCGTGCGCCTCGTCTACGATCGCCTCCCGCCGTACCGGCATGCTCGCACCTGAAGCCGAAGTGGAAATCGCCGCAATCTCCCGGACCCTCGGGTGTTCCACTTCTTCCGACGGTGATATCAAACTCGTGTTACTTACCTTCATCCTGTGGGTGGTGGCCTTGGTCGCCGGGATAGCCGGGCCGACTGGGGCGTGGGGCGGCTTTGGCCATGCAGCGAATGACGCCGACGGCAGCACAGGTGACGATTTTGTCACAAACAACCGGCCACTTGCACGGATGGAGGATATTTCAGGCTAGCCTTCACGTAGAGCGTGTTAGGGGGGTCAGGTTGCCGATGACAGCCATCCCGGTTCCGGGACACTTGGGTTCGCCGCCGAAGCAGTCGCCCGTGAAGCGGATCAAGAGAATGCATCGTTCACGCAAAGCGCTTTCAGGGGCAAGTCAATGGATTATTGATTACGGCCTTCCCTTTCTTGTGCTTCTCGTGATTACTTGGGTTTTTGCTGCACGAGTCACTGACCCCAAGGACCCCAAGCATGGCAGGGAGGGGTTCGTTGGAGTATACAAGGCCTTTACGCTGATAGATCCACCACAACATTTTTGGCTCTGGGCTGCTTCGATTTTGGGTTGGCTCATAGTTCCAGCAATCATCGGTGGATTTGCCGGCCATGTGATTACCGCACGCATTGAGAGTGCGAGTCAGTTGTCGTCCAGCTACCTCTACCGCAGGAGGACGTTGGTCGATCGCCTGAGGCCTCCCGGCAAGATCGCGCTTTTGAGTGAATACATCAACAAGTCGATGCCTGATCAGCATTTTGTTGATGTCTTCGTGCGTATTGCTCATCGAAATTACTGGGAGCTGGCACAGGATCACTGGGAGATAATGGTTAGCGACACGATGTCCACTGTCGAATTCGCAGAACTTGATCGCCATGAAAGTCTTCGGCGGGCCGAGGATCAGAACAGGGTGACCGCCTCACTTGCTGCGGTGTTTGGTTTCTGTGCGGTGTGTGAGGCCCAGTGATTAAGGTCGTTCGGTCGAAAATGCGTCTGGGGGTTCAGGGCTGATGCGATCGCGAAGTGCTGTAGAAAATGCTCGCGCATCCTTGCTGCTAGCATTCCCGGGTGCGACCGAGGAAGGTCTCGATAGGGCGGCGCAGATGATTGTGCGATGGGCGGCGGAGGGGGTGGGAGCCACTCTCGATCCATCACTCAGCGCACTTTTGTATGAGGATCTCTGGTCTGTTACGGAGTCCCACGGCGAGCCGCCGCGACCTCAATTGAGCAATGATATTTGGGTCGCCGACGATGGAAGGCGCAGGACTTGGCGCCCCGTGAACCCACCCCCGGGTCCGCGGCGGTAGTCCTGAGTTTCGCCCCGAGGGTGAGTACATCGGCGCACGTTGGTGACGCTGCGCCCACCCGGCTTCCCCCAGGTGTCCCAGCGGGTCTCGTTCAGGCTGAACGACCTGGTGAGGTCCGTGTGGGCCAGCCCGCTGCAAAGCTGCCGCCGCATCATGGCGCCGACGTCCAGTGGGTCGTGGTCAGGTCAGTGCGCATGGCTTCCAACAGGCTCTGCTGGCAGACACGGAACCTCTCCCGTCGAGCCTCGCAGCTCTGTGTGTTCCAACGGCTCCCGGATGCGACCTCGTTCCGATAGTCGAGCAAGGCAGCGAGGGCTATTCGCCGTGGCCGCCGTGTTCCTGCGAGTGGACGCGCTCCGCGGCCATCGGCTCGCGGCGAAGATTTGCTCTCGTGCGCCGAACAGGGCAGTCAGGAACGCCGCGTAGAGAACTTCTTGGCGGTCTCGAGCTCGGGCCTGTTCCTCGCGATGCCAGCGCCTGCGATCTGTGAGATAGGTGGCAAAGACGGCGACCAGGCCGCCGATCACAGCGCTCACTGGTGCCGTCCAGTCCATGCGCCAAGTTTCCGTACCGGACTGCCCATGCGGTAGAGGACGTCAGTCTCCGGTGGTTCAACGGCAGTGCTCGCACTGGGCATGCGGTGGGCTGTCGGGGCACACCTTGATATCGCTTCGCCTGGGGCAGGCGTGGGGCGGAGATCCAGCTGTGCGGCTAGACAACAGCTAGGGGGATGTCTCCTGCGCGGTCTGTAAATCTGCCCGCTTCGCCTTCCCAGGTTCAAATCCTGGCGCCGCTGCACGGGCCCTACGCTGACGGACCGGGGACAGGACCCAGCCGCAGCCCGGAGGGCACAACGAGGGCACAACGGCTCTGGACTGGTCCAACGGCAACCAACGCCAACAAACGCCGTTTCGCCTGGTCAGCGACGCAGCTTGTCAGGCTCCGCGGATGATGCCCGAAGGGGCGGCACCCCCGCACAGGGTGCCGCCCCTTTTTTCGTGCACCGGAGCCGCCGCCGATCGGTTGAGGGTCGGGGACCGACGACGGCTCCGGGGTCTTGCGGGAGGGTCAGCGGTGGTCGCTGCCCTCCGACTGGGTGGCCGCGCGGCCGGCCTCCAGGCGGGCGACCGGGATGCGGAACGGGGAGCAGGAGACGTAGTCGAGCCCGGCCTCGTGGAAGAAGTGGACGGACTCGGGGTCGCCGCCGTGCTCACCGCAGACGCCGAGCTTGAGGTCGGGACGGGTCTCGCGGCCCGCCTTCGCCGCCGCCTTCACCAGGGAGCCGACGCCGTCCTTGTCGATCGTCTCGAAGGGCGACACCCCGAAGATGCCCTTCTCCAGGTAGGCGGTGAAGAAGCTGGCCTCGACGTCGTCCCGGCTGAAGCCCCACACGGTCTGGGTGAGGTCGTTGGTGCCGAAGGAGAAGAACTCCGCCGCCTCGGCGATCTGGCCGGCGGTGAGCGCGGCGCGCGGCAGTTCGATCATCGTGCCGATCGACAGCTTCAGCGACACGCCCGTCGTCGCCTCGACCTCGGCGACGACCCGGTCGGCCTCCTCGCGGACGATCTCCAGCTCCTGGACGGTGCCGACGAGCGGGATCATGATCTCGGCGCGCGGGTCGCCCTTGGCGTTCTTGCGCTCGGCCGCGGCCTCGGCGATGGCCCGGACCTGCATGGTGAACAGGCCGGGGATGACCAGGCCGAGGCGGACGCCGCGCAGGCCCAGCATCGGGTTCTGCTCGTGCAGCCGGTGCACGGCCTGGAGCAGGCGCAGCTCGTTCTCGTGCGGCTCCTGGCGGGACTCGGCGAGGGCCACGCGGACCGAGAGTTCCGTGATGTCGGGGAGGAACTCGTGCAGCGGCGGGTCCAGGAGACGGATCGTCACCGGCAGGCCGTCCATCGCGGAGAACAGCTCCACGAAGTCCTGCTTCTGCATCGGGAGCAGCGCCTTCAGGCTCTCCTCGCGCTCTTCCTCCGTGTCGGCCAGGATGAGGCGCTCGACCAGCTCCCGGCGGTCACCGAGGAACATGTGCTCCGTACGGCACAGGCCGATGCCCTGCGCGCCGAAGCGACGGGCGCGCAGCGCGTCCTCGGCGTTGTCCGCGTTGGCCCGCACCCGCAGCCGGCGCTTGCGGTCCGCGAAGGCCATGATCCGGTGCACGGCCTCGACGAGTTCGTCGGCGTCGTGGGCGCCCGCGTGCATCCGGCCCTCGAAGTACTCCACGACCGGGGAGGGGACCACCGGGACCTCGCCCAGGTAGACCTTGCCGCTCGACCCGTCGATCGAGATGACGTCGCCTTCCTCCACCACGTGCCCGCCCGGGACCGTCATCCGGCGCCGCTTGGTGTCGACCTCCAGCTCCTCGGCGCCGCAGACACAGGTCTTGCCCATGCCGCGCGCGACGACGGCCGCGTGGGAGGTCTTGCCGCCGCGGGAGGTGAGGATGCCTTCGGCCGCGATCATGCCGTCCAGGTCGTCGGGGTTGGTCTCGCGGCGGACCAGGATGACCTTCTCGCCGGAGCGGGACCACTTGACGGCGGTGTAGGAGTCGAAGACCGCCTTGCCGACCGCCGCGCCCGGCGAGGCCGCGATGCCCCGGCCGACCTGCTCGGCCTTGGCGTCCTCGTCGAAGCGGGGGAACATCAGCTGCGCGAGCTGGGCGCCGTTGACGCGCTGGAGCGCCTCGGTCTCGTCGATCAGGCCCTGGTCCACCAGCTGGGTCGCGATACGGAAGGCGGCACCGGCGGTGCGCTTGCCGACGCGGGTCTGGAGCATCCACAGCTGGCCGCGCTCGATGGTGAACTCGATGTCGCAGAGATCCTTGTAGTGGTTCTCCAGGGTCTCCATGATCTGCATGAGCTGGTCGTACGACTTCTTGTCGATGCTCTCCAGCTCGGCGAGCGGCACGGTGTTGCGGATGCCCGCGACCACGTCCTCGCCCTGGGCGTTCTGGAGGTAGTCGCCGTAGACGCCCTGGTGGCCGGAGGCGGGGTCGCGGGTGAAGGCGACGCCGGTGCCGGAGTCGGGGCCCAGGTTGCCGAAGACCATGGAGCAGACGTTGACGGCCGTGCCGAGGTCGTGCGGGATGCGCTCCTGGCGGCGGTAGAGCTTGGCCCGGTCGCCGTTCCAGGAGTCGAAGACCGCCTTGATGGCGAGGTCCATCTGCTCGCGCGGGTCCTGCGGGAAGTCCCGGCCGGCCTCCTTCTTGACGATCTTCTTGAAGGTGGTGACCAGCTTCTTCAGGTCCGCGGCCTCCAGCTCGGTGTCGACCGTGACCTTCTTGGCCTCCTTGGCCTTGTCGAGGGCTTCCTCGAAGAGGTCGCCGTCGACGCCGAGGACGGTCTTGCCGAACATCTGGATGAGGCGGCGGTAGGAGTCCCAGGCGAAGCGGTCGTCGCCGGCCTGCTTGGCCAGGCCCTGCACCGACTTGTCGGAGAGGCCGATGTTCAGGACGGTGTCCATCATGCCGGGCATGGAGAACTTGGCGCCGGAGCGGACGGAGACGAGGAGGGGGTCGTCGGCCTGGCCGAGCTTCTTGCCCATCTTCTGCTCGAGGGCGTCGAGGTGCGCACTCACCTCGTCACGCAGTGCCGCGGGCTCCTCGCCGCTGTCGAGGTAGACCTTGCAGGCCTCGGTGGTGATGGTGAAGCCGGGCGGCACCGGGAGACCCAGGTTGGTCATCTCGGCGAGGTTGGCGCCCTTGCCACCCAGAAGGTCCTTGAGGTCCTTGTTGCCCTCGGTGAAGTCGTAAACGAACTTCGCTACGTGGGGTTCTTTGTTTTCCGACACGGGTCTCGACTCCTTGAGGCCGCGGTGGCTGCCCTGACGGCGAGGAACATACCCAGATCGAAGGCGCCTGGGTACGTCCACTTGCGTGTCATGCGCCCGTAACCAGTCGTCCGCCAGCGGATCCAAAGTCAAAGCTTGGCAAGCGGTGACGGGCGAATGTTTTCACTTCTTGAACACACGGGTGCCCACAGGTGCGGTTTTTCGCTCAGATGAGCAGGGTGCCTGCACGTCTGATTTCGATCGATGAACGATCAAGGGATGGCACCGAGTGCC
Organism: Streptomyces sp. NPDC046915; assembly: GCF_040644935.1. Taxonomy (NCBI): domain Bacteria; kingdom Bacillati; phylum Actinomycetota; class Actinomycetes; order Kitasatosporales; family Streptomycetaceae; genus Streptomyces; species Streptomyces sp. NPDC046915. Next base: position 654,685 of record NZ_JBEYXB010000002.1, on the reverse strand, counting down.
ACCCCTTGGAGAAGTGCAGCCGTGCAAGATCCGCTCATCTGAGCGTAACCCTTATCAAGGGTGGCGAGAATCACGCTGCCACAGCAGGTCGGATTTCACCATGCGGACGTGTGTCCGGACGCGGCACGCTGACGGAAAACGGGCGGGAAACGGATGGAAAGCGGACGTCACACGCCCAGCGCCAGCAGCCGCTCCTCCACCCGCTCCGGCGCGTACAGATGCTCCACGACCAGCGCACCGGCCCCCACCAGCGCGGCCCGCTCCCCGAGCCGCGAGGTGACGACGTCCAGGTGAGCGGTGGAGCGTGGCAGGGCCCGCTGGTAGAGCAGTTCCCGTACGCCGGTGAGGAAGGAGGTCCCGGCCAGGTCGCCGGCGATCATCAGCACGCCGGGGTTGAGCAGCGTCACCACGGTCGCCAGGACGTCCCCGACCCGGCGCCCGGCCTCCCGGGCCAGCGCCGCCGCCTCGGGGTGCCCGGCCGCCAGCAGGTCCCGCACATCCGAGCCGCTGGCGGCCGGCACGCCCGTCTCGGCGAGCCTCCGGGCCACGGCGCCACCGCTGGCGACGGCGGCCAGACAGCCGTACGACCCGCACCGGCACAGTGCCTCGGCGCCCTCCGGCACCCGGATGTGCCCGATGTCCCCGGCGCCGCCGTCGATCCCGCGGTAGACGGAGCCGTCCACCACGACCCCGGCGCCGATCCCGGTCGACACCTTCACCAGCACGAACGCCGAGCAGTCCGGGTGTCCGGTGCGCTGTTCCCCGTACGCCATGAGATTGGCGTCGTTGTCGACGAGCACGGGGACGGGCGGGGCGCCCGTGCGCTCGGCGAGGGCTCGGGACAGGCGGCCTCTTATGTCGTAGCCGTCCCAGCCGGGCATGATCGGCGGCTGGACGACCCGGCCGGTCTCGCTGTCGACGGGCCCCGGTACGGCGAGCCCGATGCCGCAGACCTCCTCCGCCCGGTGGCCCGCCTTCTCCAACAGCTCGGCGAACCACCGGCCGAGCTCGCCGAGCACGGTGTCCGGGCCGTCCTCGACGGCCAGCGTGCCGGAGTGCTCGGCGAGCAGCTCGCCGGTCAGCGTGAGGACCGCCGCGCGCGCGTGCCGGGTGTCGAGGTCGGCGGCGAGGACGACGGCGTGGGCGTCGTCGAACTCCAGGGTGATCGAGGGTCGGCCGCCCAGCGGGGAGTCGACCGGGCCGCCGGCGCCCTCGCGCAGCCAGCCGGCCCGGAAGAGACGGTCGAGTCGCTGGCCGACGGTGGCCCGGGACAGCCCGGTGACCTGCTGGAGGGCACCGCGCGTGGTGGCACGCCCGGTGCGCACCAGTGCGAGCAGCTCGCCGGCGCTCGCCTGACTCCGACCGCTCATGCACACCCCCTTGTGTTTCTCAAGTCTGCATTACATATTGGGTTTTGCGTGTTAAATAGACGTAACCCTACGGTGGCCGTGGCCGAACCGCTCGGCCGGACGTCTTTCGGGGAGCCCCGAGTGGATCGCACTGCCCAGCTCAGCACCCACCGCACCGCGCGTGCGATCACATACGATCCGCCGGCCGCGACGGAGACTCCGGGCATGAGCGCCGCGCGCGTGCTGGAGGGCAACTGGACGGGCACGTCCACGGTCCCCTCGCGGAGCCTGTACCCGCACCAGTGGTCCTGGGACTCCGCGTTCATCGCGATCGGCCTGCGGCACCTCTCGCCGTTACGGGCACAGACGGAGCTGGAGACACTGCTGGCAGCCCAGTGGGGCGACGGGCGCGTCCCGCACATCGTCTTCAACCCCTCCGTACCGCTCGACGCGTACTTCCCGAGCCCCGACTTCTGGCGCTCCTCGACCGCGGGGCGCGCTGCGGGCGCCCCGCGCACCGTACAGACCTCCGGCATCGTGCAGCCACCGGTGCACGCGCTGGCGGCCTGGCTGGTGCACCTCGCCGACCCGGGCCTGTCCCGGGCCCGGGGCTTCCTGGCCGGGGTGTACCCGCGGCTGGCCGCCTGGCACCGCTATCTGCTGCACCGGCGGGACCTGGGCGGCGGCGGGCTGGCGTCCGTGGTGCACCCCTGGGAGCAGGGCATGGACAACAGCCCCTGCTGGGACGCCCCGCTCTCCCGCGTCACCCCGGCACCGGCCCGCTCCTTCCGCCGCGCCGACCTCGACCACGGCGCGGCTCAGGCCCGGCCGACGGACCTGGACTACGGGCGGTACGTGCGGCTGGCCACGGACTACCGGGACCGGGGCTACGCCGACGGCGCGGGACGGTTCGCGGTGGAGGACCCGGCCTTCAACGCCCTGCTCATCGCCTCCGAGCACGCGCTGGCCCGGATCGCGCAGGAACTGGGCGCGACCGGCACGGCCCGCCGCGCGCGCGCGGAACGCCTGACGGGGGCGCTGCTGGAGCGGCTGTGGGACCCGGCGCGGGGCATGTTCCTCTGCCGTGACGTACGCGGCGGCGGCCTGATCCCCGAGCGCGGCGTGTCCGGTCTCGTCCCGCTCCTCCTGCCCGGTCTGCCCCGCGAGATCGCCACCGCGCTGGTCGGCACGCTCACCGGCCCGCACTTCGGCCTGGGCGCGACGACCCGGCTGGTACCCAGCTACGACCTGCTCGGCGAGGCCTTCGACCCGCACCGCTACTGGCGCGGCCCGGCCTGGTTCAACACCGGCTGGCTGGTGGAGCGGGGCCTGCGCGCGCACGGCGAGCGGGACCGGGCCGACGCGCTGCGGGAGGCCGTCGTGCAGACCGCCGGGGCGACCGGGTTCGCCGAGTACGTCGACCCGTACACCGGCGAGGCCCGCGGCGCGCTCGGCTTCGGCTGGACCGCCGCGCTCACGCTCGACCTGCTTCACGAGTCCCCCGGGCACGGCGTGTCCCCCGAGGGCCTCGGCACGTTCGACAGGAGTGACTTCGACAGGAGTGACTTCCACAGGAGCGACTTCCACAGGAGCGACAAGGGAGGGGACCGGGGATGACGGACCGGCATCATCTGCTCGTGCACGGCGCGACCTTCGCCGCCGTGGGCGACCGGGGCGACATCAGCGGCGTCCGGGGCGGCGGCTCCCCGGACGGGTTATTCGTCCGCGACGCCCGGCACCTCAGCCGCTGGCAGCTCACCGTGGACGGCGCGGTGCCCGAGGTGCTCACGCCGGTCGCGGACGGCGACGGCGCGCGCTGCGTCCTGGTCCCGCGCGGCGGCCGGCAGGAGCCGCCCGCGCACACCCTGTTCCGTGAACAGGCGGTGGGCGACAGCTCGTTCGTGGAGTCGCTGCGGGTGACCAGCAACCGCCCGGTGCCCACCACGGTCCGCCTGGCGATCACCGCCGACGCCGACTTCACCGACCAGTTCGAGCTGCGCTCCGACCACCGCACCTATGCCAAGACCGGCGTCGTGCGCTCCCGCCAGGTCCTGGACGACGGCCTGGAGTTCACCTACCGCCGCGGCGAATGGCGGTCCGTCACGACCATCACGGCCGACCCCGCTCCCGACGGTGTGGAGGAGACCGGCACGGGGGCCCGCCGGCTCGTGTGGACCCTCGAACTGGAACCGCACGGCACGGCCGAGCTGGTGCTGCGCGTGATCGCCCGGCCGCACGGCGAGAAGCGGGCGCTGAGGGTGCCGCGCTCCCCCGCCGCGGTGAACGAGCAACTGCTCGCTCTCGAAGGCCAGTTCGTGGAGGGCGTGGCCTTCCCGACCGGCTGGCCGGAGCTGGCGGCCGCCTGTGCCCGGGGCCTGACCGACCTCGCCTCGCTCCAGGTCCCGGCGACCGGACCGGACGGGGAGGAACTGCGCGTACCGGCGGCGGGCGCGCCCTGGTTCCTCACGCTCCTCGGCCGCGACGCCCTGCTGACCTCGCTGTTCACCCTCCCCTACCGCCCTCGCCTGGCCGCCGCGACGCTCCCCGCGCTCGCCGCCACCCAGGCGACCCGGAGCGTCGCGGCCTCGGTCGCCCAGCCGGGCAAGATCGTGCACGAGGTGCGGCACGGCGAGCTGGCGCACTTCGGGCAGGTGCCGTACGGGCGGTACTACGGCTCGGTCGACGCCACCCCGCTGTTCCTCGTCCTGCTCGGCGCGTACGTGGAACAGACCGGGGACGCGGCCCTCGCCCGCCGCCTGGAACCGCATGCCCGCGCGGCGATCGGCTGGATGCTCGACCACGGCGGCCTGACCTCGCGCGGCTACCTGGTGTACCGCGCCGACCGGGGCGGCCTCGCCAACCAGAACTGGAAGGACTCCCCCGGCGCCATCTGCTCGGCCGACGGCACCCGCCCGCACGGGCCGGTGGTGGCGGCGGGCGCCCAGGGCTACGCCTATGACGCGCTGCGCCGCACGGCGTGGCTGGCGCGCACGGTGTGGGACGACGAGACGTACGCGGCCCTGCTGGAGCAGGCCGCCGCCGATCTGCGCGACCGCTTCCAGCGGGACTTCTGGATGCGGGAGCGCTCCTTCCCGGCGCTCGCGCTGGACGGGGAGGGCCGCCAGGTCGACGCGCTGGCCTCGGACGCGGGGCATCTGCTGTGGTCGGGGCTGCTGGACAAGGAGTACGGGGAGGTGGTCGGCCGCAGGCTCCTGGAACCGGACTTCTTCTCGGGCTGGGGCGTGCGCACGCTGGCGGCCGGGCAACCGGCGTACCACCCCCTCTCCTACCACCGCGGGTCGGTCTGGCCGCACGACAACGCGCTGCTCACCCTGGGTCTGGCCCGCTACGGCCTGCACGACGAGGCCCGCACGGTCGCCCACGCCCTGGTCGACGCGGCGACGGCCGCCGGGCACCGGCTGCCGGAGGTGCTCGCGGGGTACGGCCGTGACACCCACGCCGAGCCCGTGCCCTACCCGCACGCGTGCGTACGCGAATCCCGCTCGGCGGCGGCACCGTTGGCGCTGCTCACGGCGGTCGGGGGCGCCTAGGATCCGTTGGCACGGTCCCGTCCGGCGGAGTGTTGACGAGCCATTTGCCGGGTGTTTGCCCAGGGTCCTGAACAGGCCCCGAAGGCGAACCGTACGGGAGGACGGCGGGCCCCTGCCTCCCCGCGCGGCCCCGCCTCCGCCGTCCACGGGCCTCGCACGGAAGGACCTCCGGGTTGCCTCAGCACACGAGCATTCGCCAGTCACCGGAAACGGACGGCGCCGCCGTCCGGCCGGAATCCGAGGAACCCGGGGCCGAGACCGAGGGCGGTGTCTCCGCCGAGGCGGACACGGCGACCCGCCAGGCCACGGCCGCCACCGACGGCCTTTCCTCCGCCGAGGCCGGGTCGGGCGACGCCCGCGGAGCCGCCGCCGGGAAGGCCGCCGGGGACGGCACCGCGCAGCCCGCCGAGGCACGGCCCGCGCCCGACACCGCCGGACCGAAAACGGCCCCCGAGGCAAGCGCCCCGGAAGCCGCCGCCGACCCGGAGACCACCGCCCCGGACACCCCGGAAGAGCCCACCGCTCCGGAAGCCGCCGCGGAGGCCGCACCCGGAACCGCCGCTCCGGAAGCCGCGCCCGAGGGCACGACCTCCAAGGTCACCCCGAAGGACTCCCCCGAGGCAACCGCTCCCGAAGCCGCCGACGAGACATCCGCCCCGGAAGTCACACCCGAGGCGGCCTCCCCCGCGACCACCCCCGAAGCCGAGACCCCCGAAGCCGACGGCAAGGCCCCCGCCCCGGAAGCCGCCGCCCCCGGGGCCACGCCCGAGGCCGACACCCCGGCTGCCACACCCAAGGCCACCGCCGCCTCCCCGGCCACCCCGGATGCCACATCCGAGGAAGCCACCCCCGAAGCCACCGCCGAGGCCTCCGCCCCGGAAGCCGCGCTCGACGAGGCCGCCCCCGCGAGCACCCCCGGAACCGAGACCTCCGAGGCCGGCACCCCCGATGCCACCGCCGAGGCACCCGCCCCGGAAACCGCGCTCGAAGCGGCCGCCCCCACGACCACCCCCGAAGCCGCCGACCAGGCACCCGCCCAGCGCCCCGCGCGCGGTAGCCGGCCCGGTTGGCGTGGGCGGATCCGGATGCGGCAGGAGGCGTGGCGGGCGGCGCATCCGACGGCTGCCGCCGTGTTGTCGGTGACCGTGACCGTGCTGGCCGCCGCGCTGGTGCTGGCCGCGCTGATGCTGCCGAACACCGTGGTCGGGCTCAAGCCGATGAAGTTCGCGCGAATACCGGCGGAGGCGATCATCGGGGCCGCCGTGATGCTGGCGCTGCCGCGCCGCCCCCGGGTCGTGCTGGCGGCCGTCTCCGGCGTCGCGCTCGGTGCGATGACCGTACTGAACTTCCTCGACATGGGCTTCAACCAGTACCTCGGCCGGACCTTCAACCCGATCCTCGACTGGACCCTGCTCAGCGACGCGCAGTCGTACCTGAACGACTCCCTCGGCAAGACGGTCACGCTCGCCGCCACCGTCGGCCTCATCGTCCTCGTGCTGCTGCTGTTCCTCCTGCTGGCCCTGTCCACGGTCCGGCTGAGCAACCTGCTGGCCCGGAACACCGGCACGGCCACCCGGGGCACGCTGATCGCCGGCGTCGTCTGGATCACCTGCTCCTCCCTCGGCATCCAGATCTCCGGCGTGCCGATCGCCTCCGACCGCACCGCCGCCGCCCTGAAGATCCAGGCGCACAAGGTCGCGGCCACCCTGCACGACGAGGCGGAGTTCGAGAAGGTCGCCAAGGTCGACGCGTTCGGCGACACACCGGGCAACCAGCTGGTGCCGGACCTGCGCGGCAAGGACATGATCTTCACGTTCATCGAGAGCTACGGCCGCAGCGCGATCGAGGACCCGATCATGGCGCCCGGCGTGGACAAGACGTTGGACGTGCGGACCAAGGCCCTGGCCAAGGCCGGCTTCCACGCCAAGAGCGGCTGGCTGACCTCGGCGACGTACGGCGGCAGCAGCTGGCTCGGCCACTCCACCACCATGTCGGGCCTGTGGATCAGCAACCAGCAGCGCTACCGCACCGTGATGGCCAGCGACCACCTGAGCCTCACCGACGCCTTCAAGAAGACCGGCGCGTTCGACACGGTCGGCGTGATGCCGGGCATCCAGAAGGGCTGGCCGGAGCAGAAGTGGTACGGCCTCGACAAGGTCTACAACGCCTTCCAGCTGGGCTACAAGGGCCCGAAGTTCAGCTGGTCGACCATGCCGGACCAGTACGCGCTCCAGCAGTACCAGCAGCGGGTGCACAGCAAGAAGGTCGCCGACGGCAAGTCGCGGATGTCGCTGCTCATCCTGACCTCCAGCCACCAGCCCTGGGCGCCGATCCCGAAGATGGTCGACTGGGACCAGCTGGGCAACGGCTCGGTCTTCAAGGGCATCGAGGCGGCGGGCAACAAGCCGGAGGACGTCATCGCCGACACCACCAAGTCCCGCGAGGAGTACGGCAAGTCGATCCAGTACTCGGTGACCGCCCTCACCCAGTGGCTGGAGCGCTACGGCAACAAGGACACCGTCCTGGTCTTCCTCGGCGACCACCAGCCCATCGCCCGGGTCAGCGGCAACCACGCCAGCCGTGACGTCCCGGTCTCCATCGTCGCCAAGGACCCGAAGGTCCTGGACAAGATCGCCGACTGGAACTGGACGGACGGCCTGCGGCCCGCGCACGACGCGCCGGTGTGGAAGATGAGCTCCTTCCGCGACAGGTTCCTCACGGCGTACGGCTCGACCCCGCACCCGAAGAAGGGCTGACCCGCTCTCAGTACCCCTCCACGTAACCCTCCATCGCGGCGCGCGCCGCTTCGACGACTCGTTCCAGGGAGTTTCAGACAGGCCTCCCGGGTGCCGTCGAAGCGAGCGCGCGCTCCGTCTTCACCGAGGGAGACGTGCCAGAGGGACCGGCTGACCTCCGTCGCCGCGGCTGGCACGGCCTGCACCGCTCCGGCCGCCTCGGCGCCGTCCACGACCCGCCGGTACAGCTCGCCCATGACATGGGCCCGCTCCATCAGCTCCAGGTACGCGGCCCGCCGTTACTCCCGCACCTGTTGCCGGTGCTGGGCCCGCGCCGACCCCTCGACCTTCGTCCGGGCCGCCCGCACGTCCCCGAGGTTGGTCACCCAGCTCGCCGGCACCGCCGTACCGCCGGTGAATGCCGTGACCCACACCGCGCTGTCCCCCATGTCGGCCAGTGGTCAGCCGCCGGACGTGTCCAGCTCCGCGTCCTCGCTGATGCCCGCGCAGTCGTACGGGTCCTTCAGCCAGCCGTCCGGCAGGACCACGCGGTTGTTGCCGGAGGTACGGCCGCGGGGGCCGTCGGCGCCGGTGGGCCAGGGCTGGTCGAGGTCCAGTTCGTCCAGGCCGGAGCGGAGTTCCTCCAGGGAGGAGGTGATGGCGAGGCGCCCCCGCATCTCCGAGCCGACCGCGAAGCCCTTCAGGTACCAGGCGACGTGCTTGCGGAAGTCGATGACCCCGCGGGGCTCGTCGCCGATCCACTCGCCGAGGAGGGTGGCGTGGCGGACCATGACCTCGGCCACCTCGCGGAGCGTGGGGCGTGCGATGTCCGCCGTACGGCCCTCGAAGGCGGCCACCAGGTCCGCGAACAGCCAGGGCCGGCCCAGGCAGCCGCGTCCCACGACCACGCCGTCGCAGCCGGTCTCCCGGACCATCCGCAGCGCGTCCTCGGCGGACCAGATGTCGCCGTTGCCGAGCACGGGGATCTCGGGGACGTGCTCCTTCAGGCGGGCGATGGCGTCCCAGTCCGCGGTGCCGCCGTAGTGCTGGGCGGCGGTGCGGCCGTGCAGGGCGATGGCCGTGACGCCCTCCTCGACGGCGATGCGTCCGGCGTCGAGGTAGGTGATGTGGTCGTCGTCGATGCCCTTGCGCATCTTCATCGTGACCGGCAGGTCCCCGGCGCCCGACACGGCCTCGCGGAGGATCGCGCGCAGCAGGTTGCGCTTGTACGGCAGCGCGGAGCCGCCGCCCTTGCGCGTCACCTTGGGCACCGGGCAGCCGAAGTTCAGGTCGATGTGGTCGGCGAGGTCCTCCTCCGCGATCATGCGGACGGCCTTGCCGACGGTCGCCGGGTCGACGCCGTACAGCTGGATCGAGCGCGGCTTCTCGATCGCGTCGAAGTGGATCAGCTGCATGGTCTTCTCGTTGCGCTCGACCAGCGCCCGGGTCGTGATCATCTCGCTCACGAAAAGCCCCTTGCCCCCGCTGAACTCCCGGCACAGGGTGCGGAAGGGCGCGTTGGTGATGCCCGCCATGGGGGCGAGGACAACGGGCGGCCGGACGGTGTGCGGGCCGATCGGCAGGGGCGTCGTGGGCGTGGGCATTGCCCCATTGTCACCCATCCGGAATGATCATGTATCAGTCATTAGTTAGACGCACTATTGAAATCGGCGTACGATGGAACGCATGCCCGAGCTCAGCCATCGCCGACGTCTGCTCGTGCTCGCGATCTGCTGCATGAGCCTGCTGATCGTCAGCCTCGACGTCACCGCCCTCAACGTGGCCCTGCCGTCCATGCAGCGCGACCTGCACGCCACCACCTCCGGCCTCCAGTGGACGATCGACGCCTACACCCTGGTACTGGCCTCACTGCTGATGCTCGCGGGCTCCACGGCCGACCGGGTCGGCCGCAAGAGGGTCTTCATGACCGGCCTGATCGTGTTCGTGACCGGGTCACTGCTGTGCTCCCTCGCGCCCAGCCTCGAGGCGCTGGTCGTCTTCCGCATGATCCAGGCGGTCGGCGGCTCGATGCTCAACCCGGTCGCCATGTCGATCATCACCAACACCTTCACCGACGCGCGCGAGCGCGCCCGCGCGATCGGCGTGTGGGGCGCGGTCGTCGGCATATCCATGGCCGCCGGCCCCCTGGTCGGGGGCCTGCTGGTGGAGTCGGTCGGCTGGCGGTCCATCTTCTGGGTCAACCTGCCGGTCGGCCTGGCCGCGCTCCTGCTCACGCTGCGCTTCGTCCCCGAGTCCCGCGCGCCCAAGGCCCGCCGACCCGACCCGGTCGGCCAGCTGCTGGTGATCGCCCTGTTCGGCTCCCTCACGTACGCGATCATCGAGGCGCCGGACTCGGGCACCGGCAGGGTGCTGCCGTTCGCGCTGATCGCCTTCGCCGCCCTCCTCGGGCTGCTGTGGTACGAGCCCCGGCGCGCCGAACCCCTCATCGACCTGCGCTTCTTCCGGTCCGCGCCGTTCAGCGGGGCCACGGTGATCGCCATCAGCGCGTTCGCCTCGCTGGGCGGGTTCCTGTTCCTGTCGACGCTGTACCTCCAGAACGTGCGCGGGCTGGACGCCCTCCACGCCGGTCTGTGGATGCTGCCGATGGCCGTGCCGACGTTCCTGTGCGCCCCGCTGTCCGGACGGCTGGTCGGCAGCCGGGGGCCGCGGCTGCCGCTGCTGATCGCCGGGTTCGCCATGACCGTGAGCGGGGTGCTGTTCGCCGCGTTCGAGGCGGAGACGTCGAACGTCACGCTGGTCATCGGGTACGTGCTGTTCGGCATCGGGTTCGGCTTCGTGAACGCGCCGATCACCAACACGGCCGTGTCCGGGATGCCGCGGGCGCAGGCCGGGGTCGCCGCGGCCGTCGCCTCCACCAGCAGGCAGCTCGGGCAGACGCTGGGGGTCGCCGTGATCGGGGCGGTGCTGGCGTCCGGGGTCGACTCGTCGTCGTACCGGACCGCGTTCGTGTCGGCGGCCCGGCCGGCGTGGTGGATCCTCGCCGTCTGCGGCCTCGCGGTCCTCGTCCTCGGCGCGCTCACCAGCGGCCCCTGGGCCCGCCGCACGGCCGAGCACACCGCCCTGCGGCTTCAGTCCAACGAGGTCCGGGAAGCGGCCGGCGTCGGCTGAACCTGCCGACGGCCCCGTACCGGACGCAGTGCACGCCGGCCGCCCGGCCCGCACACCCTCGCCACCCGCGGCCTCACGGTCCTCACCCTCGGCGCGCTCACCAGCGACCCCTGGGCCCGCCGCACGGCCGAGCACACCGCCCTGCGGCTTCAGTCCAACGAGGTCCGGGAAGCGGCCGGCGTCGGCTGAACCTGCCGACGGCCTCGTACCGGACCCTGCTCTCACGCCGGACACCCGGCCCGCACACCCTCGCCACCCGCCGCCTCACGGTGCGCGCTCACCAGCGGCCCCTGGGCCCGCCGAACGCCGGCTTCAGGCCGGCGAGGTCTGGGAAGCGGCCGGGGTCGGCTGGGCCGTCTCCTGTTCGAGGACGAACGCGTAGAGCTTCTCCACCCGTTCCCGGCTCTCCTCGTTCGTGGGCACGTACGTGACCATCCGTGCCCCGGCCTCCGGGTTCAGCCACAGGTCCGTGTGGTCCAGGGTGAGGAGGCCGACGTACGGGTTCAGGAACTGCTTGATCCTGGAGCGGGTGGCGACGACCTCGTACCGGTCCCAGATCTCGCGGAACTCCGGGGACGCGCACTCCAGCCGCTTGAGCAGCATCTTCCAGGCGGGCTCGCCGAGGTGGCCGGCCATGGAGGCGCGCAGCTTCGCGGCCATCAGGCGCCTGGTCTCCTCCAGGTGCACGATCGCGGCCCGCCAGTCCTCGTTGGTGTAGACGAGGAGCATGCAGTTGCGGTCCTCGGGCGGGACCGCGTCCAGGTCGCCCATCAGACGGGCGTAGGTGCGGTTGTAGGCGAGGATGTCGTACCGGCTGTTCTGGATGCAGGCCGGGACCGGCTCCAGCCGGCGCAGCAGCTCGAACTGGGCCGGGGTGACCCCCGAGCAGCTGGAGGCGGGTGTCGGGTCGACCGAGCCGGCCAGCTGGAAGAGGTGGGCGCGCTCGCTCGCGTCCAGCATCAGGGTGCGGGCCAGGGCGTCGAGGACCTGCACGGAGACCTGGATGTCCCGGGCCTGCTCCAGCCAGGTGTACCAGGTGACGCCGACCGCGGAGAGCTGGGCGACCTCCTCGCGGCGCAGTCCGGGCGTGCGGCGGCGGACTCCCCGGGGCAGCCCCACCTGCTCCGGCGTGATGCGCTCGCGGCGGCTGCGCAGGAAGACGGCCAGCTCGTGGCGCCGGATGTCCGAACCCCTGTCCGGCCGGGTCGTGGTTTCCTGGGCCATGGTCGTCATGCCCCCAGCATGCCGTCTCGCGGACCCTATTGCCAGGTACTCCCGGTACCAGGACAAGAAGACTCTGGTACCAGTCTGGGAACGCGCGCAGGCTCGGGGTCATGACCGAAACCGTCACGACCCCCGCCGTCCGCTCACCGGCGGCGCCACCGGCGCTCGGCACGCTGGGGCTGTTCACCGTCCTGCTGGCCGCGTCCCTGCCCCTCATCGACTTCTTCATCGTCAACGTCGCCCTGCCCACCATCGGCGCCGACCTGCACGCGGGCGAGGCCGTCCTCGAACTCGTCGTCGCCGGCTACGGGGTGGCGTACGCCGTTCTCCTCGTCGTCGGCGGGCGGCTCGGCGATCTCTTCGGCCGCCGCCGGCTCTTCCTGGGCGGCATGGCCGCCTTCGGGCTGACCTCGCTGGCCTGCGGGCTCGCGCCGGGCGCCTGGAGCCTGGTCGCGGCGCGGGTCGCGCAGGGCGCGTCGGCGGCGGCGATGCTGCCGCAGGTGCTCGCCACCATCCAGGCGACCACGGCCGGCCCGCGCCGGGCCCGTGCCATGAGCCTGTACGGCGCCACCGCCGGCCTGTCCATGGTGGCGGGCCAGATCCTGGGCGGCGTCCTGGTCGCCGCCGACATCGCGGGCACCGGCTGGCGCTCGGTGTTCCTGGTAAACGTGCCCGTCGTGGTCATCGGGCTGGTGCTGGCCGCCCGCGCCGTCCCGGAGACCCGCTCCCAGCAGCCCGAGCCGGTCGACGGTCCCGGCACGGTGCTGCTCGCGCTCTCCCTGCTCACGCTGCTCGCCCCGCTCACCGAGGGCCGGGCGGCGGGCTGGCCGGTGTGGACGTGGCTGTCGCTGGCCGCGTTCCCGGGTGTCGCCGCGGCGTTCTACACGGTGGAGCGGCGGGCGGACCGGCAGGGCCGTACGCCCCTGGTGCCGCCGAGCCTGTTCGAGCTGACCTCGCTGCGCCGGGGGCTGGTGCTGATGGTGCCGTTCTCCATCGGCTTCAGCGGTTTCATGTTCGTCATCGCGGTGGCCCTCCAGCGCGGCGCGGGCCTCGGTCCGGTCCCGGCGGGCCTGGCGCTGGCCCCGATGGCGGTGGCGTTCCTGATCGTCTCGCTGGCCGGGCCGCGCCTGGTGGCCCGCTACGGCACGCGTGTCGTCACCGCCGGGGCGCTGGTCCAGGGCGTGGGCGTGGCGCTGATCGTGCTGGCCGCCTGGCGGGACTGGCCGGACCTGGGCTTCATCGAACTCCTGCCCGGCGCGGCGGTCGCCGGCGCGGGCCAGGCGCTGCAACTGCCCGTCGTCATGCGGATCGTGCTCTCCGAGGTGCCGCCCGCGCGGGCCGGTGTCGGCGGCGGTGTGATGGTCACCACCCAGCAGTCCGCCCTCGCCCTCGGCGTCGCCACCCTGGGCACCCTCTTCCTCTCCCTCGTCCCCGGCCACGGCATGCGGGACGCCCTGGTGACGACGCTGCTGGTGCAGCTGGCCGGGGTGGTCCTGACCGGGCTGCTCAGCCTGCGGCTGCCGCGGACGATCCGGTGACGACCGGGTGAGGCAGAACACAGCCCGGTGAAGTACCCGTCCGGGGCACCCTGTTGGCGTAGAACGTCAAGTGGCGTTGGTCGTCGGGGGCCGCGGGCGCCGGTACGGGAGGGCACATGTCGCGGGACAGCACGAGCGAGATCAGCCGCTGGGACCAGCACGGCCGGCGGCACGTCGTCAGAATGCGGCGCGCAGGCGTGCAGCGCACGATCAGTTGTGACACCTGCGGCTGGCGGAAGGGGGCGCCGTTCCTGTCCTGGGCGAGGGCCGCGGAGCACCTGGCCGAGGCGCACCAGGCGACGGTGGACCCGACCGCGGCGGCCTGAGCGGCCCGGCGGCCCGGCGGCCCGATGACTTTCCGCCGCGGGAGGAGTCGTACGTACGACCGCGACCGCGAGCGACGGAAGGCCTGGGGCCGATGAGCGAACGACAGGATCTGCACGAGCTGCTCCGGCGGTACGTCGACGACGGGACGGTCCCCGGAGCGGTGGGCCTGCTCGCCCGCGGGGACGACGTCGAGGCGGTGGCCGTCGGCTCCATGGACGCCGGCGGCTCCGCCCCGATGGCCCGGGACTCGATCTTCCGGCTCGCCTCGGTCACCAAGCCGGTCACCGCGGCGGCGCTGATGATGCTGGTGGAGGAGGGCCGGGTCGCGCTGGAGGACCCGGTGGACACCTGGCTGCCGGAGCTGGCGAAGCCGGTGGTGGTACGGACCCCTTCGAGCCCCCTCGACGACGTGGTCCCGGCGGCCCGCCCGGTCACCGTCGAGGACCTGCTCAGCTTCCGGGCCGGCTGGGGCCTCCACTCCGACTTCTCGCTCCCGGCCGTCCAGGCGCTGCTCGGGGTGCAGAAGATCGGCCACGCCATGGAGGAGCGGCCGGACCCCGACACCTGGCTGGCCTCGCTCGCCGCGGTGCCGCTGCTGTACCAGCCGGGCGAGGCATGGCTGTACGGCACCTGCTCCGACATCCAGGGCGTGCTGATCGCCCGGGTCTCCGGCAGCAGCCTGCCGGACTTCATGGCCGAGCGGATCTTCGAGCCGCTCGGCATGACGGACACCGGGTTCGAGGTGCCGGCGGGTGCGCGCGGACGCTTCACGACGGCCTACCGGCCCGGCGCCGACGGCACGCTGGAGGTCACGGGCACCCCGGACGGCGACTTCAGCGGCATCCCCGAGTTCCCCTCGGGCGGCAGCGGGCTCGTCTCCACGGCCGACGACTGGCTGGCCTTCGCCCGGATGCTGCTCGGCGGCGGCGAATGGCGGGGCCGCCCACTGCTGACCCCCACCTCGGTCAGCCGGATGACGGCCAACCATCTCTCGGCGGCCCAGCGCGAGATGGGCGCGCTCTTCCTGGAGGGCCAGGGCTGGGGCTACGGCGCGCAGGTGGACGTCACCCCGGCCGACCCCTGGAACGTCCCCGGCCGCTACGGCTGGGTCGGCGGCACCGGGACCACGGCCCATCTGGTCCCCACCACGGGTACGGTCGCCGTTCTGCTGACCCAGGTGTCCATGACGAGCCCGAAGCCGACCCCTGTGATGCGGGACTTCTGGCGGTGCGCGGCGGGCGCCTGACCGCGACCAACCGCGATCAACCGCGCCGGAGCCCGCGCACCAGCAGGTCCACCACCGCCGTGAACTCGTCCTCCACGCCCGACTGCCGCCACGCCGGGGCGTAGCACGGGTCGTGGTAGCGGCCGGTGGCCTGGAAGACGGCGCGGGCGGCGGTGGCGGGGTCGGCGGCGGTGAAGGCGCCCGTGCCGACGCCCGCCTCGATGATCCGGGTCAGCTGGCCGGTCAGGTCGGTGATGTGCTCGGCGACCGCCGGGCCGCTCTCGTCGACCAGCACCATGTACGTGGCGAACAGCTCGGGGTCGTCGCCCGCCTTGCGGCGCTTGGCGTCGAACAGGGCCTTGAGCCACTGGCGCAGCCGGAACTCGGGGTCGCGGTCCCCGTCGGCGGCGATCCCGGACAGGGTCGCCGACGTGCGGTCCAGCCACCGCTTGGTCACGGCCTCCCGCAGCGCCGCCTTGGTGCGGAAGTGGCGGTAGACGCTGCCGTGGCTGACGCCGAGCGCGCGGGCCACGTCCACCACGGTGGCCTTGGCCGGGCCGTGACGGCGCAGCACCTCCTCGGTGGCTTCGAGGATGCGCTCGGCGGTCAGGGCTTCGGTGGTCGGAGACATGTCGTGAACCGTACCCGGCGTGTCACTCGCTGCCGAGGTGGCCCATCTGGGCGGCCGGGTAGCGGTCGCCCGCCGCCGCGTCCGCCGGGACGGCCTCCTCGATCGCGGCGAGGTCGGCCGCGTCCAGCGTGACGTCCAGCGCGCCCAGCGACTCGGTGAGCCGCTCCCGGGTGCGGGCGCCGACCAGCGGCACGATGTCCTCGCCCCGGGAGAGCACCCAGGCGATGGCGGTCTGCGCGACGCTGACGCCCTTCTGCTCGGCGGTCTTCCGCAGCGCCTCGACGAGGCGGAGGTTGTGCTGGAGGTTCTCGCCCTGGAAGCGGGGCGAGTGGGCCCGGAAGTCGTTCGGGGCGAGCTGCCGGTCGGGGGTGAAGTGGCCGGAGATCAGACCGCGGGAGAGGACGCCGTACGCCGTGATGGCGATGCCCAGCTCGCGGGTGGTCGGCAGGACCTCCGCCTCGATGCCGCGGGAGATGAGCGAGTACTCGATCTGGAGGTCCGAGATCGGCGCGGTGGCGGCGGCCCGGCGGACGGTGTCGGCGCCGACCTCGCTCAGGCCGATGTGCCGGACGTACCCCTTCTCGACCAGCTCGGCGATCGCGCCGACGGTCTCCTCGATCGGTACGTCCGGGTCGGCCCGGGCGATCCGGTAGACGTCGATGTGGTCGGTGCCGAGGCGCTGGAGCGAGTAGGCGGCGAAGTTCTTCACGGCGGCCGGGCGGCCGTCGTAGCCGCTCCAGCCGCCGTCCGGGTCACGCAGCGCGCCGAACTTCACGCTGGTCAGCGCCTGTCCGCGCAGGGCGGCGGGGGCGGTGCGCAGGGCCTCGCCGATCAGCATCTCGTTGTGGCCCATGGCGTAGAAGTCGCCGGTGTCGAGCAGGGTGACGCCGGCCTCCAGGGCGGCGTGGATGGTGGCGATGGCCTCGGTCCGGTCCGCGTCCCCGTAGAGCGCGGACATGCCCATGCAGCCGAGGCCGAGGGCGGAGACCTGGGGGCCGGTGGTTCCGAGATCGCGTGTTCGCATCGTCATGCCCTCACCCTTCCATGACAACTGACAGATTTCAATATCTGTCAGTTGTCAATCCAAACGAGTGGGGTTTTGGTCCAGACCTATTGACGAAAGGTCTGGACCACGAGCACTGTCATGCCTACGACACCTCACCGCACCCCCACCGGGAGGCCTCGCATGATCCGCCGTACGCTGCGCCTGCTCACCGCCGCACTGACCGGGGCCGTCCTCGCCCCGCTCGCCCTCGCCACCGCGCCCACCGCCTCCGCCGCGGACACCTGCGCCGTGAAGTCCCGCCCGGCCGGCAAGGTCCTCCAGGGCTACTGGGAGAACTGGGACGGCGCCGGCAACGGGGTCCACCCGCCCTTCGGCTGGACCCCGATCACCGACTCCCGCATCGCCGCGCACGGCTACAACGTGATCAACGCGGCCTTCCCGGTCATCCGCTCCGACGGAACGGCCCTCTGGGAGGACGGCATGGACACGGGCGTGAAGGTCGCCACGCCCGCGGAGATGTGCGCGGCGAAGGCGTCCGGGCAGACGATCCTGCTGTCGATCGGCGGGGCGGCGGCCGGGATCGACCTCTCCTCCAGTGCCGTCGCCGACCGGTTCGTCGCGACGATCGTGCCGATCCTGAAGAAGTACGACTTCGACGGCATCGACATCGACATCGAGACCGGCCTGGTCGGCAGCGGCAGCATCACACAGCTCTCCACGTCCCAGGCCAACCTGATCCGCATCATCGACGGGGTGCTGGCGAAGATGCCGTCGGGCTTCGGCCTGACGATGGCCCCGGAGACGGCCTACGTCACCGGCGGCAGCATCACCTACGGCTCGATCTGGGGCGCGTACCTGCCGATCGTCAAGAAGTACGCCGACAACGGCCGCCTGTGGTGGCTGAACATGCAGTACTACAACGGCAGCATGTACGGCTGCTCCGGCGACTCCTACTCGGCGGGCACGGTCGCGGGCTTCACCGCCCAGACCGACTGTCTCAACAAGGGGCTGGTCGTGCAGGGTACGACCGTGAAGGTGCCCTACGACAAGCAGGTGCCGGGCCTGCCCGCGCAACCCGGCGCGGGCGGCGGCTACATGGCGCCCTCACTGGTCTCCCAGGCCTGGAAGCACTACGGCACCTCGCTCAAGGGCCTGATGACCTGGTCGGTCAACTGGGACGGCTCGAAGAACTGGACCTTCGGCGACAACGTGAAGTCGTTGCAAGGCCGTTGACCCTCACCGGGCGGTCAGCGCCAGCTTCGCGCCCAGCGCCACGAACGACCCCGCGAAGCTCCGCCGCAGCCAGGTCATCACACGCGGCCGTGAGGTGACGTGGCCGCGCACGGAGGCGGCGAGGACGCCGTACGCGGCGAAGACGACGAACGTCGCCAGCATGAACACCCCGCTCAGCCCCAGCATCCGGACGACCGCGTGCGGCTCGTCGGGGCTCACGAACTGCGGCAGGAACGCGAAGAAGAAGATGGTGAGCTTGGGGTTGAGCAGGTTGACCAGCACCGCCCGGCCGATCACCTGCGCCGCCGAACGCGGGGCGGCCTCGTCGTCCACGGCGATCGCCTCCTTGTCCCGCGCCGTCGCCCAGGCCATGTACAGGAGGTAGGCGACACCGGCGTACTTGAGGACCTGGAACGCCGCCGCGCTCGCGTTCAGCAGCGCGGCGACCCCGGTGACGGTGGCGAGCACGTGCGGCACGATCCCGAGCGTGCAGCCGAACGCGGCGACGACGCTCGCGCGACGCCCCTGGGAGAGCCCGGCGGCGAGGGTGTAGACGACGCCCGTGCCCGGAGTGGCGACGATGACGAGGGTGGTCAGCAGGAAGGCGAGGCTCATGCGGCCCACCCTGTCGGCGCCGCGGGCCGGGCGACAGGGCCAATCGCGGACGGCGCTGCCGGGCCAATCGCCGCCCTCGGACGCCCAGCGCGGCACCGGCACCGGCACCGGGAGACCCGCGAACGCACCGGTGCCGGGCCCCCGGAGGGACCCGGCACCGGTGGAGCCGATACGTCAGCGGATACGTCAGCTGCCGATCAGGCGGCCCGCGAGGTAGCCCTCGATCTGGTCCAGCGACACGCGCTCCTGCTTCATCGAGTCACGCTCGCGGACGGTGACCGCGTTGTCCTCGAGCGTGTCGAAGTCGACGGTGACGCAGTACGGCGTGCCGATCTCGTCCTGGCGGCGGTAGCGGCGGCCGATGGCGCCGGCGTCGTCGAACTCGATGTTCCAGTTCTGGCGCAGCGCCTGGGCGAGGCCCTTGGCCTTCGGGGACAGCTCCGGGTTGCGGGACAGCGGGAGCACCGCGACCTTCACCGGGGCCAGACGGTGGTCCAGGCGCAGCACCGTGCGCTTCTCCATCTTGCCCTTGGCGTTGGGCGCCTCGTCCTCGACATAGGCGTCGAGCAGGAAGGCCAGCATCGTGCGGCCGACACCGGCCGCGGGCTCGATGACGTACGGAGTCCAGCGCTCGCCGGCCTCCTGGTCGAAGTAGGAGAGGTCCTGGCCGGAGGCCTTGGCGTGGGCGCCGAGGTCGTAGTCGGTGCGGTTGGCGACACCCTCGAGCTCGCCCCACTCGCTGCCGCCGAACTGGAAGCGGTACTCGATGTCAGCGGTGCGCTTGGAGTAGTGGGAGAGCTTCTCCTTCGGGTGCTCGTACCACCGCATGTTCTCGGTGCGCAGGCCGAGACCGGTGTACCAGTTCCAGCGCTGCTCCATCCAGTACTCCTGCCACTTCTCGTCCTCGCCCGGCTTGACGAAGAACTCCATCTCCATCTGCTCGAACTCGCGGGTGCGGAAGATGAAGTTGCCGGGCGTGATCTCGTTGCGGAAGGACTTGCCCATCTGGGCGATGCCGAACGGCGGCTTGCGGCGCGAGGTGGTCTGCACCTGGGCGAAGTTGGTGAAGATGCCCTGGGCGGTCTCGGGGCGCAGGTAGGCGACGGAGCCGGAGTCCTGCGTGGGGCCGAGGTGCGTGGAGAGGAGACCCGAGAACTGCTTGGGCTCGGTGAACTGGCCCTTGTTGCCGCAGTTCGGGCAGTTGATGTCGGCCAGGCCGTTGGCCGGGGCGTGGCCCTTCTTCTCCTCGTACGCCTCTTCCAGGTGGTCGGCGCGGAACCGCTTGTGACACGCCGTGCACTCGGTCAGCGGGTCCGTGAAGGTGGCGACGTGGCCGGAGGCGACCCAGACCTCGGAGGCCAGGATGACGGACGAGTCGATACCGACCACGTCCTCGCGCGACGTCACCATGTAGCGCCACCACTGGCGCTTGATGTTCTCCTTGAGCTCGACACCCAGCGGTCCGTAGTCCCAGGCGGCGCGCTGTCCGCCGTAGATCTCACTGCACGGGAATACGAAGCCACGGCGCTTGCTCAGGTTGACGATGGTGTCGATCTTGTCGGCGGCCACGGTGCTCTCTTCATTACGACGACGGGCGACGAAGCGAGTTGCTTCCAGTGAATGCTTCAGGGTACCGGCGTGGCCTCCCCCTCAACCAAATCGGTAGGCCCTTCAACCGTTGTTGACAACGGTTTCCATGTTTGTTGAAAATGACTGTCATGAACGTACGACGACGCCTCATATCCGCGGTGGCGACGACCGCGGTCACCGCCCTCGGTCTCACCGCCCTCTCCGCCTGCTCCAGCGTGACCGCCGCGGGCAACACGAACAGGTTCGACGTCGTCGCGTCGTTCTACCCGATGGCCTTCCTCGCCGAGCGGATCGGCGGGAGCCACGTCCACGTCACCAGTCTCACCCTGCCCGGCCAGGAACCGCACGACCTGGAGATCAGCGCCAGGCAGACCGCGCAGCTCGAAGAGTCCGACGCGGTGCTCTACCTCAAGAACCTCCAGCCCACCGTCGACAAGGCGGTCGCCCAGTCCGAGGTGAAGACCAAGATCGACGCCGCCTCCCTCACCTCGCTGGAGAAGCACGGCAACGAGGTCGGCGGCCACGCGGCCGAGCACGACTCCTCCAAGAACGAGGAACTGGCCGGCCTCGACCCCCACATCTGGCTCGACCCGGTGCGCTACGCCCAGGTCGCCGAGGGCGTCGGCAAGGCCTTCGAGAAGGCCGACCCCAAGCACGCGGCCGACTACCGGAAGAACACCGCCGCCCTGGTCAAGCGGCTGGACGACCTGAACGCACAGTTCAAGAACGGCCTCGCGCACACGAGGACCAAGGTCTTCCTCACCACCCACGCCGCCTTCGGCTACCTCGCCGAGCGCTACGGCCTGACCGAGGAGGCCATCAACGGCCTCGACCCCGAGTCCGAGCCCAGCGCCGCCCACGTCAGGAACCTGGAGACGGTGGCGAAGGCCGACGGCGTGACGACCGTGTTCTACGAAACGCTCGTCAGCGACAAGACCGCGAAGACCGTCGCCGCCGACGCCGGGCTGCGGACGGACGTCCTCGACCCGATCGAGGGCATCACCTCCAGGTCCCGCGGCAAGGACTACTTCGCGGTCCAGGAGTCCAACCTCAAGGCCCTCCAGAAGGCCCTGGGGACCAAGTGACAGCCACGGAGGACGACGCCATGACCGAACCCGTCATACGTCTGCGCGGCGTACGCGCCGAGCTGGGCTCCCGCCCCGTGCTGCGCGGCATCGACCTCACCGTGCCCCGCGGCGAGGTCGTCGCGCTGCTCGGCGCGAACGGATCCGGCAAGTCGACCGCGATCCGCACGATCATCGGCCAGGTGCCGGTGAGCGCGGGCGAGATCGAGCTGTTCGGCACCCCGCGCCGCGGCTTTGGGGACTGGGCGCGGGTCGGCTACGTACCGCAGCGCACCACGGCCGCGGGCGGAGTCCCGGCCACCGTGACCGAGATCGTCTCCTCGGGCCGCCTCTCCCGCACCCGCTTCGGCCTCTTCCGCAAGACCGACCGGGAGGCCGTACGACGGGCCCTGGAGCTGGTCGGCATGGCCGACCGGGCCGGGGACTCCGTCACCGCCCTCTCCGGGGGCCAGCACCAGCGGGTGCTGATCGCCCGCGCCCTGGTCGCCGAACCCGAGCTGCTGATCATGGACGAGCCGATGGCGGGCGTCGACCTGGCCAGTCAGGAGGTGCTCGCGCGGACCCTGCGCGAGCAGGTCGAGACCGGTACGACGGTCCTCCTCGTCCTGCACGAACTGGGCCCCCTCGAGCCCCTGATCGACCGGGCGGTCGTCCTGCGCGACGGCTGCGTCACCCACGACGGCCCGCCCCCGCGCGCCCTGGGCCAGCACGCCCTGCCCGGCCACGACCACGTCCACCCGCACGAACCCGAGGGCACCCACCCCCTCCGCACAGGACTGCTGAGCTGATGGAACTCCTCGACTACGCCTTCATGCAGCGCGCGCTCCTCGCCGCCGTCCTGGTCGGCGTCACCGCCCCCGCGATCGGCATCTACCTCGTACAGCGCCGCCAGCCCCTCATGGGCGACGGCATCGGGCACGTGGCGATGACCGGGGTCGGCCTCGGCTTCCTCCTGAACACCTCGCCGGTGTGGATGGCGACCGCCGTCTCCGCGCTCGGCTCGGTGCTGATGGAGCTGATCCGCTGGTACGGAAGGACCCGCGGCGACATCGCCCTCGCCATGCTCTTCTACGGCGGCATGGCCGGCGGCGTGATGTTCGTCAACCTCGCGCCCGGCGGCTCCAACGCCAATCTGAACTCGTACCTCTTCGGCTCGTTGTCGACGGTCTCCCCGTCGGACGTGACCACCATCTCGCTGCTCGCCGGGTTCGTGGTCCTGGTGACCCTGGGGCTGCGCCGCCAGCTGTTCGCGGTCAGCCAGGACGAGGAGTTCGCCCGGGTCACGGGGCTTCCCGTCCGCGCCCTGAACCTGCTCACGGCGGTCACCGCGGCCGTCACGGTCACCGTCGCCATGCGGGTGGTCGGCCTGATCCTGGTCTCCGCGCTGATGGTGGTCCCGGTCGCCGCCGCGCAGCAGCTCACCCGGAGCTTCGCCGCCACCTTCGCGGTCGCCGTCGCGCTGGGCGTGACCGTGACCATCGGCGGTACGGTCACCTCGTACTACCAGGATGTCCCGCCCGGCGCCACGATCGTGCTGCTGACCATCGCGGCGTTCGTCGCCCTGACCGCCCTGGCCACTCCGCTGGCCCGCCGCCGCGCCCGGGCCGCCGCCGCCGCGCGGCCCTCCGGAGACCCGGCGGAGTGCTCGATTCCGGTCTCCCGGGGGGCCGCCGACGAGATCGGCGTCTGACCACGCACAGGCCAGGCTGGCACAATGGCCCGGGTTGGTGTGAGCCGAAGAAGGAGGAACCGGTGACGACCGCTGGACCGCCCGTGAAGGGCCGTGCCACCCGGCAGCGTGCCGCCGTGGCGGCAGCCCTCGACGAGGTCGACGAGTTCCGCAGCGCGCAGGATCTCCACGACATGCTCAAGCACAAGGGCGACTCGGTCGGCCTGACCACGGTCTACCGCACCCTCCAGTCCCTCGCCGACGCCGGCGAGGTCGACGTCCTGCGCACCTCCGACGGCGAGTCCGTCTACCGCCGCTGCTCCACCGGCGAACACCACCACCACCTCGTCTGCCGTGTCTGCGGCAAGGCCGTCGAGGTCGAGGGCCCCGCGGTCGAGAAGTGGGCGGACGCCATCGCGGCCGAGCACGGGTTCGTGAACGTGGCGCACACGGTGGAGATCTTCGGCACCTGCGCGGAGTGCGCCGCCGAGTAGGCCCGCCCTCAGACCCCGGACCGGCTGGGCATCGGCCTGCGGACGGTGCTGAACAGCCGGGCCAGCACGGCCGAGCGGCCCTGGTCCGCCGTGTTCGGGGCGATGGCGGCCACCCCCGCCCGGAGCCACTCGTCCCACTCCGGCCGGTCGGCCGGGTCCAGGCGCCCGTGGGCCTCGGCCAGGTCCAGGATCCTGGTGCCTATCTCGGTCGCCATCGAGCCCCCGTGGAAGCGGTAGCGGCTGCCGACGACACCGAGGTGACACACGTCCACCTGCCCGCCGGACAGGGCGACGGAGATGTTGAGGAAGGTCTCGACACCGAAGTCCGCCGGCAGCGGGGCGGCACGCAGAAGGCGGGTGCGGACGGCGCGGTAGCCCGTGAGGGCGTTCGCCCCGTGGAAGCCGACCTCCGGGAAGAACCGGCCGGTGAGCGGCTCGTAGATGGTGAACGTGGACGCCAGGATGGTGCCCGGGTGGTCGTACTCGTAGTCACCGACCACATGGTCCGCCGTGCCGCCGGCCGCGGCCTCGCGGAGCAGCGCGGCGACGTTGCGTTCCGACGTGACGAGGTCGGCGTCGAGGAAGCACGTCCACTCGCTGTCCACCGCCGACACGGCCAGTTGCATGGCCGCGCCCTTGCCGAGCGGGCCGCTGAGCACCTCCGCACCGGCCTCGCGGGCCCGCCGGGCCGTGTCGTCGGTCGAGCCGCTGTCCACGACCAGCACCCGGTCGCCGGGCCGCGCGGCCGCCAGGGCCTGGCCGACGATCGTGGCCACCGTGGCCTCTTCGTTGTGCGCGGGAATCACGAAAGCGAACAAGCGGAACCAACCCCCGTTGAGATCGAGCAGTCGCTCATGATCTTAAATCGCACACGTGCGCGGCCTATTCCCGCCCGAAGCAGCGCTCCAGTTCGTCCAGTTCGTAGAACTCGCTGCCCTTGGCGACCGGACGGCACCCGGCCTTGAAGGCGGTCGCCTTCTCGTTGTAGAGCATCCGGACCAGGTACCGGTCGCCCTTGCGGAACACGTCCCACTGGATGTTGACGCCCAGCGGGGCGACGTCCGCGCCCCGCCAGGGGTTGTCGGCGTAGGCGTACGGCTGTCCGGGCGTCGCGGGCCGGGTGCTCCCGGACAGACCCATCAGCGCGGCCAGCGGAATGATCTCCTCGGCGTGGGTGAAGCGGAGTTCGGCGCCGAGGTCGCTGGTGCCGTCCCGCTTGGCCTCGACCTGCTTGAAGAAGTCGTCGAGGACGACGCCGGCCATCTTGTAGGTGATGTCGCTGTCCGAGAAGCCGGGACCCTTCTCGTAGAAGTCCTCGGCGTCGCCCAGGTATCCGAACCAGGCGGCGTCGGAGCGCGAGATGTACCGCTCCATGCCCCAGCCCGCCCCGTCCGGGCTCTCCTCGCTCATGGCCGGGGCGATGGCGTAGAGGTTGTGGACGGCCTCGGCGGCGGACACCGCGTCGGCGTCGGCGATCCGCTCGACGAAGGCGTCCTTGAAGATCTTCCGCAGGACACCGCGGGCGGCCCGGTACGTCCTGGGCTGGTCGGTGATGCCCTTCAGCGTGCTCGCCAGGCGCTGGTCGTTCGCGATGTAGTCGCGGTACGCCGCCCCGCCCGCCGCCTTGTGGAAGTACAGCAGGTCCTTGTCCGTGCGGGTCGGGCCGATCAGCGGCCGCAGCGCCGGGTCGGCGTCGGCGAGGGCACCCACGTACTCGCCGGCGCTGTCGACGGCCCGCCCCTGCCCGGAGCTGACGACGTCGATCTTCTCGCCGTCGGCGGCGATCTTCGCGAACAGGGAAGGAAGCCGGCCGGCCATGCGCGTGGCCGTGTCCCGCATCTCCGCCCGGCCGCGCCCGCTGAGGTTGCCATACCCCACCTCGGCCATGGCGTCGAGCAGCGCTCGCACGGCCGGTCCGAACTCCTCGCCCTTGCGGGTGAGTTGGCCCTCCGCCGCGGCCCTGTCCCAGAGGGCGAGGATCAGGTCGCCGTCCTCGCTGTCGGTGGCGGAGCGTGAGCCGTGCCGGGAGACGTTCTCCGTGAAGACGGGGGTGAACCCGGCCGGCGGCCGCTGATAGGTGCGCGGGCTCTGCTGCGGGGAGTACGGCGCCTTGGTGCCGTAACTCTCGTGGCTGTCGTGGTGCGCGGGCTGCTGGCCGGCGGCCTGCGCGGGCAGGGCGGCGACCAGCAGGCCGCACAGGGCGAGGGCGGGGGCGACACGCTTCATGGCCGGATCGTCGGCGATCTCCGTGAACCCCCGGTGGCTACGAGGTGGCCGGGCGTCCCCGCATGTCCCGCTCCATTTCCAGCAGTTGCTCGTTGGGCACGGCCCCGCCGAACCGCCGGTCGCGGGAGGCGAACTCGAGGCACGCGCGCCACAGGTCACGGCGGTCGAAGTCCGGCCACAGCACGTCCTGGAAGACCATCTCGGCGTACGCGCTCTGCCAGAGCAGGTAGTTGGAGGTGCGCTGCTCGCCGCTGGGCCGCAGGAAGAGGTCCACGTCCGGCATGTCCGGGTAGTAGAGGTACTTCTGGACGGTCTTCTCGGTGACCTTGTCCGGGTCGAGACGGCCCGCCCGCACGTCCTCCGCCAGCGCCTTCGCCGCGTCCGCGAGCTCGGCCCGGCCGCCGTAGTTCATGCAGAAGTACAGCGTGAGCCGGTCGTTGCCCTTGGTCTGCTCCTGGGCGACCTGGAGCTCCTTGGCGACCGACTTCCACAGCTTGGGCATCCGCCCCACCCAGCGCACCCGGATGCCGAGTTCGTCGAGCTGGTCGCGGGTCTTGCGGATGAAGTCGCGGTTGAAGTTCATCAGGAAGCGGACCTCGTCGGGCGAGCGCTTCCAGTTCTCGGTGGAGAAGGCGTACAGGGAGATGCTCCCGACGCCGACCTCGATGGCGCCCTGGAGCACGTCCAGTACGCGCTCGGCCCCGACCTTGTGCCCTTCCGTCCTCGGCAGCCCGCGCTCCTTGGCCCAGCGGCCGTTGCCGTCCATGACGATCGCCACATGGTTCGGGACGAGCTCACCGGGGAGCTTGGGCGCACGGGCGCCGGACGGGTGCGGCTCCGGCGTCCTGTACTCGCGGCGCTGGCGCCCCAGGATTCCGCGTACCACCATGTGCTTCTCGTCTCCCTCGGTGTTGCCGGTCTACTTCTCTACGTACCTGAGCGAGCGCAGCCCGCGCTCCAGGTGCCAGTGCAGGTAGGCGGACACCAGTCCGCTGCCCTCCCGGACGTACCGCGGCTCGCACGCGTCCGCGGTCTCCCAGTCTCCCGTAAGCAGCGCGCCGAGCAGTTCGAGGGTCGCCGGCGACGGTACGACGCTGCCGGGCACCCGGCAGTCCACGCACAGGGAACCGCCCGAGGCCACCGAGAAGAACCGGTTCGGACCGGGCATCCCGCACTTCGCGCAGCCGCTGAAGCTCGGGGCGTACCCGTTGACGGCGAGCGAGCGCAGCAGGAAGGCGTCGAGCACGAGGTGTGGTGCGTGCTCGCCGCGGGCCAGCGTCCGCAGGGCGCCGACGAGCAGCAGATACTGCTGCACGGCCGGCTCGCCCTCGTGGTCGGTGAACCGCTCGGCGGTCTCCAGCATGGCCGTCCCGGCGGTGTAGCGGGCGTAGTCGCTGACGATGCCGCCACCGTACGGCGCGATGGTCTCGCTCTGCGTGCACAACGGCAGCCCGCGCCCGATCAGCTCGCTCCCCCGCGCGAAGAACTGCACGTCCACGTGCGAGAAGGGCTCGAGCCGCGCCCCGAACTTCGACTTGGTCCGCCGCACCCCCCGGGCCACCGCCCGCACCCGCCCATGCCCTCGCGTGAGCAACGTGATGATCCGGTCCGCTTCACCGAGCTTCTGGGTGCGCAGCACGATGCCGTCGTCGCGGAACAGACTCATGGGTCCATTGTCCCCTACGGCGCCCGTGGCCCGGACCGGATCGTGGAGGCGGATCACCCGCCGTGGCTCACGCCCCCGCGCACCGGCGGCCGTGTGCGTACCGGTGGGCCAGTGCGTGGAAGGCCTGCTTCGGCTCCCGGTGCCAGGGGGAACGGGGGTCGCCGGGGCGGTCCTGGATGGGCTTGGTGATGGCGTAGCTCGCGAGGTCGAGGTCGTGGCGGGGGTCACCGGGGCGGTGCGGGGCGTCCGGGGTGACGAACTCGAAGGCCATCGCCGCGTACAGTCCCATCGCCTCGAAGACGTCCACCAGGTCGACGAGGTAGGCGGCCTGGGTGCGTTCGCTGCGCACCGGGTGCCCCTTGATCTCCTCGGGCCGCTTGTCGTGGTCGACGATGTCCCAGGCCATGCCGCCCGCCTCGGGCGCGCCGACGTACGCGCACGTGCCGAACTCGGTGACGGCCAGCGGCTTGCCCCGGCGCATATGGCGGCGCAGCTCCCGGACGTGGTCGGCGCGGCGCGGGAAGTACCCGTAGTAGTCGATGCCGACGATGTCGAAGAGCCGCCAGTCGACCCGGTCGTCCTCCGCGGCGGCGTAGCTGAGACCGCCGCGGAAGACGGAGCGGCCGACCGCCGCGGCCTTCGCGGTGAAGCGGTCGAGCAGCCGCTGCGCCCGCACCGGGTCGAAGGTGCCGTCGAGGAGGTGCCTGACGCGTTCCAGGGCGTTGTCGCCCGGCACGATACCCGGCACGAACAGGATGAACTCGCACCCGACGCTGAGATCGACGCTCGCCCCCTGCCGGCGCAGCCGCTCCGCGAACCGGCCGCACTCGGCGAGGTGCTCCAGGATCTCCCGCTCGGGGACGTCCCCGAGGGTCGGCTGGAGCCAGACGTGCAGTCCGCGTTCGGCGGCCTCGGCGGCGGTGGCCGTGAGACGTTCGACGCCGTCGCCGGTGACGTCGACGGTGTCGGCGTGCAGGTCGTCGCGGATGGCCCGGATGTCCTCGCGCATCCGGGCGGCGCTCCACGCGGTGGCCGGGGTCTCGCCCTCCCCGACGGTGTAGACGACGCCCCGGTGGCGGAGCCCGCGCCGGTGCTCCGCGGTCGCCGCCGGTCCGGTCGCCGCGGCGGGGCGCGCGGGCAGCAGCGCCGCTCCGGCCCCGGCCGCCGCCGCACCGGCGAGGAAGCGTGCCCGGCTGATTGCTTCGGTCTTCTTCTCCATACGGTGACCGTGCCGGGCGTACCACCCGACGGGCCATCCACCGATGGTCTACGGCAGTGCGACGAAGGTACGAGTCGTTCGTTGAGCGGCACATGGACGAGCAGGCGGTACTGGTGGCCCTGTGGCGCGCTCTGCATCTGGAGGTGGACGCACCGCCGTACGTGTTCGTGGACGAGGTCGGGATCCGGCTCGCGGAGCCGGAACCGGGGTGGCGGAGCCGTCCGACGATGGACCCTCGGTTCACGGCCTCGGGCCGGGCAAGCATCGTGGCCCGGGCCCGGTTCGTGGAGGACCTGGTGGCGGAGCAGGCCGGCCGGGGCGTCACCCAGTACGTGGTGCTGGGCGCCGGGCTGGACACGTTCGCCCAGCGCAGGCCGCCGGGCGCCGAGCGGATCGACGTCTTCGAGGTGGACCTCCCGGCGCCCCAGGCGTGGAAGCGACGGCGCCTGCTCGACCTCGGCTACGGCGTCCCGGAGTGGCTGCACCTCGTGCCGGTGGACTTCGAGGCGGGCGAGGACTGGTGGGAGAACCTGTCGGCGGCCGGCTTCGACCGCGCGCGGCCGGCGGTCGTGGCGTCGACCGGCGTCAGCATCTACCTCACCCCGGAGGCGAACGCGGCGACGCTGCGCCGGGCCGCGGCTCTCGCCCCGGGTTCCTCGCTGGCCGTGTCGTTCATGCTGCCGACGGCGCTGGTCGGACCCGAGGAACGGGCGCTGGTGGAGTTGGCGGCCCGGGCGGGGGCGGCGGCCGGAACCCCCTTCCTCAGCTACTTCACCCCGCAGGCCCTCCTGTCCCTGGCCGAGGAGTCCGGCTTCCGCACCACCCGCCACATCTCGGCGCCGCACCTCACCGACCGCTACTTCGCAGGCCGCACGGACGGCTTCCGCCCCCTGGGAGCCGAGGAACTGGTGCTGGCGACCACATAGGGTCTGCGTCCGCGTTCTCCGCGACTCCGTCCGGACCAGGTCGCGCCGGCCGGGCAACCGAATGAGCCCGTTCGGTGGTCGTGGGGAGCGAGGAGGGTGCTTGATGCAGGCCGAACAAGAGGCCCAGTACGAGGAATTCGTCAGGGCGCGGTGGTCACGTCTGGTGCGCACGGCGTATCTGCTCACGGGTGACGCACACCATGCCGAGGATCTGACGCAGACCGCGCTGGCCAAGGCGTACCGGTCGTGGCGGCGCGTCTCGCGCAGCGACAACCCGGAGGCGTACGTCCGCCGGATGCTGGTCACGTGCAACAGCGACCGCTTCCGCAAGCGGCGCGTGACCGAGGCGCTGACCGCGGCGCCGCCGGAGACGACGCGGCGGGACGAGGCCGTCTCCCGGGTCGACGAGCGCGGTGCGCTGGTCGGCGCGCTGGCCCAACTGCCTCCGAGACAGCGGGCGGTGGTGGTCCTGCGCTACTGGGAGGACCTGTCCGAGGCGGAGGTGGCCGAGGCGCTCGGCTGCTCGCCGGGCACGGTCAAGAGCCAGGCGTCCAAGGCGCTGGCCAAACTGCGCAGACATCCGGGGCTCCTCCCGGCCGCGCAGGTCGAACAGGACGAGCGGGTCGAGCGGATCGAGCGGATCGAGCGGGTCAGCAGGGCGACGGCGCACAGCGGTACCGCGTGCGCACAGGGAGGCGAGAGGTGAGCGGGGAAACGCAACGGCAGGACGTCGAGGGGGAGTTCGAGGGGCGGCTGCGCGGGATGCTCAGCGAGACCGCGTACGCGATGGGGCCGCCGCCCGTGCCGTACGGGACGATCCGGCGGCGGGGCGTGGTGGAGCGGCGCCGGCGGGTGGCGGCGGTGGGGGCCGTGCTGGTGACCCTGGCCGCACTGCCGGCGGGTGCGTACGCGCTGGGCGACGGGCGGCACGGCAGGACCGGAACGGCGGCCCCGGCACCCTCCGCGAGCGTCCCGCGGGGCACCTCGGCGGCATCGAGCGGGTCGTCGAGCGGCTCGCCGAGCGCGTCGCCTTCGGGTCCCGGACGACCGGCCACGACAGGCCAGTTGATGGACGGGATCACGTTCGGGCAGGCGGTGAACGGACTGGAGAAATGCCTCGCCTACAACACGACGGGCAAACACCGCATGGGCTCCGTCGACCTGGGTGATGCCGCGGACTACCGGATCATCCTGGCCATGCACAGCACGGGCGACTCCAACGCGCCCGGAGACGGTGTCCACGTGGTCGCGGTGAAGAAGGACCCGGTGCCGAAGCCGGTCCGGCTGATCTGCACGATCGAGGACGGTGAGGCCCAGGGGCTCAACATCGCCATGGGCGACGATGCTCCGCCGGACGCCGGTGCGGTGTACCCGGACGCCAACAGCGGCGCGCTCTACCAGCAGTCGTTCATCGACAAGGGCCGCTGGAAGCTGCCGTTCCGCTGGGGGATCATCGGCACGGTGAAGCCGTCGGTGACCAAGCTGACCGTCTCCTACGGGGGCGGCAAGGGCGACACGGTCGTGGACCACGGCTGGTTCGTGGCGTACGGCACGCTGCACCAGCAGGTGACCAGGGCGCCGCACATCAAGGGCTACGACGCGGCGGGCAAGCTCGTGTACGACTCCGACCAGGACAAGTCGTACGCCAAGACGCTGCCGTAGCGGCACGGGAACCCGCCATTGGTCCGACCTCTGGCGGATACCGCCGTTCGTGTGCCATCCCTTGACCACCCCCACGGGCCCTCCTATGGTCACGCTGACCGATCGGACGTAGGACGTCGTATCTCCCCCCGCTGGAGGACCCGTGCGCGACGTGACCGACGACGTGCCGGCGCCGCACCGCCGGTCGTTCCTGAAGCACACCGGCGCGCTGGGCGCGGCCGCCGCTCTCACCTCGTCGTTACCGGCACTGACGTCCTGCTCCTCGGGCCCGGAGTCGACGAACGACACCGGCGGCGGGGGCGGCGGGGACCGCACGCTGACCGCGGTGATCGGCTACGGCAACGACGGCAGCTGGGATCCGACGCAGACGGCGTCGGCGTTCGCCATGGCCGCCAACAACCACATCTACGAGGGGCTCCTCGACACCGACCCGATCTCCCGCGAGCCGTACGCGGCGCTGGCCACCGAGGTGCCGGCGAACCCGAACGGCACCACCTGGAGGTTCACGCTGCGGGCGGGGGCCACCTTCCACGACGGGAAGCCGGTCACCGCCGACGACGTCGTCTTCGTCTTCGACCGGATCCTCGATCCGAAGACCCAGACCCTCGCCAAGGGCTTCTTCGCGAGCTGGCTGAAGGAGGTCCGGAAGGTCGACGCGCGAACCGTGGAGCTGGTGCTGAGGTTCCCCTTCCCGGACGGCGTCGCCCGGCTCACCCTGGCCAAGGTCATGCCGAAGCACGTGTTCTCCCGGCCCGGCGCCTGGGACGACGCGATCAAGGGCAAGGCGATCGGCTCGGGGCCGTACCGGCAGACCGCGCACCACCCGAAGTCCAACACCACCTTCGAGGCCTTCGACGGCTACAACGGGCCGCGCAGGGCCGCCTTCAAGAGGATGAACTGGCTGACGATCGTGGACGCGGCGCCGCGCGTGGCCAAGATCTCCGGGTCCGGCGCGGGCGCCCAGATCGCCGACAACATCCCGTACGCCAACATCGCCCGGCTGACGCAGGGCGGGCTCACGGTCGCGGGCGGCGCCGGGATGAACAACCTGTTCCTGATGTTCGACACGAAGCACAAGCCCTTCGACGACGTACGGGTGCGGCAGGCGCTGCACTACGCCATCGACACCGAGAAGATGGTGCGGGTGGCGCTGAAGGGGCACGGGAAGCCGTCCTCGTCCTTCCTCAACGAGGGCAACCCCGCCTACCGGCGGGCCAAGTCCGTCTACGACCACGACCCCGACAAGGCGAAGGCACTGCTGAAGGCCGCCGGGGTGACCGGGCTGAAGGTGGACATCCTGGCCGTCAACGTCAGCTGGATCGTCGACTGCCTGCCCACCATCAAGGCCTCCTGGGACGCGATCGGCGTCGAGACGACCCTCTCCCCGCAGGAGACCACGGCCGTCTTCACCAAGATGGACCAGAAGCAGGACTACCAGGTGGTCGCCGCCGCCTCGAACCCGAACCAGTTCGGCCTCGACGCCGACCTGATCATGCACTACAACTACGGCCCCGAGAACCTCTGGATGCGCTACACCCGATGGGTCGACGACCCCGTCGCCAAGCAGCTCTTCAAGGACATGGACCGGGCGACCCGGGAGCCGGACCCGGACCGGAAGAAGACGATGGTCCAGGACTACATCGACGTCGTCGCCGAGCAGGCCGTGCTCTACCCGGTCGTCCACAACGAGCTGATGACCGCCTGGGACCCGAAGAAGCTCACCGGGATAAGGCCCCAGCCGTACCCGGGCATCAACCTCCTCCAGGCCAAGTGGACCTGACGGCATGACGGCCGTCGTCCGGATCCTGCTCCGCCGCGTCGCCCTGCTCGTGCCGCTGATGCTCGGCATCGTGCTGTTCGTGTTCCTGGTGATGAGGTTCTCGGACGTCGACCCGGCGTCCGCGTTCTTCCAGGGCGCCAACCCGACACCCCGGCAGCTGCACGACTTCCGGGAGCGCAACGGCCTGCTCGACCCGCTGCCCGTGCGCTACGCCCACTTCGTCGGCGACCTGCTCCACGGCGACCTGGGCACCAGCGCGCTGACCCGGGCACCCGTCGTCGACCAGGTCACCACCGCGCTGCCGCTGACCCTCCAGCTGACCTTCCTCGGGCTCGGTATCGCGGTGGTGCTGGCGCTGGCCGGCGGGGTCACGGCCGCCGTCCACCGGGACCGGCTGCCGGACCAGGTGATCCGGGTCGTCTCCCTCGTCGGAGTCGCCGCGCCCGGTTTCTGGCTGGCGCTGCTGATGATCCAGTACCTGGCGGTGGACCGGGGCTGGTTCCCGACCGGCGGCTACATCAACCCGGCCGACTCCTTCACCGGCTGGCTGAGGACGATGGCCCTGCCCGCGTTCGCGCTGTCCCTGCCGGTGGCCGCCCAGCTGACCCGGATCGTGCGGACGTCGGTGGTGGAGGAACTGGACAAGGACTACGTACGCACGGCGATCGGCAGCGGGCTGCCGCCCCGGGTGGTCGTCGGCCGCAACGTGCTACGCAACGCCCTGGTCAATCCGCTCACCGTGCTCGGCCTGCGCGTCGGCTATCTGCTCGGCGGTGCCGTCGTCATCGAGACGATCTTCTCGCTGCCCGGCATGGGCAAGCTGATGATCGACGCCGTGCAGAACGGCGACCCGGCGGTGGTCCAGGGGGTCGTGCTGACCACGGCGACCGGGTTCGTCGTCGTCAACCTCGTCATCGACATCCTCTATCTGCTCGTCAACCCACGTCTGAGGGCGGCCTGATGCTCACCCGCGCCGAACTCACCGAGCGGCTCTCCCGGCCCGGCGCCCGGCTGCGCGGATGGCGCCGGCTGCCGCCGCCGTCGAGGGCCGCCGTCTGCTTCCTGGCGCTGGTCGTCCTGGTCGCCCTCCTCGCGCCGGTGCTCGCCCCGCACGATCCGCTCGACCAGCAGGACCCGGTCGACGGCACCGGACATCCGTCGGCGGCGCACTGGATGGGCCAGGACAGCCTCGGCCGGGACCTCCTCAGCCGGCTGATGTACGGGGCCCGCTGGTCGCTGGCGATCGGGCTCGGCGCGACCGCGCTCGCGCTGGTCGTCGGGGCGCTGCTCGGGGCGCTCGCGGCCACCTCCCGCAAGGCCGTGGACGAGACGCTGATGCGCTGCCTGGACGTCGTGATGGCGTTCCCGGGGATCGCGCTGGCGGCCGTGCTGGTCGCCGTCTTCGGCGGCGGGATCGGCGTACTGATCTGCGCGATCGCCTTCCTGTTCACGCCGCCGGTCGCGCGGGTGGTGCGGGCCAACGTGCTCGACCAGTACGGGGAGGACTACGTCACCGCGGAACGTGTGATCGGCGCCCGCACCCCGCACATCGTGCTGCGGCACGTGGCCGTCAACTGTGCCGCCCCGGTGCTGGTGTTCTGCACGGTCCAGGTCGCCGAGGCCATCGTCTTCGAGGCATCGCTGTCCTTCATCGGCGCGGGGGTGCGGCCCCCGGACCCGTCCTGGGGCAGTGTCATCGCCGACGGCAAGAACATGGTGCTGACCGGCGGCTGGTGGGCGACCGTCTTCCCCGGGCTGCTGATCCTGCTCACCGTGCTGTGCCTGAACATCCTCTCCGAGGGCGTCTCGGACGCCTGGGCGGCACCGGCGCCCCGGGAGGTGGCGGCGCCCGAGGACCACCTGGAGGCACCGGAACCCGGCACCGGCGAGGTGCTCCCGCTGCCCGGCCTCGCCGACGCGGCCCGGCGGCTGCGCGCGCGGGCCCGGCCCCGACCCGCGCCCGGCGGCCCGCCGGTGCTCGCGGTGGAGAACCTCGCCATCGGCTTCCCGGGCCGGCACCGGGGCGTGGACATCGTGGCCGGCGTCAGCTTCGAGGTGCGTCCGGGCGAGGTGCTGGGACTGGTCGGCGAGTCGGGCTGCGGCAAGTCGCTGACCGCGCTCACCGTCATGGGCCTCGAACCCGAGGGCGCCCGGGTACGCGGCCGGGTGCGCTTCCGTCAGCGGGACCTGCTCGCCGAACCGATGCGGGTACGGCGGCGGCTGCTCGGCCACGAGATGGCGATGGTCTACCAGGACGCCCTGTCCTCGCTGAACCCGGCGATGACCATCCGCGCCCAGCTGAAGCAACTCGTGCGCCGCGGTGGCCGCCGGAGCCCGGAGGAGCTGCTGTCGCTGGTCGGCCTCGACCCCGGCCGCACCCTGCGCAGCTACCCGCACGAGCTCTCCGGCGGTCAGCGCCAGCGCGTCCTGATCGCCATGGCCCTCTCCCGCGACCCCGCCCTGATCGTGGCCGACGAACCGACCACCGCCCTGGACGTCACCGTGCAGGCCCAGGTCATGGAACTGCTGCTGCGGCTGCGCGAGGAGCTGGGCTTCGCGCTGATCCTGGTCTCGCACGACCTGGCACTGGTCGCGGACGTCACCGACCGGGTGGTGGTGATGTACGGCGGGCAGATCGTGGAGACGGGCGTGACCGCCGACCTGGTTCAGGCACCGGCCCACCACTACACGCGCGGGCTGCTCGGCAGCGTGCTCTCGCTGGAGTCGGCCGAGGAACGGATGACGCAGATCAAGGGGGTCGTACCGGCCCCCGCCGACTTCCCGGCGGGCTGCCGCTTCGCCGGCCGCTGCCCGCTGGCCACCGAGGTCTGCCGTACGACGGCGCCCGGCCTACGAGGGGCGCCGACGCACACGGCCGCCTGCCACCACCCCGCGATCGATCTGACGACCGCAGAAGGCGAGGAGGCCCTCCGGTGACCGCTGTCGTGGAAGTCCGCGGCGCCCACGTCGTCCACAGGGCCCGCAGCGGCGGTCTGTTCGCCCGGGACCGGGTGTACGCCCTGACCGGCGCCGATCTCACCGTGGCGCCCGGCGAGACGGTCGGGGTGGTGGGCGAGTCGGGGTGCGGGAAGACGACGCTGGCGAAGGTGCTCGTGGGCATCCAGCGGCCGACCTCGGGGACGGTGTCGTACCGGGGCCGCGACCTGTGGTCGATGCCGCCCGCCGAACGCCGGTCGGCCGTCGGGGCGGGCACCGGCATGATCTTCCAGGACCCGTCGACGGCCCTGAACCGCCGGCTGACGGTACGCCGGGTCCTGCGCGACCCGCTGGACGTCCACGGGCGCGGGACGCGGGCCGAACGGGAGGACCGGGTACGGGAGCTGATGGCCCTGGTGGGCCTGCCCCGGGCGCTCGCCGACGTGCTGCCCGGACAGCTGTCCGGCGGGCAGCGGCAGCGGGTCGCCATCGCCCGCGCGCTCGCCCTGGACCCCGGCCTGGTGGTGGCGGACGAGCCGACCAGCGCCCTGGACGTCTCGGTCCGCGCGCAGATCCTCAACCTCCTGCTGGACCTGAAGGAACGCCTCGGGCTCGCCCTGGTCTTCGTCTCGCACGACATCCAGACGGTACGCCGGATGAGCGACCGCGTGATCACCATGTACCTGGGCCGGATCGTCGAGGAGACCCCCGCCGCCCGGGTCACCGACCGCTCCCGCCACCCGTACACCCGCGCCCTGTTCTCCGCGACCCCCGGCCTGCTGGACCCGATCGACCCGATCCCGCTGACCGGGCCGGTGCCGTCGGCGACCCGGCCGCCGAGCGGCTGCCCGTTCCGCACCCGCTGCTGGAAGGCGGACGAGGTGTGCGCGGCTCGGATGCCGGACTTCTCGGCCGCGTCGGACCCCGGGCACCGCTACCGCTGCCACCATCCTGTGGAAGAGGACCGTCCGACCCGCGACCTCGTACCCCAGAGCCGTCCCAGGGAGCCTTCATGACCTTGCCCGCCCCGCTCTCCGGTGTCGTACCGCCCGTCTGCACGCCCCTGACACCGGACGGCGAGGTGGACGTCCCCTCGCTCCTCAGGCTGGTCGACCACCTGGTCGCGGCCGGGGTGCACGGCCTGTTCGTCCTCGGTTCGACCTCCGAGGCGGCGTTCCTCACGGACCTCCAGCGCAGGCTGGTGGTGGAGGCCGTCGTGAGGCACGTCGGCGGCTCGCTCCCGGTGCTGGCCGGGGCGATCGACATGACCACGCCCCGGGTGCTGGACAACGTCCGCGAGGTCACCGCGGCGGGCGCCCAGGCGGTCGTCGTCACCGCCCCCTTCTACGCCCGGACCCATCCGGCGGAGATCGCCCGCCATTACCGGCGGGTCGCCGCCACCTGCCCGGTGCCGGTGTTCGCGTACGACATCCCGGTGGCCGTGCACACCAAGCTGCCCGCCGAGCTGGTGCTGGAGCTGGCCGCCGACGGCGTGCTGGCCGGGCTGAAGGACTCCAGCGGTGACCTGGGCGGCTTCCGGCAGGTCGTCACCGGCGTCCGCGGCGGCCGGGGCATCGGCGGCTTCAGCGTGCTCACCGGGTCCGAGCTCGTCGTCGACGCGGCCCTCGCCCTGGGCGCGGACGGGGCCGTGCCCGGCCTCGCCAACGTCGACCCGCACGGCTACGTCCGCCTCGACGAGCTGTGCCGGGCGGGCGACCGGGACGCGGCCCGCGCCGAACAGGAACGGCTGTGCGCCCTGTTCGGGATGGTGGGCGTGGGGGACCCCGCCCGGATGGGCGGGAACTCGTCGGCCATCGGCGCCTTCAAGGCGGCGCTGCACCTGCGGGGCGTGATCGACTGCCCGCTGACCGCCGAACCGCAGATCCCGCTGTCGGCGGAGGAGGTCGAACAGGTGGGCAAGTTCCTGGCGGCGGCGGGCCTGCTCTAGGAAGGATCTGCTCTAGGTGAGGTCCAGCCTGCGGAACTCGATCATCTCGTACGGCCCCGCCGTGCCCGTCTCGTACAGGATCCCGACGCTGTCGGGGCCGGTCTGCACGAGGTCGGAGTAGGCGGCCGGCTGATCGGACAGGGTCAGCGCCTTGCCGAAGGTCGCCCCGTCGTCCGTGCTGCGCCAGATCGCCATGGAGCGGCGGGCGGTGGGCAAGGACGGCGCCGAGAACAGCAGCGGGGCACCGGGCCCGCGCAGTTGGAGCACGCTGCCCTCGACCACCGGCACGTCGTCCAGGGTCGGCTGGACGCCGTAGGGCCGGTCCAGGGTCTCCCCGCCGTCACCGGAGTAGGTGTCGAGGCGGTTGCCGGGGCTGCTGCCGTTCTGGTCGCGGGAGCTGAAGTACAGACGTCCGTCGGGGAGTTGGGCGGCGGTGCTCTCGTTGGCGTTGTCCAGGCCGTCGTAGGAGTCGTCCACGAAGCCCAGCCGCCAGCCGCGCCCGCCGTCGTCGCTGTAGAGGGCGTGGGCGCCGTAGTACTTCGCCTCCTGGCCGGTGTCGGGGGAACCGGCGGGCGGGGCCGCCGAGTGGTTGGCGGGGACCACCAGCCGTCCCGCGTGCGGGCCGCGGGTGAGCGCCACCGCGTGCCCCGGTCCCGTCGCGTACCAGCGCCAGCCGGGCGGCTTCACCTCGCCCGTGATGTCCCGGGGGCGCGTGAAGTGCCGGCCGTCGTCCCGGCTGCGCTGCACGAACACCCGGCGGCCCTGCTCGGGGGTGACCTCGCCGCGCATGATCTGCGCCTCGGTCACGGCACCGCTGTTGTAGGAGGTGAGCAGCACGATCGCGCCGGTGCGCGGGTCCACCACCGGCGCCGGGTTGCCCCGGGTGTCCCCGTCCCCGGCGGCGACCACCCGCAGCGGGCCCCAGGTGCAGCCGCCGTCGGTGGAGCGGCGCAGGACGACGTCGATGTCACCGGTGTCGCCCGCACCGCTGTGCCGTCCTTCGGCGAAGGCCAGGAGGGTGCCCGCCCTCGTGGCGACCGTGGCCGGGATGCGGTACGTGTCGTAGCCGCCCTCGCCGGAGACGTACGGCACGGAGGACGCGCAGCCGGGTGTGGCGTGGGCGGCCTGGGTGCCGGTGAGCGGGGTGAGGAGCACGGCGGCGGCGAGGAGGGTGCGGCTCAGCGGGGTCACGTTCCCATGTTTCCCGGAGTCACCAGTCCCGACTCGTACGCCACGACGACCAGCTGGGCCCGGTCCCGCGCGCCCAGCTTGCCCATGATCCGGCTGACGTGGGTCTTCGCGGTGAGCGGGCTCAGCCCCAGCGACCCGGCGATCTCGGTGTTGTTCAGTCCGCGCGCGACCAGGGTGAGCACCTCCCGCTCCCGGTCGGAGAGACAGTCGGGGCCGCCCGTCGCCGGGGCGCTGGGGCTGCGCAGGAACCGTTCGATCAGCCGTGCCGTCGGCCCCGGCGAGAGCAGGGCGTCGCCCGCGACCACCGTGCGGATCGCGTCGAGGAGTTCGGCCGGGCGGGTGTCCTTCACCAGGAAGCCGGAGGCGCCGGCCCGCAGCGCCTCGACGATGTTCTCGCCGGTGTCGTAGGTGGTGAGGACGAGCACCTTCACCCCGGCCAGGTCCTCGTCGGCGGCGATCAACCGGGTGGCCTCGATGCCGTCGAGGTCGGGCATGCGGATGTCCATCATCACCAGGTCGGCCGGTTGGGTGCGGGCCAGCTCGACGGCCTCCCGGCCGGTGGCGGCCTGCCCGACCACCTCGATGTCCGGGGCCGACTCCACCAGCAGCGCGAAGGCGGCCCGCACGAGGGTCTGGTCGTCGGCGAGCAGCACGCGGATCATCGGGTCCCCTCCCCAGCGGTGGCGAACGGCAGTACCGCGGTGACCTCGAAGCCCCGCTCGGGCAGCGGCCCCGCGTCCAGTGTGCCGCCCACGCTACGCGCCCGCTCCCGCATGCCGACCAGCCCGAAGCCGGGCTCGCCCGCGCCCGCTCCCGTCCCGTCGTCGGTGACACGGACCCGGAGCGCGCGTCCCTCCTCGTACACCCGCACACGCACCGTCAGATCGTCCCGCCCGCCGTACCGCACCGCGTTCGTCAGGGCTTCCTGCACGATGCGGTAGGCGGCGGCGCCCACGGCGCCCGGGACGCCGTCGGCCCGGACGGACAACTCGACCTCGGCCCCCGCCGCGTGGGCGGTCCGCGCCAGGTCGGGCAGGCCGTGCAGGCCGGGCAGGGGGCCGCGGGTGTCCGGGGAGCCGTGGCCGTGGTCGCGGAGCACCTCCAGCGTCGTACGGAGTTCACCGCGGGCCGTACGGCAGGTGCCGGCGATGTCGTCGAGGGCCTTGGCGACCGCGGCCCGGTCGAGGCGGTCGGGGTCGGCGGCCAGGACATGGGCGGCCACCGAGGTCTGCACGCCGATCAGGGTGATGCTGTGGGCGAGCAGGTCGTGCAGGTCGCGGGCGATGCGCAGGCGCTCCTCGGCGACCCGGCGGCGGGCCTCCTCCTCGCGGGTGCGTTCGGCGCGTTCGGCGCGTTCGAGGGCGGCGGCCACGTTCTGGCGGTGGACGCGGAGGTAGCCGCCGAGCAGCAGGACGGAGACGATCCAGCCGGAGATGCGGAGGATCTCGACGATCTGGTGCGGGCTGACGACGGCGTTCAGCGTGACCGTGCCGCCGACGACGGTGACGCCCGTGAGCACGGTGCGGCGGGTGCTGCCGGTGACCGCGACGGTGTAGAGGGCGATCATGCCGGCCGGCACGGCGGCGCTGTGGTCGTAGTCGACGGCGTGGTACGGGGCGACGCAGAGCACCACGGCGACCAGGACCGCCACGGGCCGGCGGCGGCGCAGGACGAGCGGGACCTGGGCGGCCAGCAGGAGGGTCAAGCCGACGGCGTCCATCGGGCGGCTGCCGTCGTGCACGGTCAGCGCCAGGGCCACGGCGACTGCCGCGGACGCGGCGGCGACCCCGACGTCGGCCCCGAGACGGCTCCGCACGGCTCCCCCTCCCTTTCGTCCGAGCCCACCCATCCTGTATCAGCCGGGCGCCCCCGCGGCGGGCGGGGACGCCAGGCGCTCTCACTTCACCGGCTGCGGCTCGCGGACCGGCCGTACCGGGTCCGGCGTCCGGGACAGCGGCCCCGGCCACCACACCCGGCGCCCGAGGGCCACGCTCGCGCTGGTCACCAGGTAGGTGCGGACGAGGAAGGTGTCCAGGAGCACGCCGACCGCGATCACGAAGCCGAGTTCGACGAGCTGGACGAGGCCCATGTTGGTCAGCACCGCGAAGGTGGCCGCGAGGACCAGTCCGGCGGAGGCGATGACCCCGCCGGTCGTGCGCAGCGCGGTCAGCGCGGCGGCGGCCGGTTCCGCGCCGCTCAGCGACTCCTCCCGCATGCGGTGCATGAGGAAGATGCCGTAGTCGACGCCGAGGGCGACCAGGAACACGAAGGACAGCAGTCCGAGGCCGGGGTCGGTGCCGTGGAAGCCGAACAGCGGCCCGAACACCAGTCCGCCGATGCCGAGCGCCGCGCCCCACACCGCGATCACGGCGGCGGCCAGGATCAGTGGTGCGACGAGGGAGCGCAGCAGGGCGACGAGGATCAGCAGCACGGAGACGAGGACGATCGGGACGACCACGAGCCGGTCGCGGGCGTTGGTGTCCTCCAGGTCGATCTGCTGGGCGCTGGGCCCGCCGACGTAGGAGCCCTTCAGGGTGTGCCGGAGTTCCTTGATGGTGGCCGTCTCGCCGGTGGACTGGGGCGGGGCGGCGGCGAGCACGGAGATCTCCGTCCAGCCGTCGCCGCCCCGGGTCCGCCGGGCGCTCGCGACGCCGTGCGTGGCGCGGATCGCCGTGAGGGTCGCGTCGGTCCGGCCGGCCGGGGTGATGACGTCGATGGGCTGGGCGGAGCGTTCGGGGTAGGCGCGGGCGAGGGTCTCCATGGCGGCGACGGAATCGGGCCGGTCGACGAAGGAGTCCTGCTGCTTGACGGTGCCGGGCAGGTTCAGGGCGCCGAGCGCGAGGCCGCCGAGCAGGACGGCGCCGAGTGCGAGGACGGTTTTCGGCCGCCGTCCGGCGGAGCCGCCCATCGCGGCGAACAGGGACCGGCGGGCGGTGGGCGTGCTGCCGTAGGCGGGGACGAGCGGCCAGAAGACGCGGCGGCCGAGCAGGACGAGGACGGCCGGGAGCAGGGTGAGCATCGCGGCGAGGGCGCAGAGCACGCCGACCGTGCCGAGCGGGCCCATGCCCCGGCTGGAGTTGAGGTCGGCGGCGAGCAGGCAGAGCAGTCCGGCGGCGACCGTGCCGGACGAGGCGAGCACGGCGGGCCCGCAGCCGCGCAGGGCGGCCCGCATGGCCTCCGGCGGCCGCTCGTGGCGGCGCAGTTCCTCGCGGTACCGGGAGACGAGCAGCAGGGCGTAGTCGGTGCCGGCGCCGAAGACGAGGATGGTCATGACGCCGGAGCTCTGACCGGAGACGGTGGTGCCGAAGGCCTGGTGGAGACCGTAGGCGACGCCCATGGAGAGGAAGTCGGCGACGCCCGCGACGGCCAGTGGGACCAGCCAGAGCAGCGGGCTGCGGTAGATGAGGATCAGCAGGACGGCGACCACGGCGACGGTGGTGTAGAGCAGCGGTCCGCCGAGCGACTGGTAGACCTCGGAGGCGTCGGTGGCCAGGGCGCTGGGTCCGCCGACCCGGACGGTCAGCCCATCCTGGTCGTGGGCGATGTGGCGGACGTCGTCGACGAGGGCGTCCCGCTTCTTCTCGTCGGTGCCCGGCTCGTTGCTGGTGACCGGGTACAC
The DNA here is from genome assembly GCF_040644935.1 of Streptomyces sp. NPDC046915. Taxonomy (NCBI): domain Bacteria; kingdom Bacillati; phylum Actinomycetota; class Actinomycetes; order Kitasatosporales; family Streptomycetaceae; genus Streptomyces; species Streptomyces sp. NPDC046915. The sequence continues at coordinate 612,110 of NZ_JBEYXB010000002.1, read as the reverse complement.
GAGCGTGGTGCCGTCCCTGGACGGGGTGCCCTTCGGCGTGCCCGTCAGCGCGTGCTGCCGGGCGACGGCCGCGACCTGCTGCCCGGCCGTGGTCCGGTCCGCGGGGGTGAGGCCGCCGTCGCGGTGGTAGACGAGGACCAGTTCGGTGTTCTCGCCGCCCGGCAGCCGGTCCTGGATCTTCGCCACCCGGGTGGAGTCCGCGCTCGCGGGCAGGTAGTCGGTGACGCGGTTGTGCTGTACGTCGGCGAGCTTCGACGCGAACGGCGAGACGATCGCCAGGACGCCGATCCACAGGGCGAGCGCCACCCAGGGGATGGCGCGTCGTCGTGTGCGTGTGTTCTCTCCGGCCCCCATGAGTGCGGGCCCTCCCTCCGGCGCGGCTGTCTGGATGCGTTCTCCAGGCTTCCGGCGCGGAGGGCGGTAATCGTCGGGCGGGAGGGCGAGTTCGGGCGTACTGCGCCGGGTGTCCGGACGGCCGGACTACTCCCCGGGGAGTATCGGGAGGCCTACGAGGGTGTCCGGGCCGCCGCCAGCAGTCTGGTCACGTCGTCGGCGCGGATGGTGAGCGCGGCGCCGACGGTGATCAGGGCGTCGCGTTCGGCCGGGGTGTAGGGGCCGTCGGCGAGGGCGACGCGGGCGGCCTGGAGGAGGATCGACTCGCGGCCGGCGGCGGCGAGGTGCGGGGCGAGCGGGTCGAGGGACTCGTGCAGTTCTATGGCCAGGCTCGCGCCGCCCGGCTGCTCGAAGACCCGGCCGGTGTCGGCGTGGAGGGCCTCGACGAGCGCGGCGAGCTGCTCCTCGGTGCAGTCCTGGAGGCCGGCGGCGCGTACTCCGCCGGCCGCCGTCTCCAGGGACGCGCGGGCGCAGGTGCCGCCCGCCGCCAGGACGGCGAGGGCGACGGTGTGCACGGCGTCGCGGAGCATGGCGGAGAAGCGGGAGGTGGTGGGGTGGTCGAGGACGTCGGTGCCGAAGTGGTGACGGCAGGACGCGCACTCCACGACCGGCCCGGTCACCCCGCGGGGCAGGACGGGCACGCCCAGGAGGGTGAAGCGGCGGCGGCCGGTGAGGCGCTCGTAGTTGCGGTCGCCTCCGCAGCCCGGACAGAAGAACTCGCCGTCGCCGACGGGTGTCCACGCGACGCGGGTACCCACAATGCGGACAAGCCTGGTGGCACGGTCGTCTCGTCCCCGTACTGGCAGCACGTCGCACCTCCGTAACGACGCGGCAACATCGCCGCGCTGGCGTGATGTTAGCCACATTGTTGAGGTGGAGTCAGTACCCCGTACGAGACCTGTCCGTGACCTTCACGAACAGATGGCCGATATACGACGGTGCCCTGACCGCCGTGAGAGGCGGCCAGGGCACCGAAAGCGCTGGTCGGAAGGGGTCAGCGGGTCGCTCGGTTCACTGCGGACACGACCGCCTTGAGTGACGCACGCGTCGTGTTCGCATCGATGCCGATGCCCCACAGGACCTTGCCGTCGATCGCGCATTCGATGTAGGAGGCGGCCTGCGCGGAGGCGCCCTCGCTCATCGTGTGCTCCTGGTAGTCCAGCAGGCGTACGTCGATGCCGATGGACTCCAGGGCGTCGAAGAAGGCGGAGATCGGACCGTTGCCGGAGCCGGTCAGGACGGTGTCCTCGCCGTCGACCGTGGCCTCGACGGTGAGGGCGTCCACGCCGTCGGTGTCGGTGGTCGACTGGCCGGTGCGGACCTGGATGCGGCCCCACGGGTTCTCCGGGTTCGGCAGGTACTCGTCCTGGAAGACCGCCCAGATGGCGCCGCCGGTGACCTCGCCGCCCTCGGCGTCCGTCTTCGCCTGGATGAGCTTCGAGAACTCGATCTGCATCCGGCGGGGCAGGTCCAGCTTGTGGTCGTTCTTCAGGACGTACGCGATACCGCCCTTGCCGGACTGCGAGTTGACGCGGATGACCGCCTCGTAGGAGCGGCCGACGTCCTTGGGGTCGATCGGCAGGTACGGGACCGCCCACTCGATGTCGTCGACGGTGACGCCCTTGGCGGCCGCGTCGGCCTCCATGGCGTCGAAGCCCTTCTTGATGGCGTCCTGGTGGGAGCCGGAGAAGGACGTGTAGACCAGGTCGCCCACGTACGGGTGGCGCGGGTGGACCTCCATCTGGTTGCAGTACTCCCACGTACGACGGATCTCGTCGATGTCGGAGAAGTCGATCTGCGGGTCGACGCCCTGGGAGAAGAGGTTCATGCCCAGGGTGACCAGGTCGACGTTGCCGGTGCGCTCGCCCTGCCCGAACAGGCAGCCCTCGACGCGGTCGGCACCGGCCATCAGGGCCAGCTCGGCGGCGGCGACGGCCGTGCCGCGGTCGTTGTGCGGGTGGATCGACAGGACGACGTGCTCGCGGCGGGACAGGTTGCGGCCCATCCACTCGAAGCGGTCGGCGTGCGTGGAGGGGGTCGAACGCTCCACCGTGGCGGGCAGGTTGAGGATGATCTCGCGGCCCGGTCCGGGCTGCCAGACGTCCATGACCGCCTCGCAGACCTCCAGCGCGAAGTCCAGCTCGGTGTCGGTGAAGATCTCCGGCGAGTACTGGTAGCCGAACTCGGTCTCCGGGCCCAGCAGCTTCTCGGCGTACTCCATCACCAGGCGGGTGCCGTCGACGGCGATCTGCTTGATGTCGTCCTTGGAGCCGCGGAAGACGACCCGGCGGAAGACCGGGGCGGTGGCGTTGTACAGGTGGACGTTGGCCCGCCTGGCGCCCTTCAGGGACTCCACGGTCCGCTCGATCAGGTCCTCGCGGGCCTGGGTCAGGACGGAGATCGTGACGTCCTCGGGGATCGCGCCCTCTTCCTCGATGATCGAGCGCACGAAGTCGAAGTCGGTCTGGCCGGAGGCGGGGAAGCCGACCTCGATCTCCTTGTAGCCCATCTTGACCAGCTGGTCGAACATCCGGCGCTTGCGCTCGGGCGACATGGGGTCGATCAGGGCCTGGTTGCCGTCACGCAGGTCGGTGGAGAGCCAGCGGGGGGCGTCGGTGATGCGCCGGCCGGGCCAGGTGCGGTCGGGGATGTCCACCTGCTCGTACCGGCCGTACTTGTGGATCGGCATGGAGGTGGGCTGCTGGCGGTTCGCCATGATTGCGTGGGCTCCTCGAGAAGTCCGGTGTGACCGGTGTCCGGAAGGACGGCCGACGACGCAACACCAAGCTCCGCGGGGAGGGAGTCGGCCTCTACAGGCCCTCGCCGCGGCAGCTAAGAAGAAGCAGCCCGAAACGCATGATGCTCCGCAGCCTAGCCGAGGCCCCGCCGAACGCGCGGGACCGTCCCAGTATGCGGGACCGTAAGGATGAACCGGACAAAAAGTGCGCCATACCACTCCGTGACGCTGCGCGACGCCGAATGTCGGCGTATTTCACCAATCATGGTTGCGAGTAGTGACACGGGAGTCACTCAGTGCAAGGGTGCCCGGCATGACGACCAACGGGGGCTTCCAGCCCGTCTTCTGCACGATCGTGCCGCCGCACGTCCTCGACAAGCTCGCGCAGGCCGAGGACTCCGCGCTCTCCGCACCCGCCCGCCGGTCCCTGGAGCACGACGCCTACCAGCGCACCAAGCGGCGCCTGACCACGGTCATCGGCGCGTCCACCGTCGCCCCGCCCGCCGGGGCCGCCGCCGACCAGCCGCACCGCACCATCTACGACGCCGGGCACACCGAGAACCTGCCCGGCGACAAGGTCCGCGCGGAGGGCTCCGACCCCGGCGGCGACGCCACCGTCAACCGCGCCTACGCGGGCCTCGGCGCCACGTTCGAGCTGTACCTCAAGGCGTACGGCCGCCACTCCATCGACGACAACGGGCTGCCGCTGGACGCCACCGTGCACTTCGGCGAGAACTACGACAACGCCTTCTGGAACGGCGAGCAGATGGTCTTCGGCGACGGGGACAACGAGATCTTCCTCGACTTCACCATCCCGGTCGACGTCATCGGCCACGAACTGACCCACGGCGTCACGCAGCACACCGCCAACCTGACCTACTTCGGCCAGCCCGGCGCGCTCAACGAGTCGCTCTCCGACGTCTTCGGCTCGCTGATCAAGCAGTACAGCCTCGGCCAGACCGCCGCCGAGGCCGACTGGCTGATCGGCGCCGGGCTGCTCGCCCCGCGCGTCACCGGCACCGCGCTGCGCTCGATGAAGGCCCCGGGCACGGCGTACGACGACGACGTCCTCGGCAAGGACCCGCAGCCCGCGACCATGGACCACTACGTCCGCACCGGCCGCGACAACGGCGGCGTCCACATCAACTCCGGCATCCCCAACCACGCCTTCTACCTGGCCGCCACCGCCCTCGGCGGCCACTCCTGGGAGAAGGCCGGCCAGGTCTGGTACGACGTGCTGACCGGCGGCGAGCTGCGGCAGGACGCCCTGTTCGCGGACTTCGCCACGCTGAGCGTGAAGGCCGCGCGCGAGCGGTACGGCGCCGGGGACGAGCTTCAGGCCGTGCAGAAGGCATGGGAACAGGTCGGGGTCCGGACGCTGTGACGCGGACGCTGTGCTTCCCGGCGGATCCGTACTAGACAGGGACCCATGCGGATTCGGGTGAGGCGCACGGGCGGGTTCGCGGGCATCGAGCGCCGCGCCGAGGTGGACACTTCGGCGCGGCCCGATGCCCACGAATGGCAGGCCCTGGCCGAGAAGGCACTGGCCGACGGCCGGGACACGCCCCCGACGGGGGTTCCGGACGGTTTCAGCTACACGATCACCGTGGACGGCAGAACGGTGTACGCCGCCGATCCCCGGCTGACCCGGGAGCAACGGGAACTGATCTCCCGCGTCCTCAAGGAGGGCGCCTAGCCGTCCCGGACACGGCCCGCTCCTCGTTGCCCAACGCGCAGTTCACTCCCGGGCGTTGACTTCCGTTACCGGCGGTAAGGATGATCGCGCCCATGGCGACTGATGCAGGCAACCCGATACCCCGGTTCCCGGCCGGCTTCCTGTGGGGCGTGTCGACCTCGGCCCACCAGATCGAGGGGGCCGCGGGCGAGCGCGAGGCCTCGGTGTGGGACGCGTTCACGGCCGGGCCGGGGCGGGTGAAGGACGGCTCGACGGCGGACGTGGCCTGCGACCACTACCACCGCTACCGGGAGGACGTGGCGCTCCTGGCCGGCCTGGGCGTCGACGCGTACCGCTTCTCCGTCTCCTGGCCCCGGGTGAACTCCCCCGGCGGCCTGGACTTCTACGACCGTCTGGTGGACGAGCTGTGCGCGGCGGGCGTGCGGCCCGTCCCGACCCTCTTCCACTGGGACCTCCCGGCCACGCTGGACTGGCTGGAGCGGGACACGGCGTCCCGGTTCGCCGAGTACGTGTCGGTGGTCGCCGAGCGGCTCGGCGACCGCGTGACCAAATGGATCACCCTCAACGAGCCGGCCGAGCACACCCTGCTCGGCCACGCCCTCGGCGTCCACGCGCCCGGCGGGAAGCTCCTGTTCGACGCGCTGCCGGTGGCCCACCACCAGCTGCTGGCCCACGGCCTCGCGGTACGGGCGCTGCGCGCGGCCGGCGCGACCGACATCGGGATCGCCAACTCGCACGGACCGACCTGGCCCGCCTCCGGGGACAGCGCCGACGCCGAGGCGGCGGACTTCTACGACCTGCTGCTGAACCGGCTCTTCGCGGAACCGCTGATCCTCGGCGAATACCCGGAAGGGCTTGGCGAGTTGATGCCCGGCGATGTCTCCGCCGACCTGAAGGTCATCTCCGAGCCGATCGACTGGTACGGCGTCAACTACTACGCCCCGACGAAGGTGGGCGCCCCGCAGGGCACCGAGATCGAGTTCGGCGGCATCACCATGCCCGCCGAACTGCCCTTCTCGGTACGGGACATCGAGGGCCGCCCGGTGACGGACTTCGGCTGGCCGATCGTGCCGGAGGGGCTGACGGAGCTGCTGACGGGTTTCCGCGACCGCTACGGCGACCGCCTCCCGCCGATCGTCATCACCGAGAACGGCTGCTCGTACGAGGGCGTCGACGACCAGGACCGGATCGCCTACCTGGACGGCCATGTACGGGCACTGCACAGGGCGCTGGAGGCCGGGGTGGACGTACGCGGCTACTTCGTCTGGTCGCTGCTGGACAACTTCGAGTGGGCGGAAGGGTACGCACGCCGCTTCGGGCTGGTCCACGTGGACTACTCGACTCTGGAGCGCACCCCGAAGGCGTCCTACGGCTGGTTCCGGGAGCTGCTGCGGGCACAGAGATGACGACCGTCCGCCCGCCGGGTGCGCTCACCGAGCCCGTCGAACGGGTCGGCCGGGGCTGGACGGCGTCCCTCTCGCTCGCCAACGGGGCTATCTGGGTGGGCTGGTACGGCCCCTTGCAGATCCTGCTCGCCTCGCAGGCCAAGGACTTCGCGCCCGGCTCCGGCATGTCGAAGGAGACGATGCTGGCCTGGGTGACGGGCGCCGGCGCGGTGGTGTCGCTGGTCGCGAACCCGCTCTTCGGCGCGCTGTCGGACCGTACGACGTCCCGCCGGGGCCGCCGCACCCCGTGGATCGTGGCCGGGACGGCGGGCGGCGCGCTGTCCCTGCTCCTCCTCGCGGGCGCGGGCGGGACGGCCACGATGACGCTGGGCTGGTGCCTGGTCCAGCTGACCCTCAACGCGGCCTTCGCCGCGGTGACGGCGGCCGTCCCCGACCGGGTGCCCCGGAGCCAGCGGGGCTCGGTCGGCGGCTGGCTGGGGGCGGCGCAGATCCTGGGCGTGGTCGGCGGGACGGGACTGGCGACGGCCGCCGGGGGCGTCGGGGCGGGCTATGTGGCCTGTGCGGTGTTCACTGCGGTGGGCGTGCTGCCGTACGTGTGGCGCTACGAGGATCTGCGGCTGGCCGCCGAGGACCGCCCGCCGTGGTCCCGGCGCGGCTTCCTCACGGGTTTCTGGCTGAGCCCGCGCCGGTATCCGGACCTGGGCTGGGCGTGGCTGACCCGCTTCCTGATCAACCTCAGCAACGCGCTGGTGCTGCTGTACCTCCTGTACTACCTGCGCGACCGCCTCCACTACGCCGATCCCGACGAGGGCGTGCTGATCCTGACCGCGGTGAACGGGCTGACCCTGCTGGCCACCGTGGTGGTCGGCGGGGTGTGGTCGGACCGGGTGGGCCGGCGCAAGCCGTTCGTGGTGTGGTCGGGCGTGCTGATGGCGGTGGCGACGGCGGCGCTCGCCGGCTGGCAGACCTGGCCCGGCGCGATCGTGGCGGCGGCCGTCCTGGGCATCGGTTTCGGCGTGTTCACCTCCGTCGACTTCGCGCTGATGACGGACGTCCTGCCGAAGGCGCTGGACCGCGGCAAGGACCTGGGCGTGATCAACGTCGCCAACGCCCTCCCGCAGGTCGCCGCGCCCGCCCTCGCCGCGCCGATCGTGACGTACCTGGGCGGCTACCGGGTGCTGTACCTGGTGGCGGCCGTGATCGGGCTGGCGGGGGCGGTGCTGGTGGGGCGGATCAGGGGCGTGGAGTGACGCCCGCCCGCTGCTACAGGGCGCCGGCGTCCCGGGCCGTCCAGACGCCCGGGTAGATGGGCCGGAAGCCGAGTTCCCGGCGGATCCGCTGGTTGGACATGATCCCGAACCACGGGTCGGGGTCCGTGTTCTCATGCAGCCCGGCGGGCACCTCGACGCCGTTGAGCCCGTACAGCTCGACCGTCGTGACGGGGGCGTCGTCGGCGATGTTGTAGATCCGGCCGGCGATGCCCGGCGCGTACAGCAGACGCGTCAGGCCCTGGGCGACGTCCGCGTGATGGGCCATCTGGAGGCGCTGGTGCGGGGCCCAGTTCGGGGCCCAGTGCAGGGCGTCGGAGAGGTGCGGGTCGCCCTCGCCGTAGACGAAGGGGAGCCGTCCGACACGTACGTCCAGGCCCTCCATCGCGAGCAGTTCGCGCTCGGCCTCGGCCTTGGACTCGGGGTAGGCGCCCCACATCGCGCCGCCGGGCCGGCTCTCGTCCTCCTCGGTCAGCGGGCGGCCCCGTCCGACGCCGTACACGTTGCCCGTGCTGACCTGCACGAACCGCTCCACGCCGGAGGCCTGCGCGGCGCGGCCCAGGGCCACCGCCGCGTCCCGGTTGACGGCCCACGCCTCCTCGTCGGGCACCCCGCGGAAGGAGGCGGCGACGTTCACGACCGCGTCCACCCCGGCGAGCGCCTTGCCGAGCGCCTCCTCGTCCCGCATGTCCCCCACGGCCACCTGGGCGCCCAGCTCCGCGAAGGGCTCGCCGCGGGCCGCGTCCCGCACCAGGACCCGTACCCGCTCACCCGGCTGCCGCTGGGCCAGCAGCCTCGGCACGAAGCGCCGCCCGACCTGTCCCGTCGTCCCGGTCACCAACGTCAGCATGATGTGCTCCTCACGCACTCGGTCGCCTGTCGTCGGTGACCAGCCTCGGCGGCCGGGACCGCGGGCGGGAGAGACCTCCTCATCAGGGGATCGGCAGTCCCTGGATAAGCCGGACGGCCTCCCGCACCCTGGAGAGGTGAACCGAGCCGAACTCGCCGACTTCCTGCGCCGTGGCCGGGCCCGCCTGGACCCCTCCGACGTGGGCCTCACGGCCGGCGCCCGCCGCCGTACACCGGGGCTGCGCCGGGAGGAGGTGGCGTCCCTGGCCGGCATGTCGGCCGACTACTACACCCGCCTGGAGCAGTCCCGTGGCCCCCGCCCGTCCCGCCAGATGCTCACCGCGCTGGCCCGCGCCCTGCGGCTCACGGAGGACGAACGCGACCACCTCTTCCACCTCTCCGGCGAGGAGCCGCCGCACCGGGAGGCGACCAGCACGCATGTGCGTCCGGGCCTGCTCCTGGTGCTGGACCGGCTGCACGACACCCCGGCGCTGGTGGTGACCGACTGCGGCGAGGTCCTGGCCCAGAACGCGATGTCGCGGGCGCTGAGCGGGGACGCCCTCGCCCGGCCGCCCCGCGAACGCAACATGCTCCGCCGCTTCTTCCTGGACCCGGCGGCCCAGGACCTCTTCCCGCCCGAGGACCGCCCGGAGCGGGCCCGCGAGCAGGTGGCGAGCCTGCGTGCGGTGGCGGCGGCCCGGCCCACGGACCCGGAGCCCGCCGCCCTGGTCGCCGAACTGCGTGCCGGGAGCGAGGAGTTCGCCCGCCTCTGGGACGAACACGAGGTGGCCGTCCGCCGCGTCTCGACCAAACGGTTCCGGCACCCCGTGATCGGCGTCCTCGAACTCGACTGCGAGGCCCTCGTCAACTCCGACCACAACCAGCAACTCATCATCCACACGGCCCGCCCGGGCACTGAGTCGTACGAGCGGTTGCGGTTGCTACGGGTGGTGGGCCTCCAGGACATGACCCCGACGGCGAACCTGGGTGATACCGGCCTGTGAATAGGCCGGAATTCAACCTTGCAAGCGCTTGCCCCGCGCGCATCAATGAAACCGTCACTTCCGACGGACCGTCAGATACGGCCGCCGTGCAGTTGACCGCACCCACCTGCCCAGCCCGACGGCCCGTCGACGCGTATCCACAGACGACGGGAAGGAAGCTCATGCCCATGAGAGGCAAGCGCGCAAGTACGGGTGCGGCGATACTGGTCGGGACCCTCGCGGTCACCGGACTGGCCTTCGCGCCCACCGCGGCCGCCGTCACGCCGACGTCGGCGACGATCAACGCCAGCTGCGGGCTGTTCGGCGGCGGGGCGGCGACGCTCACCGCCACGCAGAACGGCACCTCGGCCACGATGACCCTCACGTCCAGCGCCATCAAGACCCCGGTCGCGGTGGCGAAGGACTCGATCACGTCCAAGCTCACCATGGTGAAGAAGAGCGGTGGCACCACCGTCTTCTCCGGGACGAAGAATCCGGCCATGGCCGCCGGGGACCCCGTGACGGTCGGCCCGCTCAGCGGCACCGTGGCCTCCGGCGACAGCCTGGAGGCCTACGGAGGCTCGCTGGTGATGACCATCTTCGGGATCAACGTCACCTGTACGGCGACCGCGAAGCAGTCACCCGGCCCGTTCGTGTTCGACTGAGTCATCCGCTCCGGATGCCGCAGAACTGATGATCCGTCAGGTTTCTGCGGCATCTGCATTGACTTCTCACGCCGGCTCCTCATCAATGGCCCCCTGTCGGCGCAGCCGAACCGCTGCGCCCGCATCCCTCAGGAGGGGGCAAGCATGGGTCCGACACTCCGAAGACCGCGCCGGCGCCGCTGGGCGTCGCTGCTCGCGGTGACCACGGTCGCGGTCACCGCGGGCGGGGCGCTGGCCTGCCCGGCCGGCGCGGCGGGCACCAACGTGGACTTCGCGACGCACTGCATCCCGCCCGCCATCGCGGGCCTCCCGCCGATCGACGGCACCACCACCGGGAACATCTCGGTGGACAACACCAGCCCCAAGGTCGGCGACACGGTCACCGTGACGTACACCGTGGTCACCCCGGCCGCCAACAACCCCACCGACCTGGCCCTGCCCGCCGACATCATGACCCCGACCGGCAAGGTCACCCTCGGTGGCGCGCAGACGGGTGACGTGACGGTGGCGGGGCCGAAGAAGAACGACCCGGTGCCCGGCAAGGGCGTCTTCCCGTCGTTCTCCATGACCGGCACGTTCAAGGTCACCTCACCCGGCGCGATCAAGCTCTCGCCCGGCGACTACAACATCCACACCAGCTACATCCTGGAGCTGGACACCCCGTGCACGGTGACCAACCCGCCCGCGCCGGTCTCCGAGACCGTCACCGCGACGGACTCGACCCCGGTCAACAACCGTGCCATCACGCTGGGTTCGGCCTCCGGGAACGCCGGTGACAGCGTCACCGTCAACGGCACCGGCTTCACGGCGGGTGCGACCGTCACCCTGGCCGGACGCGCCGGGGACGCCCAGACCGCGGACACCGCGACCGTGACCGCCGGCACCGACGGCTCCTTCAGCGGCTCGCTCGCCGTCAACGACAGGACGACGACGGGGATCGTGGCGTACGAGGGCTCCTCCTGGAGCTCGGAGAAGGGCGCCCCGCCCGCCTCCTACGTCGTGAACGACACCACGCCCGTACCCGCCGGCAGCCAGAAGCTGACGACGACCGTGAAGGCGGGGACGCTGTCCATGTCCCAGGCCGGGGACGCCGTCTCGCTGTCGGCGGTCGACTTCGGCAAGGGCGGGGCGTCGACCGGCTCCCTCAACACGGTGACGGTCAAGGACTTCCGCGGCGGGCCCGCGGGCTGGTCCCTGACCGGCAAGGTCACCGACTTCACCGGTCCCGGCGCCAAGATCGACGCCGGAAAGCTCAGCTGGACCCCCGCCTGCGCCACCAAGGCGGGCAGCCCGAGCACCTGCAAGGCCGGTTCGGCGGGCACGGTGGGCACCTCGGGAGCGACCCTGGCGTCGACGCCCGACGGCACGCTCACCGGCGGCGAGTTCACCGTCGATGCCGGACTCTCCCTGGACGTACCGGCGTTCACGCCTCCGGGCGCGTACTCCGGCGTCCTCACCCTCACGCTCAGCTGAGCGTAAGCGTCACCTCGCCGGTGGCCGGGCGCCCGACCGCACCGGGGCCGCACCCGCCCGACCGCCGACCCGACTCATGCCTGCGGGGGTCCGCACCCATGCGCAAGCCGTACGTCCTCCTCCTGCACCGAGGCCTGCTCCGAGGCCTGCTCCCAGGCCTGTTCCTCGGCCTGCTCCTCGGCCTGTTCCTGGCCGCCGGAACGGTCCCCGCACACGCCGCCGACAACGGCAGCTGGTCCGTCTACCCCGTCTCCTCCCGCATCGCCGCCCGGCCGTACTTCTACCTCTCCGCCGACCCCGGTCAGACGATCACCGACAAGGTGGTCGTCGCCAACAAGACCGGCGAGCCCCTGACCTTCCGGCTGTACGCGGCCGACGCCTACAACACCGCCCGCGACGGCGGTTTCGCCGTGCGCACGGTCAAGGAGCGGATGCGGGGCGTCGGCGCGTGGGCGCGGCCCGCGAAGTCCCGGATCACCGTCCCCGGCCACAAGAAGATCACCGTCCCCTTCACGCTGCGCGTGCCCCAGGGTGCCGAACCGGGCGACCACCCGGGCGCGATCGTGGCGCTGGACGAGCGCGTCGAAAAGGGGGCCGCCAAGGGCGGCGGTTCCCTCGCGCTCGGTGTGCAGCGGGCCGTCGGCGCCCGCGTCTACCTGCGGGTCGGCGGGCCCACGCTGCCCGCCGTCGCCGTCGAGAACGTCCGCGTCACCCACCACCAGCCGCTCGTCCCCGGCCTCGGCGACAGCACGGCGACCGTCTCCTACACCCTGCACAACACCGGCAACGTCACCCTCGACCCGAAGGTGCGGCTGGAGGCGACGGGCATGTTCGGGCGCACGCTGCTGGCCCGCGACCTGACGAAGATCCCCTCCGAGCTGCTGCCCGGGCAGCGGGTGCGGCTCAGCGAACCCTGGCGGGGCGCGCCCCAGTTCGACTGGGGTGACGTGAGGCTGACGGCCAGCGCCACCGGCACCCGCGAGTCCGCGAGCGCCTCCTTCTTCGCGCTGCCCTGGCTGGTGGTGGCGGTGGTCTTCGCCGCCGGGGTGGCGGCCGGAGCCCTGCTCAGAGCGCGTCGGGGCCGCGCTCGCCCGTCCGCACCCGTACGACCGTCTCCACCGGCAGAGCCCACACCTTCCCGTCCCCGATCTTCCCCGTCTGCGCGGCCCTGACGATCGCGTCGATCACGTCGTCGGCGACGGCGTCCTCGACGACGACCTCGATACGGACCTTGGGCACCAGGTCGACCCGGTACTCGGCGCCGCGGTACACCTCGGTGTGGCCGCGCTGCCGGCCGTACCCACTGGCCTCGGTCACGGTCAGGCCGTGCACACCGAGCTCCTGGAGGGCGGTCTTGACCTCGTCGAGGCGGTACGGCTTGACGACGGCGGTGATGAGCTTCATGCCTGGGTGTCGACTTTCTTGGCGGCGGGGACGGACTGGGACACCGGGGCGCCGTGGCCCAGGACTCCGTGATCGTAAGCCGTCTCGGCGTGCACCGTAAGGTCCAGGCCGGTGTACTCCTGCTCCTCGCTCGCCCGGAAGCCCATCGTCCGGTCGAGCAGCTTGCCGATGCCGTACGTCATCCCGAAGGCGTACACGGCGACGACCACGACGGCGAGCAGCTGCTTGCCGAGCTGGCCGGCGCCACCGCCGTAGAAGAGACCCTCCGCGCCGCCGGTCATCGCCTTCTCGGCGAAGAGGCCGATGAGGAGGGTGCCGACGATTCCGCCGACCAGGTGGACGCCGACGACGTCGAGTGAGTCGTCGTAGTTCAGCTTGAACTTCCAGCTCACGGCGTAACTGCACAGGGCGCCGGCGGCGAGGCCGACCACCAGGGCGCCCAGCAGGGAGACGGAGCCGCAGGAGGGGGTGATGGCGACCAGACCGGCCACGGCGCCCGAGGCCGCGCCCAGGGTGGTGGGGTGGCCGTCGCGCTTCTGCTCGACGAAGAGCCAGCCGAGCAGGCCGGTGCAGCCCGCGGCGAGGGTGTTGAGGAAGGCCGCGGCGGCCAGGCCGTTCGCGCCGAGCGCGGAGCCCGCGTTGAACCCGAACCAGCCGAACCAGAGCAGGCCGGCGCCGAGGACGACCATGGGGAGGTTGTGCGGCCGCATGGCGTCCTTCTTGAACCCGAGCCGCGGCCCGAGGACCAGGCACAGCGCCAGTCCGGAGGCTCCCGAGGTGATCTCCACCGGCAGGCCGCCCGCGAAGTCGAGTGCCCCGAGCTTGTCCAGGATCCAGCCGCCCGGGCCCCACACCCAGTGGGCGACGGGAACGTATACGAGCAGCGCCCACACGGGGACGAAGACCAGCCACGCGGAGAATTTCGCCCGGTCGGCGATCGCACCGCTGACCAGGGCGGCCGTGACGATCGCGAACGTGAGCTGGAAGGTCGCGAAGAGCAGGGTGGGGACGGTCCCCTGCACGCTGTCCGGGCCGAGACCGGCCATTCCGGCGTGGTCGAGCCCGCCGACGAGCCCGCCGCCGATGTCGTCGCCGAAGGCGAGCGAGTAGCCCCCCGCCAGCCACACCACCGTCACCAGAGCGATCGACACGAAGCTCATCATCAGCATGTTGAGGACGCTCTTCGTGCGGACCATGCCACCGTAGAAGAGGGCGAGGCCCGGGGTCATCAGCAGGACGAGGGCGGTGGCGGCGAGCAGCCAGGCGGTGTCGCCGGTGTCGACGTGCGCGGCGTGTGCTGCGGCGAGGGTCACGGGTGTCTCCAACGATGTGGGGGCTCGTCAGAGGGTCACCGGCGTGCGTTTCCGGTTGCGTACGGGTGTGTTTCCGTGACGTTTCGTTGCGGGCGGGTTTCCGGAACCTCACGGGAGAGGCGGTCGTCCCCCGTTGTACGGCGGGGCCCTGTGGATCAGGGACAATGAACGCCATGAGCGTTCGTACCCAGTCATCCGAAGAGTCGGGCGGAACCGTCCACCGCGCCGGCTTCGCCTGCTTCGTGGGCCGCCCCAACGCGGGCAAGTCCACCCTCACGAACGCTCTGGTCGGGCAGAAGGTGGCGATCACCGCGAACCAGCCGCAGACGACGCGGCACACGGTACGCGGCATCGTGCACCGGCCGGACGCGCAGCTGATCCTGGTGGACACCCCGGGCCTCCACAAGCCGCGCACGCTGCTCGGCGAGCGGCTGAACGACGTGGTGCGCACCACCTGGGCCGAGGTCGACGTGATCGGCTTCTGCCTGCCCGCGAACGAGAAGATCGGCCCCGGTGACCGCTTCATCGCCAAGGAGCTGGCCGGGATCCGGAAGACCCCCAAGGTCGCCATCGTCACCAAGACCGACCTGGTCGACTCCAAGTCCCTCGCCGAGCAGCTGATCGCCATCGACCAGCTGGGCAAGGAGCTGGGCATCGAGTGGGCGGAGATCGTCCCGGTGTCGGCGGTGGGCGCGAAGCAGGTGGATCTGCTGGCGGACCTCCTGGTGCCGCTTCTCCCCGAGGGGCCGGCGCTGTACCCCGAGGGCGACCTCACGGACGAGCCCGAGCAGGTCATGATCGCGGAACTCATCCGTGAGGCGGCGCTGGAGGGTGTCCGCGACGAGCTGCCGCACTCCATCGCGGTGGTCGTGGAGGAGATGCTTCCTCGCGAGGACCGGCCCGCGGACCGTCCGCTGCTCGACATCCACGCCAACGTCTACATCGAGCGTCCCAGCCAGAAGGGCATCATCATCGGGCCCAAGGGCAAGCGTCTGAAGGAGGTCGGCATCAAGTCCCGCAAGCACATCGAGGCGCTGCTGGGTACGCCGGTCTTCCTCGACCTGCATGTGAAGGTGGCGAAGGACTGGCAGCGGGACCCGAAGCAGCTGCGCCGCCTGGGCTTCTGAGCGTTCCTCTGGCTGATCGGCCTCAGTCTGCCGAGACGGTCAGCCGAACCGTTCCATCGGGCGCAGCCACCAGCACCGGCGTCCCGGCCCCGCCAAGGTCCCGCACGGCGGCGAGATCCTCCCCTGAGGCCCCCTCGGCTTCCGTCACCACCGCCGCCGCCTCCAGGGACTTCGCCCCGGACGCCACCGCCATCGCGACCGCCGTCCGCAGGGCGCTCAGCTGAAGGGAGTCGAGGGCCACGGTCCCGGCGACGTAGGTGCGGCCGGTCTCGTCCCGCACCGCCGCACCCTCCGGCACACCGTTGCGGGCCCGTGCGGAACGGGCCAGGGTGACGATCTTGCGGTCCTCGGGGGCGAGCGCGCTGCTGTCGGTCATGCCCCGAGCATACGGAGTCAGGGGCGGTCGAGACGGAGGCGGTCGGCGCGGGGCAGCCCGGCGACGACCAGGTCGTACGAGTCCTCGATCAGCTCCCGGACCAGGCGGTCCGGGAGCTCGCCGTCGACGGTGACGGTGTTCCAGTGGCGCTTGTTCATGTGGTAGCCGGGAGCGATCAGGCCCTCGTGCTCGGTTCGGAGGCGTACCGCGTCGTCGGGGTCGCACTTGAGGTTGACCTTCAGCGGCCGGTCGTCCAGCCAGCTCAGTGCGAACATCTTGCCCAGCACCTTGAAGACCGAGATCTCCGGGTTGAACGGGAAGTCCTCCACCGCCGCGTTGAACGACAGGCAGAACGCGCGCAGCTCCTTGGGCGTCACTCCGGCTTCGTCTCCTCGTTCTCCGGCAGGTCCTCGGGGGCCACCGGCTCCACCAGCACCGTCACGATCTTGTTCCGTCGCCCGGCCGCCGCCTCCGCCGTCAGACGCAGCTTGCGCCCGTCGGGCAGTTCGACCTCGGCGGAGCCCCCGGCGATGGGCACCCGGCCCAGCGCCTTGGCCAGCAGGCCGCCGACGGTCTCCACGTCCTCGTCGTCGTACTCCTCCAGGCCGTACAGCTCGCCGAGGTCGGTGATGTCGAGGCGGGCGGTGACCCGGTGGCGGCCGTCGCCGAGGTCCTCGACGGGCGGGAGTTCACGGTCGTACTCGTCGGTGATCTCGCCGACGATCTCCTCGAGGATGTCCTCGATGGTGACGATGCCCGCGGTGCCGCCGTACTCGTCGACGGCGACGGCGACGTGGTTGCGCTGCTTCTGCATCTCGCGCAGCAGATCGCCGGCGTTCTTGGTGTCGGGCACGAAGAACGCGGGGCGCATCGCCGTGGACACCAGCTCGTTCTCGGCGTCGCGGCTGATGTGCGTCTTGCGGACCAGGTCCTTCAGGTAGACGATCCCGACGATGTCGTCCTCGTTCTCGCCGGTGACGGGGATGCGGGAGAAGCCGGACCTGAGGGCCAGGGTGAGGGCCTGGCGGATGGTCTTGTAGCGCTCGATGACGACCAGGTCGGTCCTGGGGACCATGACCTCGCGGACCAGGGTGTCGCCCAGTTCGAAGACGGAGTGCACCATGCGGCGCTCGTCGTCCTCGATCAGGGACTCCTGCTCGGCGAGGTCGACGAGCGCGCGCAGCTCCGCCTCGGAGGCGAAGGGGCCGCGGCGGAAGCCCTTGCCGGGGGTGAGCGCGTTGCCGATGAGGATCAGCAGGTACGGGATCGGGCCCATGATCCGCGCCAGCGGCAGCAGGACGTACGCCGCCGCGGTCGCCGTGTTCAGCGGATGCTGGCGGCCGATGGTGCGCGGGGAGACGCCGACGGCGACGTACGACACCAGGACCATGACGCCGATCGCGACGAGCAGGGCCTGGGCGGTGCCGTGGATCTCCTTCAGGCAGGCGTACGTGACCAGCGCGGCGGCCGCCATCTCGCAGGCGACGCGGACCAGCAGGGCCACGTTGAGGTAGCGGGTGGGGTCGGCGGCGACCTGGGCGAGCTTGGCGCTGCCGCGCCGCCCGGACTTCACCGCCTCCTCCGCCCGGAAGCTGGAGACGCGGGCGAGGCCCGCCTCCGCGCAGGCGGCGAGCCAGGCCACGACGACCAGGGCGATCGCGCCGAGGACGATCTGAGGACTCATGGGCCGCGCTTACGAGACCGTCGGCGCCGGCGACGGCCCGGTCAGGCCCTGCTCGGCGCGCCAGCCGTCCACGATCGCGGCCTGGAGCCCGAACATCTCGGCCTTCTCGTCGGGTTCCTCGTGGTCGTAGCCGAGCAGGTGCAGCACGCCGTGGACGGTGAGCAGCTGGAGCTCCTCGTCCATGGAGTGCTGCGTGGGCGCCTCCGCCCCCTGCTTGGCGGCGACCTCCGGGCAGAGCACGATGTCGCCGAGGAGCCCCTGCGGGGGCTCCTCGTCGTCCTTGCCGGGCGGCCGGAGCTCGTCCATCGGGAAGGACATGACATCGGTCGGTCCGGGCAGGTCCATCCACTGGATGTGCAGCTGCTCCATGGCGCCGGCGTCCACGACGATCACCGAGAGCTCGGAGAGCGGGTGGATGCGCATCCGAGCGAGTGCGTAGCGGGCGATGTCGAGGATCGCCTGCTCGTCGACCTCGGTTCCGGACTCGTTGTTGACGTCGATCGACATGGTCGTGCTGGTCTACTTCCCCTTGGTGGCCTTCGCTCCGGTCCTGGCCCGGCCGCCCTTGTGGGTGCCGTTCTCGGTGCCGTGCCTGCTGTCGTACTCCTCGTACGCGTCGACGATACGGCCCACCAGCTTGTGCCGTACGACATCGTGGGACGACAGCCGGGAGAAGTGGACGTCGTCGAGCCCCTCCAGGATGTCCTGCACCTGCCGCAGACCGGACTTGGTGCCGGTCGGCAGGTCGACCTGGGTCACGTCACCCGTGATCACGATCTTCGAGTCGAAGCCGAGGCGGGTGAGGAACATCTTCATCTGCTCGGGGCTCGTGTTCTGGGCCTCGTCCAGGATGATGAAGGCGTCGTTGAGTGTGCGACCGCGCATGTAGGCGAGCGGCGCGACCTCGATGGTCCCGGCGGCCATGAGCCTGGGGATCGAGTCCGGGTCGAGCATGTCGTGCAGCGCGTCGTAGAGCGGGCGCAGGTAGGGGTCGATCTTCTCGTAGAGCGTGCCGGGCAGGAAGCCCAGCCGCTCGCCGGCCTCGACCGCGGGGCGGGTCAGGATGATGCGGTTGACCTGCTTGGACTGGAGGGCCTGCACCGCCTTGGCCATGGCCAGGTAGGTCTTGCCGGTGCCGGCGGGGCCGATGCCGAAGACGATGGTGTGCTTGTCGATGGCGTCGACGTACCGCTTCTGGTTCAGCGTTTTGGGGCGGATCGTGCGGCCGCGCGAGGACAGGATGTTCTGCGTCAGTACCTGGGCCGGGGTCTCCTGCCCGTCGCTCGTCCCTGCCTCGCTCGCCTTCAGCATGGCGATCGAGCGTTCCACTGCGTCCTCCGTCATCGGCTGCCCGGTGCGGAGCACCAGCATCATCTCGTCGAACACGCGCTGGATGAGGGCGACTTCCGCCGCGTCGCCGACCGCGCTGATCTCATTGCCCCGGACGTGGATGTCGGCCGCCGGGAAGGCCTTCTCGATCACGCGCAGGAGGGAGTCGCCGGACCCCAGTACGGTGACCATGGGGTGCTGGGCGGGGACGGTGATCTGTGCTTTCGCCTGCTCCTGCGCGGGGGTGCGAGCTGTGGGTGTCTGAGTCATGGGCCGGCTCTTAAGGCCTGCGGTTCCTCCTCGTAACGGCCGCGTAGCTGAGGGCGGCCTCGCGCTATCAAGAGTACGACGGGGGGCTGACAAGACCGTAGGACTTTTCTCCGGGGGACTTGTCTCCGTGACCGTGAAGCCGGCCGGCACCGGACACCGTCAGGCCGACCGTCCGAACCCGATCGTCGGCACCGCCCTGCGCCGGGGCCACGCGGTGAGCGGCTCCTGGGGGGCCAGGCCGGCCAGGAACGCGTACCGGCGCAGGGCCGCGGGGTCCTGGCCGGCCACCGACTGGACGCGGCGCCACCACGCGCCGATCTCCGCCCACCCCGGGGCCGACAGGGAGCCGCCGAACTCCTGGACGGACAGCGCGGCGGTCAGCCCGGCGAAGGCGAGGCGGTCCGCCAGCGGCCAGCCCGCGAGGGTGCCGGTGACGAAACCGGCGACGAAGACGTCCCCGGCGCCGGTGGGGTCGAGGGCCTCGACGGCGATCGCGGGCACCTCGGCGCTCTCGCCGGTGCGCCGGTCCACCGCGTAGGCGCCCTCGGCGCCGAGGGTGACCACCGCCACCGGTACGTACTCGCAGAGGGCGCGGGCCGCCGCGCGCGGGCAGTCGGCGCCCGTGTAGCGCATGGCTTCCTCGGCGTTCGGCAGGAACGCCTCGCAGTGCTCCAGGTCGGCCAGTCCGGTCAGGTCCCAGGCGCCGGTGTCGTCCCAGCCCACGTCGGCGAAGATCCGGGTGCCCTCGCTCGCCGCCTGTGCGATCCAGCGCGCCCGCCGGCCCGGGGTCAGCGAGGCGACGGCCGCCCGCGCGCGGGGCGGGCAGTCGGGGGCGGGCTCCTCGGGGGGCGGTTCGTGGCCGTGGGAGACCATCGTGCGCTCGCCCTCGTAGGCCATGGAGACGGTCACCGGGGAGTGCCAGCCGGGGACGGTGCGGGAGGCGGAGAGGTCGATGCCCTCGCCCTGTTCGAGCGCGTCCCAGCAGTACTCGCCGTAGTGGTCGTCCCCGAAGGCCGCCGCGAGCGAGGTCCGCAGGCCCAGGCGGGCCAGTGCCGTGGCCATGTTGGCGACGCCGCCGGGGCTGGAGCCCATCCCGCGCGCCCAGGACTCGGTCCCGCGCACCGGGGCGGTGTCGAGGCCGGTGAAGACGATGTCCAGGAAGACGGTGCCGGTGAGGTAGACGTCCCAGGGCGGGTCGGCCGACGAGCGCACGGCGGAGAGCGGGTCGACGTGGGCGTGGGCGTGCGGGGCCTCTCCGAGGTGCTCCCGTTCCTCTCCGGCGAATCCGGCAAACGCGTTGGACGCGGTCACGATGGCGCTCCCTGCCGTGGTGCGGATCTGGCCAGTGTGCACCACTTCGCCCACCCGGCGGGGGGCGTGCCGCCGGGGTGGGCGGTGACCTCGGGGGCTTACCAGCGCGGCACGGACGGCGTGACCCACCGCGGGTCGGCGACGCGCATCGCCGCCGCGTCGTCGCGGTCCCGCAGCGAGCCGTCGTCCTGAGCCCAGCGGCGGTGCAGGAACGCCAGCTTCTCCTGGTCGAGTTCCACGCCGAGCCCGGGTGCGTCCGGCACGGCGAGCCGGCCGCCGGTGAAGGTCAGCCGCTCGGTGAGCACGTCCTCGGACTGCCAGGGGTAGTGCGAGTCGCAGGCGTGGTGGAGGTTGGGGACCGTGGACGCGACGTGGGTCATCGCGGCCAGGCTGATCCCCAGGTGGGTGTTGGAGTGCATGGACACCCCGACGCCGAAGGTGCGGCAGATCGCGGCGAGCTGCTGGGTGTTGCGCAGGCCGCCCCAGTAGTGGTGGTCGGACAGGACGACCTGGACGGCGTCCTTCGTGAACGCCTCCTTGATCTCGGCGAAGGTGGTCACGCACATGTTGGTGGCCAGCGGCACGTCGGTCCCGGCGGACACCTCGGCCATGGCGGGGGTGCCGAGCGCCGGGTCCTCCAGGTACTCCAGGACGTCCCCGAGCTCCTTCGCCACCTTCAGCGAGGTCTCCACGGACCAGGCGCCGTTGGGGTCAAGGCGCAGGGGGTGCCCGGGGAACGCAGCGGCCAGCGCCCGTACGGCCGCGATCTCCTCGTGCGGCGGGAAGACGCCGCCCTTGAGCTTGAAGGAGGTGAACCCGTACCGCTCCGTGAACTTCCGGGCCTGTTCGACGACTCCGGCCGGGTCGACGGCGGCACCCCAGTCGTCCTGCTCCGCCGGAACGCCTTCCGGGTGGCCGGCCCACTTGTAGAAGAGGTACGCGCTGTACTCGACCGTGTCCCGCACCTTGCCGCCGAGCAGCGCGTGCACCGGCAGGCCGAGGGCCTTGCCGAGGGCGTCGAGGCAGGCGACCTCGAAGCCGGAGACGACGGACAGCCGCAGCTTGTCGGCGGTCTGCACCCCGCGCAGCCCGCCGACGTCGACCTGGCCGGAGACCCGGGAGGCGTCCACGGACACCTCGTCCGCGAGGGTGAACAGGCCGTTGAGATCGCCGACCTGCCGGCCGACCAGCCCGTCGGCGAACGGGCGGGCGAGCTCCAGGTACTTGGTGTCGCCGTAGGTCTCGCCGACGCCCGTGATCCCGTCGGCCGTCACGACCTCCACGATGAGCCGGGGCGTGTACGGCTGGTGCACGCCCTGCGTGTTGAGCAGGGGCGGGTCGGCGACCAGGATCGGGGTGAGGCGGACGCTCTCGATGGTGAGGTTCACAGGGTGGCTCCTACGAGGTCGAGTCCGGAGGCGAGCAGGGTCTTCAGATCGGCCAGGTCGGCGGCCGACGGGTCGGTGAGCGGGGCGCGCACGGGACCCACCGGATGGCCGCGCAGCCGGGCCGCCGCCTTCACCAGCGACACGGCGTAGCCGGGCACCCGGTCGCGGAGTTCGACGAGCGGGACGTAGAAGTCGCGCAGCAGCTTGCCGGCCGTGCCGTCGTCGCCGCCCCTGAGCGCGGTGAAGAAGGCGTTCGCGATCTCGGGGGCGAAGGCGTGCACGGCGGAGGAGTAGGCGGGGACGCCGACGGTGGCGTAGGCGCGGGCCTGGATCTCGGCGGTGGCGGCTCCGTTGAAGAACAGGAAGCCCTCGGGGGCGGCCAGGGTGAGGCGCTGGAGGCGGTCGAGGTCGCTGTGGCCGTCCTTGAGGCCGATGACGCCGGGGATCTCCGTGATCCGCCGGAAGGCGTCCGTGCCGAAGGCGACCTGGCCGCGCTGGTAGGCGATGAGCGGGAGCCGGGTGCGGGCCGCGATGTGTTCCAGCTGGGCGACCAGTCCGTCCTGCGGGGCGGCGACGAGGTAGTGCGGCAGGACGAGGAGCGCGTCGGCGCCGGCCTCCTCGGCGATGCGCGCGAACCGTACGGCCTGCGCCCAGCCGTATCCGACGCCCGCCACGACGGGCACGCGGCCCGCCGCCTCCTGGACCGCGATGGAGACGACCTGGCGGTACTCGTCCTCGTCCAGTGAGAAGAACTCGCCCGTGCCGCAGGCGGGGAAGACGGCTCCCGGGGCGGTGGCGATCCGGTCCGCGACATGGGCGCGGAAGCCGTCGGGGTCGAGGGAGCCGTCCGCGTGGAAGCTCGTCAGCGGGAACGACAGCACACCGTTCGCCATCCCGGCCCGCAGCCGGTCCGTAGTGCCGTTCACCCTCAGCATCTCCCCATGTAGACGTAATCCACGTACGTAGATGAAGATTAGATACGCGAACGACGACCGTCAATGGTCCGACCCGTCCCGATTACGATCGGCCCCATGGAGACAGGGGGCGTCCGCGAGGTGAAGTCCGCGGCACGGACGGTCGAGCTGCTGGAGGTGCTCGCCGCGCGCGGGGACCGCCCGGCGCGGCTTCAGGAGCTGGCGGACGAGCTCGGCGTGCCGCGCAGTTCGATGTACGCGCTGCTCCAGACCCTCATCGGCAGGGGCTGGGTACGCACGGACGTCACCGGGTCCCTGTACGGCATCGGCATCCACGCGCTGCTCACCGGCACCGGCTACCTGGACTCCGACCCGCGGGTGCGCGCCGCACGCCCCTTCCTCGACGAGGCGTCCGAGACGCTCGGCGAGACCATCCATCTGGGGCGGCTGGACGGCCGGGACGTGGCGTACCTGGCGACGCGGGAGTCGCACGAATACCTGCGGACCATCAGCCGGGTGGGGCGGCGGCTGCCCGCGCACGCCGGCGCGCTCGGCAAGGCGCTCCTCGCGGAGCACCCGGACGCCGAGCTGCCCGAGGGGCCGTACACGGCGCTGACGCCCAACTCCCGCACGACCCGGGAGTCCTTGGCGGCCGACCTCGCCGAGACCCGGGCCCGCGGCTACTCGGTCGACCGCGAGGAGGGCGTCCTCGGCATCGTGGGCTTCGGCTTCGCCCTGCGCTACGACTCCCCCGCCCAGGACGCGATCAGCTGCTCGGTGCCGGTGGCCCGGCTGACACCGGGTCACGAGGAGCGGATCGTGGCGGTGATGCGGGAGATCAGGGCGAGGATCGAGACGACGGCGCCCGCTGCGGGCGGAGCGGTGCACTGGCGGTAACCCACCAGCGAAAGCCCGCTCGATTACCCGACTCCTCCAACCCCAAACACAATGTGACCTAGATCACGTTCTTCACGCGCTCTTCGCGCTTCTTCCGCAACCGCGTGCTTGATACAACTTGCTCGCGCGCTCCTGTCCGTCGACGGCCTGCGCCCTCTCCCTCTTCTTGAGCCGCTCCTTTCGCATGCCCTGGGAACGCCCGTGTCCTCCCCCCGCACCACGCCCTGGCCCCTCGTCGCCCTTTTCACGGCCGGGTACCTCGCCCCGTACCTCCTGCCCACCACCGTCGGCAGGCTCGACTCGGGGCTTCCCCTCTCCGCCACCCAGGCCGGGGCCATCGGCAGTGCGCTGCTGCTGAGTTCGGCCGCGGCGGGGTTCCTGCTGGCCTCCAGGGTCGAGCGGATCGGGGCCCGCGCGCTCGCCCGGATCGGGCTCACGCTGGCCGTCCTCGGCTACGGCGGCGCCGCGCTCACCGGCGCGGTACCGGCCGTCGTCGCGGGCGCGGTCCTCGGCGGGTTCGGCTCGGGCACGGTCACCGCGGTCGCCGCCACCGGTATCGCCGCCCGGCACGATCCGCACCGGGTCACCACGCTCGGCCTGCTCAGCGTCTCCGCCCTCGCGGGCGTCGTGTATCTGACGGTCCCGCACCTCGGTCCGGGCCACGGGCAGCCGCTGGCCGCCATCGCGCTCGCCGCGCTCGCGGTGTGGCCGCTCACCGGCCGCCTGTCCGCCCCTGCCGGCGCCGCCCGCGGCCATGTCGCACGGGGCCCCCTCCCGCACCTTCGCTCCGGCCTGCTCCTCGCCGCCGCGATGCCCTGCTGGTCCCTGGCCCAGAACGCCCTGTGGGGCGTCAGCGGCCGGATCGGCCTGGCCCAGGCGCACCTCACCGAGGTGACCGTCGGCGCGGTGTTCGCGGTCGCGCTCGGCGCCGGGCTGCTCGGGGTCGTCGGGGCGGGCGCGCTCGGGCCGCGGCTCGGCCGGGCGGTGCCGGTCGGGGCAGGTACGGCGCTCATCGCGGCCTGCATCGCGTTCAGCGCGTCGGCGAGGGACCTGCCGGCCTTCGCGGCGGGCGAGATCGCCTGGAACGCGCTCTACCCGATCGTGCTGTCGTACCTGATCGGCCTCGCCGTCTCCCTCGACCCGCGCGGCCGCTGGGCGGTCCTGGTCGGCTCCGCCGGCTCCCTGGGCACGGCGGCGGGTCCGCTGGCCGGCAGTGTGTTGTCCGCGCGGGCGGGCTTCCCCGTCATGGGCGAGGTCCTGGCCGTCGGGCTGCTGCTGATCGCGGCCCCGATGACGGCGGTGGCACTGCGCACGACCCGGCGTCCCGTGCCGGTCGCCGCCACGGTGGAGGTGGTGGAGGTCCCGGTGGACACCCCGGCCACCCCCACCCGCCAGGCCTACGACACGGCGTCCCCGAACTCGTACGCCGCCACTTCCGCGAACTAGCCGACGCGCCCCCCCCTCTCGACGCCCCGTGCTCGAACCGGCGGCTAGTCGAACTCGTACGCCTCGACCTCCGCCAGGTAACGGGCCCGGAGCTCCTCGTCGTCGTCCAGGAAGGACGCGAGGAAAGAGTTCCGGGCCAGTTCACGCAGGCGGTCGTCGGTCAGGCCCAGCGTCTCGCGGACGGCTCGGAAGTTGTCACCGGCGTAACCGCCGAAGTAGGCGGGGTCGTCGGAGTTGACCGTGCAGAGCAGGCCCGCGTCGAGCATGGCGGGCAGCGGGTGGTCGGCGAGGACGTCGACGGCGCGGAGCCGGACGTTGGACAGGGGGCACAGGGTCAGCGGGATCCGGTCGCGGACCAGCCGGGCGACCAGCGCCGGGTCCTCCACGCAGCGCAGGCCGTGGTCGACGCGCTCCACGCCGAGCACGTCCAGCGCCTCGGTGATGTACTCCGGTGGGCCCTCCTCACCGGCGTGCGCCACCCGGCGCAGTCCGAGCGCGGCGGCTGCCTCGTACACCTCGCGGAACTTCACCGGCGGGTGGCCGACCTCGGCCGAGTCCAGGCCGATGCCGGTGATCCGGTCGAGGTAGGGCCTGCCCGCCTCCAGGGTCTCCATGGCCGACTCGGCGGACTCGTCCCGCAGGAAGCACATGATCAGCTTGGTGGTGACGCCGTGGTTCTCCGCGCTGCGGCCGAGCGCCCGCCAGAGCCCCTCCACGACCGTGCCCATGCCGACGCCCCGGGAGATGTGCGCCTGCGGGTCGAAGAAGATCTCCGCGTGCCGCACGCCCTGGGCGGCGGCGCGGGCGAGGTAGGCGTCGGCCAGGTCGGCGAAGTCCTGCTCGGTGCGCAGGGCGGCCATCAGCTCGTAGTACAGGTTCAGGAAGGACTGGAGGTCCTCGAACTGGTACGCCTTGCGCAGCTCGTCGGTGTCCGCGTACGGCAGGGTGACGCCGTTGCGCTCGGCGAGCAGGAACGCCAGCTCGGGCTCGAGGGTGCCTTCGATGTGGAGGTGCAGTTCTGCTTTGGGGAGGGGCATCAAAGCATCGTACGGCCGCTTTACCGCCGTTTCGGAACCGGCACCCGCTGAAGATCGTGCGCCACGGTCAGCTCCCCCTCGAAACCCGCCGCCCGCGCCTGCCGCTCGAACTCGTCAGGTTCGGAGTAGCGCTGGCTGAAGTGGGTGAGGACGAGGTGGCGTACACCGCCGTCCCGGGCCACCCGCGCCGCCTGGCCGGCCGTCAGATGGCCGTGCTCGACGGCGAGGGCCTCGTCCTCGTCGAGGAAGGTGGACTCGATGACCAGCATGTCGCAGCCCTCGGCGAGCGCGTGCACCCCGTCGCACAGCCGGGTGTCCATGACGAACGCGAACCGCTGCCCGCGCCGCACCTCGCTGACGTCGTCCAGGGCGACACCGTCGAGCGTCCCCTCCCGCTGGATGCGGCCCACGTCCGGCCCCTTGATGCCGTGCGCGGCCAGCCGCTCGGGCAGCATGCGGCGCCCGTCGGGCTCGACCAGCCGGTAGCCGAAGGACTCCACGGGGTGGGAGAGCCTGCGGGCCTGGAGGGTGTACGAGGCGGTCACCGCGAGGTCCCCGTCGGCGTCGACCGGTGCCTCGGTGAGGGCGACCGTCTCCCGGTAGGCCGTCGCGTGCCGCAGCCGGTCGAAGAAGCGCTGCCCGGAGCGCGGGAAGTGCGCGGTGACCGGGTGCGGGACCTGGTCCAGGTTGATGCGCTGGATGACCCCGGCGAGCCCGAGGGAGTGGTCGCCGTGGAAGTGGGTGACGCAGATCCGGTTCAGGTCGTGCGCGGCGACCCCGGCGCGCAGCATCTGGCGCTGCGTGCCCTCGCCGGGGTCGAACAGGATGCCCTCGCCGTCCCAGCGCAGCAGATAGCCGTTGTGGTTGCGGTGCCGGGTCGGGACCTGGCTGGCGGTGCCGAGGACGACCAACTCGCGTACGGACATGGCTGCTTACCCGGGGGGCCACTGGAGGCCGCGGCCGCCCAGGACGTGGGCGTGCGCGTGCCACACCGTCTGGCCTGCGCCGCTGCCGGTGTTGAAGACGACGCGGTAGCTCTCCAGCTTCTCGTCGTCGGCGACCGCCTGGGTCTCGGCCAGGACGTCGGCGGCGAGCTGCGGTGCGCCGGCGGCGAGCGCGGCGGCGTCCCGGTAGTGCGCCTTGGGGATCACCAGCACGTGAGTGGGTGCCTGGGGGTTTATGTCGCGGAAGGCGACGGTCGTCTCGGTCTCACGGACGATCGTCGCCGGAACCTGCCCCGCGACGATCTTGCAGAACAGGCAGTCGTCCTGCGGCGTGCCGCCTTCTTGCCCTGCCATGCGTGTGCCTCCTCACGCCGGTGATCCAGTACGGGGGCATCGTATCGACCCGGGGTGTCAGTCCAGGCTCGGCGATGACGGCGGGGTCTTCGCCGGGTTGTCCTCCAGCGCGGCCAGCGCCATCCGCACCGCCTCGTCCAGCTGGACGTCCCGGCCGGCGGCCCAGTCCTGCGGGCGCTGGACCACCTCCACGTCCGGGTCGACCCCGTGGTTCTCCACGCTCCAGCCGTAACCCTCCAGCCAGAAGGCGTACTTGGGCTGGGTGATCAGCGTGCCGTCGACCAGGTGGTAGCGGCTGTCGATGCCGACGACCCCGCCCCAGGTGCGGGTGCCGACGACCGGACCGATGCCCAGCGCCTTGATCGCCGCGTTGACGATGTCGCCGTCGGAGCCGGAGAACTCGTTGGCGACCGCGACGACCGGGCCCCGGGGCGCGTCCTGCGGGTAGCTGTAGGGCCTGAGGCCGCGTGGCCGGACCCAGCCGACGATCCGCCGGGCCAGCTTCTCCACGACCAGCTGGGAGGTGTGGCCGCCGCGGTTCTCCCGGACGTCGACGACGAGCCCCTCGCGAGCCACCTCCACCCGCAGGTCGCGGTGGATCTGGGCCCAGCCGGGGGCCTGCATGTCGGGCACGTGGAGGTAGCCCAGCCGGCCGCCGGAGAGCTCGTGGACGTGGGCGCGCCGGTCGGCGACCCAGGCGTGGTAGCGCAGCGGCTCCTCGTCGGCGATCGGGACCACCACCGCGTGCCGCGGCTCGCCGCCGCCGGCGGGTGAGATGGTCAGCTCGGTCGCCTGGCCGGCCGTGCCGACGAGCAGCGGGCCCGGACCGGTCACCGGGTCGACGGGGTGCCCGGCGACGGCGACGATCGCGTCCCCGGCGCGCACCGCGACGCCGGGCGCGGCGAGCGGGGCGCGGGCGTCGGGGTCGGAGGTCTCCGCGGGCAGGATGCGGTCGATGCGCCAGCTGCCGTCCTCGTGGCGGGAGATGTCGGCGCCGAGGAGGCCCTGCCGGGGGCCGCCGCCGTGTGCGCCGTACTGCGTGACGTACGCGTGCGAGGTGCCGAGTTCGCCGTGCACCTCCCACAGCAGGTCGACGAGGTCGTCGCGGGTGGCGATGCGGTCCAGCACCGGGCGGTAGCGGTCGAGGACGCCGTCCCAGTCGACGCCGCCCAGGTCCGCCCGCCAGAAGTGGTCGCGCATGATGCGGCCGGTCTCGTCGTACATCTGGCGCCACTCGGCGGCCGGGTCGACGGTCTGCCTCACCCGCGCGAGGTCGACGGTGACGGAGGCGTCGCCGTCGTCGTCGGTGGAGGCGCGCCGGTCGCTGGGGACGACCCGGAGCCGGCCGTCGGTCCACAGCAGGACGCGTTTGCCGTCGCCGCTGACCTCGAAGTGGTCGGCGTCGGCGGCGAGGTGCTCGATGCGCTGCTGGGCGAGGTCGTAGCGCTCCAGTTCGGTCTTGGGGTCGGGGTCGTCGGGGGTGGCCCGGGAGGCGCCGAGGACGCCGCGCACCGGGTGGCGCAGCCACAGCACCCCGTCCTTGGCGGCGCGCAGGTTGGAGTAGCGGGCGGCCTCGGCCGGGAAGGGCACGATCCGGTCGGCGAGCCCCTCCAGGTCTATCCGGGTGGCCGGGGTGCCCTCGCTGTCGGGGGTCTCGTCCTTGTCGGGCGCGTCGAAGGGGCGGCCGTGCCGCTGCGGGCCGAACGGCGAGGGGGTGGTGGCGGCGAGGGTGATCAGGTAGGGGCGGGAGCCGACGACGAAGGCCAGGTCGAAGACGTGCTCGTCGTAGACCGGGTCGAAGGCGCGGGTGGAGAGGAAGGCGAGGTGCTTGCCGTCGAGGGTGAAGGCGGGCGCGTAGTCCTGGAAGCGCAGCGGGGTCGCGTCGGTGACCGACAGGTCGGTGGTGTGGGCGAGCCGCAGCTGGGACAGGGGGCGGGGGCCGGGGTGGGACCAGGCGAGCCAGGCCGAGTCGGGAGAGAAGACCAGCCCGGAGACCTCGCCGTCCTCGCTGCGGTCGACCTCGCGGACCTCGCCGGTCTCCCGCTCGACGAGCAGCAGCCGTCCGTCGTGCGCGGCGACGGCGGCCCGGCTGCCGTCGGGGGCCATGGTCAGCTCCAGGACCCGGCCGAGCTGTCCGGCGGCGAGCCGCCTGGGGGTGGCGCCGGGCGCGAGTCCGGTGGCGGGGGCGAACTCCAGGGCGTCGTCGCCCTCGGCGTCGGTCACCCACACCGCCCATTCCTCGCCGTCGGCGCGGAAGGCCCGGGGCAGCCGGGCCCGGACGCCGGGCCGCGCGGCGAGCGCGCGGGCGGGCCCGGAGCGGTGGGTGACCCAGTGGACGGCGCCGCGCACCTCGACGGCGCTGCCGCGCGCGGTGTGGTCGGGGGCGGCGGAGTCGAACCAGCGGCCGGCGTTCACCGGGTGCGACTGGAGGTCCAGGCGCGGCCCGCCGAGCCGGATGTCGAGCCGGCGGGGCTCGGCGCCGTCCAGGTCGTCCAGGAGCCACAGTTCACCGGCGGCGGTGTAGACGACGCGGGTGCCGTCGCCCGCGGCGTGCCGGGCGTAGAAGCTGTCGAGCGGGGTGTGCCGGCGCAGGTCGGAGCCGTCGGCGAGGGAGGAGTACAGCGCTCCGGTGCCCTCGTGGTCCGACAGGAAGGCTATGCGCTCCCCCGCCCACACCGGGTACTCGATGTTCCCGTCGAGTTCCTCGTGCAGCCGTACGAACTCGCCGGCTCCTCCTTCACCTCCGGCGGCTTCGCCTTCGGCGGCCCGGTCGATCCACAACTTGCCCGCCGTACCGCCCCGGTAGCGCTTCCACCAGGCGGCCTCGCGGCCCATCGGCGCGGACAGCAGCACGGTGGCCGGGCCGTACGCCACCTCCCCGACGGGCCCGTGCGGCAGGGTGGAGGCGGGTCCGCCGTCGAGCGGGACCGCGTGGGCCCAGCTGCGGCGCAGGCTGGCCTGGCCCTGGGTGCTGAGCGCCAGGACCTGTCCGCCGGGGGTCCAGCCCCGCACCTGGGTGCGCCAACTCCCCCAGTGCGTCAGCCGCTTCGCCGGGCCGCCGGTGACGGGGGCGATGTGCACCTCGGGGGCGCCGTCGCGGGTGGAGGTCCAGGCGACCGTCGTGCCGTCGGGCGAGATGCGCGGATGGGTCACCGGTACGTTGTCGGCGCTGACCCGCCAGGCCCGCCCGCCGTCGAGCGGGGCGAGCCACACGTCGTCCTCGGCGGTGAAGGCGACCAACTCGCCTCGCACGTGCGGGTATCGGAGGTATGCCGGGGTTGCCGCTGTCGTGGTGGATGCGCCCTGGGTCACCCGATCACCCTACGCAGCGGACGGCGTCCGCGGGTCCGGTTTCCGATCACTTGCCCTCGACGGGCCAGCAG
This sequence comes from Streptomyces sp. NPDC046915, assembly GCF_040644935.1. Classification (NCBI taxonomy): domain Bacteria; kingdom Bacillati; phylum Actinomycetota; class Actinomycetes; order Kitasatosporales; family Streptomycetaceae; genus Streptomyces; species Streptomyces sp. NPDC046915. Next base: position 581,463 of record NZ_JBEYXB010000002.1, on the reverse strand, counting down.
GTCGGGTCGCCCTTGCACCAGATGGTCCTGGTGACCGTGACGGTGACGGTGGGGCGGGGCTGCCCGTTCGAGGGCCGGTAGGTGACGGGCGGGGTGTACGTGGGTCCGGGCTTGGCGTCGCAGTTGCCCAGCCCGTCCACGTGGAACCACTCCTTGCCGCCGACCTTCGCGGTGAGATCGCCGCGTACGCACGCGCCGTCGACGGCCTTGGTGACCTTGCCGGTGACGGTGATCTTCCGTCCGTCGTCCGTCTGTCCCTGGCAGTCGACGGTGACGACCGTGCTCTCGCTCGGCGACGGTGTCTTCCCCGGGGTGTAGCCCTTGCCGCCGTAGCTGCCCGTGCAGGTGAGCCACTGCACCTTCACGTGCTGCCGCTCCAGCTCCGCGGTCGCGGTCCTGTCCGTCGTGTACGCCACCGACGCCGAACTCAGATCGGTCGGCTCGCACGCCACGACGCCGCCCACGGCCACCGCCGCGAGCCCCGCCACTGCCGCCGCCCGCGCCCGGCGGGGCCGGTACCGAATGTGCCTGAAAGCCCCCATGCAGGGCAGCGTGCCACCGACGGGGACGGGGCGGTAGGGCGCATATGGCCACTCGAGTGTTCGGACGCCCCACCTTCGAGTGGCGCTCCGTCAGGTGCGCAGCAGCAGCCATTCCTGGAGTTCCACCACATTGCCCTCCGGGTCCTTGAGGTGGGCGACCCGCATGCGCTCGGTCATGGGGGCCGGGCCGTGCAGGAGGGTGGCGCCGCGGCCGGTGATCTCCGCGCAGTAGGAGTCGAGGTCGTCGACGCGCAGCACCACCAGGGAGCGGTGGCCTGTCGCGGTGTCGCCCAGCTCGTCCAGGACCTCGGCCATCATCGAGCGGTCCTGTATCGCGATTCCGGCGGAGCCGGTGGCGGGGCTGAACTTCTCGTACGGCCCCCCGGACGCGCCGGACTGCGGCTTCAGGCCGAGCACCTCGGCGTAGAACCGGTAGCAGGCGGCGAAGTCGCTGACCAGCAGCCGTACTTGGGCGAGTTCCACGGTCTTCCCCCAGCGGTCAGGACCAGCGGCCGGTACGGCCCAGGAGCAGGGCCACCGCGGCGGTCCCGGCGGTCGATGTACGCAGTACGGTACGCCCGAGCCGGTAGGCCTTCGCGCCCGCCTCCTCGAAGAGCGCCAACTCCTCCGGGGAGACACCTCCTTCGGGCCCTACCACCAGCACGATCTCGCCCTCGGCGGGGAGTTCGGCGGCGGCCAGCGACTCGCTCGGGTAGTCCCGGTCCTCGTGCAGGACGGCGGCGAAGTCGGCTTTGGCGAGAAGCTGGGCAACCTGCTTGCTCGTCGCCGCGTCCGCGACGTCCGGGAAGCGCAGCCGCCGGGACTGCTTGCCGGCCTCGCGGGCGGTGGCGCGCCACTTGCCGAGCGCCTTCAGACCGCGCTCGCCCTTCCACTGGGTGATGCAGCGGGACGCCGCCCAGGGCACGACCGCGTCGACGCCGGTCTCGGTCATCGTCTCCACGGCGAGCTCACCGCGGTCGCCCTTGGGCAGGGCCTGGACGACGGTGATCCGGGGGCTGGGTTCGGGTTCCACCGGGAACTCGAAGGGCTCGACGACCAGGTGGTCCTTGCCCTCCGCGCTGAGGACGACCCCGGCCGCCCCCCGGCCCTGCCCGTCGGTGACCACCACGGCCTCGCCGGGCTGAAGCCGCCGTACGGAGACCGCGTGCCGCCCTTCGGGGCCCGTCACGTCGATGACCGAGCCGGGGCCCACACCCTCCAGGGAGTCGACCACGAAGACGGGCGCGGTCATCGGGCACCGCCCTGGGACAACGCTGTCGTCGCCGCCTCGGCCTCGGCGGCCAGCACCTCGACCAGTTGCCCGGCCGGCAGGTCGCGCGCCATCCGGTGCCCCTGGCCCGCCCACAGCGCCATGCCCTGCGCGTCTCCGGCCTTGGCGGCGGCCCTGCGCAGCGGCAAGGTCAGGTGGTGGACCTCCGGGTAGGCGGCGGGGGCGTACGGGCCGTGCTCGCGCAGGAACCGGTTGACCAGGCCGCGGGCCGGGCGGCCGGAGAAGGCGCGGGTCAGCTCGGTGCGGGCGAACAGCGGGTTGGTCAGCGCCTGCTTGTGCAGGGCGTTCGCGCCGGACTCGGGGGTGGCGAGGAACGCGGTGCCCAGCTGGGCCGCGCTCGCGCCGGCCGCCCTGGCCGCGGCGATCTGGCTGCCGCGCATGATGCCGCCGGCGGCGACGATCGGGATGCTCACGGTCTCGCGGACCTGGGCGATCAGTGAGAGGAGGCCCATGCCGGAGCGGTCGTTCTCCTGGATGTCCCGGTGGGCGCCCTGGTGGCCGCCGGCCTCCACGCCCTGCGCGATGACCGCGTCGGCCCCGGCCCGCTCCACCGCGAGGGCCTCCTCGGCGGTGGTCGCGGTGACCAGGGTGACGGTGCCGGCCCGGCGCAGCGAGTCGAGCGCGTCCCGGCTCGGCACGCCGAAGTGGAACGAGACCGCCGGCACCGGGTTGTCCAGCAGCACGGCGAGCTTGGCGTCGTAGCCGTCGTCCCGGCCGCTGTCCGGGTCGCCGAGCTCGGTCTCGTACCAGGCGGCCTCGCCGGCCAGCTGGTGGGCGTAGACCTCGACCGCACCGGACTCGGCGTACTCCGGCTGCGGCATGAAGAGGTTCACGCCGAAGGGGCGGCCGGTCAGGCTCCGCAGCTGCTTGATCTCCTGGTACATGCCGTCGGCGGTCTTGTACCCGGCGGCGAGGAACCCGAGCCCGCCCGCCTCGGAGACGGCGGCGGCGAGCTGCGGCACGGAGACACCGCCCGCCATGGGGGCCTGCACGATCGGATAAGTGAAGAGATCGGTCAGTGCGGAGGACATGACGGCATGTTGTCACGTCCTCCGAACAAGTCCGAATCCGGCCTTCCCCTGACATATGCCAGCGGCATTATCAGCGGTCAGGGACCGTAAAACGGGACCTCAGCGCCCGTTGAACGCGTCCTTCAACCGCGAGAACAACCCCTGCTGCCCAGGCTGGAACTGCCCCTGCGGGCGTTCCTCGCCGCGCAGCTTGGCCAGCTCGCGCAGCAGGCGTTCCTGTTCGGGGTCGAGCTTGGTCGGGGTCTGGACCTCGACGTGGACGATGAGGTCGCCCCGGCCGCCGCCGCGCAGATGCGTGACGCCCCGGCCGTGCAGCGGGATCGACTGACCGGACTGGGTGCCCGGACGGATGTCGACCTCCTCCATGCCGTCCAGCGTCTCCAGCGGCACCTTGGTGCCGAGGCACGCCGCGGTCATCGGGATGGTGACCGTGCAGTGCAGGTCGTCGCCGCGCCGCTGGAAGGTGGAGTGCGGCAGCTCGTGGATCTCGACGTACAGGTCACCGGCGGGACCACCGCCCGGCCCGACCTCGCCCTCACCGGCGAGCTGGATGCGGGTGCCGTTGTCGACACCGGCCGGGATCTTCACGGTCAGGGTCCGCCGGGAGCGTACGCGGCCGTCGCCGGCGCACTCCGGGCACGGCGTCGGCACCACCGTGCCGAAGCCCTGGCACTGCGGGCAGGGGCGCGAGGTCATGACCTGGCCCAGGAAGGACCGGGTGACCTGGGACACCTCACCGCGGCCGCGGCACATGTCGCACGTCTGGGCGGTCGTGCCCGGCGCGGCGCCCTCGCCGTTGCAGGTGTTGCAGACGATCGCCGTGTCGACCTGGATGTCCTTGGTCGTCCCGAAGGCCGCCTCGTCCAGCTCGACCTCGATGCGGATCATCGCGTCCTGGCCGCGCCTGGTCCGCGAGCGCGGGCCGCGCTGGGACGCCGTACCGAAGAAGGCGTCCATGATGTCGGAGAAGTTGCCGAAGCCACCGGCCCCGAAACCGCCCGCGCCGGCGCCGCCGGCCTGCGAGAGCGGATCGCCGCCGAGGTCGTAGACCTGCTTCTTCTGCGGGTCCGACAGCACTTCGTAAGCGGCGTTGATCTCCTTGAACCGCTCCTGCGTCTTCGGATCAGGATTGACGTCCGGATGCAGCTCGCGAGCGAGCCGGCGGAAGGCCTTCTTGATCTCTTCCTGCGACGCGTCGCGGCGCACGCCGAGAACGGCGTAGTAGTCCGTGGCCACTTACGACTCCGCCAGGATCTGTCCGACGTACCGTGCCACTGCGCGTACCGCTCCCATCGTTCCCGGGTAGTCCATGCGGGTCGGTCCGACCACGCCGAGCTTGGCAACAGCCTCGCCGCCCGAACCGTAGCCGACCGACACCACCGACGTGGAGTTGAGTCCCTCATGGGCGTTCTCGTGGCCGATGCGCACGGTCATGCCCGAATCCTTCGCCTCGCCCAGCAACTTGAGCAGGACGACCTGCTCCTCCAGTGCTTCGAGCACCGGCCTGATGGTGAGGGGAAAGTCATGTCCGAAACGGGTGAGATTGGCGGTACCGCCGATCATCAGCCGCTCCTCGTTCTCCTCGACGAGTGTCTCCAGAAGAGTGGAGAGCACGGTCGAGACCGTACCGCGATCTTCTATGTCGAAGCCCTCCGGGAGGTCCTCGACCAGCCTCGGCACGTCCGTGAACCGGCGGCCCGCGACCCGGCTGTTGAGCCGCGCGCGCAGGTCCGCCAGGGACATCTCGCCGAACGGGACCGGGCAGTCGATCATCCGCTGCTCGACCCGGCCGGTGTCCGTGATCAGCACGAGCATCACGCGCGCGGGGGCGAGCGAGAGCAGCTCCACGTGCCGCACGGTCGAGCGGGTCAGCGAGGGGTACTGCACGACCGCGACCTGCCGGGTCAGCTGCGCGAGCAGCCGCACCGTGCGGGCCACGACGTCGTCGAGGTCGACGGCGCCGTCGAGGAAGTTCTGGATCGCCCGCCGCTCGGGGGCGGTCATCGGCTTGACGCCCGCGAGCTTGTCGACGAAGAGCCGGTAGCCCTTGTCGGTGGGGATGCGCCCGGCGCTGGTGTGCGGCTGGGCGATGTACCCCTCGTCCTCCAGGGCCGCCATGTCGTTGCGGACGGTGGCCGGGGAGACGCCGAGGCTGTGCCGCTCGGTGAGCGCTTTCGAGCCGACGGGCTCCTCGGTGCCGACGTAGTCCTGGACGATGGCGCGCAGCACCTGAAGCCTGCGTTCACTCAGCATCCGCGCACACCTCCAGAAAGTCGTCCCCTGCGGCCCTCGGGCCCTTCGCCTGGCACTCTGTGCGTGCGAGTGCCAGCGTTCCCCGGCCCAGTGTACGGCCGTGGGGTACACCCCGGGCAAGGCCGGATCGTGCCGCCGTGCCGGGGCGCGGTCGTACCCGATAGCGTCGCGGTATGACGGTGACTTGGGAAGAGCTGGGGTGGGAGCGGGTGGCCGCCGGGGTGGGACGGGTCCGGCTGCCGCACTGGGACTGCACGACGGGACTGGTCGTCGGCGAGGGTACGGCGCTCGTGGTGGACGCCGGGTCGAGTCTCGCCGAAGGCGCGCTCCTGCGCACTCAGGCGCAGGAGCTGGCCGGGTGCCGTGTGACCCATCTCGCGCTCACCCACCCCCATTTCGACCATGTCCTCGGTGCGGCGGCCTTCGCGGGCGCGGAGATGTTCGCGGCGGTGGGCATGGACGCGCTGTTCACGCACGAGCGCGCGGAGCTCCGCCTGGACGCCGTGCGGCAGGGCCTGCCGGTGGCGGAGGCGGACGAGGCGGTGGACGCTCTTCCCGTGCCCCGCCATCTGGTCTCGGGCGAGTGGACCCTCGACCTCGGCGACGGCCGCCAGGCGCTGCTGGCCAACGTGGGCCCGGGGCACAGCGCCCACGACCTCGTGGTCCTCGTCCCCGGCTCGGTTCCCGGCGAGCCCGAGGTGGTGTTCTGCGGCGACCTGGTCGAGGAGTCCGGCGAACCCCAGGCCGGCCCCGACGCCGTACCGTCCCAGTGGCCCGCCGCCCTCGACCGGCTGCTGGACCTCGGCGGCGAGGACGCGCTGTACGTGCCCGGTCACGGAGCGGTGGTGGACGCGGCGTTCGTGCGGCGGCAGCGCGACGAGTTGGCGGCGCGTTTCGGCGTGTCGCCCTGATGGCGGTACCGCTTCTCCTATCGTCAGCCGAATGCGCCAGTACTCCGCCGACCTGACCCCTCCCTGGAAGAAGCCGAAGCCCGTCCCGGAGGTCCCGGCGGAGGCCGGTCTGGTGGTGGAGGAGCCCGGCACCGGCTTCTGCGGCGCGGTGATCCGCTGCGAGGCGGGCACGGTCACCCTGGAGGACCGCTTCGGCAAGCACCGGGTGTTTCCGCTGGAGCCTCGCGGGTTCCTGCTCGAGGGCAGGGTCGTCACGCTGGTGCGGCCGTCGTCCTCGGCTCCGGTACGCCCCACCCGCGCCGCCTCCGGTTCGGTCGCCGTCCCCGGCGCACGCGCGCGCGTGGCCCGCGCCGGGCGCATCTACGTCGAGGGCCGGCACGACGCGGAACTGGTCGAGAAGGTGTGGGGCGACGACCTGCGCGTCGAGGGCGTGGTCGTGGAGTACCTGGAGGGCGTGGACGACCTGCCCGCCATCGTGGCCGAGTTCGGCCCGGGGCCGGACGCGCGGCTGGGTGTCCTGGTGGACCACCTGCTCCCGGGCACGAAGGAATGGCGCATCGCCGAGTCGGTGACCAGCGAACACGCCCTGGTGGTCGGCCACCCGTACATCGACATCTGGGAGGCCGTGAAGCCGTCGGCCCTGGGGATTCCGGGCTGGCCGCGGGTGCCGCACGGCCAGGACTGGAAGACGGGGGTCTGCCGGGCGCTGGGCTGGCCGTCGGAGAACACCGGGGCGGTGTGGCAGGCGATCCTCAAGCGGGTGGGGTCCTACAGGGACCTGGAGCCGGAGCTCCTGGGCCGGGTGGAGGAACTGATCGACTTCGTCACGGCCAGCGGTGGGGCCTGACGCCCTGGTGGGCGCCGAATCAGTCCACCAGGTCCCGCACCACCGCGTCCGCCAGCAACCGCCCCCGCAGCGTCAGCACCGCCCGCCCCTCCTCGTACGGCTCCGCCTCAAGCAGCCCCTCCCCCAGCGCTCGCCGGGAGGCCGCCAGGCCCTCCTCCTTCAGCAGGGACAGCGGCGCACCCTCCCGCAGGCGCAGCTCCAGCAGGATGCGCTCCACCCGCCGGTCCTCGTCGGACAGGAGCTCCCGCCCGGCGCCCGGTGAGCGACCCGACGCCAGGGCCGCCGCGTACGCCCCCGGGTGCTTCACGTTCCACCAGCGGACGCCCCCCACGTGCGAGTGCGCCCCCGGCCCCGCGCCCCACCAGTCGGCGCCCCGCCAGTACAGCTCGTTGTGCTGGCAGCGGCCCGACTCGGAGGTGGCCCAGTTGGAGACCTCGTACCAGTCGAAGCCGGCCGCCGACAGCCGCTCCTCCGCGATCAGGTAGCGGTCGGCGTGGACGTCGTCGTCCGTCATGGGGACCTCGCCCCGGCGGATGCGGCGGGCGAGCTGGGTGCCCTCCTCGACGATCAGGGCGTAGGCCGAGATGTGGTCCGGCCCGGCGCCGAGGGCCGCGTCGAGCGAGGCCCGCCAGTCGTCGTCGGACTCTCCCGGGGTGCCGTAGATCAGGTCCAGGTTCACATGCTCGAAGCCCGCCGCGCGTGCCTCCGCCACGCAGGCCTCCGGGCGGCCCGGGGTGTGCGTCCGGTCGAGCACGCGCAGCACGTGCTGCCGCGCGCTCTGCATGCCGAAGGAGATCCGGTTGAAGCCGCCCTCCCGCAGCCGCGCGAGGTACGCCGGGTCCACGGACTCCGGGTTCGCCTCGGTGGTGACCTCCGCGTCCGCCGCCAGGCCGAACTCGTCCCGGATCGTCCCCAGCATCCGTACCAGGTCGTCGGCGGCCAGCAGCGTGGGCGTACCGCCGCCGACGAACACCGTGCGGACCTCGCGCGGGTCGTCGCCGAGCACCTTGCGGGCCAGGCGGATCTCGTCCGTCAGGGTGTCCGCGTAGTTCTCGCGGGAGGCGAGCACGCCGCCGGTGCCGCGCAGCTCGGTGGCGGTGTAGGTGTTGAAGTCGCAGTAGCCGCAGCGGGTCGCGCAGTACGGGACGTGCAGGTAGAAGCCGAGGGGCCAGCCGGCGGCCCCGGCGAGCGCGGGCGCGGGCAGGGCACCGTCGGCGGGGACGGGCTCGCCGTCGGGGAGTGCGGAGGGCATGCCCTCCATTGTCCCGTACCGGCGGGATTACTCCGCCCGCAGCACCAGCAGCGCCAGGTCGTCCTCGGGCAGGCCGCCGCCGAACTCGTGCACCAGCCGGCGGATGCGCTCCGCGATCAGCTCGGCGCTCAGCCCCGCGCAGCCCGCGAGCGCCCGCGCGAGCCCGTCTCCGTCGTCGAACTGGCGGGAGCCGGAGCGCCGCTCGGTCACCCCGTCCGTGACGCACAGCAGGGTGTCTCCGGGGCGCAGCTCGAAGGTCTCGCTGGTGTACGTCTCGTCCTCGATGACCCCGAGGAGCGTTTGCGGCTTCGCGACCGTACGGACCCGGGCGTCGGGTCCGAGGAGCAGCGGCAGGGGGTGCCCGGCGGAGGCGAGGGTGCAGCGGACACCGCCGTCGAAGGGGGCGAGCTCGCCGTACAGCAGGGAGAGGAAGCGGGTCTGCGGGCCGTCGCCGGGGCGGCCGCCGGCGGCGACCAGGGCGCGGGCGGCGGCGTCGGCGGCCTCGGTGGCGTCGTCGAGGAGGAGCTGGTTGAGGCGGTCGAGGACGTCGGCGACGCGGTAGCCCTCACGGGCGAGGAGCCGCAGCCAGGGGCGGGCGAGCCCGATCACCACGGCGGCCTCCGGCCCCTTTCCCTGTACGTCGCCGACCGCGAAGCACCAGCGGCCGTCGCCCGCCGGGAACAGGTCGTAGAAGTCGCCGCTGGGGCCGCCCTTGTCGCACGGCTCGTAGACGAGTGCGCTGCTCACGCCGGGGATCTCGGCGACCGCGCCGGGCAGCAGCCCGCGCTGGAGGACGGCGCTGATGGTGGCCTGGCGGGCGTACTGACGGGCCGCGCCGATGGCCAGCGCCACCCGGCGGCCGAGGTCCTCGACCAGGCCGGTGATCTCGTCGGGGAAGGCCGTCGGTCCGCACCGCCCGATCACCAGCGTGCCCAGCGGACGGCCGCCCGCGATCAGCCGGTACGCCAGCGCGGAGCCGTCCGTGCCGTGCGGGCCGAGCGCCTCGCCGGGCCAGGGGTAGGGCTCGGGGCCGGACCGTAAGCCGTCCCGGGGGCACGGCGGGTCCTTCTCCAGGGCCCGGCGCAGTTCCTCTATGCGGTTCTCGCTGCCGTGCCACACCCGCGCCAGCCGGGGCCCGGCCGTCCCGGTCACGGTCGACTCGTCCTCCAGCCACACCGCGCACCAGTCGGCGAGCCGGGGCACGAGCAGCTGTCCGGTGAGCGCGGCGACGAGGTTCTCGTCGAGTTGTCCGGCGAGCAGGTCGGAGGCCTCGGCGAGGAAGGACAGGGCGCCGCGGCCGAGCCATTCGCGATCGCGTTCGGCGCGGTGGGGGTCGCCCCGATCGAGTGCGGTGGAGAGCGGGGGCGGGTCGAAGGCGAGGATCCCGGCGACCTCCAGCCCGCGGTCGGCGGCGTAGGCCTCGGGCTCCTGGGCGGCCGGCCTGTCCTCGGCGGGCAGGCGCGCCCAGACCGTCTTGGCGCCGGTGCGGTAGGTGACGCCCCAGGCCTCGGCGAGGGTGGCGACCAGGCGCAGGCCGCGGCCGTACTCGGGGGGCTCGTGCGGCGTCTCGGTGCCGCCGCGGCGCGGGGCGCGGGAGGGGTGGTGGTCGCAGGCCTCGACGACGAGCGCGCCGGTCTCCTCCAGGCGGCAGATCAGCTCGACGTCGGTGCCCGCGTGCACGACGGCGTTGGTGACGAGTTCGCTGACGACCACCAGGGCGTCGTCGGCGAGCCGCTGGGAGGGCGCGAGGCCGAGGTCGTGCCACTCGGCGAGCGCCGCGCGCAGCAGTGCGCGGGCGGATCCGGGTGCGAGGGGGCTTCCGGGAAGGGTCGCGCATATCTCCGTACGCTCCCCCGCGCCCCCGTGCGCGGGCACATCAGAGGCACGGGAGACGGTCTCCCGTTGCGTCGGTATGGCGCCCATGGCCGACTCCCCGAGCAGATCGGACGAACTTCAGACGAATGCGTCTCGGTGACTGCGGACAGAGTGACAGACTGGCTGCGCCCATAAGCGCCGAGTTACCGAAGTGGGCCGCCATGAGTGAGAACACTGGCACGCGTGTGCTCGAAGACGGACAGAAAACGGAACAAGTCCGAGCATCCGAACTCCGAGCGTCCGAACTGGGCCCGCTGCTCGCCGCGATGACCGCCGCCCGGGACGGCGACTTCACGAAGGTACCGGAGACGGGTCACGGGATCGTCGCCGAACTCATCGCGGTCTACAACCAGGTGATGGACCGCAGTGTGCACTTCAACTCGGAGGTCCGGCGGGTGAAGCGGGAGCTGGTGCGGCACGGCCGGCTCGACGAGCGGGTCTCGGCGAGCCCGGGGCAGGGCGCCTGGACATCCCGGGTGAACGACGTGAACCAGATCCTGGACGCCCTGGTGGCCCCGGCGGCCAACGCCACGCGCGTGCTGGACGCGGTGGCCGGCGGCGACCTGACCCAGCGGGTCGACCTGCACGACGGCAGCCGTCAGTTACGGGGCGATCTGCGGCGGCTCGGCCGGGCGGTGAACACGATGGTCGACCAGCTGTCCCTGTTCACCGGCGAGGTGACCCGGGTGGCGCGCGAGGTGGGCACCGAGGGGCGGCTCGGCGGGCGGGCGAAGGTGCGGGGACTGTCGGGCAGTTGGCGGGACGTGACCGAGGCGGTCAACACGATGGCGGCCCGGCTGACCGCGCAGGTCCGCGACATCGCCCTGGTGACCACGGCGGTGGCACGCGGCGATCTGACCCGGACGGTGACGGTGGAGGCGACCGGCGAGCTGCTGGAGCTGAAGCTCACCGTGAACACGATGGTGGACCAGCTGTCCGCCTTCGCCGACGAGGTCACCCGGGTCGCCCGCGAGGTCGGCACCGAGGGCCGGCTGGGCGGCCGGGCGCAGGTACGGGGTGTGTCCGGGGTCTGGAAGGACCTCACCGACAACGTCAACTTCATGGCGTCGAACCTGACCTCGCAGGTCCGCAACATCGCCCAGGTCACCACCGCCGTCGCCAACGGCGACCTGAGCCAGAAGATCACGGTCGACGCGCAGGGCGAGATCCTGGAGCTGAAGTCCACGATCAACACCATGGTCGACCAGCTCTCCGCCTTCGCCGACGAGGTCACGCGCGTGGCCCGTGAGGTCGGCACCGAGGGCAATCTGGGCGGGCGGGCGCAGGTGCGCGGGGTGTCCGGGGTGTGGAAGGACCTGACGGAGAACGTCAACTTCATGGCGGACAACCTGACCTCCCAGGTCCGCAACATCGCGCTCGTCTCGACCGCCGTCGCGCAGGGCGACCTCGGCAAGAAGATCACGGTGGAGGCGAAGGGCGAGATCCTGGAGCTGAAGTCCACGATCAACACCATGGTCGACCAGCTCTCCGCCTTCGCCGACGAGGTCACCCGGGTCGCCCGCGAGGTCGGCACCGAGGGCAACCTCGGCGGCCAGGCGCAGGTCCGGGGCGTCTCGGGGGTGTGGAAGGACCTCACGGACAACGTCAACTTCATGGCGCTGAACCTGACCTCGCAGGTCCGCAACATCGCCCAGGTCACCACCGCCGTCGCCAACGGCGACCTGTCCAAGAAGATCACCGTCGACGCGCGCGGCGAGATCCTCGAACTCAAGGACACGGTCAACACGATGGTGGAGCAGCTGCGCGCCTTCGCCGACGAGGTGACCCGCGTGGCCCGCGAGGTGGGCACCGACGGCCGGCTGGGCGGCCGGGCCCAGGTGCTGGGCGTCCTGGGGGTCTGGCGGGACCTGACCGACAACGTCAACTCCATGGCGGACAACCTCACTTCGCAGGTCCGCAACATCGCGCAGGTCACCACGGCCGTCGCCAACGGCGATCTGTCCAAGAAGATCGACGTGGACGCCCGGGGCGAGATCCTGGAGCTGAAGACCGCCATCAACACCATGGTCGACACGCTGTCCTCCTTCTCCTCGGAGGTCACCCGCGTGGCCCGCGAGGTCGGCAGCGACGGCCGGCTCGGCGGTCAGGCGCGGGTGGAGGGCGTGTACGGCACCTGGAAGCGCCTGACGACGAACGTGAACGAGCTCGCGTCGAACCTGACCACCCAGGTCCGCGCCATCGCCGAGGTCGCCTCCGCCGTCGCCCAGGGCGACATGTCGCGGTCGATCACCGTGGAGGCGCGCGGCGAGGTCGCCGAGCTGAAGGACAACATCAACCTGATGGTGGCCAACCTGCGCGAGACCACCCGGGCCAAGGACTGGCTGGAGTCCAACCTGGCCCGGCTGGCCGCGCTGATGCAGGGCCACCGGGACCTGATGGAGGTCGCCGACCTGATCCTGCGGGAGCTGACCCCGCTGGTGAACGCCCAGTACGGCGCCTTCTACCTGGCGAACCCGGAGGAGGACCCGGCGGTCCGCAGCGCCGTGCCCGCGAAGGGGCTGGCGTTCATCGCCGGGTACGGGTCGGCGGAGGGCGCGACCGTCGAGACCGGCGGTCTCCCGGTGCACGGCCTGGTCCGTCAGGCGGCCCGGGAGAAGAAGCGGATCCTGGTGGAGGAGGCCCCGCCGGACTACATCAAGATCAACAGCGGTCTGGGCGAGGCGGCCCCCACGACCATCGTCATCATCCCGATCCTGTTCGAGGACAAGCTCCTCGGCGTGATCGAACTCGCCTCCTTCTCCCGCTTCTCCGATGTGCACCTGGCCTTCTTCGACCAGTTCGTGAACACCATCGGCGTCGCCATCAACACGATCATCGCCAACTCCCGTACGGAGTCCCTCCTCGGCCAGTCCCAGCGGCTGGCGATGCAGCTCCAGGAGCGCTCCGACGAACTCCAGGAACAGCAGGCTGAGTTGCAGCGCTCCAACGCGGAACTGGAGGAGAAGGCCGCGCTGCTGGCGACGTCGTCGCAGTACAAGTCGGAGTTCCTCGCCAACATGTCGCACGAGCTGCGCACCCCGCTGAACTCGCTGCTGATCCTGGCCCGGCTGCTGTCCGACAACCCGGACGGCCATCTCTCCGACCAGGAGGTCCAGTTCGCGACGACGATCCACCGCTCCGGCTCCGACCTGCTCCAGCTGATCAACGACATCCTGGACCTGTCGAAGATCGAGGCGGGCCGCATGGACGTCCGCCCGAAGCGGCTGCCGCTGATCAAGCTGCTGGACTACGTCCACGCCACCTTCCGCCCGCTCACCATCGACCGGGGGCTCGCGTTCGAGGTCGCGGTCGGCGAGGCCGTACCCCGGGACATGTACTCGGACGAGCAGCGCCTCCAGCAGATCCTGCGCAACCTGTTGTCCAACGCGATCAAGTTCACCGCGACGGGCCGGGTCGAGCTGAGGGTGAGCCGGACGCAGGACCCGGACCACCGCTACGTCCGCGACGGCGACGAGGTGATCGCGTTCGCCGTCACCGACACCGGCATCGGGATCGCCCCGGAGAAGCTCGCGGTGATCTTCGAGGCGTTCCAGCAGGCCGACGGCACGACGAACCGCAAGTACGGCGGCACGGGACTCGGGCTGTCCATCAGCCGGGAGATCGCGGGCCTGCTCGGCGGCCGGATCGTCGCGGAGAGCGAACCCGGCAAGGGGTCCACCTTCACGCTGTACGTCCCCGTCGTCAGCCCCGGTCACACGGTGGCCGGCCCGACCGCGGACGACCGGGCGCCGGAGCCGTCGGCGGAGCCTTGCGCGGCGGACGACTCCTGGCCCACGCCCGCCAAGCTGGCGGCGTGGCAGACGGGCCGCGCCGGCCGGGTGCTGCCTGGCCGGCGGGTGCTGATCGTCGACGACGACATCCGCAACGTCTTCGCGCTCACCCACGTCCTGGGCCGGGTCGGCATGCCCGTGCTGTACGCGGAGAACGGCCGGGAGGGCATCGAGACCCTCGAACGCAACCCGGACGTCGAACTGGTCCTGATGGACATCATGATGCCGGAGATGGACGGCTACGAGACGATCGCCGCCGTCCGCCGTACCCCCCGCTGGGCGGGCCTGCCCATCGTCGCCCTGACCGCGAAGGCCATGCCGGGCGACCGGGAGAAGTCCATCGCGCGCGGCGCCAACGACTACGTACCCAAGCCGGTGGACGTCGACCGGCTGCTCACCGTGGTCTGCGCGCTGCTGGACCCGGAGAGGAGCGCCGACACCGAGGAGCCGACGGGTGAGTGAGACGACCGGTGCATGAGACAGGGACCGGCGAGCGTGCCGGCATCCTCCTGGTCGACGACATGGAGGACAACCTGATAGCCCTGGAGGCCGTCCTGGGCTCCCTCAACGAGCCGCTGGTCCGCGCCCGGTCCGGCGAGGAGGCGATGAAGGCGCTGCTGCGGCAGCGGTTCGCCCTCGTCCTGCTGGACGTGCGGATGCCGGGCATGGACGGTTTCGAGACGGCCGCCAACATCAAGCGGCTCGACCAGACCAAGGACGTCCCGATCATCTTCCTGACCGGCGCGGAGGAGGACTCCGGCTACGCCTTCCGCGGCTACGCGACGGGCGCGGCGGACTACCTGACCAAGCCGTTCGACCCGTGGGTGCTCAGGGCGAAGGTCAGCGTGTTCCTGGACCTGTACCGCAAGAACCGGCAGTTGGAGCGGCTGCTCGGCCGCGAGCGGGAGCGGTTCGGGGAACTCACGTCCCATCTGGCGGAGATGGACGCCCTGGTCCGGGAAGACGGCTCGGCGGTCGCCGGAGCGCTGCGCCACCGCATACGGCTGGTGGAGGAGTTGCTGACGGAGATGCGCCACGAGCGGCAATGACCGGCCGCTCGCGGACGTCACACCGGGTCGGGGTCGGCCTCGCCGACTTCGTCGTCCGCCGGGGCGGCCCCGTCGCCGAAACGGTTGTGGGAGGCGTGGGAACCGGCGACTCGGTTCTGGTTGCCGTGCACACGGACGCCGCCGGCAGTCGTGGAGGGCGCGCCGGGTGCGGGGGGCGTGGAGGGCGTGCCGGTCCGGGGCTCGGCGGCGGGCGGGAGCCGGTCACCGAAGTCGTTGTGGTGCGCCCCGGTCCCGGCGACGCGGTTGCCGTCGCCGACCACGGTCGTCGCACCGGCGGCGTCCTGACGGAAGGCCACCCCGACCGCCGTCGCCACGACGGTGGCGAACGCGGCGCAGAACGCCCAGCGGACTCATGCTCGGCGTGGCCGTCCTCGCCTTCGCCCAGGCGGAGCCGGGGACGCGCTTGCCCAGCGGGGACTACCGCAAGGCGCTGTTCGGGCTCTACGTCCACCAGATGCTCCGCAGGGTGCGGGCACTGCGGGCCACGGCCGACCAAGCCGGTGGGCCGGCCGCCTTCGGGCCCGAGAACACCTACTTCCACCTGGTGTGGCTGGCCCGGCTGATGTCGCGCCAGGGACAGACGATCTTCTACCCGGACCTGCTGACCCCCGCCTGGCTCCCCGACCGACGCCCTCCGTGGCCCCTGACACCAGGACGCGGCCCACGGGCCCGGATCGCCCGGTGGCTCGGCTGGGACCACACCAGCACCGGACTGGTCGGCGGCCGACTGTGCGCACTGGCCGGGGCCCTGACGGGAGCTCCGCTCGGGGCGCCGGTGCACGCGGTCACGGGCGCGTTGCCGGCGGCACTCTGCGGGGCCCTGGTGCTGGGCGGCGGGGTGGCCCTGCTGTTCGGGGTGGTGTTCCAGTCGCGTCGGGCCGAACTGCTGGGCTCACCGGTGGTCGGCCGTGACACCTACGACATCTATGCCGCGACCAGCTGGGCCTGGTCGGTGAACGGGGTCCTGCGCGGGCTGATGAGCTGCGTGCTCTTCGCCTTGCTGGTCGGTTCCGTCCTGATCACGACCGGGGCCACGGTCGGTGAGTGCCTGGCCGTGACGGCCGTCCTCGGCTGCGGGGGCGTGCTCGCCGGAGGCAACACGCCCGACCACGACAAACCCCCGGCCGTCCGGGGCGGTGCACTACAGGCCTCCCTGGGACGACTCGCCCGCCTCCTCCTCGTCCTCATCACCTCGTCCTGGCCGGAGCGGTCGTCACGGCCTGGCTGGACGGGCCGTGGGACGCGATCCTCGCCGCGCTGCCCATCACCATGGCGCTCATGATGACCGCCGGACCGGGACGTGCCTGGCTGCGGCACCGCGCGGCCTACTACGGCGCCCGGGCCTCCGGGCTGCTGCCCCCGACCTGGACCGGCTGCTGCGCTCCGGCGAGGACAGGGTGCTGCTCCAGAGGGTCGGCGGCGGATACACGTTCCTCCACCGCGACCTTCAGCACTACCTGGAAGGCTGCCGCCCGGAACGCCCGGTCGTGTCGCTGCTGTCGACTCCGTAACCGTCCGTCGGGACGCCGGCACGGGCGGACCCCCCGCGGGGCACCGCCCGTGCCGCCGGGCTCACGCCTCCCGCGACCCCGCGTACATCTCGTCGATGAGGTGCTTGTACTCCCGCTCCACCACCGGCCGCTTCAGCTTCAGGCTCGGGGTGATCTCGCCGTGCTCCACGTCGAGGTCGCGCGGCAGGAGGCGGAACTTCTTGATGGTCTGCCAGCGCTGGAGGCCGGTGTTGAGCTGCCGGACGTAGCCGTCGACCATCTCGACGGTGACCGGCGCGGCGACCACCTCGGCGTACGACTTGCCCGCCAGCCCGTTCTCCTTGGCCCACTCGAGGATCGACGGCTCGTCGAGGGCGATGAGGGCGGTGCAGAAGTTCCGGTCGGCGCCGTGCACGAGGATGTTGGAGACGTACGGGCACACGGCCTTGAACTGGCCCTCGACCTCGGCGGGCGCGATGTACTTGCCGCCCGAGGTCTTGATCAGGTCCTTCTTGCGGTCGGTGATGCGCAGATAGCCGTCGGGCGACAGCTCGCCGATGTCGCCGGTGTGGAACCAGCCGTCCGACTCCAGGACCTCGGCGGTCTTCTCGGGGAGCTGGTGGTAGCCCTGCATGATGCCGGGGCCCCGCAGGAGGATCTCGCCGTCTTCCGCGATGCGCACCTCGGTGCCGGGCAGCGGCTTGCCGACCGTGCCGGTGCGGTAGGCCTCGCCGGGGTTGACGAAGGAGGCGGCCGAGGACTCCGTGAGGCCGTAGCCCTCCAGGATGTGGATGCCGGCGCCGGCGAAGAAGTAGCCGATCTCGGGGGCCAGGGCGGCCGACCCGGACACACACGCCCGCAGCCGGCCTCCGAAGGCCTCGCGGATCTTGGCGAAGACGAGCGCGTCGGCGGCCTTGTGCTTGGCGCCGAGGCCGAAGGGCACGGAGTGGGTGCCGGTGCGGCGGAAGTTGTCCTGCGAGACCTTGGCGTACTCGCGGGAGACCTCGGCGGCCCACTGGAAGATCTTGTACTTGGCGGGTCCGCCGGCGCGGGCCTTGGCGGCGACGCCGTTGTAGACCTTCTCGAAGATGCGCGGGACGGCCGCCATGTAGGTCGGCTGCACCACCGGCAGATTCTCGATGATCTTGTCGACGCGGCCGTCGACGGCGGTGACGTGCCCGACCGCGATCTGCCCGGAGGTGAGCACCTTGCCGAAGACGTGCGCGAGCGGCAGCCACAGGTACTGCACGTCCTCGGCGCTGATCAGCCCGGTCGCGGCAGTCGCCTTCGCCATGTACGACCAGTTGTCGTGCGGGAGGCGGACGCCCTTGGGGCGGCCGGTGGTGCCGGAGGTGTAGATCAGCGTCGCCAGCTGGTCCTTGGTGATGGCCCCGACCCGCTCCTTGATCAGCTCGGGGTGCTTCTCCAGGTACGCGGCACCGCGCTGCTCGAGCTCGGCGAGGGTGAGCACCCAGTCGCCGGTCTCGACGCCGGCCGGGTCGATGACCACCACGTGGTGCAGCTCGGGCAGCTCGGAGCGCTTCTCGACCGCCTTGGCGAGCTGGTCGGCGTTCTCCGCGATCAGCACCCGGCTCTCGGAGTCGGAGAGGATGAAGGCCGACTCCTCGGCGTTGGTCTGCGGGTAGATCGTGGTCGTGGCCGCACCCGCGCACATGATGCCCAGGTCGGCGAGGATCCACTCGACCCGGGTCGAGGAGGCCAGCGCCACCCGCTGCTCCGGCCGCACGCCCAGCTCGATGAGACCGGCCGCGATCGCGTGGACGCGCTCGGCCGTCTGTCCCCAGCTCAGCGACTTCCAGTCGTCGGGGCCCTGCCCGGACGCCGGCGGTACGGGGTAGCGGTACGCCTCGGCGTCCGGTGTGGCGTCGACGCGTTCCAGGAAGAGGGTCGCGACGGACGGCGGACGGTTCTCGATCAGTGTCTGTGTGTCGCTCACGACATCCTCCGGGGCCCGCGGCGGTGCGGCTGTCAGTTGCGGCTTGGGTGACTCACGGGCAGTGGTTCGGCCAGTTGTTTAACTCGCGAGTAACTATCGAGCAGGGGATCAGACTAAAGCGCTACGGGCCGACGCGTAAGGGGCGGCGGCATGTCACTTCATACAGAGAGCGACGCTACGCGCGCGTAGGGGCCCGCCGCACTTTCGCACGACGAGCCCCTGTTGCACCCGATTTGCGGACGCCACTCCGTATTACCGGCGGTTACTTCTTGCCCTTGGCCGACCCCGCGCTGTCATCGCTGGAGAGGACCGCGATGAAGGCCTCCTGCGGAACCTCCACGGAACCCACCATCTTCATCCGCTTCTTGCCTTCCTTCTGCTTCTCCAGCAGCTTCCGCTTGCGGGAGATGTCACCGCCGTAGCACTTGGCGAGGACGTCCTTGCGGATGGCGCGGATGGTCTCGCGGGCGATCACCCGGGAGCCGATGGCGGCCTGGACGGGGACCTCGAAGGCCTGCCGCGGGATCAGCTCCTTGAGCTTGGCCACGAGCCGCACGCCGTACGCGTACGCCTGGTCGCGGTGCGTGATCGCGGAGAAGGCGTCCACCTTGTCGCCGTGCAGCAGGATGTCGACCTTGACCAGGGAACTGGTCTGTTCGCCGGTGGGCTCGTAGTCGAGGGAGGCGTAGCCGCGCGTCTTGGACTTCAGCTGGTCGAAGAAGTCGAAGACGATCTCGGCGAGCGGGAGCGTGTAGCGGATCTCGACCCGGTCCTCGGAGAGGTAGTCCATGCCGAGGAGGGTGCCGCGCCGGGTCTGGCACAGCTCCATGATCGACCCGATGAACTCGCTCGGCGCCAGGATGGTGGCACGCACGACCGGCTCGTACACCTCGCCGATCTTCCCCTCGGGGAACTCGCTCGGGTTGGTGACGGTGTGCTCGCTGCCGTCCTCCATGAGCACGCGGTAGACGACGTTCGGCGCGGTGGCGATCAGGTCGAGGCCGAACTCGCGCTCCAGGCGCTCGCGGATCACGTCGAGGTGCAGCAGGCCCAGGAAGCCGACGCGGAAGCCGAAGCCGAGGGCGGCGGAGGTCTCCGGCTCGTAGACGAGCGCGGCGTCGTTGAGCTGGAGCTTGTCGAGGGCCTCGCGCAGCTCGGGGTAGTCGGAGCCGTCCAGCGGATACAGACCGGAGAAGACCATCGGCTTGGGGTCCTTGTAGCCGCCGAGCGGCTCCGTGGCGCCCTTGGCCTGGCTGGTGACGGTGTCACCGACCTTGGACTGGCGGACGTCCTTCACACCGGTGATCAGATAGCCCACCTCGCCGACGCCGAGGCCGTCCGCCGGGAGCATCTCGGGCGAGTTGGTGCCGATCTCCAGCAGCTCGTGGGTGGCGCCGGTGGACATCATCCTGATGCGCTCGCGCTTGTTGAGCTGCCCGTCGATGACTCGTACGTACGTCACGACGCCGCGGTAGGAGTCGTAGACCGAGTCGAAGATCATGGCGCGCGCGGGGGCGTCCTTGACGCCGACCGGGGCGGGGATCTCGGCGACGACCTTGTCGAGCAGTGCCTCCACGCCGAGGCCGGTCTTGGCGGAGACCTTGAGCACGTCGTCGGGGTCGCAGCCGACGAGGTTGGCGAGCTCCTCGGCGAACTTCTCCGGCTGGGCGGCCGGCAGGTCGATCTTGTTGAGCACCGGGATGATGGCGAGGTCGTTCTCCATCGCCAGATACAGGTTGGCGAGGGTCTGCGCCTCGATGCCCTGGGCGGCGTCCACGAGGAGGACGGTCCCCTCGCAGGCGGCGAGCGACCGAGAGACCTCGTAGGTGAAGTCGACGTGCCCCGGGGTGTCGATCATGTTGAGGATGTGCGTGTTGCCGGGGTCGTGGGTGGGAGCCCACGGCAGGCGCACCGCCTGGGACTTGATCGTGATACCGCGCTCACGCTCGATGTCCATCCGGTCGAGGTACTGAGCACGCATCTGCCGCTGCTCGACCACACCGGTCAGCTGGAGCATCCGGTCGGCGAGTGTGGACTTGCCGTGGTCGATGTGCGCGATGATGCAGAAATTGCGGATCAGCGCCGGGTCGGTACGGCTCGGCTCGGGCACATGGTTAGGGGTCGCGGGCACGCAGGGTCCTGTCTCTTGAGGCGCCTTATGCCTCGGGTCGGATCGATACGTAGTCTCCATGGTCCCACGGGTGGGGACCGACGACGGGTTTGGGCCACTCGATGAGCCGCTGGTAGGCTGGGTGGCTGTGTCTCATGCCCTCTCTGCACGAGGCACGACCCAAGAAATCACCGGTACGGGACCCGTGCGGCCCCGTGCCAGAACCTGAGAAGGCTCATTCGTGGCGAACATCAAGTCCCAGATCAAGCGGATCAAGACCAACGAGAAGGCCCGGCTGCGCAACAAGGCCGTCAAGTCTTCGCTGAAGACCGCGATCCGCAAGGCCCGTGAGGCCGCTGCCGCGGGTGACGTCGAGAAGGCCACCGAGTACCAGCGCGCTGCCGCGCGTCAGCTCGACAAGGCCGTCTCGAAGGGCGTCATCCACAAGAACCAGGCCGCCAACAAGAAGTCGGCGCTGGCCAACAAGGTCGCGTCCCTCAAGGGCTGAACCTCTTTCTTGATCTGATCGCCGGAAGGACCCAGGGCGGGCCCTCTCTCATCCGCTCCCGACCGGCACCCCAGGATCCGCGCGCGGCCTGCGTTCGCCACGCGGGCGCGGATCCGACAGCCTGAACCGAAGGCCCCACTGCTCTCCCTTCCCCAGGGCGCGCGGCGGGGCCTTCGGCGTGTCCTGTGCCGGTCCTACGACCGGAGGCCGTGGCCGCTACCCACGGCCCCGGGACCGGGCCGCCCGTGCGATCGTCACGACCGCCTTCTCCAGGGCGTACTCCGGATCGTCCCCGCCGCCCTTCACCCCCGCGTCCGCCTCGGCCACGGCCCGCAGGGCGACCGCCACCCCGTCCGGCGTCCACCCCCGCATCTGCTGCCGCACCCGGTCGATCTTCCAGGGCGGCATGCCCAGCTCACGGGCGAGGTCGGCGGGGCGGCCACCGCGCGCCGACGACAGCTTCCCGATGGCCCGTACGCCCTGGGCCAGCGCGCTGGTGATCAGCACCGGCGCCACCCCGGTCGCCAGCGACCATCTGAGCGCCTCCAGGGCTTCCGCCGTGCGCCCCTCGACCGCCCGGTCCGCGACCGTGAAGCTGGAGGCCTCGGCCCGTCCGGTGTAGTACCGCCCGACGACGGCCTCGTCGATCGTCCCCTCGACGTCGGCGACCAGCTGCGACACCGCCGACGCCAGCTCCCGCAGATCGCTCCCGATCGCGTCCACCAGCGCCTGGCACGCCTCGGGCGTGGCCGACCGCCCCAACCCGCGGAACTCCCCGCGCACGAACGCCAGCCGGTCCGCCGGCTTGGTCATCTTCGGACACGCCACCTCGCGCGCCCCGGCCTTGCGCGCGGCGTCGAGCAGTCCCTTGCCCTTGGCGCCGCCCGCGTGCAGCAGCACGAGGGTGATCTCCTCCGCGGGCGATCCGAGATACGCCTTCACGTCCTTGACCGTGTCGGCCGACAGATCCTGCGCGTTGCGTACGACCACGACCTTGCGCTCCGCGAAGAGCGACGGGCTGGTCAGCTCGGCGAGCGTGCCGGGCTGCAACTGGTCCGGGGTCAGGTCCCGTACGTCCGTGTCGGCGTCGGCGGCCCTGGCGGCGGCCACCACCTCCTGCACGGCACGGTCGAGCAGGAGGTCCTCCTGGCCCACGGCAAGGGTCACCGGGGCGAGAGGGTCGTCATTCGCAGTCTTCCTGGCCATCGCGACAAGCATCCCACGCGCCACTGACAACGCCCCGGCGCCTGCCCCGCGGGCCTACGGCTCCTCGCGCCAGCCGTCCCACTCGCCGGCCAGCGCGTCCAGTTCCTCCGCTCCCAGCCGCCGCTGCTCGTCCCGCAGGACCACGAGCCACTGCGCGTCCTCGGCGTCGTCCTCACCGGCCAGCGCGTCCCGCACCAGCTGCGGCTCCTCCTTGATTCCGAACCGCTCCCCGAGCGCCTCCGCCACCTCTTCCGCGGCGTCACGGTCGGGCAGCACCAGCACATGTCTCACATCGCTCACGGCGTCATTCTCCGCGACCCGCCGCCGGAGCCTTCACGGCGGGCACTCCCACGGCGGGCACTTCCCCGGCCGGCACTCCCACGGCCGGCACGGTGGCCCGCTCGATCCCGAACCGCTCCCGGTACACCGCAAGCACCTCCTCGTCCGAGTCCAGTTCCCGCACCTCACGCGTCCCGTCGGGGGCCGTCACCGTCCACTTGCGACCGCTCAGGGTGATCCTCCCTCCGTCCTCCGTGATCCGTGAGCAGACCAGCGACCGCGTGAAGTGCGACAGCGGCGAGGTGCTGTGCCACCAGGCACCGGAGGCGAAGTCGCCGAGCGCCCGGGGCCGCGTCTCCAGGCGGTACTGGGGCGCGCCGTCCCGCACGACGTCCAGGTCCACCGCCTCACCCTGGCCGCCGCCTCCGCGCGCCCCGGCCTGGTCCGGGCCGGCCGCCGCGATCCGGAAGGTCCCGCCGGGGTCCGGCTGCCCGCCCCGCTCCCCCAGCTTCAGCGGATAGTGGCTGTGCGCCCCGAACCCGACGTCGGCGAGCCATTCACCGCCGTCCACCGTCCGCACCCGCAGCGCCAGATGGTCGTACGGGATCCCCAGCCGGCCCTCGTCCCCGTACACCCGCCCCGCGAGCAGGTCGACGTCGAAGCCCAGCGCGGTGAGCAACGCCCCGAAGGCCCCGTTCAGTTCGTAACAGAACCCGCCCCGCCGCGCGCCCACCAGCTTGTCCACGAGCCGTTCCTCCTCCAGCACGATCTCCTCGCCGAGGTGCACCGACAGGTTCTCGAAGGGCACGGTCCGAAGATGGGCGAGATGCAGTTCGCGCAGTGCTTCGGCGGTGGGCAGCGCCGGGTGCGCGACCCCCAGGCGGCGGAGGTAGGCGTCGGCCTGTGCGGAGTTCATGCCCTCAGTCTCTCGCCACCCGCAGCTCCCCGTCCGCCCCGCCCGTCCCTCCGACCGCCAGCGCCCCGTCCCGGTCCGTGCGCAGCACCACCGCGCCCTCGTCCCGCAGCGCCTGTACGGTGCTGGGCGCCGGGTGGCCGTACGGGTTGTCCGCGCCGCACGAGATGAGCGCGACGCGCGGGGCCACCAGGCGTATCAGGTCCGGGTCCTGGTAGGCCGAACCGTGGTGGGCGACCTTGAGGACGTCGACGCGGCCCAGCCCGGCCGCCGTCGGCGATCTCGACAGCGCCTGCTGGGACGGGGGTTCGAGGTCCCCGAGGAGCAGCAGTCGCAGCCCGGCCGACCGGACGAGCAGCGCCACACTGGCGTCGTTGGGCCCGTCCGGCTCCCAAACGGCCGGGCCGGGCGGCGGCCAGAGCACCTGCCAGGACAGCGGTCCCGTCCGCCGCCGCTCCCCGGCGACCGCGTGGGCGAGGGGGATGTTCCGTGCGGCCGCCTCCCGCCGTACGAACTCGGCCTGCTCGGCGGGCTCTTCGTAGCCCGTGGTCTCGATCCCGCCGACCGACCGCCCACGCAGCACCCCGGGCAGTCCCGCGACGTGGTCGGCGTGGAAGTGCGTCAGCACGACCAGGGGGATCCGGGTGATGCCCAGCTCCCGCAGGCAGTGGTCCACCAGCGCCGGATCGGGACCCGCGTCCACCACCACCCCGGTGCCGCCGCCCGCCGCGAGCACCGTCGCGTCGCCCTGCCCCACATCGCACATCGCCAGCCGCCAGCCGGGTGGCGGCCAGCCGGTGATCACCCTGGTCAGCGGCGCCGGGCGCACCACGGCGAGCAGGAGCAGCAGCCCGCAGACACCGCACCACCACGGGTGCCGCACCAGCCGCCGTCCGAGGAGCACGACGGCCACCGTGGCGACGGCGAGCAGCAGCGCCCCGGCCCAGCTGCCCGGCCAGTCGACTCCCCCGCCGGGCAGCCCGGCCCCGCCCCGGGCCACGCCCGCGATCCATCCGGCCGGCCAACTCGCCAGCCGGGCCAGGGCCTTGGCGACGGGCATCGCCACCGGCGCGGTCGCCAGCGCCGCGAAGCCCAGGACCGTGGCCGGGGCGACCGCGAACTCCGCGAGGAGATTGCACGGCACCGCCACGAGGCTCACCCGCGCCGACAACACGGCGACGACCGGCGCGCACACGGCCTGTGCGGCGGCAGCGGCGGCCAGCGCCTCGGCGAGCCGCGGCGGCACCCGGCGTCGCAGCAGTGCCGCGGCGAAGCGGGGCGCGAGTGTCAACAGGGCACCGGTGGCCAGCACGGAGAGCAGGAAGCCGTAGCTGCGGGCCAGCCACGGGTCGTACAGGACCAGCAGCAGGACGGCCGTCGCCAGCGCCGGCACCAGCGATCTGCGGCGTCCGGTCGCCAGCGCGAGCAGGGCGACGGCGCCGCAGGCCGCGGCCCGCAGCACGCTCGGGTCCGGCCGGCACACGACGACGAAGCCGAGCGTGAGCGCCGCCGCGAGCAGTGCGGTCGCCCGCAGGGAGAGGCCGAGGCGCCGCGCCGCTCCACGGCGTTCGGCGCGCTGGGCCAGCCCGGGTGGCCCGATGAACAGGGCGAGCAGGATGGTCAGGTTGCTGCCGGAGACCGCGAGGGTGTGCGCCAGGTCCGTCTCCTTGAAGGCCTCGTCCAGCTCGGGCGTGATCCGGGAGGTGTCCCCGACGACCAGCCCGGGCAGCAGCGCCCGTGCGTCGGCCGACAGCCCGTCGGTCGCTTCGCGCAGCCCGGCCCGCAGCCGCCCCGCCAGGCGTTGCGGCCCGTTCGGCCTTCCCACGACCTCCGGCGCCTGCCCGGCCCGCACCCGCAGCACGGCCGCGCTCCGGTCACCTCCCGTCGGCTCCGGTGCCAGTCGGCCGTTGACCCGGAGCCGTGTCGAGGGCAGCAGGCCGAGCCAGGCCGCCCGCGTGCCCGTCGCGCGCTCCTCGGGAACTCCGCGCGGGCCCGGTGTGCCCGCGTCGACGACCACCAGCACGGGGGTCCGGGTCGCCGCCACCGTCCCGTCGGCCTCCTCGACGCGCCGCACCTCCGCTCGGACCAGCACGGCGACCGGGGCCGCGTGATCGCCCGTGACCCGGGGTCTGCTGAGCCAGGGATCGGAGCCGACCTCGACCTCGGCGGTCACCGTGGCGTGCTGCCGGGCCAGCGCGGGCACCGGCCCGCGGCGCAGGTCCGCCCCGTGCAGCCCGGCGGAGGCGGCGGACGCGGCGACGCAGAGGAGTGCCGCGGCGACCGTGACGCGCGGCCGGGCGATCGACGGGGGCGGGGCTTGTGTCCACCGCCCGTACAGCAGGATCGCCGCCGTGATCAGGCAGCCGATCACGAGGCCGGCGGTCCGGCCCGGCGGGATGTCCAGCGTGAGCGCCGCCGTCCCCCAGGCCGCGAGCGCGGGTGGGACCAGACGCAGGTCCGTCGGTCCCTCCTGCCGGGGGTGTGCGGCGCCCAGTCGCTTCCCGGAGGCGGCGTGCACGGCGCGGCGGGCGGCGGGACGCTCCGGGTGGCCGCTGTCGGGCGACGGGGCCTCCCTCGGCTCCCGCCCCCGCGTGGCCGGGAGCGCGCGGGAGTGCGTCGGCCGGTCGGGTGCCCGGCTCATGGCCGCACCAGGTTCCGCAGGTCGGCGAAGCGCCGGGCGCCGATGCCGTTGACCTGGCGCAGTTCGTCGACCGAGCGGAAGCCGCCGTGCCGGGTGCGGTAGTCGATGATGTGCTGGGCGAGCACCGGGCCGACGCCGGGCAGGGCGTCGAACTGGTCCGCGGTGGCCGTGTTCAGGGAGATCGGTGCCGAGGGTCCGGCTCCCGCCGTCGTGCCTGCCGCACCTGAACCCGTCCCGGTGCCCGGAGCGGGCCCCGGTGCGGGACCTGGTGGCGGTGCGGGGCCGCCCACGACGACCTGCTCGCCGTCCACGAGGAAGCGGGCCCGGTTGAGTCCCTCGGTGCTGGTGCCCGGGCGTACCCCGCCCGCCGCACGCAGCGCGTCGGCGACCCGTGAACCGGCCGGCAGACGGTGGATTCCGGGGTCCCGTACCTTGCCGCTGACGTCCACCACGATCTCGGTCCCGGTGCCCGGGGCGGCGCCGGCGGTGCTTCCGGGAGCGGTCCGCGTCTCCCGCGCGTGGCCGCCGCGCTCTCCCCCTTCCGTCTCCTTCTGATTCGCGTACGGGGTCTCGGCCCGCACCACCTGCGGTGCGCTGACGGACTCGGTGCGGCCGGCCCAGAAGTGCTGCACGGCGAACAGCGCGGCGACGGCCAGCGGTACCGTGAGCGCGATCACGCCGCGCCGCTGAAGACCGCAGCGCGCCTGCAACCACACCGGCATCCGCTCCCGCAGCGCGAACCCGGCCCGCTCCCGCCAGTCGGGGCTCACCGACCCGTCGTCCGGGCCGGTCTCCACGGCGTCCGTGGACGCGGCGAACGGCACGGTGCTCATCCGCGACGCGGTGCTCATCCGCGGCGTCGTGCTGATCCCCGGCGCCGTGCCCACCCCGCTCGCCGTACCCGCTCGTGGCTGTCCCGGTGGGGGTCCGTGTCCCGACTCCTTCGGCCGGTGGGCGCTTTCGGCGAAGAGCAGTTCCGCTCGGCGGCGCAGTTCTTCGGCCGGTGCGTGGCGGTGCCGGGCGGGGCGGCGGGCGGCTGGACGACGGGTGGCTGGACGGCGGTGCCGGCTGCGGCTGTCGGAAGCGGGGGCGCGGCCGGGGCCGCTGGTCGCGGGTGCTGTGCGCGAACGTGATCGAAGTGCCATGCGACGAGGATCCGACATCCCGTCACTTCGCGATGATCTTGCTCGATTTCCGTGGAGGACGGGCCGGTTGTGGAAAACCGCGCCACCCGCACGAGTGATGCGGCTGACAGCGGGTCAGCGCGGCGAGACCACGGCTCCCAGCAGCCCCGGGCCGGTGTGCGCCCCGATCACCGCGCCGATCTCGCTCACGTGGAGGTCGGCCAGCCCCGGCACCCGCGCCCGGAGCCGGTCCGCGAGGGCCGCGGCGCGGTCGGGGGCGGCGAGGTGGTGCACGGCGATGTCGACCTCGGCGCCGCCCGCCCGTTCGGCCGCGATCTCCTCGAGGCGGGCGATCGCCTTCGACGCCGTCCGTACCTTCTCGAGGAGTTCGATACGACCGCCGTCCAGTTCCAGCAACGGCTTGACTGCGAGGGCGGAGCCCAGCAGTGCCTGCGCGGCGCCGATCCGGCCGCCCCGGCGCAGATAGTCGAGCGTGTCGACGTAGAAGTAGGCGGAGGTGCCCGCGGCTCGTTTCTCCGCCGCGGTGACGGCCTCGTCCACCGTGCCGCCCGCTTCCGCCGTCTCGGCCGCGGCGAGGGCGCAGAAACCGAGGGCCATCGCGACCATGCCGGTGTCCAGCACCCTTACCGGCACGGGCGCCTCGCGTGCCGCGACGACCGCGGCGTCGTACGTGCCCGACAGTTCGGCGGAGAGGTGGAGGGAGACGATGCCGGTCGCGCCGGACTCGGCGACCTTGCGGTAGGTCTCCGCGAACACCTGGGGGCTGGGACGCGAGGTGGTGACGGGGCGCCGCTTCTGGAGGGCTTGGGCCAGGGAGCGGGTGGAGATGTCGGTGCCTTCTTCGAGCGCCTGGTCGCCGAGGACCACGGTCAGGGGTACCGCGGTGATGCCGTGGCGCTCCATCGTCCGCTGCGGCAGGTAGGCCGTTGAATCGGTGACGATAGCGACATGGCAGGACATGAGCTGGAGGTTACCTGTCGTAGCGCCTGGACGGCAGCCCGGCCCCGGTGACCTGGGCCGGGGCCGGCCGGATCAAGTGGTGCTCTCCGGGCGGGCCTTCTTCTGCCATGCGTATGTCTGGCGTCGGCCGGGCGGGGTGAGGGACGGCCGGGCCGGTTCTTCGGCGGCGTCGGGCCGAGGGGGCTCCGGCCAGGTCTGCTGTGCGGTCCGCTGGTCGTCGGCCGGGGCGTCGGGCCACGGCTGCGGCGTGGGCTCCGCATGCGTCCAGTGCCGCAGCGCGCCGGTCTCGACGTCGATCTGGGCGCTCAGTGTGTCGAGGTCGTCCTCGGCGAAGCGGTGGGCCCGGTCGCGGGCGGCCCAGCGCAGGGAGTCGGCGGACCGGGTGATGCGCTCGGTGCGGGTGCGCAGCTCGGGCAGCCGCTCGGCGAGCGTGGCACGGTCGGGCTCGGACTCCAGGCGCCTGAGTTCGTCGTCCAGTTCGTGCCCGTGCACGCTGAGCCGCTCGAAGAGGCCGAGGGACTCCCGCAGCGACTCGTCCTCGACGGCTCCCGCCTGCAACGCGTCCTGGGTGGCGCGCATCGAGGTGCGCAGGCTCAGCCGGAGCTGCGCTATCTCGCCGGCCGGGCCGGGCTGGACGACGGACTTGGCGCGCAGCGTGTGGTCCTCGACCGTGCGGCGGGCCTGGGTGATCGTACGGTCGACACCGCGTTTGGCGGCGCCGATCACCTTGACCGTGGCGTAGGCGCCCAGGACGACGAACAGCAGGAAGAGCAGGGCGAAGACTGCGACGACTGCTTCCACGGCGCTCCTCCTCCGGACTGGCGCGGCGCGCACCGCGCTGCTCTCCACGGTAAACGCTACGGGCAGGCCCGGGGTTCCTGAAAAACCCCGAACCTGCCCGTAGGGGACTACCCCGAGCGTTACGCCGGAACGATGTTCACCAGCTTCGGCGCCCGCACGATCACCTTGCGGATCCCGGCACCGTCCAGCGCGGCGACGACCTTCTCGTCGGCCAGCGCCGCCTTCTCCAGCTCCTCCTCGGAGATGGACGGCGGGACCTCCAGGCGGGCCTTGACCTTGCCCTTGATCTGCACGACGCAGGTCACGGTCTCGTCCACGACGTAAGTCGGGTCGGCGACCGGGAAGTCCTGGTGGACGACCGAGCCGGTGTGGCCCAGCCGGCCCCACAGCTCCTCGGCGACGTGCGGGGCCAGCGGCGCGACCAGCAGCACCAGCGGCTCCGCGACCGAGCGAGGCAGGGCACCGCCCGCCTTGGTCAGGTGGTTGTTCAGCTCGGTGACCTTGGCGATGGCGGTGTTGAAGCGCAGGCCCTCCAGGTCCTGGCGCACGCCGTCGATCGCCTTGTGCAGGGCGCGCAGCGTCTCCTCGTCGGGCGCGGCGTCGGTGACGGTGACCTCACCGGTGGCCTCGTCGACGATGTTGCGCCACAGCCGCTGCAGCAGCCGGAACTGGCCGACCACCGCGCGCGTGTCCCACGGCCGGGAGACGTCCAGCGGGCCCATCGCCATCTCGTACAGGCGCAGCGTGTCGGCACCGTACTCGGCGCAGATCTCGTCCGGAGTGACCGCGTTCTTCAGGGACTTGCCCATCTTGCCCAGCAGCCGGGAGACCTTCTCTCCCTGGTGGTAGTACGCGTCGTCGCGCTCCTCCACCTCGGCGGCCGGCACGGCGATGCCACGGCTGTCGCGGTAGACGTAGGCCTGGATCATGCCCTGGTTGAACAGCTTGTGGAACGGCTCCGCGGAGGAGACGTGGCCCAGGTCGTACAGCACCTTGGACCAGAAGCGGGCGTACAGCAGGTGCAGCACGGCGTGCTCGGCGCCGCCGACGTACAGGTCGACACCGCCGTGCGGCTGGCCCTCGCGCGGGCCCATCCAGTACTGCTCGATCTCGGGGTCGACCAGCTGCCGCTCGTTGTGCGGGTCCAGGTAGCGCAGCTCGTACCAGCAGGAACCGGCCCAGTTGGGCATGGTGTTGGTCTCACGCCGGTACTTCTTCGGTCCGTCGCCCAGGTCCAGGGTGACGTTGACCCACTCCTCGTTGCGGGACAGCGGCGTCTCGGGCCGGGTGTCGGCGTCGTCCGGGTCGAAGGTGCGCGGGCTGTAGTCCTCGACCTCGGGCAGCTCCAGCGGCAGCATCGACTCGGGCAGGGAGTGGGCGATGCCCTCCTCGTCGTAGACGATCGGGAAGGGCTCGCCCCAGTAGCGCTGGCGGCTGAACAGCCAGTCGCGCAGCCGGAAGTTGACGGTGCCCTCGCCGGTGCCCTTGCGCTCCAGCCATTCGGTGACGCGCGCCTTGGCGTCGACGACGCTCAGGCCGTCCAGCGAGATCTCGTCGTTCGACGAGTTGATGATCTTCGCGTCGTACGACCCGAAGGCGTTCTCCCAGGTCGAGGTGTCGGTGCCGCGGCCGTCGGTCGGCTCGACGATGCAGTGGATCGGCAGCTCGAAGGCGCGCGCGAACTCGAAGTCGCGCTGGTCGCCCGCCGGGACGGCCATGATCGCGCCGGTGCCGTAGCCCATCAGGACGTAGTCGGCGATGAAGACGGGGACCTTCTCGCCGTTGACCGGGTTGGTGGCGTACGCGCCGATGAAGACGCCGGTCTTGTCCTTGGCCTCGGCCTGCCGCTCGACGTCCGACTTCGAGGCGGCCTGCGCGCGGTACGCGGCGACGGCCTCGGC
Source organism: Streptomyces sp. NPDC046915 (assembly GCF_040644935.1). Taxonomy (NCBI): domain Bacteria; kingdom Bacillati; phylum Actinomycetota; class Actinomycetes; order Kitasatosporales; family Streptomycetaceae; genus Streptomyces; species Streptomyces sp. NPDC046915. The sequence continues at coordinate 550,689 of NZ_JBEYXB010000002.1, read as the reverse complement.
CGGGGTCGCGTGGCCGCCGGTCCACACCTGGTGGGTGCCCTCGGGCCAGGCCGCGGGGGTGAACTTCTCGACCAGCGGGTGCTCGGGGGCCAGCACCATGTAGGTCGCGCCGAACAGCGTGTCGGGGCGCGTGGTGAAGACCGTGATGTGCTCGCCGTCGATCGGGAAGTCGACGCGGGCGCCCTCGGACCGGCCGATCCAGTTGCGCTGCTGCAGCTTGATGGCCTCGGGCCAGTCCAGCTCGTCCAGGTCCTCCAGCAGCCGGTCGGCGTAGGCGGTGATCCGCATGTTCCACTGGCGCAGCTTGGCCTTGAAGACCGGGAAGTTGCCGCGCTCGGAGCGGCCGTCGGCGGTGACCTCCTCGTTGGCCAGCACGGTGCCCAGGCCGGGACACCAGTTGACGGGCGACTCGGAGGCGTAGGCCAGGCGGAACCCGCCCAGGACGTCGGCGCGCTCCGCGGCGGTCAGCCGGTCCCAGGAGCGCCCGCCGGGGACCGCGCGCTCACCGGACTCGAACTGGGCGATCAGCTGGGTGATCGGGCGGGCCTTGCCGGCCTCGTCGTCGTACCAGGAGTTGAAGATCTGCAGGAAGATCCACTGGGTCCACTTGTAGTAGTCCGGGTCGATCGTGGCGAACGACCGGCGCTTGTCGTGGCCCAGGCCCAGCCGGCGCAGCTGGGACTTCATGTTCTCGATGTTGGCCTCGGTGGACACGCGCGGGTGCGTACCGGTCTGCACGGCGTACTGCTCGGCGGGCAGACCGAAGGCGTCGAAGCCCAGGGTGTGCAGGACGTTGTGGCCGGTCATCCGCTGGAAGCGGGCATATACATCGGTGGCGATGTATCCCAGGGGGTGGCCGACATGCAGGCCCGCACCGGAGGGGTACGGGAACATGTCCATGATGAACTTCTTGGGCCGCGCCACCACCTCGGGGTCGCCGGCCAGGTCACCCTTCGGGTTCGGCGCGGCGTACGTGCCCTCGGCGTCCCAGACGTCCTGCCAGCGTGCCTCGATCTCGGCCGCCAGGGCTGCCGTGTACCGGTGCGGTGCGGCCTCCGCCGACACGGCAGCGGCGGTAGCGGCGGCAGCGGGGTTCGTCTCGCTCATGATCCTCAAAGCTCCATCGATCGTCTCTGCCTGCGGCTGCGACATTCAAAGAAACGAAAAATCCCCTCACACAGGAGGGGACGCCGCGCCGATGCCGACCACCCGGCTCTCGCCGCCGGTCGGGACTGATCAGCGCGGCCCGCTAAGCAGAAGGCGTACGGCACGCATGGCGTTAGGGTACCGCAGGCCCTGAGCAAGCCGCGACGCGCTTCCGTATACATAGGTGACAACGACAGCCACTGAACCAAGGTCAAGGATTACTTCGCGTAACACCCACTAAGGGACATCGCAACGGTCAGATAGTCCTTTGATAACAACGCAATAACTCAAACCTCGTACTGATCGGTATGGCGCCATTTACAGTTCGGCAGCGGGACCGCTTTCCCGAACCGCTCGGAGTTGCCCCCATGAACGCTCGTGTTAGTACCACTTCGCTCCCCAAACCAGGCCGGTCGGCCTACGGGGTGGCGACGGCTGTCGTCCTGCTGCTCATACCCGTGGTGGTGTTGTACGGAGGCCGCTGGCTCCAGGACTTCCTGAACTTCGGCGCGGGCGTCCTGTCGCTCGTCAGCCTCACCTGCTCGGTGATCTGGGGCCTGGTGACCCAGGACCGGATCTTCCTGAACACACGCCAGCGGATCGTCTCCCAGGCCATCCACCGGGTGCTCGCCATCGCCTCGATCGCGTTCCTCCTGGTGCACATCACCATCAAGCTGGCGCTGTCGCACACCGTCCTGATCGCCGCGCTGATCCCCTTCAGCCTGGGTGTGACGGGCAGCTCCGGGCTCATCGGCCTCGGTTCCCTGGCCGGCCTGCTCATGATCTTCGTGGGCATCACCGGCGCGCTGCGCAACCAGTTCGCCGCCCCCGCGCCGGTCGCGGCACGCTGGCGCGCGATGCACATGCTGGCCTACCCGGCCCTGTGCGCGGCACTGATCCACGGCCTGTTCGCGGGACGCGCGGCGAAGCCGTTCTTCATGATCTCGTACGAGCTGTGCCTGCTCGGCATCATGGCGGCCCTGGCCCTGCGCGCCGCGCCGCGCTCGTTCAAGCGCAAGGTCGCCGACCAGCTCGTCGGGATCCTGGGCAGCTCGGAGCGGCCGGAGCTCGACGACCTGGACGCCAGCCGGGCCAGGATGACGGAGACGGGATCCTTCGGGACGGGCTCGTCCCCGCTTCCGGGCTTCGGGAAGCAGGCGGGGGCGGGGTTCAGCGACACCGGCGCCTTCCCGCGCGCGGGGGCGCCCTCGGCACCGATGTACGACACGGGGGCGCAGCCCATGGCCCAGGAGCCCGCGTCCGGTTTCGCGGCCGCCTACCGGGCGGTCTCGACGCCCGGCCAGCCCCAGCAGCCGTTCGCGGCCGGCCAGACCGCACGCATGGACATGCCGATGGACATGCAGGCGACGGAGGCGTTCCCGCGCGTGGACGGCCCGTCCAGCACCTCGGGCAGCTGGCCGGTCCCGTCCCCGCCGCCGGTCGGCGAGGCACCCCCGTCGGCGTACGACCCGCTCGCGGACACCGGGTACAACAACATCCCGGCCTATAACAATTCGGGCGCCGGCGGGTACGGCGGAAGTGATGTGTACGACACCGGTGAGACGAACGCCCGCTACGGCACGTACAACTCGAACGACACGTACAACAGCGGTCCCGCCAACGAACCAGCACCCGGTGCGTCCTTCGACTCGCCGGGATCGGGCGAACCTTGGAACACGCCTTCCGGAGGCTATAGGTGAACGAGGCCCTGCCCGACGTACCAGAAGTCCGCGTGGTCGGGCTTCCTCAACTCACGTCGGGTTTCGACCTTGTCGAAAGGCTTGACCTGCCCATGCACCTGAAGGTGCATGGGCCGCTCGAGCCGTTGGGCGGCGAGCAGCTCGCGCAGCTCTCCGAAGCCATCAATCTCAAGGGCCGCGGCGGCGCGGGCTTCCCCTTCCACAAGAAGCTGCGCTCGGTCGCCGAATCGGCGATCAAGCGCGGCGTCCGGCCGGTCGTCGTCGTCAACGGCAGCGAGGACGAACCGGCCTGCCGCAAGGACACGGTGCTCATCAACCGTGCCCCGCACCTGATCCTGGACGGCGCCCTGCTGTGCGCGGAGGCACTGGGCGCCCGCACGCTCGTGATCGGGGTCACCCGTGAGTCCACGCAGCGCTCCATGGAGGCCGCGCTCGACGAACGCGGCCTGAACAACGGCCGCCGTTCGGCACTGAAGGCGTTCGTACAGCGCAACCCGATCCGCATGGTCACCGGCGCCGCCGCGTCGCTGATCCGCTCCATCGACGGCGGCCCGGCGATCCCGCCCGGCCGCAAGACCAGCGCCTCGCAGAACGGCGTCGGCGGCGCGCCCACGCTGCTGTCGAACGCCGAGACGTTCGCCCAGCTGGCGATCGCCGCCCGCATCGGCCCGGAGCGTTACGGCAACACCGGCCTGTACGACGAGCCGGGCACCGTCATGCTCACGGTCTCCGGCGCGGTCGCCCGCCCCATGGTGATCGAGGTCCCCACCGGCGTGCCGCTGCGCTACGTCCTTCAGCTGGCCGGTGCCCCGCCGGTCCCGCAGGGCGTGCTGACCGGCGGCTACCACGGCAAGTGGATCGACGCGGCGACGGTCAACGAGGCGGTCGTCTCCCGCAACTCCCTGGACGCGGTGGGCGGTGCGCTCGGCGCCGGCGCGATCCTGCCGATCAGTCAGGACACCTGCCCGCTGGGCGAGTCGCTGCGGGTGGCGCAGTGGCTGGCGGAGGAGAGCGCGGGACAGTGCGGTCCCTGCTACCTCGGTCTGCCCGCCGCCGCGCGCGGCATGGAGGACATCCTCAACGGCGGCGGCCCGGCGGCCCTGGAGGCCCTCAAGCAGGTCGCGAAGAACGTGAAGCGGCGCGGCGCGTGCTCGCACCCGGACGGCTCCGCGATGTTCCTGGAGTCGACGATCAAAGCGTTCACCGACGACCTGGCGGCGCACGTCCTCGGAAACGGCTGCGGACGGCGCGTGGAGGGCGTTCTGCCGCTCTTCGAGGACGGCAAGATGCCTGTGGGCATCCCGGGCGGCGGAGAGCCCGAGGACAACAGTCCCGGCAGCCGTCAGAAAATCTTCGTCGACTGGACGCTGTGCCGGGGCCACGGGCTGTGTGCGGACATCCTCCCGGAGGTCTTCGAACTGGGCGCGGACGGCTTCCCGACGGTGGCGCAGGCGAAGGTGCCGCGCTACGCCGAGGCGAAGGCCCTACGCGCGGTGCGCCGCTGCCCGGCGCTCGCCCTGCGCATCGAGGAGGACACCCGCGCGCAGGCCCCGGCCCGCAACCTGCCGGTCCTCTCCCAGGGCCGCGGACGCCGCGCTCTGGGCCGCTGAGCAGACGTACGGCGGGCCGCCCGGATCACGGGCGGCCGGCCGTAGGCGTTCCGTCGCGCACCGCTCCGCCACAACGCGGCAAACGCCGAAGGCGGACCACTCGATCGAGTGATCCGCCTTCGATTTCTGTGGAGCTAAGGAGAATTGAACTCCTGACCTCCTGCATGCCATGCAGGCGCTCTACCAACTGAGCTATAGCCCCGTGTTCTGGTCCGCCTGGTTTCCCTGGCGGCGACGCCAACATTACACGGTCGACGGGGTGCAGCACCAAATCATTTCCGTTCTGAGCCGGTACGGGGGCTAATGTCGGCCTTCGTGACTGTGCTCGCGTCCACCCGAACCCGCCGTCGTGCCCCGACCGCCCTGGCGGCGTGCCTGTTGTCCTTCACGGCGTTCTGGATCGCGCAGCGGGCCGCGCACGTGTCGATGATCGACCTGATGGTGTACCGCGCGGAGGGGGCGGCCGTCCGCGCGGGCGGCGACCTGTACGCGCTGCGGGTGACCGCCGCGCATCTGCCCACCACCTACCCGCCGTTCGCGGCCCTGCTCTTCACGCCGCTGACATTCCTGGACACCGGGCTCCTGCGCACGCTGGCGACGGCCGGGAACCTCGCGCTGCTGGTGGTGTTCGTACGGCTGTCGCTGCGACTCGTGGGCCACACGCGCGTGGAGGCGGCCTGGTGGGTCGCGGCGGGCGCCGTGTGGTGCGAGCCGGTGTGGACGACGCTGCGCTACGGGCAGGTCAATCTGCTGCTCGCCGTCCTGGTGCTGTGGGACCTGTCACGCCGCCCCGGGGTCCGCTGGGCGGGGGCGGGCGTGGGGCTGGCCACGGCGGTGAAGCTGACGCCCGCGCTGTTCGCGGTGTTCCTGCTGGCCGCCGGTGCCGTGGCACGGCTCAGAGGCGACTGCGGAGCGCCCTGGCTGCGGCACGCGCGCGGGGCGGCCACGGTGTTCGCCGGCGCCACGCTGCTGGCGGCGGCCGTCCTGCCGGGCGACTCCTGGCGGTTCTGGACCCGCATGGTGTTCCGCACGAGCCGGGTGGGCCACGCCGAGGAGACCGCGAACCAGGCCCTGCGCGGCGTTCTGGCGCGGCTACTGCACACACCGGCCCCGGGAGCCGTCTGGGTGGCCACCGCGGCCCTGGCGGCCCTGCTGGGGCTGGCGGTGGCGGTCTCGGCGGAACTGCGCGGCCGACGCGCGTGGGCGGTGGCCGCGTGCGCGGTGACCGCGCTGCTGATCAGCCCCGTGTCGTGGTCGCACCACTGGGTGTGGTGCGTGCCGCTCGGGCTGCTGCTGTGGACGCACGGACACCGCGCGGCCGCCGCGGCCACCGCGCTGGTCTTCTGCTCGTACGCGCTGTGGTGGGTGCCGCACGGGCCGGGGCGGCCCGAATTGCACCAGGGGTGCCCGGAGTTGGTGCTGTCGGCCCTCTACGCCGGGGCCGGTCTGGGCTTCCTGGTGCTCACCGGGCATCGTTGCCGGGGCCGGTCTGGGCTTCCTGGTGCTCACCGGGCATCGTTGCCGGGGCCCGGCGGGGATCAGGCCGTGACGAACGAATAGAACCGCTTGAGCGTGCAGTGCTCCTCGAGGAGCCGGCCGTAGATCGGCTCGCCCTCGAGTTCACGGTACGTCTCGATCGGGTCGCCTTTTATGATCAGCGCCCGCGCGCATTCCTCGCACCAGTACTGGTAGTCGGGATTGAGCGGCTCCATGTCGCGGACGATGGGGGTACCGCTCCCGCACCAGTCGCACTTCCGCCTGTGTGCACCCATCGATCAGCTCCAGCTGTGGCCGCAGGCCGTGCACACGTAGGAAACCCCGCCGTTGTCGCCGAGGACTTGGGCCACATGGCCGGAACCGCAGGAAGGGCAGCGTAGCCGGGTCGCCGTGTCCCGTATCACCGCTGCTTCGAGGAGGTGGTCGACCTCCTCGAGGATGCTCGCAGGCATCGCTACTCCCTCCCGTCGGGCCGCGCCCCCTTCCGGCCGTTTGATTCTGCCACGGCCGGACCAATACGGTCAGCGACGCCTCAGTACCAGTCCGGACACAGCCCCCACCGCGGCCGTGCCGGCCAGCGCCCACGCGCACACCGAAAGCGCCTCCGCAGAGGTATACGCCTCCGGGGCCCCAAGTGACTCAAGCCGGTTCAGGAACAGTGTGCCGAACGCCGCGACACCGATCAGCTGGCCGAGCTGCGCGACCGTCGCCAGCAGGCCACTGGCGTCCGCCGCGTCCTCGGGCCGCACGGTGGCCAGCGCCTTCGTCAGGGTCGGGCTGAAGCCCAGCGCGAGGCCCACGCCCACTCCGGCGTACGCGACGTAGAGCAGGGGCCCGCCGTCGCCGCCGCCGTGGAACGCCAGTCCGACGCCGGCCACGGACAGCGCGAGGAGCGCGAATCCGGCCGGGGTCAGCAAGCGCTGACAGGAGGCGGGCCACTTCCGCCAGGTCAGCCCGACCAGGCCGAAGACGACCGCGGTCGGCGCGAAGGTGAGACCCGCCCGCAGCGCGCTGTCGCCGAGGCCGCCCTGGATGTGCAGGGTGACCGCGAACAGGAAGCCGCCGTTGACGGCCATGACGGCCAGGATGCGGAAGACGGACAGTCCCATGCCCGGGTGGCGCAGCACCCGGGGCGCGATCAGCGGGGCGCCGCCGCGCCGGGCGAGCCCGGTCTCGTAGCGGCAGAACAGCCCGAACAGCACCGCGGCCGCGGCCACGGACAGCCAGGACCACAGCGGCCAGTCCTCCTCCTGCCCGAGCACCAGCGGCACCGTCAGCAGCGAGACGGCCCCGCCGAGCAGCACCAGACCGGGCAGGTCGAGCCCGCGCGCCGCCTCCCGGCCGGTACCGCCCCGCGGCAGGACCCGCCTGCCCACGGCGAGGAGGACGACGCCCACGGGGACGTTGACGAGGAACACCGGCCGCCAGCCGGTGCCGAAGAGATCGGCGCTCACCAGCACCCCGCCGACGATCTGCCCGGCCGCCGCACCGACGGCGATGACCGCCGAGTACGCGCCGAGGGCCCGCACCCTGGCCTCACCGGTGAAGGTGCGCTGGATCAGGCTCAGCACCTGCGGGATCATCACCGCCGAGCCCGCGCCCTGGACCAGCCGGAAGACGATCAGCTCGGTGGCGCCCTGCGCCAGGCCGCAGGCGAGTGACGCGGCGGTGAAGAGGGCGAGTCCCGCGAGGTGGACCCGGCCGTGCCCCAGCCGGTCACCGAGGCGCGCGCCGGTGATGAGGAGCACCGAGTACGTGATGGCGTATCCGGCGATCACCAGTTGCAGGTCGGCGCCCGACGCCCGGAGTTCGGAGCCGATGGTGGGCGCGGCGACGTTGACGATGAACACGTCGAGCAGGGCCATGAACTGGGCCGCGAGCACGACCGCGAGCAACTGCCGGGGCCGGTTGTCAGTGCCGGGCGCTTTACTGTGCGCAGGATCTGGAAGCGGGCTCACGGGAGCGCGGCCCGGTCCCGTCCGGGGTGTCGGTGTCATGCCGTCGAGCCTGGCGAGGCCGCGGTACGGGTGCCGAGTGCCCGCCGATGCTGGTACCGACAGCACCTGGCAGCGGACAAGCCGGGCATCGACGATGGGGGACGTGACGATGACGGGGACGACACAGCGCCGCCGGCACGAGCTGGCCGTCTTTCTGCGCAGCCGGCGCGCCCGGGTGACTCCGGCCGACGTGGGGATGCCTCCCGGCCTGCGCCGCCGTACACCGGGGCTGCGCCGCGAGGAGGTCGCCCAGCTCTCGGGCGTGGGCGTCACCTGGTACACCTGGCTGGAGCAGGGCCGGCCGATCAACGCGTCCCCGCAGGTGCTGGACGCGGTGGCCCGGACGTTACGGCTGGACCAGCCGGAGCGGGAGCATCTGTACCGGCTGGCGGAGGTGCCCTTCGACCCGAGCCCGGAGCAGCCGGCACAGACGGTCGGGCCGCAGGTCCAGGCCCTCATCGACGCCCTCGATCCGCTCCCGGCGGCGGTCTACAACTCGCGGTACGACATCCTCGCCACCAACCCGGCCTACCGCGACCTCTTCGTCGTGCCGGACGCGCTCGGGCTCGCCGTGCCGAACGTGCTGTGGACGATGTTCGTCCTGCCCGAGGAGGCCTGCCCCGTGGTCCAGCGCGAGCGTGAGCTGCCGATGATGGTGGCGACGCTGCGCTCCTCGTACGGCAGACATGTGGGGGAACCGGCCTGGGAGGACTTCATACGCGGGCTGTCGGCGGCCAGCCCGCGCTTCGCCGAGCTGTGGGCGAACGGCGAGGTGATACAGCCGGGGCCGCGGGTGAAGACGTTCCGTCACGAGGCGGTGGGCGAGCTGAGGATGACGTCGCAGTCACTGTCGATCGACGGAATGCCGGAGTGCCGGATCGTGACGTACACCCCGGAGAGCGAGGAGGCGCGGACGAAAGTCGCCCTGCTCAGGGAGCGCAGGGAGCGGCTGTGGCCGTCTTCGGACGAGGAGGCCGCGCAGGTCATCCGTATGTGGAGCACAGAAAATCCCGCCCCTTGACGGGACGGGATCTTCGAACTGTGGAGCTAAGGAGAATTGAACTCCTGACCTCCTGCATGCCATGCAGGCGCTCTACCAACTGAGCTATAGCCCCTTGTTCTCGCTCCGCTCAGCGGGGCGAACAAGAAGAACTTTAGCCTGCGACCTGCCAGAAAGTGAAATCCGCGCTCGGCCGTCGCCCGGTCGTCGCTCAGTCGTCGTCGCCGAGGACGGGCTCCGGGAGGGTGCCCGCGTTGTGCTCCAGCAGCCGCCAGCCACGCAGGCCCTCGCCGAGGACGGACCAGCAGCAGTTGGAGAGGCCGCCCAGCCCCTCCCAGTGGTGCGCCTCCAGGCCGAGGAGGCGGCCTATGGTGGTGCGGATGGTGCCGCCGTGGCTGACCACCACGAGGGTGCCGTCCTCGGGCAGTTTGTCGGCGTGCCGCAGCACGACGGGCGCGGCGCGGTCGGCGACCTCGGTCTCCAGTTCGCCGCCGCCGCGGCGGACCGGTTCGCCGCGCTTCCAGGCCGCGTACTCCTCGCCGTACCGGGCGATGATCTCCTCGTGCGTCAGCCCCTGCCACACGCCCGCGTAGGTCTCGCGCAGGGCCTCGTCGCGGGTGATCTCCAGGCCGGTGAGGGCGGCGAGCTCGGCGGCGGTGAGCGCGGCCCGCCTGAGGTCCGAGGAGACGATCGCGTCGGGTCTCAGGGAGGCGAGCAGCCGCGCCGCGCGCCGGGCCTGGCCGACGCCGGCCTCGGTCAGCTCCACGTCCGTGGTGCCCTGGAAGCGGCGCTCCACGTTCCAGGCGGTCTGGCCGTGCCGCCACAGGATGACGCGGCGACCGCGGCCCTTGCGGTCGGTCACCTCACCGGTGGCGCTCACCGCCACTCCCCGCCCAGCTGCTCGGCGTCCTCGGCGTCCTCGGAGGCCTGAAGCCTGGCGTGCTCCTCGGCCTTGCCGCGGGTGGCCTTGGCGTCGGCGGGCAGTTCGAGCTCGGGGCAGTCCTTCCACAGCCGCTCCAGCGCGTAGAAGACGCGCTCCTCGCTGTGCTGGACGTGGACGACGATGTCGACGTAGTCGAGCAGGATCCAGCGGGCCTCGCGGTCGCCCTCACGGCGCACCGGTTTGGCGCCGAGTTCCTTCTGGAGCCGCTCCTCGATCTCGTCGACGATCGACTTGACCTGGCGGTCGTTGGGCGCGGAGGCCAGCAGGAAGGCGTCCGTGATCGAGAGCACGTCGCTGACGTCGTAGGCGATGACGTCGTGGGCGAGCTTGTCTGCGGCCGCCTGGGCGGCGGTGTTGATGAGCTCGAGAGAACGGTCGGTGGCGGTCACTACTTGGCTTTCCGTCGGTGGTCACTTGACATCAAGGATCTCATGAGCCGCCGGGGCACCCCACGTGATTACGAGCTCACGTGGGGCGCGACTGCCGGATGGCGGTGCGCGGGGCGTCCTAGGAGGACGTCGGCTTGTAGTCCTGGCCGAGGATCACCGAGACGTCCGCGTTGGAGCTGACCGTGCCCTTCTTCACCGAGCCGGAGGGCAGGCCCAGGGTCTTGGCGACCTCGGTGGCGTTCTCCTTGTCGGCGGCGTCGGCGTAGAGCACTTCGGAGGTGGCCCGGGGGGCGGACGCCGTGCCGGCCTCCAGGAAGGTGAAGCCGCCGTTGACGATCACCACGCGTGCCTTCTCGGTGTAGTCCTTGACGCCGCTGGCGTTCTGGACGGAGACCCGGACGGCGGAGCCGGCCTCGGGGCTCTTGGCGGTGCCGCCGAGAATGTCCTTCACCACGCTGTCGCTGGTCTGCGCGCTCAGCGTGCCGTCGGACTGGACCGGCAGGAGCGCGGTCTTGTAGTCGCCGCCCTTGGCGAGGTCGGCGAGCTTGGCGAGGAAGACACCCAGGTCCTTGTCGGTCAGCGAGGGGTCCAGGATCTGCGCCAGCGTCTGCACGGTGGTCGTCGCCGCGGTCGGGTCGGAGGACATCTTGCGCAGCACGCCCTGCATGACCTGGCCGAACCGCTCGAGCTGGGCGTTCTGGGACTCGCCGGAGGCGCGGTAGGTGGCGTAGGCGACGGCCATCTTGCCGCTGAGGGTCTGGTCCTGGCCCTTGTGGACCAGGAGCGAGGAGCCCTTCTTCTTGGCGGCCGGGTCGGGCACGTCGGCGTCGGTGTCGATGTCGATGTTGCCGACGAGCTCGACGAGGTTCTGGAGGTAGGGGGTGTCGAGGCGCCAGGTGCCCTCGATGTTCGTGCCGAGGACGGTGTCGAGCTGGTCGAGGGTGCCGGAGGAGCCGTCGTCGTCGACCGACTTGGCGAGGGTCGTGGCGGAGCCGTCGTCCCCGCTCATGGCGAGCGAGTTGGGCAGCAGCACCGTGGTGCCCCGCTTGGTGGTGGTGTTGTCGACGAGCAGCGCCGTGGAGGTGCCGCCCTTGCCGGTGTTGTGCAGGTGGACGACTATCACGTCGCGCTTCTGGGCGCCCGCGGCCGTGGTGGTGCCCGACTTCGAGCCGGAGGAGGACAGGCCGGGCAGTTTCCCGGCGTACCAGAGGTAGCCGACGCCGCCGGCCGCGACCAGCGCGAGGACGACGACGAGGGCGACGACCCGGCTGCGGGCGCGGCGGCGGGCCTCCTCGCGGCGCTCGGTGCGGTTCTCCGTGAACTTCAGCCAGTCGATGACGTCCTCGGAGTCGCCGTCCGGCTGCTCGACGAAGGCGAACTGCTCCGTGTGGTAATCCCGTTCGCCGGTGGCGGGGGCGTCCGTCTCCTCGGCCTCGGAGGGTCCGGTCTGCTGCGGGATGTAGGCGGTCTGCTCGGCGACCCGGGCCTGCCGGCCGTCGGCCGCCGCCTGTCCGTACGGGTCGTACCCCCGCTGGGGGCCGCCCCCGCCGTGCGTCGCGGTGCCGTACTGGCCGGTGGAGTCGTAGGCGTCGTGGGAGGCGGCCGATGGCTGCTGACCGGTGTCATAGGGGTCGTACGACGGCCCGGACTGCTGCGGCATGGACTGCTGCTGTCCGGTCGCGTACGGGTCGTAGCCGTATCCCTGCTGTGAGTACTGGTCGTAGGCCTGGGGTGGCGTGTGCTGGGCGGGGACCTGCCGGTAGACAGGCTGCCCGTACTCGTCGTAGCCGACCAGTTCGTACTGGTCCTGCCCGTACCCCGGGTCGTATCGGTCGTTCACCAGTGCCCCTCTCGGCTCACTCGCCGCGGTACAGCTCGCGCTTGTCGATATAGCGCACGACTCCGTCCGGGACCATGTACCAGATGGGGTCGCCCTTGGCGACTCTCGCACGGCAGTCCGTCGAGGAGATGGCGAGCGCGGGAACCTCGACGAGCGTGACTCCGCCCTCCGGAAGGCCGTGGTCGGTCAGATGATGGCCGGGGCGGGTGACCCCGATGAAGTGCGCGAGGGAGAACAGCTCCTCGCTGTCGCGCCAGGTCAGGAGCTGGGCGAGAGCGTCGGCGCCGGTGATGAAGAAGAGGTCGGAGTCGGGGTTGAGCGCACGCAGGTCGCGCAGGGTGTCGACGGTGTAGGTGGGGCCGCCGCGGTCGATGTCGATGCGGCTCACCGAGAACTGGGGGTTCTCGGCGGTCGCGATGACCGTCATCAGGTAGCGGTCCTCGGCCGGGGAGACCTTGCGGTGGGACTTCTGCCACGGCTGGCCGGTGGGCACGAACACCACCTCGTCCAGCTGGAACTGCGCGGCGACCTCGCTGGCCGCCACGAGGTGCCCGTGGTGGATCGGGTCGAACGTTCCGCCCATCACACCCAGGCGTCGCTTGCCCGTGTGCGCGAGGCCGTGGCCCGGCCGGTACTCGGGGGCCTTCACCGTGTCGTCGGACGTGTCGTTCGCCGGACCGGTAGGCATGTCCTGCTCTCCCATGCGTGCAGACCCTACCGGCCCGGCCTGAGAGCCCCGGCCGCCAGATCCCCGGCGCACGCCGGATCCCCGGCAACGGCCTGCCGGTTCAGCGGTCGCGGTTGAAGCGGGTGGTGATCCACAGCAGGAGCAGCAGGATGAGGAACGCGCTGCCACCGGTGACGTAGGGGCTGAGGCTCTCGTGGTTTCCGCCGTGCTCCTCGCCCTCGGCGGCGAGGGTGACCAACTGGGCAGCGGTGCTGTGGAAGCTCATCTCGGCAGACCTATCCGATGGGGGTCCCCCCGCTCGAGCGAAGTCGAGAGTGGGGGAGGGCGGGATAAAGATGTCGGCTCATCGTATGCGGGCGGTCCGGAGCCGATCACGCCGACTCCGCCGACCGGGAAGCCGGGGGTGGACTGCGGGGAACTTCGCGGGCCGCTCAGTCGTCCTTCTGTTTGTACCCGCGCAGCAGGAACCAGGCGGTCAGCGCGCAGCCCAGGACCATCACGACCAGTACGATCCGCAGCAGATTCCCCGCACCGTGCTGGGGGGCGGCGCTCGCGGCCTCGGTCAGCCAGGCGGCTGCGGGGATGTGCTCCATGACGGGACTCCTTCGGCTGTACTGCCCGTCCACGGTATCTCCGCCTAGGCTGGGGCCTGCCTCGGGGGCACATGGGGCACTTCAGACGCGCATGGGGGAAGACATGTCCGACGACGGCCACGTACACAACGGGCAGGGGAACGGGAGCGTGCCGAGCAGGCAGCGCAGGCGTTTCCCGGGGATCTCCTCCCGTGCGTACGAGCACCCGGCCGACCGCTCGGCCCTGGTGGCCCTGCGGAAGCTGAGCGGTTTCGACACGGTGTTCAAGGCGCTCAGCGGGCTGCTGCCGGAGCGGAGCCTCAGACTGCTGTTCCTGTCCGACTCGGTGCGCGTCTCGGACCAGCAGTTCGCCCACCTCAACGACATGCTGCGGGACGCCTGCTACATCCTGGACCTGGAGAAGGTCCCGCCGATGTACGTCACCCAGGATCCGCAGCCGAACGCGATGTGCATCGGTCTGGACGAGCCGATCATCGTCGTCAGCACGGGGCTCGTCGAGCTGCTCGACGAGGAGGAGATGCGGGCGGTCGTGGGCCACGAGGTGGGGCACGCGCTGTCCGGCCACGCGGTGTACCGCACGATCCTGCTGTTCCTGACCAACCTCGCCCTGAAGGTCGCCTGGATCCCGCTGGGCAATCTCGCGGTCCTGGCGATCGTGACGGCGCTGCGGGAGTGGTTCCGCAAGTCGGAGCTCTCGGCCGACCGGGCCGGCCTCCTCGTGGGCCAGGACCTGCGGGCCTCGATGCGCGGCCTGATGAAGATAGCCGGCGGCAACCACCTGCACGAGATGAACGTGGACGCGTTCCTCCAGCAGGCCGAGGAGTACGAGGCCGGGGGCGACCTGCGCGACTCCGTGCTGAAGATCCTCAACGTGCTGCCCCGCTCCCACCCCTTCACCACGGTCCGGGCGGCCGAGCTGAAGAAGTGGGCCGAGTCGCGGGACCACCAGCGGATCATGGACGGGCACTACCCGCGGCGCGACGAGGACAAGGACACCTCGGTCAGCGACTCGTTCCGCGAGTCGGCGACGCACTACGCCGACCATGTGAAGAGCTCCAAGGACCCGCTGATGAAGCTGGTCACCGATCTGGCCGGTGGAGCCGGGGGCCTCGGCGGCCGGGTGCGGCGCGGCTTCGACGGTTTCACGAGCCCGCCCCCGCCGAAGGACCAGTCCCCGACGGACCAGCCCCCGACCGACCAGCCGCCGACGGACGCTCCGCCGCGGGACGAGGAGTAACGGGCCGCTCACCCCTCGGGGCGCTCACCCCTCGGGCCGCTCACACCTTCGGCTGGGCGCCCGCGGCCAGCGTGCCGCACAGGGCGGTCGCGCCGCCCGTCGCGTAGGGGTCCGTGCCCGCCGGGCCGCCCGCCTTGGCGGTCTGGCCGGCCAGCAGGGGACGCAGGTGGTTGGTGGCGTCCTCGGCGCAGGACAGGGGGCCCGCCTGGACGTAGGAGACGACCAGCTGGACCTGGTGCGTGCGCAGGTCGTCGCGGTCGAAGCGGAAGGTCAGCTCGCGGCGGACGGTGAGCAGGGACACCGGGGCCCTGGCACCGGCGCCGGTCTGCCGCAGCGCGTAGACGAAGGTGTGGTCCGCGGTCACTTCGAGCGTGGCGGAGTCGGTCTCGGCGGCCTGGAGGCTGCCCTGGACGCGGACCTTACGGTCGGCCAGTTCGGCGCGGGTGGGGTCGAAGCGGACCAGCCATCCGGTCGGGGCGTGCCGGCCGTCGGCGGCGGGGTGTTCGAAGCTCTGGTCGAACTGGTCGAGTTGTCCGGGGTCGACGAGGGACCGGGCGGGCTGGACATCGCTGCTGTCGAGGACCTCGGGGTAGAGCGAGGAGCGGACGATGTAGTCCTTGGCCGCGGAGAGCGCGGCCACGACCTGGCTGTCGGAGAAGTGCGCGGTGCTCCGGGAGGCGGGCAGCGGTATGCCCTCGGCGCCGACCGCGAACTGGGCGGCGGGGCTGTGCGCGTACAGGTACTCGGCGTCCACCGCCCCGGGCACCTTGCCCTGGGGGGCCAGTGGGATGACGGTCATGCGCAGGGGGTCGACGGTCCGCCGGGCCTGGGCGGATCCGTAGGGGTGGCGTACGCCCATGTAGATGGCGGTGCCGAAGGCGACGGCTATCAGCAGGACGAGGATCAGCACCTGCCGGGACAGCCCGCGGTGCAGGGACGGGCGGCGGCGGACGGCCGGCGCGTGGTCCGCCATGCGCTCCTGTGCGGAGTACTCCTGGAGGCGGGCAGCGCGGACGAACGACTCGTCGAACACGACGGATCGGTACTCGTCCTCTCCACCACCGGGGCCGCCCTCGGGTGTCCCCTCAGGTGGGTCTCCAGGCCCGCCCATACTTTCAGAGTAGGTCCCGGGAGCCTCAGGTAAACGCCCCGCTGCACGACAACTTCTGACAGGTTCTCACCACGCGCGTCCCGGGCCGCTCAGGGAGAGCGCGGGATCGCGGAGGCCGCGGGCTGGGCGGGCTGGGAGAACTCGGCGGACGCGGTGGGGGCCGCGGCGGTGCCCTGTTCCAGGCCGGTGGGGGCGTGCGACGGAACCTGGTCCCGGCCGCCCGAGGAGGAGTCGCGGTAGACCGCGGCGAAGGCCAGCGCCACCATGCCGACGCCCATCACGAGGGCGAGCAGCCAGGCGACGGGGCGGTGCCAGCGGACCTGTTTGCCGTAGGGCCCGGGGGCGCCGTACCGGTCGGCCAGGACGTCGGGGTCGTCCAGGTCGTCCAAGTCGGGGTCATGGCCGAGATCGGTGCCGTCGGGGCTGTACCGCTCGTCGTACCGCTCGCCTCTGGCATGGGCTCGGCGGGCCTCCGCCTCGGAGGCCTCGGCTCTCGCCTGGGCGGCGGCCAGGAGGCGTTCGACGGCGGTCGGCTCGTGCACCACGGCCGCCTGTACGAAGGCCTCGTCGAAGACCACGGAGGCGAACTCATCGTCCGACACCCCGTGGTCGTGGTCGTCGTCGGGCTCCCAGCCGTCAGGGAACGGCGTGCCCCCCACGTCCTCCGGCACGGGTCCAGAGTAGTCCTGGGGGGTCAATTTGGGCAGACGGTATGGAAATTCATCCGCCTGATGAGACGTCTCTCACGCGCCCCGCCGGACGGCGGGGGCGAGACGGCCCGCGCTCAGCGGCGTACGTGTCCGTCACCGGTGACGATGTACTTGGTGCTGGTCAGCTCGGGCAGGCCCATCGGGCCGCGCGCGTGCAGCTTCTGCGTGGAGATGCCGATCTCGGCTCCGAAGCCGAACTGGCCGCCGTCGGTGAAGCGGGTGGAGGCGTTCACCGCGACCGTGGTCGAGTCGACCAGCTGGGTGAAGCGGCGGGCGGCCTGCTGGGAGGTGGTGACGATGGCCTCGGTGTGGCCGGAACTCCACAGCCGGATGTGGGCGACGGCCCGGTCGAGGGAGTCGACGACGGCGGCGGCGATGTCGTGGGAGAGGTACTCGGTGTCCCAGTCGTCCGGCGTGGCCTCCACCACGGTGGCCCGGGAGTCCTTGGCGTACGCCAGCACGCGCTCGTCGGCGTGCACGGTCACCCCGGCCTCGGCGAGGGCGTCCAGGGCGCGCGGCAGGAACTCGGGCGCGATGTCCTGGTGGACCAGGAGGGTCTCGGCGGCGTTGCAGACGCTGACCCGCTGGGCCTTCGAGTTGATCAGGATCTCGACGGCCATGTCGAGGTCGGCCTCGGCGTCGACGTAGACGTGGCAGTTGCCGGTGCCGGTCTCGATGACGGGGACGGTGGACTCGGCGACGACGGTCTGGATCAGGGAGGCGCCGCCGCGCGGGATCAGCACGTCGACGAGCCCGCGGGCGCGCATCAGCTCCCGCACGCTCTCCCGGCCCTCCCCCGGCACCAGCTGCACGGCGTCGGCGGGCAGCCCGGCCCCGCCGACGGCGTCCCGGATCACCCGGACGAGGGCGGTGTTCGACTCGTAGGCGGAGGCGGAGCCGCGCAGCAGCACGGCGTTGCCGGACTTCAGGCAGAGAGCGGCGGCGTCGACGGTGACGTTCGGCCGGGCCTCGTAGATGATGCCGACCACGCCGAGCGGGACGCGGACCTGGCGCAGGTCGATGCCGTTGGGCAGGGTGGAGCCGCGGACGACCTCGCCGACCGGGTCGGGCAGCTTCGCGACGTCGCGGACGTCGGCGGCGATGGCTCGGACCCGCTCGGGGGTGAGGGTGAGCCGGTCGACGATGGCCTCGCTGGTGCCGTTCTCCCGGGCCTTGGCCACGTCCTTGGCGTTGGCCTCGACGATCTCGCTCGTCCGGACCTCCAGGGCGTCCGCGATGGCGAGCAGCGCGTCGTCCTTCACGGCGCGCGGCAGCGGCGCGAGGTCGGCGGCGGCGGACTTGGCCCGGTAGGCGGCCTGGGTGACCGGGGACATCGAGTCGTACGGCGAGAGCGTGGTCATGAAGGAAGGGTAGTGCGCCCCGGAGCACTGTTCACGGCCTGTTCCACACCCCGAGATGGGATCAAAACGGGTGAACACCCACCGGAGTCGCCGGCGGTGGTCCGTAGCCCTCGGCGACGCGCTGGTGGTAGGTCTCGCGGTCGATGACCTCCAGGCCGACGATCTCCCAGGGCGGCAGGCCGGCGGTCTGCCGGTGCTCGCCCCACAGGCGCAGGGCCACGGCGGCGGCGTCGTGCAGGTCGCGGGCCTCTTCCCAGTAGCGGATCTCCGCGTGGTCGTTCGCGTACCTGCTGGTCAGCAGGAAGGGGTGGTCGTGGGCCAGCTGCTCCAGGGCGCGCCTGAGGTCTCCCAGGGGGACTTCCTGCCCGGAGACGCTGAGGGTGACGTGCCACAGGCGGGGCAGGTCCCTCGGCTCCTCGTAGGCGTCACCGACCGCGACGCTCGTCAGAGCACCGCGGGACGCCGCCGCACCGGGGCGCACTCGTCTCACGACGGCCTCCTTCACGCTGTGCCCGTGGTGGGGGCGTGCGCCTGAAACACGCCCCTCAGCAAAGTTGAGCAGGCCGCAAGGCTTCGTGTGGCGGTTTTACGGAACGTCCCCCACCGGGGTCGGTCGGTACGTCCCGTTTTACGAGTGCAGAACCACCAGGTCGTCCCTGTGTACGACCTCGCGTTCGTACTCCGGGCCGAGTTCCCGCGCCAGTTCCCGGGTCGAGCGCCCGATCAGCCGGGGGATCTCCTTGGCGTCGAAGTTGACCAGCCCGCGGGCCACCGCGTGCCCGGTGCCGTCGCGCAGCTCGACCGGGTCGCCGGCGTTGAACTCGCCGTCGACGGCGGCGATCCCGGCGGGCAGCAGCGACTTGCGGCGCTCCACGACGGCCCGTACGGCACCGTCGTCCAGGGTCAGGGACCCCTGCGGGGTGGAGGCGTGCTGGAGCCACAGCAGCCGGTCGGCGGAGCGCTTGCCGGTGGGGTGGAAGTAGGTGCCCGTGTCGCCGCCGCTCAGCGCCTCGGCGGCGTGGATCGCGCTGGTGAGGACGACGGGGATGCCCGCGGCGGCGGCGATCCGGGCGGCCTCCACCTTGGTGACCATGCCGCCGGTGCCGACGCCCGCCTTGCCGGAGCTGCCGATCTCGATGCCGTCGAGGTCGTCGGGCCCCCGTACCTCCGCTATCCGCGAGGTGCCGGGCTTGCCGGGGTCGCCGTCGTACACACCGTCCACGTCGGAGAGCAGGACCAGCAGGTCGGCGTGGACGAGGTGGGCGACGAGGGCGGCGAGGCGGTCGTTGTCGCCGAAGCGGATCTCGTCGGTGGCGACGGTGTCGTTCTCGTTGACGATCGGGAAGGCGCCCATGGCGAGCAGCTTGTCGAGGGTGCGGGACGCGTTGCGGTGGTGGGCGCGGCGGCTCATGTCGTCGGAGGTGAGCAACACCTGGCCGACGCGGACGCCGTAGCGGGCGAAGGAGGCGGTGTAGCGGGCCACGAGCAGTCCCTGGCCGACGCTGGCGGCGGCCTGCTGACGGGCGAGGTCCCTGGGCCGGCGGCGCAGGCCCAGCGGCGCGAGACCGGCGGCGATGGCACCGGAGGAGACCAGCACGATCTCCCGCTCCCCACCGCCCTCCCGTCTCCCACCACCCTCAACCGAGGCCCTTCGGACCGCCCCCTCGTTTCGGCTCTTGGCGAGGACGTCGACGAGCGCGTCGACCCGGTCGGCGTCCAGGCCGCCCGAGGCGGTGGTCAGCGACGAGGAGCCCACCTTGACGACGATCCTGCGGGCCTCGCCCACGGCCTGCCTTGCCCTTGCCACTTGCCCGGTGTCCCCTCGCGCGTAGATGCGGCTGCCCTGTCCGGCAATCTACGCGAAGGAGATCGGCCTCCGCCCGTCGATTCCAGCCTCCGGACAGGCGCTGCGTGATCGTTCGATCACGTCCCGCGTATGGCAAAAAGGTTGCACTGGTTGCTTATAGAAATTAAAGCCTGCACAAACTTAATTTGAACGTTGTGTCACCTACAGTTCGCCGCGTGAAGCGCATACTCCTCCGCTCGGGGAAGAGCCCCTACGACGTCGTCCCCCTGGAGGAAGCCCTCCACAGAGACGTCATCGCCACCAACTCCGGCAACCTGATCTTCAGCGATGCCGCCCACAAGATCCTGGAGACACCCGGTACCGAGGTGGTCTCCAACGGGATGCGCACCGAGGTGGCCGCGGCGGCACGGATCAACGAGGAGTACGACGCCTTCGTCGTCCCGCTCGCCAACGCCTTCCGGCCGTCCTTCGAGGCCGGGCTCAACCGCCTGACCCGGCTCATCAGCCGGCTGCGGATCCCCGTGGTGGTGCTGGGCGTCGGCGCGCAGTCCGGGGTGAGCTACAACCCGGAGCGGCTGAAGCGGATGGAGCCGGCCGTGCGCGAGTTCTGCGCGGCGGTGCTCGACCGCAGCGCGTCGATCGGGGTGCGCGGCGAGTTCACCGAGCGGTACCTGAACGAGATGGGCTTCCGGGACGTCGAGGTGATCGGCTGCCCGTCGCTGTTCATGTACGGACGCGAACTCGATGTGCGCAAGCGGGCGCCGGAGCTGACGGCCGGGTCGCGGATCGCGGTCAACGGCTCGCACAGCGCGGTGCGCAAGCAGAACCTGGACCGGATCATCGCAAGCGCCCACGAGCGCTATCCGCACCTGCGTTTCGTCGGCCAGAACCTCAGCGACGCACGGCAGTTGCACTGGCGGGACCTGTCGGACCCGAACGCCGAGGTGACCGCGATACCGACGCACCCGGACCACCCGATGTACCGGGAGGACAAGGTCCGCGTCTACATCGACCCCGTCACCTGGATCGACGACCTGCGCGGCTTCGACTTCTCCTTCGGCTCCCGGATCCACGGCAACATCGCGGCCCTGCTCGCCGGCACGCCCGCGACGGTGCTGTGCGGGGACTCGCGGACGCTGGAGCTGTGCCGTTACTTCGACATCCCGCACCGGCTGCTCGACACGATCGTGAAGACCCCCGAGGCCGCCGACCCCGCGCGGCTGTACGAGGAGGCCGACTTCGGCGCGCTGGTCGGCGGGCACGCGGAGCGCTTCGAGCGGTTCACCTCGTTCCTGGACAAGAACGGGCTGGAGAACACCTTCACCCATGGCGACGGCGGCGCGGCCTACGAGGAGCGGATGCGGTCACTGTCGTTCCCGCCCGGCATCCGCCCGTGGAACGACGCGGACATCTCGTCGCTGACCACGCGGTTCGGCTGGTTGCAGAGCCGGATCACCGAACTCTCCCTGGACAACGCGCAGCTGCGGAAGGAGCTGGCGAGGTCGGGGGCGAAGGCCAAGGCCAAGGCGACCGTCGGCGCCGCCAAGGTGGCCCCGGCCGCCCCCGCCACCAGCGTCTACCGCCGCGCCCGGCGCGTGGTGGGCCGCCCCATCAGGCGGGCCCTCCAGGCCGGGCGCCAGTAGCTCCCGGGCCGGGTCAGGCCGCCGCCGCGAAGCCCCCCTTGGGCAGCGAGCGCCGCACCTTGCGCAGGGCGCGGCGCAGGAAGGAGTTGGCGGCGGCCTTCCGGTACCCCTCGAAGGCCCGGGCCTCCCGGGCCTCGGCGAGGTACACCCAGTCGGGTATGCCGGCCTGCTTGGAGCGGAAGTGCGGGTAGACCAGGTAGACCTCGGTGCCCCGCTTCTCCAGCACCGCGGCGGCCTGCTTCTTCGCCCTGACGAACTCCACGACGTCCTTCAGGAGTTCGGGCCGCTGCATGGCCACCAGCTGGAGCCGCAGCCGCTCGTGGACCTTCAGGCGCCGGGCGGCCCCGGGGGTCCAGTGGGCGTCCATCAGCGGCTTGGCCAGCTCGAGCTTGTGCTGCCGCACCTCTTCGCTGTCCTTGAGGTACTTGGGTCCGAACTGCGGCAGCAGGGTGACCAGGAGGGGCCGGACCATCAGCGTGTCGCGCTTGGCGCCGGCCGGGACCATCCGCGCGATCAGGTCCATCAGGGCGCGCGCGGAGTCGAAGCGCAGGGTGTAGCCGCCGGACTTGGTGACGTGCTTGCCGTCGTCGCGGCCGACCAGGTAGTAGCAGGTGTGGTCGGCGACGACCGAGACGCCGTCGGCCCGCAGATAGGCCTCCATCGTGAACAGCGCGTCCTCGCCGGTCCACAGGGACTCGTCGAAGCGCATGCCGTGCCGTTCCAGCAGCTCGCGGCGGAACAGCTTCTGCGCGCTGAGCGTGAACTTGATGTTGGACGAGAAGACGTCGGTGCGGTCGAGGTTCTTGCCCCACATCGACTTCGGCGCCGAGCGGTTGACCCCCTCGACCCGGCCCAGCACCACGTCGGTGCCGTTCTTGTCGGCCGCGGCGACCATGCGCTCCAGGGCCTCGGGGCCGAGCCGGTCGTCGGCGTCCAGGAAGAACACGTACCGCCCCGAGGCCCTGCCGAGACCGACGTTGCGCGGGCCGCTGGGACCGCCGGAGTTCTTCTGCCGGATGACGGTGACCGACAGGGCGGCGCGGGCCGCGAACTCCTCCAGGTACTCCCCCGTCCCGTCGGTCGAGCCGTCGTCCACCGCGATGACCTCGATGCGTGCCGGGTCGATGGTCTGCGCCTCCACGGACGCCAGGCACTCGACCAGGTACGGCATCGCCTCGTACGCCCCGATGATCACAGTCACATCAGGCTGCGTCACGACGGTCACATTTCCCCCTCTTTCACACTTTCCCCATGGTCAATGGAGCGTTTCCCCCGAATCACATCATTAGCAATCTGTTAGACGGGTTGACGGGGGAAGCGGTTGCCCCGACGACCGGGATCAGTGGTGTACATCACACGGCTCTACGACAGCCGACACTTCACGGCGGACGGCACCGGACAGTACGCAGGACCGGTAAGAGCTGCTCAGAGGGCGGTAAGAGCCGGACAAGAGGACGGCCCCCGAGGAGTGGATCCTCGGGGGCCGTCCGGAGCGGGCGGGGTCAGCCGGCGGTCACGCCGTCCGTCTCACCGGTGGACGACAGCCGCTGGCCGGGCAGGGCGGTCGTCAGCTCGGCCGCCTCGGCGGGGTCGACGTTGGCGCCGGTCACACGGGACTCCTGACCGACGTTGCGGGCCTCGGACTTGAGGGCGAGATCGGCCACCGCGGTGTTGAACTGGTCGATGGACTTCGGCTCGTCCGGACCGAGCAGGTACTGCTTGAGCTCCGTGCGGTCGGCGGCCAGCGGGTCGGCGGCCGGGTCGCGCACGGCGTCCAGCAGCCCGTCCAGCTCGGCCGCGCTGTTGGCGAGGATCACGGCGGCGCGCACCGCGGTGTTCTGCCGCTTGAACTCCTCCACGCCCAGCTCGGCCGAGTCCGTCACCGCGTACGGCTTGCCGCTGGCGATGAAGTCGGAGACCACGCTGGAGATGTCCGAGACCATCGCGTCGGAGACGTTGAAGCAGTCGTACAGGCGCGGCTCGGCGCCCGTGACGACCCGGTGCTCCCAGGTGGGGAAGGAGCGCCAGTGGGCGTCGTTCCACTCGCCGCGCAGCCGGGCGACCTCTTCGTGCTTCTTGACGTCGGCCACGCCGTCGCGGGTGGCCTCGGCCTCGTCGCCCTTCTCGCCGCCCGTGCCGGACAGTTCGGCGAGGCGGGCCTCGATCCGGGCCAGCTCGGCCTTGGCGCGGTCCTGGACGGCGGTGTCGACGGTGAAGCGCGCGTCGGCGGCGCGTTCGACGGCGCCCTTCTCGACCAGCGCGGTGATCCGCCGGTGCGCGGCGCCGGCCTCCTTGCTGACCGTGCCGGTGAAGGGGTGCGGCTTGTACAGGACGCGGACCGGCGGGTCGGCCTTCACCAGCTTGTTCACGATGTTCTCACCGGCGAGCACGATCGAGGTGTTGCCGGGGTTGCCGTCCCAGCCCTCCCAGGTGGGGGCGTACAGAACCGTGGGGATACGGGCCTCGGGCACGCCCTGCCAGGTCTGGATCGGCGCCAGCTGCGGGCGGCCGACCTCGACGATGTCGTCGTCGCGGACGCCGACGTCGGCGATGGCGTAGCGGTCGCGGCCCGCCCGGCCGGCGGTCCACACCTCGTCGTACACCTTGCTGAACGGGTTGACGCTGGCCAGCTTGTCGCTGTCGCCGTGGCCGATGAAGACGTGCTTCATGGTGGGGACGCGCAGCAGGTGGATGTTCTTGCCGACGTTCGCCGCGTAGAGCGCGACGCGCACCGTGGTCAGGTCCATGTTCATCAGGTGCACCCCTCCGGGCACGCAGACGACGGGGACCGTGGTGGGCGCCAGGTTGTTCAGGATGACCCGCTCGCGCAGGATGATCAGCGGCCGGGTGTCCAGCTGCTCCATCGTCTCCAGCCACATGTTGACCTGGTACGCGGAGTCCTTGGAGCCGGAGAAGTACAGCACCGTCTCGGGCTTGTAGACGGCCAGCCAGTCGTCGACGGCGGCCAGCACACTCTCGGCCTTCGGCGGGATCTTGCTGCCGCGCACGTACGGCATCAGCGACAGCACGTACAGGCAGCCCAGGCCGATGGTGAGGCCGATGCCGGCGAAGCCGGCGACGGCCGAGTCCATGACGCCGGAGACCAGCAGACCGGCGACGGCCGCGAGGTCGAGGTGCAGCATCTTCTCCGCGGAGCGGTGCAGCAGGCGGCGCGGCGGGGCGTCCGGGATGCGGACGCGCGACTTCAGGTCGATGTTGCGGGTGGCGACCGGCATCCGGCGGCGGTTGCGGATCAGCGTGACCAGCGCGCCGTGCGGGGCCTGGAGACCGTAGAAGGCGATGAAGCAGGCGATGGCACTGTAGAAGATCAGGTTGTCCGACAGGGACAGCCGGGCCAGCAGCAGGACCAGCAGCAGCTGCCGGATCAGGAAGCGGATCGACAGACCGGCCCGCACCTTGCTGAGGCGGTTGATCAGATAGCTGCCCTTGCGGTGCAGATAGTGGTCCGCCAGATACGTCACGGCGGCCGCGGCCGCGAAGGCGGGAACGCTCGGGACGAGCGCGGCCAGCATGAGCGCCGGGAAGCCCAGGATCATGAGGGCCGCCGCGGCCAGCTCGGCCGCGCTGCCCACCCGGGCGACGCGAATAGCGGTGGATATCACTGAGGAAACCTGCTCTGGGAGGGGGAGTGCCGGTTTTGTGCGGAAATGCTGGGGTTTTACGGAGGATTCGCCAGGTTTACGGATTCAGGCCCCCGCGAACGCCCGGTGAACGGGTGCCCGCAGAGGCCTGAATTCCTAAACGCTAATTGGCGCCAATTATTACACGCCGTCCTGGCGGTCCAGCACCGAGGCCAACGCCTGTTCAAAGCCGGAG
Source organism: Streptomyces sp. NPDC046915 (assembly GCF_040644935.1). Taxonomy (NCBI): domain Bacteria; kingdom Bacillati; phylum Actinomycetota; class Actinomycetes; order Kitasatosporales; family Streptomycetaceae; genus Streptomyces; species Streptomyces sp. NPDC046915. The sequence continues at coordinate 525,580 of NZ_JBEYXB010000002.1, read as the reverse complement.
GCCTTGGCGGCACCCGCCGTCGGGTCCTGCTGGCGGACGTCGATGACGTGCCCGTTCAGCTCCGACAGCAGCACGTCCAGCGAGGTACGGGCCACCGCCTCGGAGGAGAGCAGACTGCCCGGGGCCTCCTGGCCGAAGGCCTTGGTCCGCATCGGGGTGGCGGTGCGCTCGGGGTTGATGCAGTTGACGCGGATGCCGTCGCCCGCCCACTCGTCGGACAGCGCCTGGGTGAGGTTCACCATGGCGGCCTTGGTGGAGGAGTACAGGCTGTACTCGGCGCGGCCGCGGGTGTAGCTGCTGGAGGTGTAGAGCAGCAGCTGGCCCTTGGTCTCGGCCAGGTACTTGTACGAGGACCGCGCGATCTGCACCGGGGCGAGGTAGTTGACCTTCAGCGCCTCCTCGATGGTGGCGTTGTCGGTCTCGGCGAGCTTGCCTATGCGCAGCACGCCCGCGGTGTTGACGACGTAGTCGATCCGGCCGGTCTCCGCGTACGCCTTGGACAGCGCGTCGTCGACCTCCTCCGGGTTCTCCACGTGCGTGCCGGTGGTGGAGCGGCCCAGCGCGTAGACCTTGGCGCCGTAGGACTCGGCGAGTTCGGAGATGTCCTTGCCGATGCCGTACGAGCCGCCGAAGACGACGACGGTCTTGCCGGTGAGCAGCGCGCGGTAGGCCCCGTCGCCGTTCTGCTCGGGGGCGGCGGTGGAGGCGAGCTGGAAGAGCTTGTCGGCGATGAAGACGTCGACCGGCTGGGTCACCTTCATGTTGTACTCGTCACCCGCGACGACGTGGATCGGCACGTCCGGCAGGTACTTGAGCACGACGGAGCAGTCGTCGGTGGCCTGGAAGTTGGGGTCGTCGGCCGCGACCTGGTAGGCCCGGCGGATCGTGGACAGCTTGAAGGCCTGCGGGGTCTGGCCGCGGCGCAGCCGGGAGCGGTCCGGGATCTCGGTGATGAACTCGCCGTCCTGGCCGTGGGTGCGCGTGACGATGATGGTGTCCGCGGACGGGATGGCCACGTCCACGGCCTCGAAACGCTCCAGCGCGGCCACGCAGTCGTCGATGACGCGCTGCGACAGCAGGGGACGGACGGCGTCGTGGAAGAGGACGTTGAGGTCCTCGCCCTCGGCCAGGCCCTCGCCGAGGGCGTCGATGGCGCGCTCGGTGGTCTCGTTCCGCGTCGAGCCGCCCTCGATGATCTTCTTGACCTTGGTGAAACCGGCCTTGGCGACGATCTTCTCGATGTCGGGGACGTAGCCCGGCGCCATCAGCACGATGATGTCGTCGATCGAGTCGGCCTTCTCGAAGGTGGTCAGGGTGTGCTCGATGACTGCCTTGCCGGCGATCTTCAGCAGCTGCTTGGGGATCGACAGACCCACCCGCTGACCGGTGCCACCGGCCAGGATCACTGCGGTGGTACGGGGCTTGGCTATGTGCTGGGACACAAGTGACCTACCTTGGGGCGACAGGGAACGTCGAAATGCTCCCACTTCGGGTAACCGCAGTGCAAGGTGAGTGACCGCCATCGCATATGTGCACGCAACCTCTCATTCACCTTGCACTGCTGGTGACGGGCGATGCCCTCTTTGCCAGTTCCGCGGAATTGCTGTGAGTAACTCCACAGGTGTCGCGGGACTCGTTCAGCGCCGGCGAAGCCGCTTCAGGCAGCGGTGTCCGAGCACGCGGACGAGCTCCCTCGACGACGTCTGGTGAACGCCGCGCGCCTGAGCGGGCCGAGCGGGCACGGAGGCCGCCGCGGCGAGCGCGCCGTACAGCGCCTGAGCGGCCACCTCGGGAGCGATACGGGCCCCGTCGGGCACCAACCCGGCCTTTGCCGGCACGGCCTGTTCCGGCTCGGCCTGTTCCGGCACGGCGGACAGCAGTGCCGGATCGCCGAGGAGGCGGACGCCCATCCCCTCGATCCGCTCCGCCGCTTCGGCACCGATCGCGGCGGCGGCCTCGAGGGCCCACCGGGGCGTGGCGATCCTCACGTCCCGGGCGGTGGGACTGCACGCGTTCTTCATATGCATGACCGCGCCGTTGCGGACGAGCCTGGAATACAGCTCGTCGGGCAGTCCATTGCCCCGGAATTCGACATTAAGATTCCGCAGCATTTCGGTCTCGGCGAGGGTAAGGGACCGATTCGCGGTGTCCGGAACCGGCCGCAGCAGACCGGCGGGCAGGCTCAGCAGCGACTCGAAGGTGCGCAGCAGTCCGCCCCGGTCCCGGTCGTCCACCACGACGACGGTGACCCGCTCCGGCCCGACCGCCCGGGACCAGCGCTCCACGAGCCGGTCGTGCCGGTGCCGGTGCCAGAAGCTGGGGTTGGGCTGCTCGTACGGGGCCTTGCGGAGCATGTGCTCCAGCCAGTCCTCGTAGCCCATGCGCAGCCCGTTCTGCACGTACTGCTGCCACTGCGACGGCATGACCTTCGCCAACGGGCGCACGGTGACGAGGATGTGCACCCGGTCGCCGCCGAGCTGCCCGACGATCCGCTCGACGGTGGCGCCGTCGGGGGCGTCGGCGAAGAACTCGCTGCTCACCACGGAGGTGTGCCCGCCGGTGGCACGGACCTGTTTCAGCAGCCGGGCCCAGTGCCTGTCGGTGGGCGCGGTGTCGCCCATCATCGCGGGCCGGGCGCAGGCGGCGAGCGCGGCCTCCATGGGGTGCCGGCTGTGCGCGGGGAACTCGGCGCCGTACCGCGGCAGCGTCTCCTTCGCGGCGAACAGGGCGCCCTGGATGGCGGTGGTGCCGGTCTTGTGCGGGCCGATGTGCAGCAGGCGGGTGCCGTTCGGCAGTGGCCCGGGGGTCGTACAGTCCGTCTCCATGGTCAGAGGAAGGTAAGAGACTTACCTGAGACTTACCTGAGAGCACCGTGGGACTCCGGTGAGTCCCACGGTGCTCCGGCGAACCGTCAGACCACCTGGACGCCCGGTTCGTCCGATTCCACCCGCAGCGTGGCCAGCGTGCTCGCGGTCGCCTGCTGCTTGAGCACCGTGTCCACGACCCGGACCCGCGCGTCGATGCCGTCGCGGCGGATGTCGAAGAGGTGGTAGCCGCGGTGGGCGTCGATGACCTTCCAGTGCGGGTTGTCCGCCATCAGCGGGTCCCACTGGGCGTGGAAGGCGGCCTGGTCCTGGTCGCCGCTGCTGGAGATGGAGGTGCCGACGAACTCGGCGCCGACGGCGTCGGAGCCGGGGTCGGCGAAGTCCTCCTTGAGGTCGCTGATCATCGTCAGGTGCCGGTCGCCGCTGAGCACGACCGGGTTGCGGATGTCGGCGAAGTCCTTCAGGAGTGCGTTGCGTTCGGCCTGGTAGCCGTCCCAGGCGTCGTAGTACCAGAGCTTGCCCTCGCCGACCTGGAGATCGGTCTCGGCCATCATGATCTGCGAGGCGATGATGTTCCAGCGCGCCGGGGAGTCCCGGAGCCCGTCGAGGAGCCACTCCTTCTGGTCCGCGCCGAGCATGGTCATCGACGGGTCCTGGGCGCCGGCCTGGCTGGTGGCCTGGTCGCTGCGGAACTGCCGGGTGTCCAGCACGTTGAGCCGGGCCAGGCGGCCGAACTCCAGGCGCCGGTACATCTGGATGTGCGGGCCGTCGGGGATCGCGGTGGCGCGGACCGGCATGTGCTCGTAGTACGCCTGGAAGGCCGCGGCCAGCCGGGCCACGAACGCGTCGTGCGACTGCTTGTCGGGGTCCTGCGGGATCTCCCCGGCCCAGTCGTTGTCGACCTCGTGGTCGTCGAAGGTGACCACCCAGGGGGCGTTCGCGTGCATCGCGGCGAGGTCGGGGTCGCTGCGGTACTGGGCGTAGCGGTTGCGGTACTGCTCGAGGGTGTACGGCTCGCCCTTGCCCTCGTGCTTGCGCACGGCGGTCGAGGAGGGTGAGGACTCGTAGATGTAGTCGCCGACGAAGAGCACGAAGTCGGGGTCCTGGGCGAGCATGTCGGCGTACGGGGTGAAGTAGCCGTGCTGCCAGTTCTGGCAGGAGGCCAGCGCGACGCGCAGCGAGCCGCCCTTGCGGTGCGGGTGGGGCGCGGTGCGGGTGCGGCCGGTGGGCGAGATCTGGCCGCCGGTGCGGAAGCGGTACCAGTACGTGCGGTCGGGGTGCAGACCGCGTACGTCCACGTGAACGCTGTGCCCGTACTCGGGCCGGGCCTGGGCGACGCCCCGCCGCGCGGTCTTTCTGAAGCGTTCGTCCTCGGCGAGTTCCCACTCCACCGGAACCACGCTGTCGGGCATGCCACCGCCGTTCAGCGGGTCGGGGGCGAGCCGGGTCCACAGCACGATGCCGTCCGGCAGCGGGTCGCCGGAGGTGACGCCGAGGCTGAACACGCCGTCGGGCAGCTTGGTCTCGGCCGCGCGCGCGGTGGCCGGCAGCCAGAGTTGGGCGGAGGCAGCGGCGCCGAGGACGGCGGCACCGGCGGTCAGAAAGCGGCGTCGGTCGGGCGTTGCTCCGGTCATGTGCGCTAACTCCCTTGCCACAGTGGCCTCTTGAACACTCGGAAGCTCCCACGGCCGGACGGTCCGCCCGCTGAACGAGAGCCTTCGCGTGCATGACAAATGGGCAGACAACAGAAGACCCGTTGCGGCACGGGAACCACTTGACGAACGTGATCTTGCCGCAACGGGTCTTACCGAGGGTCAACCCGTCTTACTGGGTGTCCTACTGGGTGTCAGGAGACATTCTGGGGCGAGTTGTTCAATAGGTGAAGCCTGATCCAGGCCGTGCTCCGGAGGCCACGGTGCCGGCCGAACGCCTTCGCGCCGCTGCCCGCGGCCCCGCTGTGCGGGACCGCGGGCAGCAGGGCCGCGTGGCTCACTCGAACGGGTTGAACTCGCCGAACTCCTGGAGGGACTCGTCGCGCTCCGCCTGCCGGTCGCGGCGGCGCTGGACCGCGGGGCGCTGCTCCTCGAACCGGTGGTCCTCGCCACGCCGGCCGAGCATCTCCGCGCCCGCCATGACCGTCGGCTCCCAGTCGAAGACGACCGCGTTCTCCTCCGGGCCGATGGCCACGCCGTCGCCGGAGCGGGCGCCCGCCTTCATCAACTCGTTCTCGACACCGAGGCGGTTGAGCCGGTCGGCGAGGTAGCCGACGGCCTCGTCGTTGTTGAAGTCGGTCTGTCGGACCCAGCGTTCGGGCTTCTCGCCGCGCACCCGGAACACGAGCTCCCCGCCGGTCTCCTCGCGGGTGACCGTGAAGCCCGCGTCGTCCACGGCCTTCGGCCGGATCACGATCCGGGTCGCCTCTTCCTTCGGCTTCGCGGCCCGCGCCCTGCCGACCAGCTCACCGAGCGCGTACGACAGCTCCTTCAGGCCGATGTGCGCCACCGCCGACACCTCGAAGACGCGGTAACCGCGCGCCTCCAGATCCGGCCGCACCATCTCGCCGAGGTCCTTGCCGTCGGGCACGTCGACCTTGTTCAGGACGACGATCCGGGGACGGTTGTCGAGCCCGCCGTACTCGCGCAGCTCCGCCTCGATGATGTCGAGGTCGGACAGCGGGTCGCGGTCGGACTCCAGGGTCGCCGTGTCCAGCACGTGCACCAGCACGCTGCACCGCTCCACGTGCCGCAGGAACTCCAGGCCCAGGCCCTTGCCCTGGCTGGCCCCCGGGATCAGGCCGGGCACGTCGGCGATGGTGTACACGGTCGAACCGGCCGTGACGACACCCAGGTTGGGCACGAGGGTGGTGAACGGATAGTCGGCGATCTTCGGCTTGGCCGCGCTCAGCACCGAGATCAGCGAGGACTTGCCCGCGCTCGGGTAGCCGACCAGCGCCACGTCGGCGACCGTCTTCAGCTCCAGGACGATGTCCTGGAGGTCGCCCGGCACGCCGAGCAGCGCGAACCCGGGCGCCTTGCGGCGGGCGCTCGCCAGAGCCGCGTTGCCGAGACCGCCGCGACCGCCCTGGGCGGCGACGTACGACGTGCCGTTTCCGACCAGGTCGGCGAGGACGTTGCCCGCCTTGTCGAGGACGACCGTGCCGTCCGGCACCGGCAGGACGAGGTCCTGCCCGTCCTTGCCGGAGCGGTTGCCGCCCTCGCCGGGCTTGCCGTTGGTGGCCTTGCGGTGCGGGGAGTGGTGGTACTCGAGGAGAGTCGTCACCGACTGGTCGACGGTCAGGATGACGTCGCCGCCCCGACCGCCGTTGCCACCGTCGGGGCCGCCGAGCGGCTTGAACTTCTCACGGTGGACGGAGGCACAGCCGTGACCTCCGTTACCCGCGGCGACATGCAGTTCGACGCGGTCCACGAAGGTGGTCATGGTTCGTGCCTCCAGATACATACGGGGTATTGCCTATGTCAACACGCGAAAGGCGGACCCGCCTTCCCGACCGGGAAGTGAGGTCCGCCTCGCGAAACGTTCGGTCTAAGCCGTAGCTCAGGCGACCGGAACGATGTTCACGACCTTGCGGCCACGGTGGCTGCCGAACTCCACCGCACCGGCCTGGAGCGCGAACAGCGTGTCGTCGCCGCCACGGCCGACGCCGGCGCCCGGGTGGAAGTGGGTGCCGCGCTGGCGGACCAGGATCTCACCCGCGTTGACGACCTGACCGCCGAAGCGCTTCACGCCGAGCCGCTGGGCATTGGAGTCGCGACCGTTCCGGGTGGACGATGCGCCCTTCTTGTGTGCCATCTGTTCTCAGTCCCTTACTTCGCAGCCGCGGGGATCTCAGTGACCTTGATCGCCGTGTACTGCTGGCGGTGGCCCTGACGACGGCGGTAGCCGGTCTTGTTCTTGTAGCGAAGGATGTCGATCTTGACGCCCTTGTGGTGGTCCACGACCTCGGCCTGGACCTTGATGCCGGCCAGCACCCACGGGTCGCTGGTCACAGCGTCGCCGTCGACAACGAGCAGGGTCGAGAGCTCGACCGTGTCGCCAACCTTGGCGGTGGAAATCTTGTCAACCTCAACGATGTCGCCGACAGCAACCTTGTGCTGGCGACCACCGCTGCGCACGATGGCGTACACGCGGATCTCACTCTCTCGCTCGGGGAACGGCACCCCCGCAGTCCAGCCGCCCGGCACGCGAGCGGCCTCTCCGGAGCACCCAATGCTCCGGAGGAAGAGGTTTACGGGGATGTGGCGCGTCCATATCCACGGAACACGCCGAGGGTCAAGGTTACGGGGCCACGGTCGAAGGGGTCAAACCGGGCCGGGCCCCGCCGCTGTGCGGCCGGTCACGTGGACCGGCCGCACGGCGTGCCGACCTTGCCGGGTCAGCCCTCGTCGGTGGCGGCGGAGACCGCGGTCTTCTTCGCCGTCGACTTGGCGGCGGCCGTCTTGGCGGTCTTCGCCGCCTTCTTGGCCGTCGTCTTCTTGGCGGCCGTCTTCTTGGCCGCGGTCTTCTTCGCCGTGGTCGCCTTGGTGGCGGCCTTCTTCGCGGTGGCCTTCTTGGCGGCCTTGCGGGCCGTCTTCTTGGCCGGAGCGGCCTCCTCGGCGACTGCCGGAGCCTCGGTGACCGCTGCGGCCTCGGCGGGTGCCTCCGCCGACGGGACGACCACGACGGCCGTCTCCTCGGACGCGGTGGGCGCGGTGGCCTTGCGCACGGCACGGCGGCGCGGACGGGCCGGGGCGGCGCTCTCGACGGGCGCCTCCTCGGCCGGGGCCGCGGCCTCGGGCTGTGCCACCGGCGCCTCGGGCTCCGCCACCGGGGTCTCGGCGGCGGGCGCCACCGGCTCGGTGATCGTCACCACGGCCGCGTCGGTCCCCGCGGGGGAACCGGCCGGCGCCGACACCTTGCGGGTCGCCCGGCGGCGCGTACGTCCCTTGGGCGCGGTCTCCTCGACGGCCGGGGCGGGAGCCTCGGCCTGCGCCACCGGCACGACCGGGTCCTCGACGGCGACGGGCTCGGCCTGCGCCTCGGCGGCCGGCTCCGGCAGCACCGGACGCTCGGTCTCCGCCACGGCGGAGACGTCCTGGGCGGTCGGGACCTCGGCCGCCTCGACGACCTCGGCCTCCGCCTTGGGAGCCTCCCGCTTCCGGGCCTCGGCCCTGGGCGCGCCGGCCGGAGCCGACGCCCGCCGGCTCGCCCGGCGCCGCGAACGGCCACGGGTGGCGGCGGCCTCGGCCTCGGCGACGCTGCTGTACAGCTCCTCGTCCGGCGCGAAGTCGGGAGCGGGCAGGGCGACCGGCTCGGCGATCTCCGCCGCGACCTCCGCCACGGCCTCGGTCTCGGCCTCCTCCTCGACGGTCCCGGCGCCCCCCGAGGCCACGGACACGGTCTCCTGCTCGGTCACCTGACCGTCGCCGCCGCGCCCGCGCTTCTTGCGCTTGCCGCCGCCCCCGGTGGAGGTCGGCTGCTCCATGTGCACGATGACACCGCGGCCGTTGCAGTGGACGCAGGTCTCGGAGAAGGACTCCAGCAGGCCCTGGCCGACCCGCTTACGGGTCATCTGGACCAGGCCCAGCGAGGTGACCTCGGCGACCTGGTGCTTCGTACGGTCCCGGCCCAGGCACTCCAGCAGGCGCCGCAGCACCAGGTCCCGGTTGGACTCCAGCACCATGTCGATGAAGTCGATGACGATGATGCCGCCGAGGTCGCGCAGCCTGAGCTGGCGGACGATCTCCTCGGCCGCCTCCAGGTTGTTCCTGGTGACCGTCTCCTCGAGGTTGCCGCCCTGACCGGTGAACTTGCCGGTGTTGACGTCGACGACGACCATCGCCTCGGTCCGGTCGATCACCAGCGAACCGCCGCTGGGCAGCCAGACCTTGCGGTCCAGCGCCTTGGAGAGCTGCTCGTCGATCCGGTACGTGGCGAAGACGTCGACCTCGGAGGTCCACTTCGACAGCCGCTCGGCCAGGTCGGGGGCGACGTGCGAGACGTAGCCGTGGATGGTCTCCCAGGCGTCCTCGCCGCTGACGACGACCTTCGAGAAGTCCTCGTTGAAGATGTCGCGGACGACCCGGACCGTCATGTCCGGCTCGCCGTACAGCAGCGTCGGGGCGTTGCCGTTCTTGGCCTTCTTCTGGATGTCCTCCCACTGCGCCTGGAGCCGCTCGACGTCCCGGCGCAGCTCGTCCTCGCTCGCGCCCTCGGCGGCGGTGCGCACGATGACGCCCGCGTCCTCGGGGACGATCTTCTTGAGGATGGTCTTCAGCCGCGCCCGCTCGGTGTCGGGCAGCTTGCGGCTGATGCCGGTCATCGAGCCCTCGGGGACGTACACGAGGTAGCGGCCCGGGAGGGAGACCTGGCTGGTCAGGCGGGCGCCCTTGTGGCCGATCGGGTCCTTCGTCACCTGGACGAGGACCGACTGGCCGGACTTGAGGGCGGATTCGATGCGGCGCGGGCCGTTCGCCATGCCCAGCGCCTCGAAGTTGACCTCACCGGCGTAGAGGACCGCGTTGCGGCCCTTGCCGATGTCGATGAAGGCGGCCTCCATCGACGGCAGCACGTTCTGGACCTTGCCCAGGTAGACGTTGCCGACGTACGAGGTCGACTGCTCCTTGTTGACGTAGTGCTCGACGAGCACGCCGTCCTCCAGGACGCCGATCTGCGTGCGGTCGCCGTTCTGGCGGACGACCATCACGCGCTCGACGGCCTCGCGGCGGGCCAGGAACTCGGCCTCGGTGATGATCGGGACGCGGCGGCGGCCCTGCTCGCGGCCTTCCCGGCGGCGCTGCTTCTTGGCCTCCAGACGGGTCGAGCCCTTGATGGACTGCACCTCGTCGGACGGCTCGGCGGCCTTGCGGGGCTCGCGGACCTTGACGACCGTGCGCTCCGGGTCGCCCTCGCCGGGCTCGCCGTCGACCGCGGTGTCACCGGCGCGCCGACGACGCCGGCGGCGGCGACGGCTGGAGCTGGAGCCGCCGGAGTCCTCGGAACGAACGTCCTCGGCGTCCTCTTCCTCCTGCTCGGCGGTGTCCTCGGCGTCCTGCTCCGCCTGCTCGGCGGCGAACTCCTCGGACTCGGCGTCCGCGCCCGCCTCGCCGTCGGCGGCGTCACCGCGACGGCGGCGACGGCCACCACGACGGCGACGGCGGCGGGAACCGGTCTCCTCGTTGTCGTCGGCCTCGTCGGCCTCCTCGCCCTCGGCGAGGTCCTCGGCCGGCTCCGCCGGTTCCTCGGCCTCGGCGGCGGTGGTCTCCTCGGCCCGGGTCTCGGCCTCCTCGCCGTCCCCGGCACCCCGGCGGCGCCGGCGGCGGCGCGAGCCGGTCTGCTCCTCGGGGAACTCCTCGACCGCCTCGACCGCCTCAGCCTCGTCGGGCTCGGCCGCCTCGGCGGCCGCTTCGGCGGCGGCGCGCTGCGGGGTCTGGAACTGCGGCTCGGTGAACACCGGCGCCTGGAACACGGCCACGGCGGGCCGGGCCGGGCGACGCGGCGTCTCGGCCTCCGCCTCCGCCTCCGCGGCCTGCGGGGCGGCCGTCTGCGCGGGCTCGGCGAACCCGGTCGCGGCCTGCCGCACGACCCGACGGCGGCGCCGCGGGGCTTCGGCGGCGGGGGTCTCGGCAGGCTCGGTGGGCTGCGCGGGCTCGGCGGCGGCTGCGGGGGCCTCCTCGGCCACCGCGGCAGTCTTTTCGGTCTTTTCGGTCTCTTCGGTCACAGCGGCTTCTTCCGTCACCGCGGTACCGGCGGGCGCGGTCACGCGGCGCGTGGCACGGCGGCGAGTACGGCGCGGAGCGGCCTCCTCCGCGGTCTCCTCGGCCGCGGCGGCGGGTGCCTCGGGAGCCGCTACGGCAGTTTCGGCGGCGGCGGGGGCGGCTTCCGGGGCCGGAGCGGTCCCGGTGGTCTCCTCGGCCGCGCTCGGCGCACCGGTGGGCGCGGAGGCCCGGCGGGTCGCACGGCGACGCGGGCGGGCGGCGGGCTCGGGCTCCTCCACGGCGGCCGGAGCCTCGGCGGCGGGCGCCTCGGCGACCTCCGTCTCGGCGGTCACCGTCTCGGCGGCCTCCTCCGACGAGGGCGCGGCCGCGGGGGCGGTCACGCGGCGCGTGGCACGGCGGCGGGTACGGGGCGGCGCGGCCTCCTCCACGGCCTCCTCGGCCGCGACGGCGAGCGTCTCGGCCTCGGCGGGGGCCGGGGCGGCGGCGGCCGGTACGACCGTCTCGGCGGCCTCCGTGGACACCGGGGAACCGGTGGGCGCGGACGCCCGACGGGTCGCACGGCGACGCGGGCGAGCGGCGGGCTCCTCCACGGCGGCCGGAGCCTCCGCGGTCTCCGCCTCGGCGGCCACCTTCTCCTCGACCTCGTCGACGTCGGCGGCCGGTATGGCCGGCGCGGTGACCTCGGCAGAGGTCTCGGCCCCGGCGGGCGGACCCGCGGGGCGGGAAGCGGCACGGCGCCGACGACGCGGCGGCAGGGTGTCGCTGGGGGTGTTGAGTTCGGAACCCTCAGTGGGTTCGGTCGGCTCGAGCATGCGGGCGTTTCTCCCGTCAGGCCCCCGGGCGCCGCGCCTGGTCCGGCGTCGATCTCGTCGACCGCCGTTGACGTCCGCGGCTCGCGCGGTGCGCGGTGCCGCCGTTCGCGGCGCGGTCGCCGCACGGGAGCTCTTCGTGTCCTGTCTCGCCGGTTCCGTACGCCTTGTTTTGTACGGCCTGGCGAAAGTCTTGTGGTCGGTGCGCTGCCCGACCCAGGTGGCTCCCGAGTACGAGGGCGGCGCTACGACGTCCGTCCTTACGCGGAACCTTCCATCGCCGACGCCGTCGCGGCGGCAGCGGGAACGGCCGTTGTGAGGGCCTCCGCCGCCTCGCGGTCGGGCGCGAGCGGGTCGGTCACCGTGCCGGTCTCTTCATCGAGCAGCCCCTGCGCCAGCCTGGTCACCGCTGCGGGGACCGGCGGCGTCAGGTCGGCCACGGCGCGGAGACCGGACAGGACGTCGTCGGGTCGTACGGCAGGCGTCACGTGCCGAACAACCAGCCGCAGTATCGCACAGGGCTGGTCGGTCGGCCTATCAGCCTGCTGACTCTGTGTTGTCACTCTCTCCTGGCTCTCCAGGCTCACGACCGCGGGTCGAGCGTCGAAGGTGCGGACGCCGTTCTTGGTCATGCGCTGGACCTCGACGGCGCCGGCCCCGTTGAAGGCCGCCACCGCCCGCTCGGCGTCGGCCGGGTCGACACCGTCCAGCCTGAGCTCCCACACGGAAGCCGTCAGCCGGTCGGCGAGTCCCGACGTCCGCGCCTCGACCGCGTCGACGATGTCGAGCCCGAGGGGCAGCGACTCGTCGAGGAGGACGCGCAGCGGCTCCGGGTCGCGGTGCGCGGTGAGCGCGATCTCCAGGTACTCCGCCTCACTGCCCGTGCCGGTGGGTGCGGCATTGGCGTACGACACCTTGGGGTGCGGCGTGAACCCCGCCGAGTACGCCATGGGCACCTCGGCACGGCGCAGCGCACGCTCGAAGGCGCGCTGGAAGTCACGGTGGCTGGTGAACCGGAGGCGGCCGCGCTTGGTGTAGCGCAGTCGGATGCGCTGCACCGCGGGTGCGGGCGGCGGGCCTTCGGGCTGTCGCTTGCCCAGTGTCCTAGTCCTTCGTGAGTGCGGTGGTACTGCTACCAAGAGTACGTGTCTCCGGCGCCGTGAGTTCCCGCCGGTCCGCCGGTTCGCCCCGCCGGGGCTCGCCGAACAGCGCCCGGCGGACGTCGGCACGCACCTGGCGGACGGTCTCCCGGGCGGCGGCCAGCGCCTGCCGCCCGGCCCGTCCCACGGCCCGCGCGGCCTCGGCGACGGGCCGCAGCAGCAGGTCCCGTACGACGTGCCCGACCGGGGTGAGGAGGGTCCGGTACACCCATCGCGCCGGCTCCACGAGGATCCACCGGAAGAGGGTCCCGAGGACCCTCCCGACGGCGCGCGAGACGTGCCCGGCGATCCGCCAGGCGTGCCCGAGCGCCGCCCCGATCTCCCGCCCGACGACGGCGAGGACCCGGCCGACCGGCACGAGCACCCGGCGCCACAGGACGAGCGCGGGCAGGACCAGCAGGACGCGGGCGATCCAGTACAGGACGGTGCCGACTCCGGTGGCGATCGTGCGCAGCACCCGGGCCATGGCCCGCCCGACCGGCCTGAGCACCCACATCAGGGCGTGCCCGACGGGCGTGAGCACGCGCGCGTAGACCCACGCCAGGGCGTGTCCCACAGGCGTGAGGAGATACCGGTACAGCCATCCCAGCGGCACCACGACCAGGCCGTACAGCAGCCACCCGAACGCCCTGCCGGCCGGCGCCAGTGCGTACCGCCACAGGAACCGCCCGATCGCCACCAGCGCGTCCCAGGCCATCCGCACCGGCACGACCAGCACGAGCACGACGATCCGCAGCGGCATCCGCAGCGCGACGACGAGGCAGCCCTCGGCGTGCTCGGGCGGGGGCGGCGGCTTGCGCGGGTCCGTACCGCCGGCCATCAGCCGACGACCTGGACGGTCGTCCCCTTCGTGGCGAAGTCCCACATCGCCTTGCCGTCCTCCGCGCGCTCTCGTACGGCGCCGGTGCGCAGGCTGGGGTTCGGCGACGGCGAGGAGCCGTCCACCGCGTTGGAGAAGGCGTTGGAGGTTCCGAAGTACACGGCGTTCTCTATCTGCACGCCGTCGCTGCCGACCCCGGTCTCACGCCGGAACGTCACGGGAAACGCCCCCTTGGCCGGCGTCACCGTCCCCGGCCAGACGGCGAACGTCCGCTGGGACTTCCCGTCGGCCCCGACCAGCCAGACGCGCTTCTGCCCCAGCGAGTACACCACCCGGCGCCCCGTCCCGGAGCCGGCGGGCACCTTGTACTGCGGGGGCTTGGGCGCCTCGGAGTGGGACGCCTTCGCACTCGGCTTCGGAGCGGCACCGCCGGCCAGCCCCCCGTCCGGAATCCCCTTCCGCGCCTGGAGGGACAGCACGAACACTATGGCCAGTGCCCCCACCAACAGCCCGGTTATCCAGGCACCCGCGGGCACTTTACGCCTCGACACTGGACCAGTCTCCCCACACGCCCCTTGCGGACCTCCCCGACGTCGGCCCTCCGTGTCGGTAGATTATCCGTGCGATGTCGGTGGGAGATGTCAGCGGGAGACGAACTGCTGACCGCCGTCGATGTCGTACGTCCCACCGGTGAGCGCGGTGTTGCACATGATGTGCACGGCCAGAGCGGCGACATCGCCGGGCTCGACGACCCGCCCGATGGGCAGCGTGGCCCGCAGTTCCTCGCGCCGGGCGGCGAGCCGGTCACCCAGGAGCGCGGCCGACAAGGGCGTGTCCACGAATCCGGCGGCGATGAGATTGACCCGGATCGGCGCGAGTTCGACCGCCAGGCCGGCGATGAGGGCGGGCAGTGCCGCGGTGAGGGCGGCGACGACCGCCATGCCGGCGCCGGGGCGCCGGCCTCCGGTGCCGCCCATGAACAGCAGCGTGCCGCCGGCTCGCACCTTGTCACGGCTGTGGAGGGCGACCGCGAGTGTCGTGGCGAGGCGTTCGCCGAACTCACGGGGGGCCCGCGCGAGGTCCACGTCGGCCAGGGGGGTGTAGGAGGGGCTGCCGGCCGTGACCATTACATGGTCGACCGGCCCCGGCAGATCCTGGAAGAACTCCCGGAGCCGGTCGGTGTCGCCGGCGTCGAACGACGCCGTGCCGATGGGCTCGACCTCGAGCGCGGCCCGCTCCAGCCGTTCGGGGTTCCGGCCGACCAGGACCACCTGGCCGCCGTCGGCGCGCACCTGGCGGGCGGTCTCCAGCCCGATGCCCGCGCTGCCACCGATCACCACGACGGTCCGGCCGGCCAGGCCGGCCTGTCGGCCGCTCCCCGTCATCCGCTCCTCCGTACGTCGACCCCTGCCCTCTGCCCCAATTGTCGCGTCCTGGGCGGTTTTCCGCTCGGCCGCCGTCATCGCCCCGGAGCGACCGGCCGCCTCACCCGTGCCGGGTGAGGCGGCCCGGCACTTGACGTGCGCAAGCTAGGACGAAGGAGGAGTAAGGAGACAGATCATGACCGCGACACCGCATGCACGCCCCGAACCGGCCAAGCAGCACTGGGCGGTCGGTCTGATGATGTTCGCCGCCGTCATGCTGGCGATCGTCGGCGTGCTCGACATCTTCCGGGGCATCATGGGCATCGCCCACGACAACGTCTTCCTGACGACGTCCGGATACGTCTTCCAGTACGACCTCACCGGCTGGGGCTGGGTCCACCTCATTCTCGGCGCGGTCGCCTTCGTGGTCAGCCTGGGCCTGTTCCAGGTGGCGACCTGGGCGCGGGTCGCCGGTGTGGTGATCGCCGGCTTCCTCATCATCGCCAACTTCCTCTCCCTGCCGTACTACCCGGTGTGGTCCGTCCTGGCGATCGCGATCTCCGGATTCGTCATCTGGGCGCTGTGCGTGGTGCGGGACGAGCGGCGCCCGGCCGTGTGACGGGAGCCGGTTCGCCGTGCGACGGGAGCGGCGCGCGGGCACGCCCGCGGCCTGGGCCCGGCTGGGGCTCCTCGCCCTGCTGGGCAGCGTGCTCGTGCTGCTCGTCACCGCCGGGCTGCGCAGCCTCCTCTGGGTGCTGATCGCCGTGGTGGGGGTGGCCCTGACGGCCGCCGGGCTCTGGTGGGTCCTCGCTCACTCGGGAATCGTCCGGGCCGTCGGGATCCTCCTGGTGGTGCTGGTTCCGCTCGCGGTCCTGGCCCTGTTCGCCGCGCACGACATGCTCTGGCCGGCCTGCCTCTCCCTGGGCCTGTGGCTGGTGGCGCTGGCGGCCGCCCGGATCGCGATGACCCCCACGGACCGTGCCCCCGGGCGCGGCGGTGAACCCAGGCCGGTGGCGGCCCCGAGGCAGCCGTGGGTCGTGATGAACCCGCGCTCCGGCGGGGGCAAGGTCGGCCGCTTCCACCTGGCCGAGAAGGCGACGGCGGCGGGCGCCCACGTCGTCCTGCTGGATCCCGGGCACCACCAGGACGTGGCGGACCTGGCGCGGCGTGCGGTGGCCGACGGAGCCGATCTGCTGGCCGTGGCCGGCGGGGACGGCACCCAGGCACTGGTCGCCGAGGTCGCGGCCGCGCACGACGTGCCCTTCATGGTGATCCCGGCAGGGACGCGCAACCACTTCGCACTCGACCTGGGGCTCGACCGCGACGACCCGTCAGCCGCCCTCGAGGCGTTCACCGACGCCGTCGAGTTCCGCGTCGACCTGGGGTTCGCCGCCGACCGGGTGTTCGTCAACAACGCTTCCTTCGGAACCTACGCGGTCGTGGTGAGCGATCCCGGCTACCGGGACGCGAAACTGCGCATGACGCTCCAGGCGCTGCCCGGCCTCCTCACCGGCCCGGAGGCGCCACGCCTGCGGATGCGTGCCGGACAGACCCGCGCCGAGGGCCTTCAGGCCGTGCTGGTCAGCAACAACCCCTACCGGCCTGTCGTCGACTCGGCGCGTCCCGGACTGCGGGAGAGCCTCGACTCCGGACGGCTGGGTGTGCTGGGTGTTCGCGTCGACAGCTCCGTCCAGGCGGCCCGGCTCCCCGCCCGGCTGCTGGGGAGGGCCCGGCTGCTGGGGAGGGCCCGGCGGTCACCGGCCGTGACACGGCTGACGGCCCGCGAAGTGGTCGTCGAGTCCGACGGGGCCACCGTCGCGGCCGGCATCGACGGAGAGTCCGTCGTACTGCCCGCTCCGGTGGTCTGCCGGGTGACCCCCGGAGCGCTGCGGGTCCGTGTCCCGCGCCATCGGCCGGGAACACCGCCGAACAGGCCCCGGGCCGACTGGCGACAAGTGACGCGCCTGGCACTGGCCCGGCCCGACCGGCCGCGGATTCACCTCTGACCAGGCAGTTCGCCGGGCGGTCGCCGGACGGGCGTCACCTGCGCACTCGCCTGACGGCGTCACCTGCGCACGGCCGGTCCGCCGTTCCAGCGGGCGAGGAACTTCCCGAGCTCCCACAGCACCAGCAGCGCCAGCGCCGGCACCAGCGTCCAGGCGAACTCCCGCAGGTTCAGCTCGGTCGTTCCGAGCAGCCTGCGGAAGGCGTCCAGCTGGGTGACCAGGACCGCGAGGACGAACTCGAAGAGCATGGCCCGGTTCATCTGCTTGCTGTCGAAGCTGGCGGTGGTGAGCACGGTGTCCGTCTCGCTGCGGCACTCCAGCGCGGCCACGATGAGGCAGAGCGCGAAGGACGTGAACGCCATCGACTGGCCGACGGCGACGCTGCCGAAGTGCGACTCCCCCAGCTTGATCAGCAAGAGCAGCCCGATGGTGATCACCAGTCCGGAGAGCCCGACCGTGAGCACCACTCCCCTGCTCAGCACGGGCATGCCGCGTGGCCGCGGCCGGCGTTCCATGAGGCCGGGGCTCTGCCGGTCGAAGCCGAGCGCGAAGCCGAAGGCCGCGTTGACGAAGAAGTGGATCCACAGGACCTGTGCCGGGGTGAAGGGCTCGCCGGCGGCGATGTCGAACAGCGCCGCGCCGAGGAACGTCAGCACGAAGACGACGAGAAGGACGAGGACGAACCGGATGTACTTGGTGAGGTTGTCGTAGATCTTGCGGCCCTGCTCGACGGCGAAGACGATCGTGGCGAAGTTGTCGTCGGCCAGCACCATGCGCCCGGCGTTCTTGGCGACCTCGGTGCCGGATCCCATGGCGATCCCGACGTCGGCCGCCTTGATCGCCGGGGCGTCGTTGACGCCGTCGCCGGTCATGGCGACCACGTGCCCCTTCTTCCTGAGGGTGTCGGCGAGCAGCACCTTGTGCTCGGGGGCGACCCGGCCGACGACCCCGATGCCCTCGATCCGGTCGAGCCGCTCGTTCTCCGGCAGCGCGGCGAAGTCCGCGCCGAGCATGGCCTCGCCCTCGATCCCGAGCTGCTGGGCGATGGCGGCGCCGGTGACGACGTCGTCACCGGTCACCATGCGCACCCTGACGTGAGCGGCCTGCGCGTCCGCCACCGCGGTGCGCGACTCGGGCCGCGGCGGGTCGACCATCCCGACCAGGCTCGTCATCCGGAGTTCGGTGACGTAGCCGAGCAGGTCACCGGCGGCGTCGAAGGTCGCGGGGTCGAGGTCGCGCTGTGCGGCGGCCATCACCCGCAGGCCCTCCCTGCCCATGCGCTCGACATGCTCCTGAGCCCGGCCCCGCAGGCCGGCGTCCCACGGGACGGCGGTACCCCGCGACAGTGCGGTGGCGGCCCGCGCCATCATGGCGGGCGCCGCCCCCTTCACGAAGCAGCGCACGACGGGGCGGCCCGCGGCGTCCGTGGCCGCGTTGAAGGTGGCCATCAGCTTGTACGAGGGGTCGAAGGGCAGGGTGGCCAGGCGCGGCAGCCGGTCCCGGGTGGCGTCGATGTCCACTCCGGCCTTGTGGCCGAGCACCAGGAGCGCGCCCTCCGTGGGATCGCCGACGACCTCGCCGTCGACCAGCCGCGCGTCGTTGGCCACGAGGTAGGGCAGGATCGCGCTCTCCATGTCCGGTGAGCTGCCGACGGCGTGGTGGACCTTGCCCTGAAGGCCGTACCCGGTGCCGGAGACGGTGTAGCGGTCACCGGGGTCCACCACCTCCACGGCCGTCATCTGGTTCATGGTGAGCGTGCCGGTCTTGTCGGAGTTGATGGCCGAGGTGAATCCCAGCGCCTCCACCGACGGCAGGTCCTTCACGATCGCCTCGCGCCGGGCCAGGTCGACGGCGCCGATGGACAGGATCGTCTGCGTCACGGTGGGCAGGGCCTCCGGGATGGCGGCGATGGCCAGCGAGACGGCACTCACGAACAGCGCGTCCCACGCCGTACCCCGGCTGCGTCCCAGGACGAACATCACGATCATCGTCAGCCCGGCCGTCCCCGTGATCCACAGGGTGAGCCGGTCCATCTCCTGGGCCAGCGGCGAGGCCTCGCGCGGCGTGGCCGACAGCATCCCGGAGATGCGGCCGAGTTCGGTACCGGAGCCGGTGGCCGTGACGATCACCGTTCCGCTGCCGTGGGTGACCGGCGTGTTCATGAACGCCATGTTCCGGCGGTCCCCGGGCGCCAGGTCGGTCCCGGTCAGCGCCCCGGACTCCTTCGCCGCCGGCACGCTCTCACCGGTCAGCGCCGACTCGTCGATCTGGAGGGCGTTGGCCGCGACGATCCGGCCGTCGGCCGGCACCTCGTCCCCCGCCGCGAGCAGCACCACATCGCCGGCGACGACCTCCTCGGCCGGGATCTCGGACTCCGTCCCGTCCCTGCGCACCCGGGCCGTCGCCTTCATCATCGACTTGAGCGCGTTCATGGCGCTCTCCGCCTTGCCCTCCTGCCGCATCCCGACGACCGCGTTGAGGACCGTCAGTACGAGCAGCAGCACCCCGGTGCTCCACTCCTTGATCACCAGGGAGACCACGGCGGCGCTCACCAGGACCAGCTGCATGTAGCTGCGGTACTGGGCCAGGTAGCGGCGCCAGCCCGGCACGGGCTTCTCCTCGGGCAGCGCGTTCGGCCCGTCCGCCCGGAGCCGCTCCGCCGCCCGCGCCGCAGGCAGCCCACCGGCCGGGTCCACCCCGAACGCGGCGGCCACGTCCTCGGACGAAAGCGCGTACCACACCCGACCGTCCGTCGCCCGCTCCCGCGGGGTGTCTGTCGGCGCGGTCATGGCTTGTTCTTCTTGTTCTTCTTGTTCTTCTTGTTCTTGCTCTTCTTGCTCTTCTTCTCCTTCGCGGATTCCGCGACCGACGCCGCATACGGATCCGCCGGCGCCCCCTCGGGTGCCTCGCGTTCCAGGTCTCGTCTGACCTCGGCCAGTTCATGGCGGGTCTGGTCACTGACCTGCGGGTACTGGGGGTCGATGTCGATCAGCGTGTGCGCCAGTACCGCGGCCGCGCACAGCCGGGCGAACCATTTGCGGTCGGCGGGTATCACGTACCAGGGCGCCCACTCGGTGCTGGTGGCCGACAGCATCTGCGAGAACGCCCGCTGGTAGTCGTCCCACCGGGCGCGCTCGCGGACGTCGGCCGGCGAGAACTTCCAGTTCCGCTCGGGAACGTCTATGCGCTTGAGGAAACGGACCCGCTGTTCTTCCTTCGACAGGTTCAGGAACAGCTTCACGATCCTGAAACCGTTGTCGGTCAGATAGCGCTCCCAGTCGTTGATCTCCCGGTAGCGCCGCTCCCATACGTCCGGACCGCGCGCCGCGAGGGGCAGCTTCTGGCGCCGGAGGTTCTCGGGGTGCACCCGCACCACCAGCACCTCTTCGTAATGAGACCGGTTGAAGATGCCGATCTCGCCACGCCGGGGCAGCTCACGGGAGTAGCGCCACAGGTAGTCGTGGTCGAGTTCCTCCTGCGAGGGCACCTTGAAGCCGGCCACCCGCACTCCCTGCGGATTGACCCCGCTCATCACATGACGGATGGTCCCGTCCTTGCCGCCGGCGTCCAGGGCCTGGAGGCACACCAGCACCCCGTACACGTCCTGCGCGGCCAGCCGCCGCTGGTAGTCGGCCAGCAGCTCGATACCGCTGCGCAGCAACTCGACGCCGTCCTTCTTCTTGCTGATGCCCGCCTTGTGCGCGGGGTCGAAGTCCTCCGGCAGCCGCACCTCGGTTCCGGGCCCGACTCTCAGCGGGCTGACGAACTCCGCTATCCGCTCGGCTCTCTCGTCGGCCATCGCCTGCTCGTCCCTTCGTCGCCCCCGGCCCGCCCCGGCCCGCCCCCGGCACCACCGTCACGCTTCGTTCCAAGGTTCGGCCTGGTCAGCGGGGGCGGCATCACCCTCCGCGGGTGGTTCGCGCCGTGCCGGCCGCTACGGCAGCAGGTCCTGCTCGGTCCAGATCGTCTTGCCGGTGGGGGTGTAGCGCGTGCCCCAGTGGTGGGTCATCTGGGCGATGATGAACAGGCCCCGGCCGCCCTCGTCGTCGCTCGCGGCGTGCCGCAGATTGGGTGTGGTGTGGCCGGTGTCGGAGACCTCACAGATCAGGTTCCGGTCGCGGATCAGGCGTACCTGGATCGGGCCGCCGACGTAGCGGATGGCATTGGTGACCAGTTCGCTGACGATGAGTTCGCTGGTGAACGCCAGGTCGTCCAGCTCCCAGTCGCCGAGCTGCTTGCTGACGGCGCCGCGGATGGTGGCCACCGCGGCCGGGTCCGGGGACAGTTCCCACTGGGCGAACTGGTCGCGGTTGAGCAGGCGGGTGCGGGCCACGAGCAGCGTCGCGTCCTCGTCCACCGGTCCCGGCAGCAGGGTGGTCACCGCCCGGTCGCACAGTTCTTCAAGGGAGCTCCGCTCGCCGGCGAGGACGTCCGACAGCTGCGCGAGCCCGGCTTCGCGGCCGTCGGTCGCCTGGAGGAGGCCACCCGTGAAGAGCGCGACGAGACTGCCCGGCGGGAGCTGGAGTTCGGTGCTCTGGTAGGGCGCGCCCCCGACTCCCAGCGGCGGTCCGGGCGGCAGCTCCGGATACTCGACGACGCCCGTGTGCGGTTCGACGACCGCCAGCACCGACTCCCCGGCCCGCGCCAGGCTGCACTTGCCCGACACGGGGTCGTACACCGCGTACAGACAGGTCACGTCGACGGTCGCGGCGCGCCGCGACCTCAGGGGGCCGTGGCCGTTCCCGCGCTCGTGCGCGGTCTGCTCGACCAGGTCGTCCAGGCGGGACAGGAGCTCGTCCGGGCTCAGGTCCAGCCGGGCCAGGACACGCACACCCGTACGCAGGCTCCCCATGGTGGCCGCGGCACGCAGCCCGTGACCGAGCACGTCCCCGACGACCAGGCCGACCCGGGTGCCCGACAGCGGGATGACGTCGTACCAGTCGCCGCCCACCCCGGACCCGCTGTCGGCGGGCAGGTAGCGGCTCGCCGAGTCGAGGGCGGTGTGCCGCGGCAGGCGGCGCGGAAGCAGGCCCCGCTGGAGTTTGAGTGCCACGGTGTGGCCACGGGTGACCACCGGCAGCAGCAGGAGACCGAGCAGCAGCGCGCCGAGGCCTATGACGGTGACCCCGCCGGTCGGGCCGATCAGCGGCAGGTCGACGCTGGTCGCGCCGTACCCGGGGGCCGCGTAGACGAAGGCGGCGTAGAGGAACAGGCAGAACATGATCAGCGCGCCCACCCCGGGCAGCACACCCTTGAAGACGAGGTCCTTGGTGCTGTGGGTGAGGATCTTGCGGTGGTACCAGAGGCAGGCGAACCCGGTCAGCCCGTACTGGAAGGTGATCGCGAGACCGACCGAGTCGATCGAGTCGGCCAGCACGTTCCCGCTGAAGGAGGTCAACAGGACGAGGAAGGCGATCGAGACCGCTCCCATGCCGACGGTCGACCAGGTCGGTGTGAGGAACCTGCGGTGGACCCTGGCGAACCGGGAGGGCACGGCCTTGTGCACCGCCATGGAGAAGACGGTCCTGGCCAGGGGAAGGATGGTGGTCTGGGTGGAGGCCAGCGCCGAGGTGAGCACCATCAGGATCAGCAGTCTCGACAGGACGAGCCCCGTGTCGTGGCTCCCGAAGACGGCCTCGCCCAGTCCGGAGAACACATCGTCGGAGTGGGCGGTGTTGCCCAGCCCGATGCCCGAGGGGCCGGTCCCGGCGAAGGCCTGCGCCGAGGTGGCCACCAGCGCGTACATGATCAGGAGCAGCACGGTGGACATGACCGCGGCACGCCCGGGGATGCGTGTGCTGTCGACGGTTTCCTCGTTGATCGAGACGGCGGTGTCCCAGCCCCAGTAGATGAAGACTCCTGCCAGGAGGCCCGACGTGAGGCCCTTCGTGGAGGACACCTCGAAGGGGTTGAACCAGGAGGCGGAGACATGGATCGCCGTCGGCGGAGGGTCGGTGTAGACCCTGACCAGCGCGGCGACGGCGAACAGGACCAGCATCCCCACTTCCAGGCACAGCAGCCAGCGCTGGACGGCGGCGGAGAACTCGATGCCGACGTAGCAGACCGTGGTCATCACGGCGATCCAGACGATGCCCGCCACGGTGGTCCACAGCCGGTTCTCCGCCAGTCCGTCCAGGCCCACCAGCCGAAAGCTGTACGTACCGGCGATCTCGGCGAGGCTCGCCATGACGATGACGTTGGCGACGATGATGCCCCAGCCGCCCATCCAGCCGGTGCGGGGACCGAAGGCGCGGGTCGCCCAGGTGAAGGTGGTTCCGCAGTCGGCGTTGCTCGCGTTGAGCTCCCGGAAGGCGTACGCGATCAGCAGCATCGGCACGAACGACAGCATGGTGACGATCGGGGCCTGGAGGCCGACCGCCGCCACGATGAGCCCCAGCGTCGCGGCGAGACTGTAGGCCGGGGCGGTGGACGCTATCCCGATGACCACCGAGGAGAACATGCCGAGGGCGTCGTTCTTGAGCCCCTTCCGGCCGGCCCCCGTCCCGGGAGCGGGGCGGCCGGCGGACACGACGCCGCCAAAGTGCCTCACACTTGATTCCAACGCCGGGCCGCTCCCCTCCGCAACAGAAGCGCCGGCCGCCACGGGGCCGGGAGCCCGTACCGCCGTCGCCGCCGGAGCCGCGGCTCCGAGCGCCGGTGCCCTTGCCTGACGTGCTGCGGAGCGCCGGGTCCCCCACTCTGGGGACATGCTCCATTCGCATCACCGGGCCGTCGGCGCGTCCCGTCGGCGGGGATCGGCACGTCGGCTGGCCGCCGCCGCCCGGTCCGCGCACGCACGGGCGGCGGCCCGGTTTCCGGTGCTCACCCACCTCGCGGACCGCTTGGTGTCGGTGAACATCTTCGACTCCGCCACGCGCCTGGCGGCGCAGTGCTTCCTGACCGCGGTCCCGCTGCTCTTCGTGGTCGGGGCGTACGCGCCCCCTGCGGTACGGCAGCAGCTCATCACGTCCGTGCGCACCGTCTTCGGGGTCACGGGTGCCGCGAACGCCCAGCTCGTACACGCGCTCACCCCCACGACGGGCGATCTGCGGCAGGCGACCGGTGTGGTGGGCGGACTGATGGCGCTGCTCTCGGCCACCGCGGTCAGCAGGGCGATGCAACGGCTGTGCAAACGGGCCTGGGAGATCCCCCGGGCGGGAACCAGGATCGCCCCCTGGCGTTGGCTGGCCTGGCTCGTACTGTGGCTGGGGGCACTGCTGGTCCAAGGCCCGATGCGCGACGGGTTCGGCGTCGGGGCCTGGCTGGGGATCCCGGTCACACTGGTGGGTCTGACGGGGCTGTGGTGGTGGACCCAGCACCTGCTGCTCGGAGGCCTGATCGGCTGGAAGCCGCTGCTGCCCGGTGCGGTGATCACGGCGGTCGCCCTCACCACGCTGAGCGTGACCGCACGGCTGTATCTGCCGCGGGCGCTCAACCACGCCCTCGCCGAGTACGGCTCCCTCGGCTCGGTGTTCATCATGCTGTCGTGGCTGATCGTGGTCTGTGTCGCCGTCGCGATCAGCATCAGCGCGGGCGCCGTGGCGGCCCAGGAACCGCCGCTGGCCGACCGCCTCGGAAGCCCGCCTGCGGTGCGGGACCGGAACGCGCGTCCGTGACACGGTCAGGAATTCAGCACGTCGATTCCGTCCCCCAGCAGTTTCAGCCCGAACACGAAGAACAGAACCGCCATGACGGCCGTGTTGTGCCGCGCCGCCCATTCCTTCCAGTTGCCCAGCGTGTTCTTCGCCCGCTCACCCATGACCAGGAATACCCCCAGCGGAATCAGCAGCCCCAGGGAGGCGACGAGGACGAAGATCGCGAGCGCGCCGATCTGCTCGCCGACGGGCAGTCCCGACGAGCTGATGGACGCTGCCGCGGCAATGGTCAGCGGGGCGTTCTTCAGGTTTCCGGCGGACAGCACGAGGGCGAGGAGGAAGGTCTTCACGGGTGTGAAGCGGTCGATCGTGGCCATCCATTGAGGCAACTGTGCCTGGGTGACATCGGCAGGGCGATGACGCCACAGCCGCAGGGCGAGAAGAAGCAGTGCCACCCCCAGCGCGAGCTTGAGGGCCCCCACCCAGTCGGCCGGCTGCCCGTGGGCCCCGGCACCCCCCTTGCCGCCGATGACCAGCATCACCGCGCCCAAGGCCGACAGGCCCACCACCCAGCCGGTGGCGAACACCAATCCGTTCACGCGTCCCCGAGGCGTCGCCAGCACGATGATGATGGCGATGACCGGAAGCGGACTGACGGCGACACCGGCCGCCAGGCCCAGTACGTCACCCAGCACTTGACCCATGCGGCAAGCATCGACGACAGCGCGCGGTCTTTGCCGCATGGACGCGGCGGGCGGGTGAACGACGGTCCCGGCCGCGCTGTTTCCCCGGGTGCGGGTGATGTTCGCGCGGGATACGCTTTTGACGTCGAGGTCAGGTTCTATGGGCGGTATTTCCGGGCGTTATTGCAGACGCCGGTCGCCCAGTTCGCGACGATCAATTATTCCTGCGGAGACCCGACGTTTTCAGGGTCCGCAGCTCGCAGTCCCTGTGGAGGTCGGGATGAGAGTTGTCGTTGATCTTTCCCGATGTGAAGGCTACGCGCAGTGCGCGTTCCTGGCTCCGGACGCGTTCCGGATGCACGGCGAAGAAGCGCTGATGTACGACCCGAACCCCGACGACGCCCAGCGCGACCGGGTACTGCGCGCCGCGGCGGCCTGCCCGGTCCAGGCGATTCTGGTCGACCAACTGGAGGGACGGGGCGTACCGGTGGAGGCGTCGACGTCATGACCAGCGCCGACACGCTGCGAGCGTTCAAGCGCGACGGCCGCATCGTGGTCGTCGGGGCGTCACTGGCGGGACTCCGGGCCGCGGAGGCCCTGCGCAATGAGGGTTTCACCGGGTCGCTGACCATGATCGGTGACGAGTCGGGCGAACCCTACGACCGGCCTCCCCTGTCCAAGCAGGTCCTGACCGGGTGGGTCCCGGCCGGCGGCACCATGCTGCCGCGACGCCGTGACATCGACGCGGAGTGGCTGCTGGGCGTGCCCGCCGCCGGGCTGGACCTGGCGGCCAACAACGTGCGTCTCGCCGACGGACGCGAGGTTCCCTTCGACCGGGTGCTGATCTCCACCGGGGTACGGGCCCGGCCCTGGTTCGTCGAGTCCGAGGCGGCCCTGGACGGCGTATTCGTCGTCCGTACGCGCGAACACGCCGAGAGCCTTCAGCGAGCCCTCGCCGCCGGGCCCTCCCGCGTGCTGGTCATCGGTGCGGGATTCACCGGGTCCGAGATCGCCTCCATCTGCCGCGAGCGGGACATCCCGGTGACCGTCGCCGAACTCGCGCCGGCCCCGCTGGTCGGGGCGCTAGGCGCCATGATCGGTGAGATCGCGGCGGACATGCAGCGCGCTCACGGCGTCGACCTGCGCTGCGGCGTCAAGGTCACCCGGCTGGAGGGCGACGCGCAGGGGCACTTCCGCCGGGCCCACTTCGACGACGGCAGCACGGTCGACGCCGACGTGGCGGTGGTGGCGCTCGGAGGCATCCGCAACACCGAATGGCTGCGGGGCTCGGGACTGGCGGCGGGTGTCTGGGGCATCGCCTGCGACACGGGCTGCCGCGCCCTCACCCTCGACGGCCTGGTCACCGACGACGTCTTCGTCGCCGGGGACGTGGCGCGCTGCCCGAACCCGGTCTACGAGTACCGGCTCATCTCGCTGGAGCACTGGGCCAACGCCGTGGAGCAGGCCGAGGTCGCCGCGCACAACATGGTCAGCGGCCAGGCGGACCGCTGGCCCCACCTGTCCATCCCCCTGTTCTGGTCGATCCAGTTCGGCGTCAACATCAAGTCCGTCGGGGTGCCGACCTTCGCCGACGAGGTGGTCGTCAGCCAGGGGTCGGTGTCCGACCGCCGTTTCGTCGCCGCGTACGGCTATCAGGGCCGTGTCACCGCGGCGGTGAGCTTCAACAACGCGAAGTGGCTGGACCACTACCGGCGGCTGATCGAGACGGCCGCACCCTTCCCGCCGCCCTGCCCCACGCCCGACCAGCCCGTCGACATGAAGCCGGTGCCCGTCGACTTCCCCGGCCCCGTCCTGCTCGCCCAGGGCGCCACCGTGGTCGTCACCGGGCACGACCCGGGTGAGCGGCGGGTCACGGCCGCGCAGCAGCACCACCGGTAGGAGGGAAATCGAGATGACCACGACCCAGACACCCGACACCCTCCACCGGATCCTCGACTACTCCTCCCGGCCCGACCCGTACCCGCTGTACGCCGAGTTGCGCGAGACGCCGGTGGCCCGGCAGGAGGACGGCAGCTACGTCGTCAGCACCTACCGCGAGCTCGCGGACCTGCTGCACGACCCGCACCTGAGCTCCGACGTCCGCAATCTGGCGCATCCGATGCCCTCGCACGAGGGGGAGAGCACGCCGGCGTTCATCAACCTCGACCCGCCCGAGCACGACCGCCTGCGACGCATGGCGATGCGCCACTTCGGCCCCCCGCACACCCCGGGGCTGGTGGCCGGCATGGACGACGACCTGACCGCCGTCGTCAACAGCCTGATCGACGGCCTCGCGGGCAAGGAGCAGATCGACATCGTCGACGACTTCGCCTACCCGTTCCCCGTCACGGTGATCTGCCACCTGCTCGGCGTGCCGCGCGAGGACGAACCGCGGTTCCATCTGTGGGTGGACGCCCTCGTCAACGCGATCGACTACAACCCCAAGACCGACCCGAAGGAGAAACTGGAGAGCGGGCTACAGGCCCGCAAGGACCTGCGGCAGTACCTCGGCGGACTGCTGGAGCAACGCCACGGCCGACCGGGCGAGGACCTGCTGACCAGGCTGGCCAACGACGACGGGCCGGACGGGCGGATGACCGACGACGAGATCATCGCCACCGCCAACCTGCTGCTGGTCGCCGGCCACGAGACCACCGTCAACCTCATCACCAACGGCATGCTGACGCTGCTGCGCAACCCGCAGGTGCTCCAGCGGCTGCGCGACGAACCGGGCCTGGCCGTCCCGCTGGTGGAGGAACTGCTGCGCTACGAGCCCCCCGTGCACATCATTCCCTGGCGGGCGGCGTACAGCGACATCACCGTCGCCGACACCGTCATCCCCAAGGGCTCGCAGATCATGCTGATGCTGGCCTCGGGCAGCCGTGATCCCGACCGCTTCCACGATCCCGACCGCTTCGACCCCGACCGGCGCGACAACCAGCACCTCGGCTTCGGCAGCGGCATCCATCTGTGCTTCGGCGGCCCCCTGGCCCGGCGGGAGACCCAGATCGCCCTGACCGAGCTGGTACGCCGCCTCGACCGACCCCGGCTGGTCACCGACCCGCCGCCGTACCGGCGCAGCCCCGTCCTTCGCGGTCCGATCCATCTGCACATCGAGCAGAACACCGGTTGACGCGACAGGGACCGATGAGTTCCGGAACCCCGTGGGGTCTACCTCCGCAGAAGCGAAAGCCGCGCAGCCGCGCCCGAGCTCTGTGAGGGGACCATGACCACCCACGCACTGCCACCCGTCGTCGACGCAGCGACCTGGAACCGCCGGCTCGAGGCACTCCGTGCCCGGGAGAAGGCCGTCACGCGGGAACTCGACGCCGTGGCCGCCGAGCGTCGTCGCCTGCCGATGGTCGAGATGCCCGAGTACACCCTCGAAGGTGAGGACGGCCCCGTCCGGCTGGCGGACGTCTTCGAAGGCAAGAGGCAACTGATCGTCTACAACCACATGTGGTTCGCCGGCAAGGAATGGCAGTGCCCCGGCTGCACGGGGTTCACCTCGCAGTTCACCCGCCTGGAGTTCCTGGACGACTACGACGCACGGTTCGTCGTCGTCACCCAGGGCCCGATCGAGGAGGCACTCGCCTACAAGCGGCGGGTCGGCAACCGGATGGCGTGGTACTCGACCGCCGACAGCTCGTTCGGGGCCGACGTCGGCGCACCGCCCGACGGAGGATTCGCGGTCAACGTGTTCCTGCGCGACGGCGACACCGTCCATCGCACCTGGCACACCAACGGCCGGGGTACCGAGCAGCTCAGTCACACCTTCGCGCTGATCGACGTCCTGCCGTACGGACGGCAGGAGGAATGGCAGGACTCACCCGAGGACTGGCCCCAGTCGCCCACCTACAGCCGCTGGGCGACGTCCAAGGACATCGCCGCGCTCTACGGCCCGGGCTCCGACGGCAGCTGAGGCAGTGTGCGCGGCGCTCAGCCCGAAGACGGCATCCATCGGGCACGCTCGCGCCGACGGTGGCTGTGCGCGTGGCACCTGCTGGGATGGTGGGGTCGGCATCGGCTGGGGTGACGGTGGCATCGTCCGGCGTGGCAGCCTCGCGGTGCACAGTGGTGTCGGGGCTGCGAAGTGACCGTTGGCCGCCGGGTGCCGGAGCGGAGCGGAGTCCGGCCAGGGTGTGGGCTGGTGGGGGACGACGTCGGCCCACCCTGGAAGGACGGCGGGGCGTCACTTCGCGCGGCGCCCCATGTCGTATCGGGGGTGTCGCCGAGCGTGTAGTCGAGGGTGCCGCCATGACGTACGAACGACTCCGGGAGCCAGGCCCTGGAGGATGTGACGCCGTCGACCTTCAAGCCATGCACATAGAGTGTGTCCGCGTCCGCACCGGGCGCGTTGATCCTCATCGACCGGCCGCCGTCACGGTGCACGGTGACGGCCGGGAACAGGGGGCTGGCCAGCACCAGTTCGGCCCGGCCCGGCACCTGTGGATACATGCCGAGTGCCGACCAGACGTACCAGGACGACAGGGTGCCCAGGTCGTCGTTGCCCACCTCGCCGTCGGGGCCGGGGCCCCACAGGGTGTTGACGGCGCGGCGGACCACGTTCTGGGTGCGGTAGGGGGCGCCCGCGTAGACGTACGTCCAGGGAGAGTTCAGGGACGGTTCGTTGCCGAGGAAGGCGTGCGGCGCGTCCGGCCCGGCGTCGAGTTCGGTGAAGAACTCGTCGAGTCGCGGGATCACCTTGCCGTTGCCGCCCATCGCCGTGAACAGCCCGGCGAGGTCGTACGGCACCATCCACTGGTACTGGGCGGCGTTGCCCTCGACGTAACCGTTGCCGTCGGCCGGGTCGAACGGCGACCTGAAGGAGCCGTCGCGGCCACGTGGCTGGATCCAGGAGGTGGCGGGGTTGAACAGGTTCCGCCAGTGCTGTGCCCGCTTCATGAACGTCGTCCGGGTCCCGGTGTCGCCGAGCCGTCCGGCCAGTGCCGCTATCCCGAAGTCGGCGGTGGTGTACTCCAGGGTGGTCGACACATCGTCGGGCAGGTATCCGAGTGACAGGTAGTCGGCGAGACCGGGCCGCTCGACGTAACGGGCGCCGGCCTTCTGGATGGTGGTCGCGCCCTTGACCATGGACGCCAGGGCTGCCTGGGCGTCGAAGTCGGTGGCGCCGAAGGCGTACACGCCGGCGAGGATCGAGTGGTACGGGTCGCCGTTCATGACGCCCGTGAAGTCGTTGTCGACCGACCACCGGTCCCACACGTCGCCGGCCTGGTGCGCCTGGTTGTACATGGACTGGGCGATGTCCGAGGCCACGTCCGGTGCGAGGAGGGCGAGCAGCTGCGCCTCGGAGCGGTATATGTCCCAGCCGGAGAAGTCGGCGTACTGGTGGTGGCCCTCGCGGACCTTGTGGATCCGGCCGTCGAAGCCGATGTACCGGCCGGTCACGTCGTCGAAGACGGTGGGCTGGAGGAGTGAGTGGTAGAGGGCCGTGTAGAAGGTTGTCCGCTGGGTGTCGGTGCCGCCGGCGACCTCGATCTGGTGCAGCCGGGCGTTCCACTGCGTCCGGGTCTTCTCAGCGACGGTGTCGAACGACGCCGAGCCCTGCTCCCGCGCCGCGTTCTCGGCGGCGCCGGCGATGCTCACATACGACAGGCCGACCTTGACGCCCACGGTCCGTGACCGGGCGGTGTCGAAGGTGACGTAGGCCCCTGAGCCGGCCCCTGAGACACGGCTCCTGCCACCGGTGCCACCGGGCGAGACGGTGGCGTTGTGCCATGTGCCGACAGAGGCGAAGGGCCGGTCGAAGGTGGCCGAGAAGTACACGCGGTAACGGTTGTGGCTACCGCAGAAGCCGCCACTGGTGACATAGCCGGTGATGGTGCGGCGGGCCTTGTCCACGGTCGCTCGGGCGTCGGACGCGCCACCCGTGGAGCCGGAGACATCGACGAGGAGGGATGCCGTACGGCCGGCGGGGTAGGTGAAGCGGCCGGCGCCGGACCGCTGGGTCGCGGTCAGTTCGACCTTCGTACCGGAGGCGAGCGTGACACCGTAGGAGCCGGGCCGGGCCGACTCGGCGTCGTGCGAGAAGCCGTCCAGATAGGTGTCGGGCGCGATGGCCGGCGACTTGGTCACCGCGCCCACATGGGGCATGAAGGGCAGGTCCTGCGCGGCTGCGCAGCCGGCGCCGGAAAGGTGGGTCAGGCTGAAGCCACGGATCTCATGATCGGTGTAGGCGTAGCCGCCGGGCTGGGGAGTGTGGGTGTCCGGGCTCCACTGGACCATGCCGAAGGGGGCGTCGGCACCAGGGAAGGTGTTGCCTCCGTCGTAGCCGGTGCGGCCGGTCTTCTTCGTGCCGACGAACGGGTTGACGTACTGGGTGAGGTCCTGCGGGATGCCGCCGGCACCGTCTTCGGTCGCAGCCCGGACGGGGGCCGTGGCAGCGGTCGGTATTCCGGCGGTGACGGCTATGACCAGGAGTAACCGGCTCCATCGCCACGACTTCGTCAGCAGTGGCATAGGAAGCCTCCTTCACCGGCTCAGCCCATCGGCCACCCCGTCACCAGGAGTATCCATCGGGTGAGCTGTGAGTGAGCAGGTGAATGAGGCAAACGAGGCATGGGGCTTGGGGTGAGTGGGAGAGCCGGCGGTCAGCGGGACCGCTTCCTACCGGTCGTCCTTGTCCCGGCCGTCTTCGAAGACGAAGAGCGGCTTGGCGTCACGTGCGGGTGTCTCGGCGAGCGCGATGGCCTCGGGGAAGCGTTCGAGCGGGAACGGCCGGCCCCGGGGGATGCTCAGTACTTCGTCGGCGACGAGCCTGCGGACCTGGGACAGCGCGTGCAGCGCATCCTCAGGTGAGGTGGTGCCGAACCAGCGGTTCAGCCAGAAGCCACGGACCACCTTGGTCTCGTAGATCACCGAGCGTGCCTGAAGCGGGATCGTCAGCGCCGCCGGATCAGTCTGCCGATGGGTGGAGAGCGCGCCGTAGACCACGAGCTCTCCCCCCGGAGCCAATGCCTGGGACACCTGGGCACCCACGGGTCCCGCGACACAGTCGATGGCCTTGCGCACGCCGGCCGGTCCCGCTGTCTCGGCCACACGCCGCAACAGGTCCTCGTCCTCGGTGCAGACGACCTCGTCACCACCGAGCGCCTTGATCTCCTCGACGGCACCACGTCGCCGCACGACATTGATCGTGCGCATACCCAGATGCCTGGACAGCTGGATGACGAGCCGGCCGACGGTGGAGCCCGCCGCCGTCTGCAACAGCCATTCACCCGGCTGTACGTCGAGTTCGCGCGTCACCAGGAGCAGCGCGGTCAACGGGTTGACGGCGAGTTGACAGGCGCTGGAGTCGCTCAGCCGGTCGGGAACCGGCAGAAGCCTTCGCGTGTCGGCGACGAGGTACTCCTGCCAGGTGCCGGCCACAGCGGGCCCGGGTACCGCCGGGATCGCGGCGGCCACCACGCGCTCGCCGACCTTCGGTCCCTCGGTGTCCGGGCCCAGGGCCTCGACACGGCCCACGCATTCCATGTGCCCCCCGACAGCGGGAAACCCGGGGGAGAAACCGTAGCGGCCGCGCAGCACGTGCAGATCACTGGCGTGGATCGGAGTCGCCTTCACACGGATCAACGCCTGACCGGCTTCCGGCGTGGGAACGGGCCGGGATTCCAGCCGCAGGACATCGGTCGGCTCGCCGACCTTCCCGGCTACGAGCGCGCGCATGGATCGAGGCATGAGTGACCTTCGCCCAGGGAGATGCCATCGCCCTCTCCACCCACATTGCCCCTGCGTACACCGCCTCGCATCCGGTGGCCGGGCTTACCCGCCCGGCCTAGCGTGAGCGGGAGGCGGACGATTCTCCGCGCGATCGACTCTCCGCACGATCGACGAGGAGGCCGCGGGTGCCCCGTCGCGGTGGGCTGGAATGGCTGCGGGCCCGTGATCCGGGCCTGCGGGCGGTGCGGCGTGCGGCGCGGGTGGCGCTCGTGGCGTGCACGGGGTTCTACGCGGCGCGCTACGGCCTGGGGAACCATGTCGCGGCGATCTACGCGCTGTTCGGCGCGATCGCCACCGGCGGCATGTCCTTCGTCCCGGGTACGCCGCGTGAGCGCGCCCGCACGCTGCTGGCGGTGCTGCCGGTAGCGGCCGCGCTGGTCGCCCTGGGCACCATGCTCGGGGTGCACTCGTGGACGGCGGCCCTCGGAATGTTCGGGGTGGGCTTCCTGGTGACGTACGCGGGGGTGGGCGCGCCCCGACTGGGTGGGCTGGCGGGCGGCCTCCAGGCGTTCTACATCCTGGCGTGCTTCCCGCCGTACGCCCCCGCGACGCTGGGGTCGCGCCTGGCCGGGCTGGCGACCGGGATCGTGCTGATGGCGGCGGCGGAGATGTGGCTGCTGCCGGATCCCCCGCCCGGACGGTACACGGACCGGCTGGCGCGCGCCGCGGCGCTGGCGTCCAGGGCGCTGCGGGCGCTCGCGGCCGAGCCGCGGTCACCACCGTCCGCCGGCCCGGAGCAACTGACAGCGGCGTCGCAGGAGCTACGGCTGAGCCGGGTGCCGGACGACGAGCGCCCGACGTCGGCGTCGGCGCGGGACCGGGCGCTGTGCCAAGGCGCCGCCTACATGGTTCATCTGCTGGGCCAGACCCGGCAGTTGACGCAGGACGCCCGCGACACCCCCGGCACCCGCGACCCCGCGGCGGCCCGGCTGCTGCAAGCGTCGGCCACGGCATGCCACGACATCGCACTCGGGCTGTCCGGCCGGGGCCCGGCGCCTTCCGACGCCCCGTACACGTCCGCCGCGGCGGACTTCGAGGCCCGCCGCGTCCGCCTGCCGACGTGGTCCCCCAACAGCGCGGCCGTGGTGCGCGGCGGCGCGATCGCCCTGGACATCGCGCACACCGGAACCTTCCTCATCACGGCGGTACGCATCGCGCTCGGCGCCCCCGTCCCCGCGGACACCACGCCGCCCGCGCAGCGGCCGGGCCCCTTCTGGTACGCGGGGCGTCCCACGCTCTCGCTCTACGCGAGCCGCCTGCGGGCCCACCTCACGCCCCGGTCGGTGTACTTCCAGAACGCCGTCCGGATCGCGCTGGCCCTAACAGCCGCCCGGCTGATCGTGGGCGAGCTCGACCTGACCCACGGCCTGTGGGCACTGCTGGCCACCATCACCGTGATGGGGACCAGCGCCACGGGCACCCGTACCGCGCTGTGGCCGGCATTCAGCGGCACCCTCGCGGGCGCCGCCGTGGTGGCCGTGATGCTGTACTCCGTGGCCGACCACGTGGTGGTGTACGCGGTCGTGTTGCCGCCCCTGTATCTCCTGGCGTTCTCCGCGGGGACCGTGCTCGGCATGGGCTGGGGCCAGGCCTTCTCCACGATCGCGGCGGCCGCCGCCTTCGCCCAGCTCGGTCCCGCCATGCCGGGGCTGGCCGCCGTCCGGTTCACGGACGTCGTGATCGGCGGCCTCACCGGCGCCCTGGCCGGGCTGCTGGCCTGGCCGCAGGGCGGCGCCGGGGAGCTGCGGCGGGCCTGCTCGCGGCAGCTGGACCAGAGCACCCGGGCCGTCACCGAGATCATCGGCACCATCACCGGAGCCGGTACGGCCGGCGACGCGCTGGCCCGGACCCGCCGCGCCCAGGTGGCCGCGGAGGCGAGCTACGCGCAGTACGCCACCGAGCGCGGTGACCCGGACCCGGCGCACCCCGCCGACGAGGACTGGATGGCGATCCTGCTCGCCGGGAACCGGGTGATCACCATGGGGCAGAGCCTGGCCGACCACTGCTCCCCGGGCGCGCTGGCGGCCTGGCCGCCCAGCGCCGCGCACCTGCGCGACGCCGCCCACCGCCTCCGGCTGACCGCGCTGCCGCTGATGTACGACCTGCGCTCCAGGAAGCCACGCCCCACGCCCGCCGAGCCCCCGGCCCCGAACGCGCCGACGGACCGCACCGTCATCGCCGACGTGTTCGCCGCCTCGGGCACCCGGGCGCCCGACCCACTGCTGTACTACGCCGTCGACGCCGCCATCTGGCTGACAGGCCTGCAAGGCGTGATCACAGCGATCCGCCGCACCACGGACGCCCGGACAGCGGCGCCGGGTTGACCACCGCCAGGAGTGCCTGGCCGGGATCCATCGATGAGTTCCGCCGGCTGGGCCGGTCCACCAGGAGGTACGCCATCGAGCCACCGACTGGAGACCCCGCCATGACCAATCCCGCACACCCCGGCCGCATGCTGTTCGTGAACATCCCCGTGGCGGACCTCGAGCGCAGCAAGGCGTTCTTCGCCAAGCTCGGGTTCAGCTTCAACCCGATGTTCACCGACGAGACCGCCACCTGCATGCTGGTCGGCGAGCACGCCTTCGTCATGCTGCTCAGCCGCGAGAAGTTCGCGGAGTTCGCGAAACTGCCGATGGCCGATCCCACCACGCACACGCTGGCGCTGTACTGCTTCAGCGTGTCGTCCCGCGACGAGGTCGACACGGTCAGCGCCGCCGCGCTCGCGGCGGGCGGCTCCGAGGCGGATGACGCCGAGGACCACGGCTTCATGTACTCACGCAGCTTCTTCGACCTCGACGGCCACGGCTGGCAGGTCATGTGGATGGACCCGGCGGCGGCGCAGCAGGGCCCCGAGGCGTTCGCGGCCTCCACGCAGGACGCCGACGGGACGGCTGAGCAGCATCCCGACCGGCGGAGTGCGGCGGCAAAGATCCCTTGAACGGGCGATGATCGGCATTCGTCGTACCTGTGATGCTGGACGCGACGGCCTGGCCACCGGCAGGACACCGCCCATCATCAGGAGTGATCGCCTCATGAACACGATGCGCGCAGTCCGCGGACACCGGCGCGGGGGCCCCGAACAGCTGGTCCACGAGACCGCGGCGCGTCCCGAGCCCGGCTCCGGCGACGTCGTCGTCGCGGTACTGGCCGCCTCCATCACCACCGGAGAACTCTCTTGGGACGCCACCTGGACCGACAGCTTCGACGGATCCGGGCAGGACCGGACGCCCGTCATCCCCGCACACGAGGTGTCCGGCGTCGTGGTCGAACAGGGGGCGGGCGTCACGGCTCCCGCCGTGGGTGCCGAGGTGTACGGACTCATCCCGTTTCTGCGTGACGGAGCCGCCGCCGAGTACGTCGCCGCGCCGGCCCGAATCCTCGCCGCCAAGCCGGACGGGCTGGACCACCAGAGCGCGGCGGCCGTCCCCCTGGCGGCGCTCACGGCATGGCAGGGACTGGTCGACCAGGCCCACCTGGAGCCAGGCCAGCATGTCCTCGTCCACGGCGGCGCCGGAGGCGTCGGCTCGTTCGCCGTACAGATCGCCGCCGCGCTGGGCGCGACGGTCACCGCGACCGCCGCGGCCCGCGACACCGAGTTCGTCGCGGGCCTCGGCGCCCAGAACGTCATCGACTACGCGGGCGGCCGGTTCGACGACCAGGTGAACGACGTGGACGTCGTGTTCGACACGGTGGGCGGCGACACCCAGACCCGCTCCTGGGGCGTTCTGCGCCCGGCCGGCGTCCTTGTCAGCATCGTCGCACCCCCCGACCCCGGCGCGGCCCAGGACCCTGCCACACACGGAGTGTTCTTCGTCGTCGAGCCGGACCGCGACGGACTCGACTCCATCAGCGAGCTGATCACGAGCGGACGGCTGAGCCCGCAGATCGACCGGGTCGTTCCCCTCGAGCAGACCCGCGCCGCGTACGAGGCGCTTGAGCAGGAGCACCGGCGCGGCAAGATCGTCATCCACGTCGCGGACGGATAGCCGACCGCGGCCCCGCAGCCATACACCGTGGCGCCGTGGAGCGGCCTTTCTGACCGTAGCCCTGCCGCGCCATCGAACACCAAAGCCGGCGGCGCCGACGGACGAGAGCTCGAAGCACCGGCCGCGGACAACGCCGCAGCCACCTCCTCCGCACTCACCCCGCCGGCGCCTCAACCACCCGATCGAGTGCCCCGCTCACCTCAGTGCGCGTGACCACTCGAAGCCGGCGTCGGACCAGCGTTCTTGACCGTCAGAGGCAGCAACTTCTTGCCGGTCGGGCCGATTTGAATGGACGTGTCCATCTGCGGGCAGACCCCGCAGTCGAAGCACGGTGTCCAGCGGCAGTCCTCGACCTCGGTTTCGTCGAGGGAGTCCTGCCAGTCCTCCCAGAGCCAGTCCTTGTCGAGGCCGGAGTCGAGGTGGTCCCAGGGGAGGACCTCTTCGTAGGTGCGCTCGCGGGTGGTGTACCAGTCGACGTCCACGCCGTAGGGGGCGAGGGCCTTGTCGGCGCAGGCCATCCAGCGGTCGTAGGAGAAGTGCTCGCGCCAGCCGTCGAAGCGGCCGCCGTCGTCGTAGACGGCGCGGATGACGGCGCCGATGCGGCGGTCGCCGCGGGACAGGAGGCCCTCGATGATGCCGGGCTTGCCGTCGTGGTAGCGGAAACCGATCGAGCGGCCGTACTTCTTGTCGCCGCGGATCTTGTCGCGGAGCTTTTCGAGGCGGGCGTCAGTCTCCTCGGCGGAGAGCTGCGGGGCCCACTGGAAGGGGGTGTGGGGCTTGGGGACGAAGCCGCCGATCGAGACCGTGCAGCGGATGTCGTTCGAGCGCGAGACCTCGCGGCCCTTCGCGATGACCTTCGTCGCCATGTCGGCGATCTGGAGGACGTCGTCGTCGGTCTCCGTGGGCAGGCCGCACATGAAGTACAGCTTCACCTGGCGCCAGCCGTTGCCGTAGGCCGTGGAGACCGTGCGGATGAGGTCGTCCTCCGAGACCATCTTGTTGATGACCTTGCGGATGCGTTCCGAGCCGCCCTCGGGGGCGAAGGTGAGGCCCGAGCGGCGGCCGTTGCGGGTCAGCTCGTTCGCCAGGTCGATGTTGAAGGCGTCCACGCGGGTGGAGGGGAGGGAGAGGCCGATCTTGTCTTCCTCGTAGCGGTCGGCCAGGCCCTTGGCGATGTCACCGATCTCCGAGTGGTCCGCGGAGGACAGGGAGAGGAGGCCCACCTCCTCGAAGCCCGTCGCCTTCAGCCCCTTGTCGACCATGTCGCCGATGCCGGTGATCGAGCGCTCGCGCACCGGGCGGGTGATCATGCCCGCCTGGCAGAAGCGGCAGCCACGCGTGCAGCCGCGGAAGATCTCCACCGACATGCGCTCGTGGACCGTCTCCGCGAGCGGGACGAGGGGCTGCTTGGGGTACGGCCACTCGTCCAGGTCCATGACCGTGTGCTTCGAGACGCGCCACGGCACGCCCGACTTGTTGGGCACCACTCGGGCGATACGGCCGTCGGGGAGGTACTCGACGTCGTAGAACGCCGGGATGTACACCCCGCCGGTCTTCGCCAGGCGGAAGAGGACCTCCTCGCGGCCGCCGGGGCGGCCCTCCGCCTTCCACTCCTTGATGATCCGCGTCATGTCGAGCACGGCCTGCTCGCCGTCGCCGATGACCGCCGCGTCGATGAAGTCAGCGATGGGCTCCGGGTTGAAGGCCGCGTGGCCGCCGGCCAGGACGATCGGGTCGTCGATCGTGCGGTCCTTGGACTCCAGGGGGATCCCGGCCAGGTCCAGGGCCGTGAGCATGTTGGTGTAGCCCAGCTCCGTGGAGAAGCTGAGGCCGAAGACGTCGAAGGCCTTCACCGGGCGGTGGCCGTCCACCGTGAACTGCGGGACGCCGTGCTCCCGCATCAGCGCCTCCAGGTCCGGCCACACGCTGTACGTGCGCTCGGCGAGGACGCCCTCCTGCTCGTTGAGCACCTCGTAGAGGATCATGACGCCCTGGTTGGGCAGACCGACCTCGTACGCGT
Organism: Streptomyces sp. NPDC046915; assembly: GCF_040644935.1. Classification (NCBI taxonomy): domain Bacteria; kingdom Bacillati; phylum Actinomycetota; class Actinomycetes; order Kitasatosporales; family Streptomycetaceae; genus Streptomyces; species Streptomyces sp. NPDC046915. Next base: position 486,857 of record NZ_JBEYXB010000002.1, on the reverse strand, counting down.
CCGGGTACATGAGCGCCCAGCGGACGTCACAGCTGTCCCACGGCTTGACGGTCGAGTTGAGCTCGCCGCCTACGTACTGGATCGGCTTCTGCACATGCGGGAGCAGGGCCTCGAGCTGTGGGAAGACCGACTCGACAGACATCGCGGGGGTTACCTTCGTGAGCTGACAGGGGTGACCATCAAGCGTAACCCGGTTGGAGGCCTCCCTCAGACGAACATCCGCGACCGCGCCTTCTTCCACACCCGCGGCAGCTCCGCCTCCACCGCCGCCGCCCGCTGCTCCTCCCGCCCGTACAGCAGTCCGTAGGTGAACGTGTCCTCCCCCGCCGCGTGCGCCACGGCGGAGAGCTCGCGCAGGGCCAGGCGGGCCATGACGCTGTCCTGGTGGTCGCCGAGCAGCTGGGTCAGGGACTTCATGGCCTTGGTGAGGGCGGCGGCCGGGTGGCCGAGGGCCGGGGTGGCCGCCTCCGCCGTGTAGCGGGTGCGCTTGGCCTTCTTGCGGGCCTCGTGCACGGCTACGTCGCGGTCCTGACCGGGCGGCGTGTCGATCGCCTGCTCGATGAGCCCCGAGACGCGGCGGGACTCCTTGCGGACGGCCTTGGCGATCACCTTGGACGGCTTGCCGCCGGCCGCCTTCCGCAGCGGCGGGTCGGTGATCAGGGCGTCCAGGGTGTCGAGCAGCGCGAGATACCGCACGGAGTCCAGGATGCCGATCACATGCGGCCGGGACCCGCCGCGCCGCCCCTCCGACCAGGCGTGCAGCCGGTCGGCGACCGGGCCGTGGACCAGCGTGTCCTCAAGCGCGTCGAGGTCCGCGGTCAGCCGCTCGGCCAGCACCTCCCGGTCGCGGTCCACGCCCAGCTCGCCCGCCAGCCATTTCAGCTCCGCGCCGATCGACTCGGTGACGGCCCGGTCGAACAGCGAGCGGTAGGCACGCAGGGCGCTGCGGGTGCGGCGGGTGGCGACCCGCATCTGGTGGACGGAGTCCTCGACGTCCCTGCGTACGGCCGGGTCGAGCTCGACGATCACGTCGCGCTGGGCGCGGACGTAGGCGAGGACGTGGTCGCCGGCGGTGACGGGCTGGGCGGCCTCCCGCCGGCGCTGCCCCTTCTTCCCCTTCGCCGCGGTCCCCTTCGGCGCGGTCTCCGTGAGCGCCCGGGCCAGCTTCGACGGTGCCTTGGACGGGCGTACGTCGGCCTTGCGCAGCCGCTTGTCCACCAGGTCGAGGAAGGCCGGGTCCCCGCCGTCGGCGAGCTCCACCTCGATCTCGGTCCACTGGGCCAGACCGCCCTCGCCGGTGAGCCGCTCCGCGGTCACGGCGTCCACGCTGGCCTCGGCGAGCAGCCGGCCGTCGGCGTCGACGAGGTGGCGTACGTCGCGGACGGAGCGGAGCCGGACCACGGGGCGCAGTTCGGCGTCGCGGACGCGGGAGCGGAGCAGGGCGATGAGGTCGTCCGGGACCGTGTCGGACAGGGGCGCCCGGATCTCGTCGCGCACGCCCGGGGCGACCGGGAGTTTGAGGTGCCAGCCCGCGTCGGAGCCGCCGGTGCGGCGGCGCAGGGTGACACCGGTGGCGGCGAGGCGCTCGTCGGGGGTGTCGTAGTAGGTGGCGTCCAGTTCCACGACGCCCTTGTCGAGGACGCCCGTCACCCCGCCGACGCCGGTCAGGTCGGGCAGGCCGCTCTCGTCGGACTCGTACTTTCGCTCTATCTCCCGCTTCGTATCCGCCATGAACCGAATCTAGCCCTGATTCGACCGGGTACGCCCTCCCGCAGGGAGACCGGCTACGCGGACATCGGCCGCTGCACCCTGATCGACTGGAGGAGCCCCACCGCCACCCACACCGCGAACATCGACGATCCGCCGTAGGAGACGAACGGCAGCGGCAGACCGGTGACCGGCATGATGCCCAGGGTCATGCCGATGTTCTCGAAGGCCTGGAAGGCGAACCAGGCCACGATCCCGGCGGCGACGATGGTGCCGTACAGCTCGGTCGTCTCGCGGGCGATGCGGCAGGCGCGCCAGAGCACGACGCCCAGCAGCAGGATGATCAGGCCGGCGCCGACGAAGCCCAGTTCCTCCCCCGCGACGGTGAAGACGAAGTCGGTCTGCTGCTCGGGCACGAACTGGCCGGTGGTCTGCGAGCCGTGGAAGAGGCCCGCGCCGGTCAGGCCGCCGGAGCCGATCGCGATGCGGGCCTGGTTGGTGTTGTAGCCGACGCCCGCCGGGTCGAGGTCGGGGTTGGCGAAGGCCGCGAAGCGGTTGATCTGGTACTCGTCCAGGATGTGCAGCTGCCAGACCGCGATCGCGCCCAGCGCGCCCGCGCCGATCAGGCCGAACACCCAGCGGTTGGAGGCTCCGGAGGCGAGCAGGATGCCCAGGATGATGATCACCATGACCATGACCGAGCCGAGGTCGGGCATGAGCAGCACGATCAGGATCGGTACGGCGGCCAGGCCGAGGGCCTGCATCACGGTGCGGTGGTCGGGGTACTTCTTGTCGCCGGCGTCGACGCGGGCCGCGAGCAGCATCGCCATGCCGAGGATGATCGTGATCTTCACGAACTCCGAGGGCTGGAGGGAGAAGCCGCCGCCGAGCACGATCCAGGAGTGGGCGCCGTTGACGGTGGAGCCGAGCGGGGTGAGCACCAGCAGGATGCCGAAGACGGAGAGGCCGTAGAGGATCGGCACGAAGTTGCGCAGGGTGCGGTGGCCGAGCCAGATCGTGCCGATCATCAGGGCGAGCCCGATGCCGGTGTTCATCAGGTGCCGGAGCAGGAAGTAGTACGGGTCGCCCTGGTTGATCTCGGTGCGGTTGCGGGTCGCGGAGTAGACCAGCAGCGAGCCGAGCCCCGACAGGGCGAGGCACGCGAGCAGTATCGGCCAGTCCAGTCGGCGGGCGATGGAGTCACGGGCGAGGAGCCGGGTCCAGCCGGCCCGTTCGGGGCCGTACCCGGAGACGGAGAAGCTGTTGCCGGTCATGCGGGCATCCTCCGGCTTCCCCTCTTGCGAGGTCGCCTGCGGGTGTTGCGGTTGCCGGTCCCGGGCGAGTTGGTGGTCGCCGGGGGCTGGGAATCGTCCGGGGCGGGCGAGCCGGACGGGGTGGCCTGGATGTCCTTGGCGGGGTCGCGGGAGACCTTCCCGGCCGCGATCGTGCCGTCCGTGCGGACCTTGGGCAGGCCCTTCTGCGGGGTGGGCAGCAGCGCCTTCTTCTTGTCGATGGAGCCGTCGGACTGGACGCCGTAGAGCGCGCTGTAGATGTTGCGCACGGCCTCACCGGAGGCGCCGGAACCCGTACCGGCCTGGGCGATGGTCATGATGACCGTGTAGTCCTTGGAGTAGGTGGCCAGCCAGGACGTGGTCTGCTTGCCGTAGACCTCTGCGGTACCGGTCTTGGCGTGCAGCGCGATCTTGTCCTGCGGCCAGCCGCCGAACTTCCAGGCGGCGGTACCGCGGGTGATGACGCCGGCGAAGGCGTCGTTCATGCCCTTGAGGGTGGCCTGGCTGACCGGCAGCTTTCCGGTCCTCTTCGGCTTGATCTCCTGGACGGACTTGCCGTCGGGGCTGATGACGGCCTTGCCGATGGTCGGCTGGTACATGGTGCCGCCGTTGGCGACGGCGCCGTACATCACGGCCTCCTGGATCGGGGTGACGAGGGTGTCGCCCTGACCGATGGAGTAGTTGATCTCGTCACCCTCGCGCATCTTGTTGCCTTCGAGGCAGTTCTCGTACGCGATCCTCTCCACGTACGAGCCGTCCTTCTTGCCGGTCTTGCACCAGGCGTCCTTGTTGGCCTTCCAGTAGTTCAGCTTCCACTGGCGGTCGGGGACGCGGCCGGTGACCTCGTTGGGCAGGTCGACGCCGGTCTCCTTGCCGAGGCCGAACTGGTGGGCGGTCTTGAAGAAGTAGTCCTTGGGCTCGCCCTTCTTGGGGTTGATGCCGCCGTCCTTCTTCCACTCCCGGTCGGCGAGGCCGTAGAAGACGGTGTCGCAGGAGACCTCGAGGGCGCGGCCGAGCGAGATCGGGCCGAAGTTCTCGCCCTCGAAGTTCTTGAAGACCTGGCCGCCCACCGAGTACGAGCTGGTGCACGGGTAGCCGCCGTCCCAGACGTAGCCGGCCTGGACCGCGGCGGCCGTGGAGACCACCTTGAAGGTCGAACCGGGTGCGGCCTGACCCTGTATGGCCCTGTTGAGCAGCGGGTAGTCGGAGTTCTTGCCGGTGAGGGCCTTGTAGTCCTTGGCGGAGATGCCGCCGACCCAGACGTTGGGGTCGTAGGTCGGGGCGGACGACATGGCGACGATCCGGCCGGTCTTGGCCTCCATCACGACGACGGCGCCGGAGTCGGCCTTGTAGTTCTCGCCGGTGATCTTGTCGTACTGCTGGCGGGCGACCTTCATGGCGTGGTCCAGCTCGTACTCGGCGACGCGCTGGACGCGGGAGTCGATGCTGGTGACGAGGTTGGCGCCGGGCTCGGCGGCGTCGGCCTGGGCCTTGCCGATGACGCGGCCGAGGTTGTCGACCTCGTAGCGGGTGACGCCGGCCTTGCCGCGCAGCGCCTTGTCGTACTGGCGCTCCAGGCCGCTGCGGCCGACCATGTCGGACCGGAGGTAGGGCGAGTCGGTGTCCTTGGCCTGCTGGATCTCGTTGTCGGTGACCGGTGAGAGGTAGCCGAGGACCTGCGCGGTGTTCGACTTGCCGGGGGCACCGTAGCGGCGCACGGCCTCGGGCTCGGCGGTGATGCCGGGGAAGTCCTCGGCGCGCTCACGGATCTGGAGGGCCTGCTTGGCGGTGGCCTTGTCGGTGATCGGGATCGGCTGGTACGGGGAGCCGTTCCAGCACGGCTGCGGGGTCTTGGCGTCGCACAGCCGGACCTTCAGCATGACCTCCTTGGGGTCGATGCCGAGGACGCCGGCCAGCTTGGTGAGGACCGCCTTGCCGTCGTCCTTCTGCTTCAGCAGGTCGGTGCGGGAGGCGGAGACCACCAGCCGGGTCTCGTTGTCGGCGAGCGCGACGCCCCGCGCGTCCAGGATCGAGCCGCGTACGGCGGGCTGGACGACCTGCTGGACGTGGTTGCCGGAGGCTTCCTTCTGGTACTCGGCGCCCTCGCGGATCTGGAGGTACCACAGACGGCCGCCGAGGGTGCCGAGCAGGGAGAGGACGAGGATCTGGATCACGATGAGCCGGATCTGGACCCGTGGGGTCCGTCCGGTCTCGGGAATGTTGGTCACTGCGGCTGCCTCCCCCTCTCAGTGCGTGTATGTGTCATATACGACGAAGCTGTGCGCGTCCGGGCGCGGCCCCCGCGTATGTCCTGGACGCCGCCCCCGCGTCGGTTCCGGGCGCGGCCCCCGCGTCTGTACAGCCGTCAACTGTTCGCCGGTCACAGCCGCTTGACCCCCTTGATGCGGCTCACCCGCGCGGCGCGGGTACGGGTCTTGGCCTTCAGGCCGCCGAGGCCGCCGCGCTGGCTGCCGATGCGCAGCCCGGTGCCGGAGGAGAGCCAGCCGGAGGAGATGTCGGTGGCCTTGGCCGCGGAACCGGTCTCCGCGAGCGGGTCGTTCTCGGCGCGGCGGGCCAGGGCGATGATTCCGGGGACGACGAACGGCGCGAGGAGCAGGTCGTACACGGCGGCCGAGCTCAGCAGGCCGACGAGGCCCACATGGCGGGCGGCGGTGTCACCGACGAGGGCGCCGACCCCGGCGTACAGCAGCGTCGAGCCGATCGCGGCGGCGACCACGACGACCATCGGGCCGGTGGCGGATTTCAGGCGGCCGTTCTCGGGCTTGATGAGTCCGGCGAAGTAGCCGATGACGCACAGCACCAGCGCGTAGCGGCCGGCGGCGTGGTCGGCGGGCGGGGCGAGGTCGGCGAGGAGTCCCGCGCCGAAGCCGACGAGGGCGCCGCCGACATGGCCGTACACGATCGCCAGGCCCAGCACGGTGAGCAGCAGCAGATCGGGCACCGCGCCCGGGAGGTGGAGGCGGGCGAGGACACTGACCTGGATGACCAGGGCGACGACGACCAGCGCGGTGGAGAGCAGGATCCGGTTGAGGCGCATGGGACTTCGAGCTCCTACTACTGCTGCTGGTCGTTGGCGGTCGCGTCGGACGACGGGGTGACCGTCACGGTCACCGTCGGCGTCGGGGTCGGCTTCGGCTTGGCCGGCAGCACCTCGTCACGCGGGTCCTTCTTCGGGGCCTCGACGACGACACCCACGATGTCCAGCTTGCTGAAGCCGACGAACGGGGTGACGTAGAGGGTGCGGGTCAGGCCGCCGCCGGAGGGATCGATGCGGGAGACGACACCCACCGGGACACCGGGCACGAACGGCTTGTCGGCCTGGGAGCCAAAGGTGACGAGCCGGTCGCCCTTCTTCACCTCGGCCTTGCCGTTGAGGAGTTCGACGCGCAGCGGGCGGTCGCCCTGCCCGGAGGCGAAGCCGAGTTCGTCGCTGCCCTCCATGCGGGTGCCGACGGTGAAGTCGGGGTCGTTGGCGAGCAGCACGGTGGAGGTGTCCGGGCCGACGGTGGTGACGCGTCCGACCAGGCCGTCGCCGTTGAGCACGGTCATGTCCCGCTTGATGCCGTCGTTGGCGCCGACGTCGATGGTGACGGTCCAGGAGAAACCCTGCGCCGAGCCTATGGCGATGACTTCGGCGCCCTTGATGCCGTACTGGCCCTCGCCGGCGATCTTCAGCATCTTGTCGAGCTGCCCCAGGCGGCTGCGGTTGCGGTCGCTGCTGCCGAGCTTGGCCTTGAGAGCCGCGTTCTCCTTCTCCAGCCGCGCGAGCCGGTCGTGTCGCTCACCGGAGTCACGGACCGCGGAGACGGCGTTGCCGACCGGGTCGACCGCCGACGACACCCCGTCCTCGATCGGGCCGAAGACCGCGGCCGCGGCCTGCCGGGCACCGTCTACGGGAGAGTTCTGGCCGCCGCGGATGTCCACCGTGATCAGTGCGAACGCGATGGCGATCAGCAGCACCAGGAGCAGCCGGCTCTCTTTCGTGTCCCTCACGTGCGGCGGCCGTGCCCTTCCTCATTGGAATGCGATTGGGGAATGAACTTGTCGGAGCTTATGCCTCTATATCAACGATCCGCCGTACGAGAGGAGATCATCTCGTACGGCGGAATCGAAGAGTTACGTCATCTGCGCGGCTGGGCGTCAAGTACCTGCTGGAGCGCCTCGAACTCCTCGACGCACTTGCCGGAGCCGAGCGCCACGCTGTCCAGCGGGTCCTCGGCGATGTGGATGGGCATACCGGTCTCGCGGCGCAGCCGCTCGTCGAGGCCGCGCAGCAGGGCGCCGCCGCCGGTGAGCACGATGCCCCGGTCCATGATGTCGCCGGACAGCTCCGGCGGGCACTTGTCCAGAGTGGTCTTCACGGCGTCGACGATCGCGTTGACGGGCTCCTCGATCGCCTTGCGTACTTCGGCGGCGGAGATGACGACGGTCTTGGGCAGTCCGGAGACGAGGTCCCGGCCGCGGATCTCGGTGTGCTCGTCGGCGTCGAGTTCGTACGCCGACCCGATCGTGATCTTGATCTGCTCGGCCGTCCGCTCACCGAGGAGGAGGCTGTACTCCTTCTTGATGTGCTGGATGATCGCGTTGTCCAGTTCGTCGCCCGCGACGCGGATGGACTGGGCGGTGACGATGCCGCCGAGCGAGATGACCGCGACCTCGGTGGTGCCGCCGCCGATGTCCACCACCATGTTGCCGGTGGCCTCGTGGACCGGCAGGCCGGAGCCGATGGCCGCCGCCATGGGTTCCTCGATGATGTGCACCTGGCGGGCACCCGCCTGGGACGACGCCTCGATGACGGCGCGGCGCTCGACTCCCGTGATACCGGAGGGCACACAGACGACGACACGCGGCCGGGCGAGGTACCTCCGCTTGTGGATCTTCAGGATGAAGTAGCGGAGCATGCGCTCGGTGATCTCGAAGTCGGCGATGACGCCGTCCTTCAGCGGACGTACGGCGACGATGTTGCCCGGGGTCCGCCCGATCATCTTCTTCGCTTCGGCCCCGACCGCGAGGATGCCACCGGTGTTCGTGTTGATCGCGACGACGGACGGCTCGTTGAGTACGATCCCGCGACCCCTGACGTACACCAGCGTGTTGGCGGTCCCGAGGTCGACAGCCATGTCACGGCCGATGAACGACATTGAGTTCCCCATGAGGATTCGTCTGGCCTTCCCACGAGCTTTTGAGGGCTTTTCAGGTAGGCGAGGTGGGTGCTGTGACGTGAAGGCCTCCATGGTAAACGGGCCTGCACGAACACTGCGCGAGGGTCTTCGCCATTGTCAGCAGATGGGCGAGTGCCTCGCTTGTGGAGACGGCCCAACAGGGGCACGCGTTCCCCCGATCGGCACGCATATGCCAAGCGATGGTCGAAAAGGTACCGGCGCCGCAGCTCAGCGGGCGCGTCGAGGTGACGCCCCCTCAGAAAAATCCCCGGAAAATTCCCTCCAGGAACCCCGCCGCCGGCACCGACCCGGCGGACACACGACACGGCCACCGCTGCCCGAAGCTCGGCCGAGCCGGCTTGCAGGCCGGCGACGCGTGCCGCTGCGCGGGCCTCGGCGAGAGGGTTTACGGGCGGCTCGCCCCGACCCGGCGGACACACGACACGGACGCCCGCTGCGCGGGGCCTGGCCGAGCGGACTTACGGGCGGGCCACCGCTGAGCGGGCCTCGGCGAGCGGGATCCACGTGCCGCCCACGCCGACCCGGCGGGCACGCGACGCGAACGCCGCTGCCGGAGCTTGGCCGAGCGGACTTGCGGGCCGACCGCCCCGTCCGGCGGACGCGAGGTGCGCCGCCGCGCGGCCCCGGCCGAGCAGCCTGACGGACCGCCCGCCCCGATCCGAGGGCCACCACTGCCGAGCCTCGGCAAGCGAGGTTCACAGGCCGCCCGCGCCGACCCGGCGGACACACGATACGGACGCCGCCGCACGGCCCGGCTGAGTCGGATGGGCACGAGCGGGGGCGGCGCTACGCGAGCAGGTCCGCCCAGGGGGCAGCGCGCGGCCTCCGGTGCCCGAACGGCTCGCCCGAGCACGGGTACGAACCCGCCCGCGAGCGCGACGACACCGACACGGCCCGGCCCGACACCCTCGCCCCCCTGACACCGCTGTGGCAGCACGACCCGGCAGGAGCCGCGGGGATCAGGTGAGGCCCGGCCGACCCGGCGGGCATGGCGCCGGCCGAGACAGCCCGCCTCCGGCCCCCGGCGCCCGGCGAACACCCTCCCCGCACAACCCCCGGAGGGATCCAGCGCGGCCCGGAGCCTGACACGCCTGGACGGGGGCCGGACACCCGGCCCGGCGGGACGGTGTGGACGCCGCGACGCGGGTCCTGCCCTGGGCTGCCCGCTCATAGCCCCCGGCACCCAGTCCCGGCGGGCCCTCGCCGCGCAACCCCCGGCAGGGGCCGGCAGCAATCAGGCATGGCCCCGGGAACCTGACCCGTCCGGACGCGGGCCGGCCACCCGCCCCTGGCCGGCAGGCATGGGACCCCGCGGGGGGAGACATGGGACGCGGTACGCCCCCCGGCAGCGCGGCGGGACGGGGCGGGCGCAGATGCGCGGGGACCTGTCGAGGCAGCCCGTCTCCGGTCCCCGGCGTCCGGCCCGGTGGGCAGCCCATCATGCGTCCCCGGAGGACCCGGCTCGGGCTGTCCGGACCCGGCCCGCTCAGCCCCCGGCAGGGATCAGGCGTGGGTGGGGAAGAAGATCTTGACCTCGCGGCTGGCCGATTCCTCGGAGTCGGAGGCGTGGATCAGGTTCTCGCGGACGATGACGCCGTAGTCGCCGCGGATGGAGCCGGGAGGCGCGGCGACCGGGTCGGTGGGGCCGGCCAGGGCGCGCAGGCCCTCGATGACCCGCTCACCCTCGACGATCATGGCCACGACCGGGCCGGAGGCCATGAACTCCACCAGCGGCTCGTAGAAGGGCTTGCCCTTGTGCTCGCCGTAGTGCTGCTCCAGCGTGTCCTGGTCCAGCGTGCGCAGCTCCAGCGCGGTGATCTGCCAGCCGGCCTTGCGCTCGATGCGGCTGATGATCTCGCCGGTCAGGCCGCGACGGACGGCGTCGGGCTTGAGCAGGACGAGGGTGCGCTGGGTCACGGGGGGCTCCTTCTGACTGACATATGCGGTGGCACGAGATTACAGGGCGTGTCCGGGCGCCTCTTACGCAGCGTCAGCCGTGGTCGAGCTCTCCGCCTGCGCCGCGAATCTCGCCTTCGCCTCGTCCACCTTCCGCCCGAAATGCACCGACGCCCACCACAGCGCCGCGAACACCGCACCCAGGATGAACATCATCGGGACGAAGAACCCGGAGGCGACCAGCGCGATCTGGAGGGCCCAGCCGAGGGCCACGCCCCCGGGCCGGGTCACCATGCCGCACAGCGCCACGCTCAGGAACATGGCGAGGCCGCACACCGTCCACACCGTCGACGCGGACAGGTCCTGGTCCTTCATCGCCACCAGCCCCGCGAAGCCGATGATGAAGAACTCCCCGATCAAGGTCGAGGAACAGAGCGTACGCATGGCAGCCCTCAGCCCCTTCCCAGCAGCAGCCGGGCCTCGCCGACCGTGATGACGGAACCCGTGACGAGCACACCGCCGCCGGCGAACTCGCCCTCCTCCTCGGCCAGCGTGATCGCCGCCTCCAGCGCGTCCGGCAGCCGCGGCTCGACCTGCACCCGCTCCTCGCCGAACACCTCGACGGCGACCGCGGCCAGCTCGTCGGCGTCCATCGCCCGGTGGCTGGAGTTCTGCGTGACGACGATCTCCGCGAACAGCGGCTCGAAGGCCTCGAGCAGCCCGCGCACGTTCTTGTCGCCGCTGGCCCCGACCACACCGATCAGCCGGCTGAAGTCGAACGCCTCCCCCACGGCATCCGCGGTCGCCCGCGCGCCCGCCGGGTTGTGCGCCGCGTCCAGCACGACGGTGGGCGACCGCCGTACGACCTCCAGCCGGCCCGGCGAGGAGACCGCCGCGAAGGCCTTGCGGACGGCGTCGATGTCCAGCCGCTCCGCCCGCTGCGCGCCGACCCCGAAGAACGCCTCGACGGCGGCGAGCGCCACGGCCGCGTTGTGCGCCTGGTAGGCACCGTGCAGCGGGAGGTAGACCTCCTCGTACTCGCCGCCCAGCCCGCGCAGCGTCAGCAGCTGCCCGCCGACCGCGACCTGCCGCGCCACGACGCCGAACTCCAGCCCTTCCCGGGCCACGGTCGCGTCGACGTCCACCGCCTTCTTCAGCAGCACCTGCGCCGCGTCCACCGGCTGCTGGGCCAGGATCACGGTCGCGTCCTGCTTGATGATCCCGGACTTCTCGCCGGCGATCTCGGCGTGCGTCTCCCCGAGCCGGTCGGTGTGGTCGAGGTCGATGGGGGTGACGACGGCGACGTCCCCGTCGATGACGTTGGTGGCGTCCCAGGAGCCGCCCATGCCCACCTCGACGACGGCCACGTCCACGGGCGCGTCCGCGAAGGCCGCGTACGCCATGCCGGTGAGCACCTCGAAGAAGGAGAGCCGGAACTCCTGCTGCCCGTCGACCATCTCCACGTACGGCTTGATGTCCTGGTACGTCTCGATGAACCGCTCGGCGGTGATCGGGGTGCCGTCCAGGCTGATCCGCTCGGTGATCGACTGCACGTGCGGCGAGGTGTAGCGGCCGGTGCGCAGCTCGAAGGCGCCGAGCAGCGCCTCGATCATGCGGGCCGTGGAGGTCTTGCCGTTGGTTCCCGTGATGTGGATCGAGGGGTACGAGCGCTGCGGCTCGCCCAGGACGTCCATCAGCGCGGAGATCCGGCTGACGGAGGGCTCCAGCTTGGTCTCGCCCCAGCGTGTCGCCAGCTCTCCCTCGACCTCGCGCAGCGCCTTGTCGACCTCGGGGTCCTCGGGCCGCGTGGGGACGTCAGCCTCCGGCGGCCCGCCCTGCGTGCGCAGGGTACGGCTGCCGGCCTCGATCACGGCGAGGTCGGGGTCGCGGTCGGTCTCGGCCGCGACGATCTCGTCGAAGGAGTCGAGGGGGTCGGGCTGGTCGCTGTCGTGCGGGGGGAGGTCGCTCACGGGATCCAGTCTACGGAGCCCCGGTGACAGAGACGGGCGAAGGCCCCCGGAACCTGACAGTCCGGGGGCCTTCGCCCGTGTACCGCTGCCTACGCCTGCGGCAACCGCTCCAGCTGCGCGGCGATCCGCGCGATGTCCTCGTCCGCCTTCGCCAGCCGCGTGCGGATCTTCTCCACCACGTTGTCCGGCGCCTTCGCCAGGAACGCCTCGTTGCCGAGCTTGGCCGTGGCCTGGGCCTTCTCCTTCTCCGCGGCCGCCAGGTCCTTGGCCAGGCGCTTGCGCTCCGCCGCCACGTCGATCGTGCCGGAGAGGTCGAGGGCGACCTCGGCACCCGCGACGGGAAGGGTCGCGGTCGCGGTGAAGGAGTCACCCTCCGGCTGGAGGCGCAGCAGCTGGCGGATGGCGGCCTCGTGCGGGGCGAGCGCCGTGCCGTCGAGGGCCAGGCGGGCCGGGACCCGCTGCCCCGGCTGGAGGCCCTGGTCGGCGCGGAAGCGGCGGACCTCGGTGATGACGGACTGGAGGCTCTCGATCTCCTTCTCCGCCGCCGCGTCCCTGAAGCCGCTGTCCGTCGGCCAGTCGGCGATGACGACCGACTCACCGCCCGTGAGGGTGGTCCACAGGGTCTCCGTGACGAACGGGACCACCGGGTGCAGCAGCTTCAGCGTGACGTCGAGGACCTCGCCGAGGACCCGCTTGCTGACCTCGGCCGGCTCGCCGCCCGCCTGGAACGTCGTCTTGGACAGCTCGACGTACCAGTCGAAGACCTCGTCCCACGCGAAGTGGAAGAGGGCGTCGGAGAGCTTGGCGAACTGGAAGTCGTCGTAGAACGCGTCGACTTCGGCAATGACGGAGTTGAGCCGGGAGAGGATCCAGCGGTCCGTCGCCGACATCGCGGACGGGGCCGGCAGGGGCCCGTCCACCGTCGCGCCGTTCATCAGCGCGAAGCGCGTCGCGTTCCAGATCTTGTTGGCGAAGTTGCGGGAGCCCTGGACCCAGTCCTCGCCGATGGGGACGTCGACACCCGGGTTCGCGCCACGGGCCAGAGTGAACCTGAGCGCATCGCTGCCGTACTTGTCCATCCAGTCCAGCGGGTTGACCGCGTTGCCGAAGGACTTCGACATCTTCTTGCCGAACTGGTCGCGGACCATGCCGTGCAGGGCGATGGTGTGGAACGGCGGGGTGCCGTCCATCGCGTACAGGCCGAACATCATCATCCGGGCGACCCAGAAGAAGAGGATGTCGTAGCCGGTGACCAGGACGGAGTTCGGGTAGAACTTCGCGAGCGACTCGGTCTGTTCGGGCCAGCCCAGCGTGGAGAACGGCCACAGGCCGGAGGAGAACCAGGTGTCGAGGACGTCGGTGTCCTGCTTCCAGCCCTCCGCCTCGGTGCCGGGCGGCTCCTCGTCGGGGCCGACGCAGACGACCTCGCCGTTCGGGCCGTACCAGACCGGAATCCGGTGACCCCACCACAACTGACGGGAAATGCACCAGTCGTGGAGGTTGTCGACCCAGTCGAAGTACCGCTTCTCCATCTCCTGCGGATGGATCTTGACCTTGCCCTCGCGGACGGCGTCACCGGCCGCCTTCGCCAGCGGGCCGACCTTGACCCACCACTGCATGGACAGCCGCGGCTCGATGGTGGTCTTGCAGCGCGAGCAGTGGCCGACGCTGTGGACGTACGGCCGCTTCTCGGCGACGATCCGGCCCTCGGCGCGCAGCGCGGCGACGATCGCCGAGCGGGCCTCCAGCCGGTCCAGGCCCTGGAAGGGGCCGTGGGCGGTGATGACGGCGTGCTCGTCCATGACGGTCAGGGACGGCAGGTTGTGGCGCTGGCCGATCTCGAAGTCGTTCGGGTCGTGGGCCGGGGTGACCTTGACGGCGCCGGTGCCGAACTCGGGGTCGACGTGCTCGTCCGCGACGACCGGGATGGAGCGGTCGGTCAGCGGCAGCCTGATGAGCTTGCCGACCAGGTGCTTGTACCGCTCGTCCTCGGGGTGGACGGCGACGGCGGTGTCACCGAGCATCGTCTCGGCACGGGTGGTGGCGACGACGATGGTGTCGTCCCCCTCGCCGTACTTCATCGAGACGAGCTCGCCGTCGTCGTCCTGGTACTCGACCTCGATGTCCGAGATGGCCGTCAGGCACCGGGGGCACCAGTTGATGATGCGCTCGGCGCGGTAGATCAGCTCGTCGTCGTAGAGGCGCTTGAAGATGGTCTGGACGGCCTGGGACAGCCCCTCGTCCATGGTGAACCGCTCACGGGACCAGGCGACGCCGTCGCCGAGGCGCCGCATCTGCCCGCCGATCTGCCCGCCGGACTCGGCCTTCCACTGCCAGACGCGCTCGACGAAGGCTTCCCGGCCCAGGTCGTGCCGGGACTTGCCCTCCTTGCCGAGCTCCCGTTCCACGACGTTCTGCGTGGCGATGCCGGCGTGGTCCATGCCCGGCTGCCACAGCGTCTCGTACCCCTGCATGCGCTTACGTCGCGTGAGGGCGTCGATGAGCGTGTGCTCGAAGGCGTGCCCGAGGTGCAGGCTGCCGGTGACGTTCGGCGGTGGGATGACGATCGTGTACGGAGGCTTGTCGCTCTTCGCGTCGGCCTCGAAGTAACCGCGCTCTACCCAGCGCTCGTACAGCGGCCCCTCTACATCGGCCGGCGCGTACTGGGTCGGCAGTTCGGTGTCGGGCGCTGGTGGCTGCTGCTGAGCGTTCTCGGTCACGGGGTCAGTTTAGAGGTGTCACGGCGTGGTCCCGAAACGCCTTTGTTCTGTAACGGTGAGACCCCCGATGCCGTGCGGCTTCTGCGCCTGGGCCAGGATGTCAGGAACACATAAGCAGTCTGGAGGGGAACCCAGAAATGAGTCACAACCAGCCGGGCCCGTACGGCCAGCAGCCCCAGCAGCCTGGACCGTACGGCCAGCCGGGCCCGTACGGCCAGCAGCCGCCGCAGGCTCCGCAGCCCGGCTACGGCTACCCCCAGCAGACGCCTCCGGCCCCGCCGCAGCCCGGGTACGGCTACCCGCAGCAGGGCGCCCCCCAGCAGCCGAACCCGTACGGCCAGCAGCCGCCGTACGGCCAGCAGCCCTACCCCACCGTCCCCCAGCCGCCCGTGCCCGACGGCGGCAAGAAGAAGACGGGCCTGATCATCGGCGCCGTGGCGGTCGTGGCGGCGGTCGCGGTGGGGGTCTTCTTCGTGATCGGCAAGGGCAACAGCGGCGCCGGCGGCGTCACGGACGACGGTGCGCACAAGCTGACCGCGCCCGCGCAGGTGATCAACGGGACGTACAAGAAGTCGGACAGCGCCGGCTCCACTGACAGCATGACCGCCGACGACAAGGCGGACTTCGAGAAGTGGGGCGTGAAGAACCCGACGGACGTCAGCGCGGGCTACAAGCAGGGCACGGGCCTGAGCCAGAAGAACCTCTCCTTCAGCGGTGTCTACGGGACCATCGACGACCCCGAGGCCGTTGTCGACTCCATGTTCGCCAAGGTCAAGTCGGAGTCCGAGAAGGACAAGGAGTCCCAGGGCACGATGATCGGCAGCCCCGAGGCGGTACACCCGACGGGCTTCTCGAACGGCATCATGAAGTGCCAGGTGGCCCAGTTCAAGAACGACAGTTCCTCGAGCACGGGCGCCGGCGCGGCGAAGACCGTCAAGATGCCCATGTGCATCTGGGGTGACCACAGCACGGTCGCGGTCGTCACGTCCTTCGGCCTCGCCCAACTCGCCAGCGGCGACGGCGGCTCGGTCGACGACGTGTCAGCCCTCGCGGCCAAGCTCCGCAACGACGTGCGCGTCAAGGCCTGACGCAGGGAGACACCAACGGGGCGCCCAGCGGTTACCGCGGGCGCCCCGTCCCGTATTGGCGACTCGACTCAGGCAAGTCTGCAAGCGTGCTGCGCCGTGGTGCTGTCCACCTGGATGGTGATCAAGCCGGTCAGACACAGCGGGTTGGCCCCGACCGGGAGATGCTCGTGACCGCAGGCCGCCTTCACCTTCGTGCCGGCGAAGTACCCATGGCTGGCCACGTAGTTGCTGCACGCGCTCTGCGTGGCGCTCGCCGGTGAGGCCACGAGGATCGGCAGGGCACCTGCCGCCGCCACCACACCGGCCGCCATGCGCTTCGCCCTCTGGAAAGCCATTGGTCCCGCCGGAACGATGACTCGATCCGATCGTCCCTGTCCGACACGCCAACGGGCAGGCACCCACCACAGGGTGCCTGCCCGTCGACGCCGAGATGCTTACGCCGTCTTCTGCTCGCCAGAGCCCCGCCCCCGCGCGTCCCGCGGGATCAGGGTCGGGTTGACGTTGGAGTGGACGACGTCCGCCGTGATGACGACCCTCGCCACGTCCTTCCGCGAGGGGACCTCGTACATCACCGACATCAGGACCTCCTCCATGATGGCGCGCAGGCCTCGCGCGCCGGTCTGGCGGAGGATGGCCTGGTCGGCGATGGCTTCGAGGGCCTCGCGCTCGAAGTCCAGTTCCACGCCGTCGAGTTCGAAGAGGCGCTGGTACTGCTTGACCAGCGCGTTGCGGGGCTCGACCAGGATCTGGAGCAGGGCCTCGCGGTCCAGGTTGTGGACCGAGGTGATCACCGGGAGGCGGCCGATGAACTCGGGGATCATGCCGAACTTGACCAGGTCCTCCGGCATGACGTCCTCGAAGACGTCCTTGGACTCCAGCTCGCGCTTGGAGCGGATCGTCGCGCCGAAGCCGATGCCCTTCGCACCGGCCCGCGACTCGATGATCTTGTCCAGGCCCGCGAAGGCACCGCCCACGATGAACAGGACGTTCGTCGTGTCGATCTGGATGAACTCCTGGTGCGGGTGCTTGCGGCCGCCCTGCGGCGGGACGGAGGCGGTCGTGCCCTCCAGGATCTTCAGAAGGGCCTGCTGCACGCCCTCGCCCGAGACGTCCCGGGTGATCGACGGGTTTTCGCTCTTTCGGGCTACCTTGTCGATCTCGTCGATGTAGATGATCCCGGTCTCGGCCTTCTTGACGTCGTAGTCCGCCGCCTGGATCAGCTTCAGCAGGATGTTCTCGACGTCCTCGCCGACGTACCCCGCCTCCGTGAGCGCCGTCGCGTCGGCGATCGCGAACGGCACGTTCAGCATGCGGGCCAGGGTCTGGGCGAGGAGCGTCTTGCCCGAACCCGTGGGGCCCAGCAGGAGGATGTTGGACTTCGCCAACTCGATGGCGTCGTCCCGGCCCTGGGCCCCGCCGTTCTCGCCGGCCTGGACCCGCTTGTAGTGGTTGTACACCGCGACTGAGAGCGCCTTCTTGGCTGCCTCTTGCCCGACTACATAGCCTTCGAGGAACTCGTAGATCTCGCGGGGCTTGGGAAGTTCCTCCCAGCGCACCTCGCTCGTCTCCGCGAGCTCCTCCTCGATGATCTCGTTGCAGAGATCGATGCACTCGTCGCAGATGTACACACCGGGCCCTGCGATGAGCTTCTTGACCTGCTTCTGGCTCTTGCCGCAGAACGAGCACTTGAGCAGATCGCCGCCGTCACCGATGCGTGCCACGGTGTGCTTCCCCTTCGCCTGGGAGACGCCTGGACGCTACGAGTCCAGCGGCTCCTGGTGCTGCCTTATTCCGACGGTACCTTGCCGGGCCCCCCGTTCGGGCCCCCCTTGGCACGGTTCACTTTGACGTGCACCTTTCCGCGCACCGGGTCAAATCATGCCAAGGGTGGCAGACGACAACATCACCCCGCGTCAGCGGACGGATTCGTTGTTCATCTTCCGGGTCGAGATGATCTGGTCGACGATGCCGTACTCCAGCGCTTCCTCGGCCGTGAGGATCTTGTCCCGCTCGATGTCCTCGCGGACCTGCTCGATCGGCCGGTTGGAGTGCTTGGCCAGCATGTTCTCCAGCTGCTCACGCATCCGCGTGAACTCGTTGGCGATGATCTCCAGGTCGGAGAGCTGTCCGCGGCCGGTGCTGCCGGCCGGCTGGTGGATCAGCACGCGGGAGTTCGGCAGTGCCATGCGCTTGCCGGGCGTACCCGCGGCGAGCAGGATGGCCGCGGCGGAGGCCGCCTGGCCCATGCAGACCGTCTGGATGTCCGGCTTCACGAACTGCATCGTGTCGTAGATCGCCGTGAGGGCGGTCATGTCGCCGCCGGGGCTGTTGATGTAGATCGAGATGTCCCGGTCGGGGTCCATCGACTCCAGGCACAGCAGCTGCGCCATGACGTCGTTGGCGGAGGCGTCGTCGATCTGGACGCCGAGGAAGATCACACGCTCCTCGAAGAGCTTCGCGTAAGGGTCGTACTCGCGGATGCCCTGGGAGGTGCGCTCGACGAAGCGCGGGATGACGTAGCGGCTGTCGGGGCGCGGCCCCTCGTACAGGCCGCTGGCGGCGCCGGGGAAGTCGTTCATGTGCGTATTCACCGTCCTGGTGGCGTTCTGGGGAGTGGAGTCTCGGCGGTGCGGAGCGAAGCCGGGCCGGTCAGGCACCGGTGCCGCCGCCTCCCGGAACACCGGAGGCAAGCGTGATGATCTCGTCGATGAGACCGTACTCCTTGGCCTCCTCCGGGGTGAACCAGCGGTCACGGTCGCCGTCGCGGATGATCGTCTCGACGGTCTGGCCGGAGTGCAGCGCGGTCAGCTCGGACATGGTCTTCTTGGTGCGCAGCAGGTACTGGGCCTGGATCTTGATGTCCGAGACCGTACCGCCGAGGCCCGCGGAGCCCTGGTGCATCATGATGTCCGTGTGCGGCAGGGCGAAACGCTTGCCGGCGGTGCCGCCGGTGAGCAGGAACTGACCCATCGAGGCCGCCATGCCCATGCCGATCGTGACCACGTCGTTCGGGATGTACTGCATGGTGTCGTAGATCGCCATGCCGGCCGTCACCGAGCCGCCGGGGCTGTTGATGTAGAGGTAGATGTCCTTGTCCGGGTCGGCGGCAAGGAGCAGCAGCTGTGCAGTGATCTTGTTGGCGATGTCGTCGTCAACCTGCTGGCCGAGGAAGATGATCCGCTCGTTGAGCAGCCGGTTGTAGACCTGGTCGCCGAGGCCACCGCCGAGGGAAGGCTCGCCGGCGGCTGAGGGCATCAGATTCGTCACGTATCCACCTGCTCGTCTTACGACGGCGCCGGGCCGTCTCACGTGTTCCCTGCCAGGGGCTGGGGTTCGGGGACTCCCCTGCCCCCGTATTCATGGACCCTAACGCGCGGGCCCCTTCGGGGAATCCCGTGGAAGGGGGTGTTCGCCGGGGGCGTAGCGGTGACCTCCGGTGGATCGGCGGTCGCGGTTCGTAGGAGGGCGGTGCGTTCAGGTAGGCAGACGGGCCCCGGGGAGCAATGTCCCCGGGGCCCGCCCTGAGTGCTTCAGAGGCGCCGTAGGGCTCAGCCCTCGGTCTTCTCCTCGGCGGCCTCGGCAGCCTCGGCGGCCGGAGCCTCGGCCTCGGCCTCGGCGGCCTCGGTCTCCTCCTCGTCGTCCAGGTCGACGATCTCGCCGTTGGTGTCCTTCACCGTGGCGGCCTCGACCACGACGGCCAGGGCCTTGCCGCGGGCGACCTCGCCGACGAGGAGGGGCACCTGGCCGCCCTCGACGACGGCCTGGGCGAACTGGTCGGGGGACATGCCGGAGGAGGCGGCGCGCCGCATGAGGTGCTCGGTGAGCTCCTCCTGGTTGACGTTGAGCTTCTCCAGCTTGACCAGCTCGTCGAGGACGAACTGGGTCTTGATGCCCTTGACCGCGGCCTCGCGGGTCTCGGTCTCGAACTCCTCGGCGGTCTTGCCCTGGAGCTCCAGGTACTTGTCGAGGTCGAGGCCCATCTGGCCGAGCTGGTGGTGCTCGAGGTTGTGCTTACGGGTGTTGATCTCGTCCTCGAGCAGCTTCTCGGGGACGGGCACCTCGACGAGCTCCAGCAGCTTGTCCAGGACGCGCTCCTGGGCCTGCGTGGCCTGGTCGTACTGCTTCATGTTGGCCAGCCGCTTGCGACTGTCGGCCTTGAGCTCCTCGAGCGTGTCGAACTCGGAGGCGAGCTGCGCGAAGTCGTCGTCCAGCTCGGGCAGTTCGCGGGCGGCGACCTGGGTGACCTTGACGGTGACCTCGGCCTCCTGGCCCGCGGCGGAGCCGCCCTTGAGCTCGGAGGCGAAGGTGGCCTCCTCGTCGGCGGACAGGCCCTTCACGGCGTCGTCGATGCCGTCCAGCAGCTCACCGGAGCCGATCGTGTACGAGACGCCCTCGGCGACGCCGTCCTCGAGGACCTCGCCGTCGACCTTGGCCTGGAGGTCGATGGTCACGACGTCGCCGTCCTCGGCGGCACGCTCGACCGGGGAGGTGGAGGCGAAGCGCTCGCGCAGCTGCTCGACCGACTTCTCCACGTCCTCGTCGCTGACCTCGACGGCGTCGACCTCGACCTCGATGCCGGAGTAGTCCGGGATCTCGATGGCCGGGCGGATGTCGACCTCGGCGGTGAAGTTCAGCGTCTCGCCGTCCTTCAGCTCGGTGATGTCGACCTCGGGCTGGCCCAGCGGGCTGAGCTCGGCCTCGTTGACCGCCTCGGTGTAGAACTTCGGGAGCGCGTCGTTGACGGCCTCTTCCAGCACCGCACCGCGACCGAACCGCTGGTCGATGACCCGGGCCGGGATCTTGCCCTTGCGGAAGCCCTTCACCGTGACCTGCTGGTTGATCTTCTTGTACGCCGCGTCGAGGCTGTCCTTGAGCTCCTCGAAGGGCACCTCGACAGTGAGCCGAACCCGGGTCGGGTTCAGGGTCTCCACGGCGCTCTTCACGGTTCGGTCTCCTTGTGGCTGACTTCTTGGTTTCTGCCGAGCCAGACAGGTCCGGCGGATTTCGCCGCCCGGAGGAGTTCGTAGGCCGAGTGGGCCGGGACACACGGGCGCGCAGCTTGCATAGTAACCGCAGCCGCTCAGCGCCCCAAAAGGCGATCATCACGGTGACGTGAGTCTGTGGTCGGGGTGGCGGGATTTGAACCCACGGCCTTCCGCTCCCAAAGCGGACGCGCTACCAAGCTGCGCCACACCCCGTGCTGGTGCGACACGTAGGGTACATGCCCGCACCGGTCACGTCGGCCGCTTTCCCGCACGACCGCCCCCACGGAATCCCCGCAGACCAACGCGTTGGCCTGTGTGGCATGCGACCCGCTACGATGCCTCCTGTGCCGCGGTCCTGGGATCTGCGGCGCACACGTGCGGGCGTAGCTCAATGGTAGAGCCCTAGTCTTCCAAACTAGCTACGCGGGTTCGATTCCCGTCGCCCGCTCCATAGGGCTCAGGGCCAGGTCAGAGGATCATTCCTCCGCCTGGCCCTGAGTGTTTCCGGGAGCTCCGATCAGTCCGCCGTGTCCCCCGCGTGCCCCTCGGGCTCTGGATCTTGCTTCTCATCGCCCGTCCGGGTCTTCCTGCGCCCGTTGGCGACCGCTCAGAGGATCGGCGATCAGCCGGTCACGGTCGGCACTGGCCCGGCCGCCCACACCCGGCTCAGCGAATCGCTCGCAGGTTCGATTCTCATCGCCCGCTCTGTACGGCCCTGGGGCCCGGTTTCCGTTTCGGCGGGGCCGGGCCCCTGGTGGTTTCTACAGGTGGCGGATGTCCGCGGAATAGACGGCGCGGATGCCGTACGGGACGTAGACGGCGTCACCGTGGACGAGGGGGGTCGAGCCCACGTACACGAAGACCGGGTCCGTGCGGGCGTCGCGGCCGGGGAGGCTGTGGAGTTCCCTGCCGGTGCGGCGGTCCAGGGCGGCCAGGCGGCCGCCGGGGGAGACGACGAAGACGTAGGCGTCGCTGACGGCGGGCGGGCCGGGGCGTTCGACGGAGGAGTGGGTGTCCCACACGGTGCGGCCGGTGGCCGGGGTGACGGCGCGGACCTCGCCGCTGTTGAGCGTGAAGTAGAGGGTGCCGCGGACCACGGTGGGCATGGAGCCGGACGGCACGGCGTGGGCCAGCGGGACGACGTGCGGGGAGCGGTCGCTCACGTCGAGCAGGGTGATGCGGCGGTAGGCGGGGCCCGAGGCGTCGTCGGGGGCGTTCGGGGACGTGAGGAGGACCAGACGGCCCGCGGACCGGCCGGCCAGGGTGAGGGCGCCCTGCACCGTGGCGGTCCACCGGGGCTTGCCGTCGGCCGGGCCGATCTCGGCGATCCGGGTGTGCTTGCCCTTGGGGTCGACGCACAGCAGGTAGCCGTGGCCCGCCGCGGTGCGGACCTCGCAGGTGTCCTCGGCGGGCACGGTGCGCTTCCAGCGGGGTCTGCCGGTGCCGGTGTCCAGCAGGGAGTACGTCCTTCCGTCCGGGCCGTAGGTGATGATCGGCCCGTCGGCCGTGACGGCCGTGCTGCCGTCCACCGCGGACAGCTCCCGGTCGCCGACGGGCATGTTCCAGCGCACCTTGCCGGTGCGGGCGTCGAGGGCCTGGAAGACGTAGTCGCCGACGTCGGCCGACCGGGCCTTGGTGTCGGCGACCACGTAGACGTCGTGGCCGTGGGTACCGAACACTCCGCTGTCGGGGATGGATCCGCTGCTGCCGTTCGGGTCGGGGTGGTCGGCCACCGGGTGGCTCCATTCGACCTTGCCGGTGGCGAGCGAGAAGCGCACGGCCTTGACGCTGTCACCGGCGCAGATGAGTCCGCCGTCGAGCGCGGTGCAGGACGGGAACGCCGCGCTGGGGCTGGTCGCCTTGTCGAGGTCCTTCGCCTGCCAGGCCCGCCAGCCCGCCGGCAGCTCGCCGTGCGTGCCGCCCCCGCCCCCGCCGCCCGTCAGCGAGAGCGCGGTGAAGGAGCCGGCCACCGCGAGCACCAGGGCGCCCGCGACCGACGCGATCCAGAGCCTTCGGCGCCGGCCGCGCGGGCGCTGCGGCACGGTGTCGTCCCGCGTGTCCTCCCGGGTGGGCTCCGGGCGCGGGTCCGGCAGGCTCCCGTCGCGCAGGAGGCGGAGGAGGTCGTCGGGGGTGGGGCGGGACTTCGGGTGCTTCTCCAGGCAGAGGCGGACGAAGGGGAGCAGTTCGGCGGGGACTCCGTCGAGCTCCGGCTCGCCCTCGACGACCCGGGTCGCCGTCTCGTAGGGGCTCGGGCTGTCGAACGGGCCGCGCCGGGTCGCGGCGTACACCACGACCGCGCCGAGGGAGAAGATGTCGGCGGCCGGGCCGACGTCGTGCGGGGAGGAGAACTGCTCGGGGGACATGAAGGGCGGGGTGCCCATGACGCGGCCGGTCTGGGTGAGCACGTCGCCGGCGGCCGACTCGGCGGCGCGGGAGATGCCGAAGTCGATGACGCGGGGGCCG
Source organism: Streptomyces sp. NPDC046915 (assembly GCF_040644935.1). NCBI lineage: Bacteria > Bacillati > Actinomycetota > Actinomycetes > Kitasatosporales > Streptomycetaceae > Streptomyces > Streptomyces sp. NPDC046915. Next base: position 463,532 of record NZ_JBEYXB010000002.1, on the reverse strand, counting down.
TCCTCGGCGAGCATCACGTTGGCCGGCTTGAGGTCGCGGTGGACCACGCCGGCGCGGTGGATGTCGCGCAGCGCCTCGGTGAGGCCGGCGGCGAGTTCACGCAGCCGGGGCGGGGGCAGCGGGCCGTGCCGGCGGACGTGGGTGCCGAGGTCCTCGCCCGGGATGTAGAGCGTGGCCATCCAGGGGCGCGGGGCGTCGGCGCCGGCGTCCACCACGGGCGCCGTGAAGGCGCCGCTGACCTGGCGGGCGGCGGCCACCTCGCGGCGGAAACGGGTGCGGAACTCGTCGTCGTCGGCGTACTGGCCGTGGACGACCTTGACGGCCAGGCGGCGGCCGGAGGCGGAGCGGGCGAGGTAGACCACGCCCATGCCGCCGCTGCCGAGGCGGTCCTCGATCCGGTAGCCGCCCACCTCCGCCGGGTCCGAGTCGCGCAGCGCCATCGCCGTACGTTCCCCCGTTGTTCCCTTGTGCGCCGGTCCGCCCGTGCGTCGGGGCCGCCCGTACACCGGGGACGCCCGTACGCCGGGTCCGCCGACCGCGGGTCAGAAGTTGATGGAGTTGATCGAATCCGCTATCGAGTTCAGGAACCGCTGGATGGACGGAGCCATCCCGGTCGAGGCCAGGAAGAAGCCGAAGAGCACCGCGACGATGGCGGGGCCGGCCTTGATGTTCCCCCCTCTGATCAGCACCACAAGGATGATCGCCAACAGCAGCACCACGGACAGTGAAATGGCCACAACTGATCACACCCTCGGTCGGTCCGCACTCCCGGAACCATCGTGCCACCAACCGGGCCGTCCTATGCGGCACGTGACGCAACGTCGGACACGTCGGCTTCAAGTCCGGTGCCCCGCACAGTAATTCGAGGCTCCACTCGCGCAGGCATCCACCGGGAACCCACAGGGAATTACACGACTTCGTTTCCCTGTCCACACATCTCGTGCGTGGGTAATTCGAATTGTTGGCACAGAGACGCTGTTATGCACCAATTAGTCGGGATGAATCGGGACATCGGGGTCATCTGGCGTCCCCTTGCGGCCTATTGATGTGCTCACCGTCACGTGGACAGACAGGCCGACTTTGTTGAATCCGGGGTACCCGCAGCCTGATAACCAGGAATGACGCACGGGGTTTTACGAAATCCCACAGCCGACGCTAGGGTGCCTGAGATGTTTGACGCCGCCTCGTCCCCCGGCCAGCACCGAAGGCCACTCCCCCCGGCACAGTCGCCGACGGAGGGAGTGCCCAGTCCGCGTACCCAGACGGGGCCGCAGCAGTCACGGCAGCAGTCGACGCAGCCGACACAAGGGGACAGACCGGGCAAACAGCGCGACGCGTTCTTCGACAACGCCAAGTACCTGGCGATCGTGCTGGTCGCCATGGGGCACGCGTGGGAGCCCCTCAAGGGTGACAGCCGGATCGTCGAGGGCCTGTACTCGGTCGTGTACAGCTTCCACATGCCGGCGTTCATCATCATCTCCGGCTTCTTCTCGCGCAGTTTCGACATGCGCCCCGACCGGCTGAAGCGGCTGATCACCGGCGTGGCCGTGCCGTACGTCGTGTTCGAGACCGCCTACCCCCTCTTCAAGCGGTTCGTCGACCACTCCCCCGGCGAGGAGATCAGCCTCCTCGACCCCTGGTACCTGACCTGGTTCCTGTGCGCGCTGTTCGTCTGGCGGCTGACCACGCCCATCTGGAAGCTGGTCCGTCAACCGCTCCCGGTCGCGCTCGGCATCGCCATGCTGGCCTCCGTCACCCCGAGCATCGGTGACGACCTGGACCTCCAGCGCGTCCTTCAGTTCCTGCCGTACTTCGTGCTGGGCCTGTGCATGAAGCCCGAGCACTTCCAGCTGGTGCGCCGCCCCTGGGTGCGGGCCGCCTCCGTACCGGTGTTCGCGGCCGCGCTGGCGGTCGGCTGGTGGGCGGTGCCCCGCATGAACACGGCCTGGTTCTACCACCGGGACTCGGCCCAGGAACTGGGCGCGCCGTGGTGGGCGGGTCCGGTCATGGTGGTCGCGATGTTCGGCTGCTCGCTGCTGCTGACCGCCTGCTTCTTCGCCTGGGTGCCGGGCCGGAGGATGTGGTTCACCTCGCTGGGCGCGGGCACGCTGTACGGCTACCTGCTGCACGGCTTCCTGGTGAAGTTCGCCGACTACCGGGGCTGGTTCGACCACCCGGCCCTGCACCACCCGCTCGGCGAGATCCTGGTGACCGTCCTCGCGGCCGCCGTCGTCACCCTCCTGTGCACCAGCCCCGTACGCCGCGTGTTCCGCTTCGCCATGGAGCCGCAGATGAACTGGGCGTTCAAGCAGGACGCCGCCGAACTCGCCCGCGAACGCCGCCGGCGGGAACCCGAGCGCGAGAAGGTCAACGCGTAGCGTTCGTCATTCCCCGGGCGTCCCGAGGCCGAGAAGTGCGCGCATCCGTGTGTACTTCTCGGTCAGTCGTCTCCGGGTCGCCTCGTCCAGTACGGCCAGCCGGTCCGGGTCCGCGTTGTGGGCGAGGTCGGCCTCCTTCACCAGCGGCGCGCCGGGCGTGGCGAGGATGCGCCGCGCATACGCCTCCGGTTCCTCCCCCGCCCGCTTGGTGAGCGCCAGCACGATGTCCTTCGTACGGCGGCTCAGCGCGGCCCCCGCCAGCCACTCCTCGGAGAGGGCGTCGTCCTCGACCGCGTCGTGCAGCCAGCCCGCCGCGATCTGCGCCTCGTCGCCGCCCCGGGCCCGCACGCCCTCCGCGACGGCCCGCAGGTGCCCGGCGTACGGCCGCCCCGCCTTGTCGGTCTGCCCGGCGTGGGCGGCGCACGCCAGGGTCTCCACCTCGGCCAGGGTCAGCGGGGAGCGCGTCTCGGTCATTGCCCCAGTGTCTCCCGGCGCAGGGCCGCCCGGGCCGGAAGGGCCGCCGCGGCCATGCCGAGCACCACGACACCGCCCGCGAACGCCCCGTACACCAGCGGCGGTATGTACGGCCCCTGTCCCGTCAGTCCCTTCATCATCGGCACCAGCGTGGCCAGCGCGATCGCCGTGCCCAGGCCGATGCCGGTCAGGGCGACCAGCAGCGCCTCCCAGCGGATCATGCGCAGGATCTGCCGGCGGGTGGAGCCGATGAGCCGGAGCGTGCCGAGCTCCCGCCGCCGGTCGAGGACGGTCATCACCAGCGTGTTCACGGCGGCCACGGCGGCGAACCCGCCGAGCACGCTCGCCATCACGGCGTTGGCCCAGGCGTTCAGCTCCCGGTCCAGCGACCGGGCGGCGGTGTACCCGCCCCGGTCCAGCACCGTCCCCAGGGGCGCCAGCGCCCGTGCCGTGCCGCCCTTCGCCCACAGCTCGGTGTCGAAGGACGAGCTGACGTGACCGTCCAGCGCGGCGCGGCCGAGGGTGACCTGTGAGAGTCCCATGCCGCGCGCGTACGTCGCCACGACCAGCGGCGTGGTCCTGGTCCCGTCGGGCAGGTACAGGCGCAGCCGGTCGCCGACCCCGACGTGTGTGTTCTGGGCGAGGGAGGCGTCCAGCGCCACCTCGCCGGGCCGCAGCGACAGCCGTCCGCGCCGCATCCCCAGGTCCTGTACGGCGGCCAGGTCCCGCACGGTCCCCGTGACCCCCTGTGCGCTCGCCGACTCCAGCGACCCGGAGACCGACACGAGCACCGAGGTCCGCAACAGGCCCACGGCGGCGGTGACTCCGGGGGTGTCCTGGGCTCGCCGCACGGCGTCCGGGGCGAGCCCAGGATCGGCGGTGACGATGTGGTCGGCGGTGACACCCGCACGCTGCTGCTCGCCGGTCACCTTCTCCTCGCTGGTGTGCATGAACACCAGTACCGAGGAGAACGCCATGGCGAGCACGATCGGCGTGATCGCCGAGGCCAGACGGCGGGCGTTGGTACGGGAGTTGGCGGCGGCGAGCGCCCCGGGCGCCCCCGCGCCCCGCAGCACCGGCCCGAACAGGGCCGCGAACGCGCGGGCGAGCAGCGGCCCGAGCAGCGCCACGGCCAGCATGAACAGCATGACGATGCTGAGGGAGGCGTTGGCCGCGTCCTCCCCGTCGAGCGAGGAGGCCAGCCCGGCGCAGACGAACCCGCCGGCGGCCGCGGTGATCCCGAGCGGCGTACGGATCCAGCCGACCCGCAGCCGCTCCACGGACGCCTCGCCGAGCGCCTGCCCCGGCTTGATCCGGGAGCTGCGGCGGGCGGCCATGTACCCGGCGCACAGGGCGGTGAGCAGGACCGTGCCGACGGCGGAGACCAGCGGGATCCAGCCCACGGCCAGGTCGACGGCCTCCGGAATCGCCCCCTTGTCCTTCAGCTGCCCGAACCACCACCGGGCCAGGACGATCCCCGGCAGGCAGCCGGCCGCGCCCGCGAGCGGGGCGACGAGGAGGGCCTCGGTGGCGATCGTGCGGCGGATCTGCCGCGGGGTGGTGCCGATCGCCCGCAACAGGGCGAACTCCCGGGCGCGTTGCCCGACGGCCAGCGCGACGGTCCCGGCCGCCGTGAACACCGCGACCATGGTGGCGACACCGCCGAAGGAGCCCCCGAGCCCGGTGAGGAGCTCACGGGCCTCGGCGAGCGAGGGGTCCTCGACGGCACCGCGGCCGGCACCGGTGTGCACCTGGGCCCGGTGCCCGAGGGCCCGCGCGACCTGGGACTTGAGGGTGGCCGGGGTGACGCCGGGCTTCGGCAGCACGACGACGGCGTCGACGCGGCCGGGGTGGCCGCAGACGCGGAGGGCCTCGGGGTCGGCGAACCAGGCGGTCGCCGCCGGAGCCCGGGTGAGGCCGGAGACGCGGTAGGTGCGGGGACCGTCCGGGGTGGTGAGGGTGACGTGGTCACCGACGGTGCCGTGGCTCAGGACGACCTCCCCGGGGCCGGGCGCGCCGCCGCCGGTGAGGTGCTCGCCGGTGAAGGCGGTGGAACCCCAGTTGTGGGCGGTGAGCCGGTCGGCGTGCGGGCCGCGCACGGGGAAGGTGAGGTCGGCGACGGCCGTGCGGGCGCCCGGTGCGGAGGCGGCCCGCGCGACCAGGCCGGCGTCCAGGCGGGCGCGGTCCGGGACCGGCACGGCGTCGCTGTCGTCCCCGTGGTCGGGATGGGCGCGCTGGTCGGCGGCGGCGACGACGGGGGCGTGGGCGTAGCGGACCGGCGGGACCGTGGCCCGTATGCCCGTCTCCAGCAGGATCCCGCAGGCCACGACGATCAGCGCGGCCAGTGCGAGGGCGACGAAGGTGCCCGCGAACGCGGCGGGACGGAAGCGGACGGCGGCGCGGGCGAGGCCGTTGGGAACGGACATCAGGCGGCCGTTCCCGCGCGGGAGGGGCGGGCGGTGAGCTCGGCCATGCGGGCGGCGATACGGGCGGCCGGGGCCCGTTCGAGGTGGTCGACGATCTCGCCGTCCGCCAGGAACAGCACGCGGTCCGCCCAGGCGGCGGCCGACGGGTCGTGGGTGACCATCACGACCGTGGCGCCCTGGGCGTCGACGGCGTCCCGCAGGAGGGCGAGGATCTCGGCGGCGGTGGTGGTGTCCAGGGCGCCGGTCGGCTCGTCGGCGAAGACCACGTCCGGGCGGGTGACGAGCGCCCGTGCGATGGCCACGCGCTGCTGCTGGCCGCCGGAGAGCTGGCCGGGGCGGCGGCGGGCCTTGTCGGCGAGGCCGACCTGGGCGAGGACCTCGGCGGCGCGGCGGCGGTCGGGGCGGTGGCCCGCGAGACGCGTCGGCAGGACGATGTTCTGCTCGACCGTGAGGGAGGGCAGCAGGTTGAAGGCCTGGAAGACGAAGCCGAGGCGGGTGCGGCGCAGCGCGGTGAGCTTGTTCTCGCTCATGTCCGTGATGTCCGTGCCGCCGAGGAGCACCTTCCCGCTGGTGGGGCGGTCCAGGCCGGCCGCGCACTGGAGGAACGTCGACTTTCCCGAGCCGGAGGGTCCCATCACCGCGGTGAAGGTGCCGGGCGGGAGGGCGAGGTCGATGCCGCGGAGGGCGTGGACGGCGGAGCCGCCCCGGCCGTAGTGCCGGGCCACTCCGTGCAGTTCTACGGCCCACTGGCTTGACATGGGTGTCCTTCCCGTCCGTTCGTCGAAGGGCGGCATCGCGGGGTGGTGTCGCGCGGTGGTGTCCCGCGGGTCGCGTCTGCCGGTTTCTCGAACGTACGGAAACGGGGGGTGTCCGGGCCATGAGGGCGGCTGGCGGATGGGGGCGGGGGAAAACCCCACCGTGAGGACCGCAGTCAGGACCACCGTCAGGACCGCCGTCCTGACGGCACGTGTCAGCGGGCCTGCTGGGCGGACGCGCCTTCCCGGCAGATCAGCAGCAGCGCCCGGTCGTCGTTGACGTCCTTCGCCACGGCCTCGATCAGGTGCCAGGCCGCTCCGTGGAAGCCGCCCGCGACATAGCGGTCGGCCTCGCCGGTGAGGCGGTCGATGCCCTCGACGATGTCCCGGTCGGACGTCTCCACCAGGCCGTCCGTGAACAGCATCAGCACGTCTCCCGGCCGCAGCGAGCCCTTCACGGGGTCGAACTGGGCACCGTCGTACACACCGAGGAGCGGGCCCTCCGCGGCCTTCTCCTCCCAGCGTCCGCTGCCCGCGCTGAGTTGCAGGCCCGGCGGATGCCCCGCCGAGTACAACTCGTAGTCCCCGGAGTCGAGATCGAGCACCAGATGGATCGAGGTCGCGAAACCCTCGTCCCAGTCCTGGCGCAGCAGATAGCCGTTCGCCGCCGGAAGGAAGGCGTGCGGCGGCAGCGAGCCCAGCAGTCCCCCGAACGCCCCCGACAGCAGCAGCGCCCGCGATCCCGCGTCCATGCCCTTGCCGGACACGTCGGTGAGCACGGCCTCCAGCGTGCGCCCGCCGTTGGTACGGGCCGCCACCACGAAGTCGCCGGAGAAGGACTGCCCGCCCGCGGGCCGCAGCGCCATCTCCCGGTGCCAGCCCTGCGGCAGCTTCGGCAGCTTGCTCTGCACCCGGATCCGCTCGCGCAGGTCGAACAGCATGGTGCCGCCGCGCCGCCACGGCACGCCGACCCGGCTGCGGAACTGCGCGGTGAGCAGCCCGAAGAACCCACAGGCTGCGACCACGAGCACCACACCCGGCGTGACCCTGGAGGGCCCCTCGGTGTACGGGCCGAGCCGCACCGATTCCACGATCAGCGCGGTGGCCGCCGCCGCGTACAGCCCGAGCAGGCTCGCGGGCCGCAGCAGCAGGCCGCCCGCGACGATCGGCAGCACCAGCGTGGCGGGCGAGCACCACACCGAGTTGGCGAGGGTCATCGACGCGAGCACCGGGATGGTCAGCAGCAGTCCGGCCAGCGCGATCCAGTCCGAGCCGTTGCCGCGGAAGTAGTCCACCGCGCTTCTGCGCAGCCCGACGCGGGCCCGGTGCCACTGCATCTTCCACCGGGCCGTGAACGTCTCGGCCTTCGAGCGCCGCTCTCGTCCTGCTGCCATTAGTTCGGGACCCTATCCATCGGACCAGGTACTTGGCACGGGAGGTCCGACTTATCCCCCGTCCGAGGTTCAACGTCACAGTGAACTTCACCGGGCGACGTCCCGCCGCGCACCGGCGGAAATTCGTTCGCCCGCCCCGCGACGCGCTGGTACGCATGGTCCATGGGAACAGACCTCGGGCGTAGCCCTTCGACGGAACTGCGGGTGCTGCGGGCGGACGACTGGGACCGGTGGTACGACAGCCTGCTGAGGGCCTTCGGCGGTGTTCCGGAGGCGCCCGAGGAGCGGGAGCTGTGGAACTCGCTGACCGAGACCGAGCGTTCGATCGGAGCCTGGGACGGTGACGCGGTCGTCGGTACGGCGTCGGCCTTCGATTTCCGGCTGACGGTGCCCGGTGGGGCGTCGGTGCCGGCCGCGGGAGTCACCATGGTCAGCGTGGCCGCCACGCACCGGCGGCGCGGTGTGCTGACCTCGATGATGCGGCGGCAGTTGGACGACGTACGGTCCTGGGGCCGGCCGCTGGCGGTGCTGACGGCGTCGGAACCGGCCATCTACGGGCGGTTCGGGTACGCGGCGGCGACGTACCACGTCAACGCGCGGATCGACACCACCCGGGTACGGCTGACGGTGCCGCCCGGCACCGACGACGTACGGCTGCGGTACGCCGAGCCGGCCGACGTCCTCGACGCCTGCGAGGCGCTGTGCGCCCGGCAGGTGCCGCTGCGGCCGGGGATGGTGGCGCGGTCCCCCGGCTGGGAGCGGCTGATGCTGCTCGATCCGGCGGGTGAGCGGGACGGGGCGTCGCCGTTGCAGTGCGTGGTCGCCGAGCGGGGCGGGGAGTTGGTGGGGTACGCCCGCTTCCGGGTCAAGCCGGACTGGGAGCCGGCCGGGCCCAAGGGGACGGTGGTGCTGGAGAACACGGAGGCGCTCGACCCGGCGGCGCACGCCGCTCTGTGGCGGTTCCTGTTCGGGATCGACCTGACCACGGTGATCGACGCGCGGCGGCGGCCGGTGGACGAGCCGTGGCAGTACCTGGTGTCGGACGTCCGGCGGTGCGAGCTGCTGGTGCGGGACTCGCTGCACGTGCGGCTGGTGGACGTCGGCGCGGCGCTCGGGGCGCGCACCTATCAGGCGCCGGTGGACGTCGTGTTCGAGGTCGAGGACTCCTTCTGCCCCTGGAACGCGGGGCGTTGGCGACTGACTGGCGACACGAAGGGCGCGTCCTGCGAGCGCACCGAGGAGGCGGCCGATCTCGCGCTGTCCGTCCGGGAGTTGGGGGCGGCGTACCTGGGCGGTGTCTCGCTCACCGTGCCAGCGGCGGCGGGGCTGGTGCGGGAACTGCGGGAGGGGGCGCTGGCGGAGGCGTCGGTGGGGTTCGGGTCGGCGGTGGCGCCGTGGCTGCCGCACGGGTTCTGACCGGTTCTTCACCGGTTCTCGCGGGTTCTCGCGGGTTCTCGCGGGTTCGCGCGGGTTCTCGCGGGTTCTAGGGGTGGCCGCCGCGGTTCGGTGCCCTCAGGGCTGCTGGCAGGTCGGGCACCAGAAGAGGTTGCGGGCGGCGAGGTCGGCGGTGCGGATGCCGGTGGCGCAGATGTGGCAGGGCAGGGTGGCCCGGCGGTAGACGTACACCTCGCCGCCGTGGTCGTCCACGCGGGGCGGGCGGCCCATCGCCTCGGGGGTGTGCTCGGGGCGGACGGTGTCGATGCGGTTGTTGCGGACGCCCTCGCGCATGAGCTCGACGAGGTCGGCCCAGATCGCGTCCCACTCGGCGGGAGTGATGTCGCGGCCCGCGCGGTACGGGTCGATGCGGTGCCGGAAGAGGACCTCGGCGCGGTAGACGTTGCCTACGCCGGCGATGACCTTCTGGTCCATGAGGAGCGCGGCGATCGTCGTACGGCTGCGGGAGACGCGGCGGTACGCGGCTCGCGGGTCGGCGTCCGTGCGGAGGGGGTCGGGGCCGAGGCGGTCGTGTATCGCCTGCTTCTCGGTGTCCGTGATCAGGGCGCAGGTGGTGGGGCCGCGGAGGTCGACGTACGAGGTGGCGTCGGCGAGGCGGAGGCGGACGGTGTCCGTGGGCGGGGGCGCGGGGGCGTCGCCGAAGGTGACCTTGCCGAAGAGGCCGAGGTGGATGTGGATCCAGTCGGTGTCCTCGGGGTCCCGGAAGCCGAGGAAGAGGTGCTTGCCGTGGGCTTCGGTGTGGGTGAGTTCCGTACCGGTGAGGAGTTCGGCGGCGTCGGAGAACTTGCCCTGGGGGCTGGTCACTCGGGGGGTCGTGCCGGCGAATCGGGCGCCGTAGTCCTGCGCCAGCCGGTGAATCGTGTGCCCCTCTGGCACGGTGCGGTCCCCTTTCTCGGCCGTTTGTTTCCCACCCACCCACCCGTGACGGTCGGCTGAGAGGTTGCCCCACCCTGGGGCTCCGCCCCAGACCCCGGGGGTTTCCCACCCACCCACCCATGACGGCCAACTGGGAGGTCACCGCACCCTGGGGCTCCGCCCCAGACCCCGGCGGGGACTGCGTCCCCTGCACCCCTCGCGGGGCTCCGCCCCAGCACCCCGGCGGGGGCTCCGCCCCCTGCTCCCCCTGCGGGGCTCCGCCCCCGCCCGTGCCCCGGCTTCCTCTCAACCCGGGGGGGGCGGTCAGTCCTGCTGGGGGTGGTGGGCCGGGATGGGAGGCAGCTCGCCCGTCGTCTCGTAGGTCGACAGCATGTCGATGCGGCGGATGTGACGCTCGTCTCCGGAGAACGGCGTACCCAGGAACATCTCGACGAACTTGGTCGCCTCCTCCTGGGTGTGCATGCGCGCGCCCACCGCCACGACGTTGGCGTTGTTGTGCTGGCGGCCGAGGGAGGCCGTCTCCTCGCTCCAGGCGAGGGCCGCACGGACGCCCTTGATCTTGTTCGCGGCGATCTGCTCACCGTTGCCGGAGCCGCCGATCACGATGCCGAGGGAGTCGGGGTCCGCGGCCGTGCGCTCCGCTGCGCGGAGGCAGAAGGGCGGGTAGTCGTCCTGGGCGTCGTAGATGTGCGGGCCGCAGTCGACGGGGTCGTGACCCGCCGCCTTGAGCCACTCGACGAGGTGGTTCTTGAGTTCGAAGCCCGCATGGTCGGAGCCGAGATACACGCGCATGGAATGAGTGTGTCACGGGTGTTTCGGGGCAGCAGCCTCGGGTGCCGCAAGGTGAAAGTGTGAGTCACACCATAGAAGCTCAAGGGAACCTCAAGTAACAATCCGGATTCAAAGGTTCCCGAATTCATTCACCTCGGATTCACTGGACCGACTCGTACAAGGCCGCACAACGGCATCCCCCCTCGTACGGGAATCCGCTCCACCGGCGCAAAGGAAATCCGTCCATGACCCCTGGTTCCGGACTTCAGGCAGGACTCAAGAACCGGCATCTGACCATGATCGCCATCGGCGGCGTGATCGGTGCCGGACTGTTCGTCGGCTCCAGCTCCGGTATCGCCACCGCAGGGCCCGGCATCCTTCTCTCCTACGCCCTCGTCGGCACGCTCGTCGTGCTGGTGATGCGCATGCTGGGTGAGATGTCCGCCGCGAATCCCACCTCCGGCTCCTTCTCCGCTCACGCCGATCGGGCGCTGGGCCGCTGGGCCGGGTTCTCCATCGGCTGGCTGTACTGGTTCTTCTGGGTGGTGGTGCTGGCCGTGGAGGCCACCGCCGGCGCCACGATCCTCGAGGGATGGGTCCCCGCCGTCCCGCAGTGGGGCTGGGCACTCATCGTGATGGCCGTGCTGACCGCGACCAACCTGGTCTCCGTCGGCTCCTACGGCGAGTTCGAGTTCTGGTTCGCCGGCATCAAGGTCGTGGCGATCGGCGCGTTCATCGTCATCGGCGCGCTGGCCGTCTTCGGTGTGCTGCCGGGCGTGCACGCCGACAAGGCGAGCTTCGGCAACCTGAGCTCCCACGGCGGCTTCCTGCCGCACGGCCCCGGCTCGATCCTCACCGGTGTGCTCCTGGTCGTCTTCTCCTTCATGGGCAGCGAGATCGCGACCCTCGCGGCCGGCGAGTCCGAGGACCCTCAGCGGGCGGTGACCAAGTCGACGAACAGCATCATCTGGCGTATCGGCGTCTTCTACCTGGGCTCGATCCTCATCGTCGTCTCCCTCATCCCCTGGGACGACCCGTCGATCAAGGACAAGGGCTCCTACGTCGCCGCCCTGGACTCCCTCGGCATCGCGCACGCCGGCGAGATCATGAACTTCATCGTGCTGACCTCGGTGCTGTCCTGTCTCAACTCCGGTCTGTACACGGCCTCCCGCATGGCGTTCTCGCTCGGCCAGCGCGGTGACGCGCCCAAGGCGTTCGCCCGTACGACCTCCCGTGGCGTACCGATGGCCGCGATCGTCGCGTCCGTCGTCTTCGGCTTCGTCGCCGTCTTCTTCAACTACAAGTTCCCGGACTCGGTCTTCCTCTTCCTGGTCAACTCCAGTGGCGCGGTCGCCCTGTTCGTGTGGCTGGTCATCTGCTTCTCGCAGCTGCGCATGCGGCGGATCATCCAGCAGGAGGCGCCGGAGAAGCTCGTCGTGAAGATGTGGCTGTACCCGTACCTGACCTGGGCGACGGCCGCGCTGATCGTGTTCGTCCTCGGCTACATGCTGACCGACACCGAGCACGACGGCCGCGAGACCGTGCTGCTGTCGCTGCTGGTCGCGGCGCTCGTGATCGTGGTCGCGGTGGTGAAGGAGAAGTTCTTCGCGAACCGCGGGCCGGTGGCGGCCGTCGAGACGGAAGCCGACAAGGTGTCCGTCTGACCTCCACCGCTCCAGGGGAGGGAAGCCTGCGGGCTTCCCTCCCCTCGTGCGTTCACAGCACCGTGAAGCTCTGCTTGACCTTGTCGTACGTCTCCAGCGCCCGCACCTCGATCTCCGGCTGGTACCAGGTACTGACCTGGTACGACTTGCCGTTCGCGTCGAAGCCGAGCAACTGGGCGTGCCAGGGGACGCCCTTGAGCGTGAAGGTGTACTCCCAGACCACCGCCGGGTGGCCGCGGAAGGTCGTCTCCGCCAGGCGGATCTTCGCGTAGCCCTCGCCCTGCCGGGCGTTGCGCTCCGAGGCGCTCCAGGTGTCCATGAGGTCGCCGTGGGCCAGGGAGGACTTGGCGACCAGCTCCTGGCGGCCGTCGGGCGAGGTGTAGTGCACCTCGGCTCCGGTCTTCACGTCCCGCCGCCAGCCGTCCGGCGTCCGCCAGGCGTACCCGCCCGCCTCCCGGTGCGCGCCCGGCGGCAGGCTCTGCGGCCGGGAGGTGCCCTCCACGGTGGGCGACGGGCTGCTCCGGGCGGTGGTGGCAGCGGCCGAGGCCGAGGCTGAGGTGACGGGCGAGCCGTTCGCCCGCGCGCTGCCGCCGTCCGGGCCGCCGAGCGACGTGACGAGCAGGATCCCCGCCACCGCGGCGACCGCCACCGCGCCGATGGCGGCGAGCAGCGCGGTGCGGTGGCGGGCTTGGCCCGGGGTGGCCACGGATCGTTCGCCGGGGGAACGGCCCGCGGTACGGGTGCCCTGCGGGCCCTGTGGACCGGCGAGCGGACGGCACTGGGTCTCCGCTTCGGACGGTACGGCGCCGAGGGTGGGCTCGGTCGCGGGACCTGGCTCGGTCGCAGGAGAGGGCTCGGTCGCAGGAGAGGGCTCGGTCGCGGCAGTCGGTTCGGCCTGTGGCAGCGTCTCCTCGCTCGACGGCGGCGCATCCCGCACCGGTTCGGGCTCGGAGGCGGGCTCGGGGGCGGCCTCCGGTTCCGGCACGCGGGGGTCCCGGGCCGGGGGCAACCCCGCCACCGCCAGGAACGCCAGTGTGGGCCGTTCTCCGGGGGCCTCGGCCCCGGACGCCCCGGGTCCCTCCCTCACCTGGAGCGTCGGTGTCGGCGCCGGGTCCGAAGACGCCACCGCGCGCAGGGCCGCCTCGATCTCGGTCAGTTCCGGCCTGGTCGAGGGTTCCTTTTCCAGGAGGGCGGCCAGGATGTCGCGCAGCGGGCCGGCTTCGGGCGGTAGTTCGGGTTCCTCGTAGAGGACGGCGTGCAGGGTGGCGAGGGTCGTGTCGCGAGAGAAGGGGGAGCGGCCGGCCAGGGCCGCGCAGAGGGTGGCGCCCAGGGACCACACGTCGGAGGGCGGCCCCTGACGGCGGCCGGAGATGCGCTCGGGCGCCATGTAGTCGGGGGAGCCGACCAGCATGCCGACCATGGTGAGCGCCTTGGCGTCCTGGATGGCCGCGATGCCGAAGTCGGTCAGGACGACCCGGTTGCTGGCCGCCTCGACCAGGACGTTGCCCGGTTTGATGTCCCGGTGCAGCACGCCCCCGGCGTGCACCTGCCGCAGCGCCGCCACCAGCCCCAGCCCGATCCGCGCCGCCTCGGGCGGGCCGAGCCGTCCCTCGGCCACCATGATCTGTTCCAGCGAGCGTCCGGCGATCAATTCCATGACGATCCACAGGCGTTCACCCTCGTCGACGACGTCGTAGACGCGTACGACGTTGGGGTGGTCGATCCGGGCCGTGGCCCGCGCCTCGCGCAGTGTGCGTTCGCGGCGGGTCCGGGCGTCCTCCGCGTCGAGTCCGTCGATCCGCATTTCCTTGACCGCGACCTGCCGGTCGAGGATTTCGTCGGCGGCCCGCCACACCCGCCCCATTCCCCCCTGACCGATGCTCTCGACCAGCCGATAACGCCCCGTCACCAATAACCCGGGAGCACCACCGCTCCCCGCATTTCCCGTATTTCCCGTATTCCCCGGCAATCCGCTGCACCCCCCTCAACGACCGCCCCAGCTGAAACACAATGGTCACACTTCGTGCCGTACCAGCATAGTGCGGAGAAATCTTGTGGTACCTCTTCAAGTACTGCGAATTCAGGCGCAGTCCAGGGGGTCACAAGGGGGACGAACATGAGTTCTCGTCGGATGGCGGCCATCACGGGATCGCTGCTCACGGCATCTTTTTCGGCCGTGCTGCTGCTTCCGCACTCGGCCGTCGCGGACGATCAGGGACCGGCAAGCAGCAAGGGGGGAAAGGCCGTTGACGAGGCGCCGGCGGGTGTGAAGCTCAGCACCACGCTGCCGTCGCGGATCTCCGTCGACAACAGCTCGCAAAAGACGGCGATCACCGCCACGGTGAAGAACGACGGAAGCAAGGACAGCGGAGACATCCAGCTTTTGGTGGTCGGTTTCGACGGCCTGAAGGTCGACGACGTCAAGGGCTGCTCGGCGATCGCGAAAAAGGACCTGCCGGAAGGTTCGAACAGCGGTTTCAGCTGCCCGGTCGGCTCGCTCGCCGCCGGCAGGTCGAAGTCGTACGCGGTCGACGCCACGTACGACCTGGGCAAGGCGGGGAAGATCTGCCTGCCGGTGAAGTCGGCCGACGGGAAGAAGACCTTCTGGCAGCAGGGACCGGTGCCGTTCGGGACGACCAACCCGTCGCCGAACGCCCCGGCGACCCCGCTGCTGCTCGGCACCGACAACAAGCCGGTGGGCCCGTCCGGCGACCAGTTGCCCAGGACCGGGGCGGGCCGTGACGTGCTGCCGCTCGGCGCGGCCGGCGGCGCCCTGATCGCGGCCGGGGCGGCCGGGATGTGGTGGACGCGGCGCCGGCCGCAGGGCTGAGCCGGAAATCGCGCAGAGCGGCCGCATCACCTGACTGGACGTCGGATGATGCGGTCGCCCTGTGTCGTACGGCTGTTCCGCGGCCTCAGCGCTTGACGAGCTTCCAGGCGGTGGGCAGCAGGCCCATCGCCAGGGCGGCCTTCAGGGCGTCGCCGATCAGGAACGGGGTGAGGCCGGCGGCGATCGCGGCGGACGCGGAGATACCGGCGGCGTAGGCCAGGTAGGGCACACCGACGGCGTAGATGACGGCCTCGCCCAGGATCATCGTGCCCGCCATGCGCCAGGCGTTGCGGTCGGCGCCGCGCCGGGCCAGCGCGCCGACGAGCGCGGAGGCGAGCAGCATGCCGAGGACGTAGCCGAAGGACACCGCGCCGGAGCCGGAGGAGCCGCCCGCGAACCAGGGCACGCCGGCCACACCCGCGAGCGCGTACAGCGCGAGGGAGAGGAAGCCGCGGCGGGCGCCGAGGGTGGTGCCGACCAGCAGGGCGGCGAAGGTCTGGCCGGTCACCGGCACCGGGGAACCGGGCACCGGGACGGACAGCTGGGCCGCGAGGCCGGTGAGCGCGGCGCCGCCCAGCACGAGCGCGACGTCGCGGACGCGCGACGCGGGCAGGAGGTCGGCGAGGACTGCGCCGGGGCGAGCGATGGCGGTGGCGGTGCTCATGGGGACTCCGCGAGAGGTGTGGGCAGGTGGGAACACCGTGACGCTATACCGGCGCCCTCGAGTCGATCACCGTCAGCGCTCGACAAAGGGTGGAACGTGAGCTTGGTGGGCTCCTGACAAAAGGTGCCGGTTACACGGGGCGTGGCGTGACAACGGTCACTGAGGCAGGGATGTTTCGGTCACCCGGCAGGTCGACGCCAGGACTGTAGGGTTTCACCAAATGAATCCTAGTGGTCTGGTCGGATTCACCGTTCCTGCCCTACGCTTCCACCATGGTTGCCCAGGCCCGGTACTTCACGTCGCGTCGCTATGTCGACCTGCGACGCCAGGGCACGGCCACCTGTCGCCGCCCGGTGTGAGGCGGGCGGAGCGGACTCGGCCCGCCTCGATCCCGAGACGTGTCGGCCCCGTTCCTCAAGGACGGTTTCCCATGCCCCGTACCGCGGCATCCACCCTTGCCTCTCCCATGCACCCTGCCTCCCCCACCCGCTCCGTCTCCCCCACCCCCTCCGTCTCCTCCGTCCCCCGCGCCGCCGACAGCGACCGCCGGCGCACCAGTGCCAGCGTCGTGCTGCGGTCCGTGCTGGAGCACGGGCCGGTGGCCCGCAGCACCATCGCCCGGCTGACCGGGCTGTCCCCGGCCTCCGTGACCGACTACTGCGCCCGCTTCACCGAACTCGGGCTGATCCGCGAGGCCGCCGTGCCCCGCCGGTCGAACGGGGTCGGCAGGCCCCATGTACCCGTCGATCTGGACGACTCGCGGTTCGTGGTCGGCGGGGTGCACATCGCCGTGCCGTACACCACGGTCGCCCTGCTGGACCTGCGCGGGCGGGTGCTGGCCCGCCGGGAGCTGAAACACGAACACGTCGACCCCGGCCGGGTGCTGGCGCGGGCCGCCGACGGGCTGGCGGCGCTGTTCGCCGGGATGCCGGGCGCCAGGCCCCTGGGGGTCGGGGTGGCCGCCGGGGGCTGGGTGGACCGGGACTCCGGGACCATCGTGGAGCACCCGCTGCTGGGCTGGCGGGACGTGCCGGTGCGGGAGGTGCTCGGCGCGCGCACCGGGCTGCCCGTCCATGTCGACGGGCACGCGCGGGCGTTGGTCAACGGGGAGCGGCTGTTCGGGCGGGCGCGGGGCAGCGCGAGCGTGCTGCACCTGTTCGTCGGCAATGTGGTCGACGCGGCCTTCGCCACCCATGACGCGGTGCATTACGGGCCGCGTTCGCAGGCGGGCGCGATCGCCCATCTGCCGGTGCCGGGCGGCACGGAGCCCTGCGCGTGCGGGCGCACCGGCTGCCTCCAGGTCGAGCTGAGCGAGCGGACGTTGTGCCGGCGGGCCCGGGAGGCCGGGGTCGTCGACGGGGTGAACCCGATGCATGTGGTCGGTGCGGCGGCCGCCGGGAACGCGGTGGCCGTGCGGCTGCTCACGGAGCGGGCCACGATGATCGGGCGGGCCGCGCGGCTGCTGCTGGACGTGCTCAACCCGGAGACGGTGGTGGTGACCGAGGTGGGTGTCATGCACCGCGAGGACTGCCTGAACGCATTGCGCGGGGCGGTCGGGGCGGATCGTGCCGGGGATGTTTTCGCGACGGGATTCGCCGACAGCGTGCTGGCCGTGGCGGGCGGATCCGTGGTTCTCGACGTGCTCTATCGGGATCCGCTGAGCGCGTCACCTGAAGCCAGTTAATTCAGAAACTCCGAATGTTGACAGGGGGCGCTCATGACCGGGAACATCCTGGTCATGACCTGTCGCACCCTTTGTTGCTGACGTGTTGACGCGCCGTGAAGCGCGTATCTCCCCTGCGTGAATTCCCCTTCTCCGGCCTTCTGTCGCCCGGAATTCCGCATGCTTTCCCATCTGTCTGCGCATAACAACTCAGGGAGCACTCCCATGTCTTCTCCGCCCGTTTCCGGCTTTGACCGCCGGCTGTTTCTCACCTCTCTGCTGGGTGCCACCGCGGCGGCGGCCGGTCTGAGCGGCTGCGCGGGCGGCAGTGCCGCCGCCGAGAGCGAGGGCGTCTCCACCAAGCCGCTCGCCGACAGGGTTCCGGCCGGCACCAGCCTGAAGATCGCCTCGTACCAGAACGTCCAGCAGTTGCAGTTCAAGCTGGCGAAGCTGCCCAGGCTGCCGTTCACGGTGTCGAGCTGGGTGAACATCGGGGCCGGCCCGGACGTCATCAACGCCTTCCGCGCCAAGTCCCTGGACGTCTCCAACAACGCGGGCATCCCGCCGATCCAGGCGCACTACCAGGGCTTCGACGCGAAGATCGTGGCGATCGACCTGACCCGCAAGCCCAACTACCTCTTCGCCACCAAGCCCGGCAGCGACATCCACACCGTCGAGGACTTCCGTGGCAAGCGGCTCGCCTTCTCGCAGGGCCAGGCCCAAGGGGTCGTGCTGCTGCGGGCGTTGAAGAAGGCGGGCCTGAAGTACGACGACGTGGAGCTGGTCCCGCTGACCAGCAACCAGTTCCTCACCGCCCTTCAGTCCGGGCAGGTGGACATCGCCCCGCTCGCCAACAGCCAGGCCCCCGCCTATCTCAAGCAGTACGGCGGGAAGGGTGCCCGTGTCGTCAAGACCGACGTCGTCGACCTGCTCAACCTGCTGTGGGCGCCGCAGTCCGTGCTGAACGACCCCGCGAAGGCCGCCGCGATCGCCGCGTACATCCCGCAGTGGGCCAAGGGCCAGGTGTGGCAGTACGAGCACCCGGACGTCTGGAACCGGGAGTTCTACGTCAAGACGCAGAACCTGACCCTCGACCAGGCCAAGTCGATCAGCGACCTCGCCAACAAGCCGCTGTTCCCGGCCGGCTGGGACGAGGCGATCAAGTGGGAGCAGGAGACCGCCGATCTGCTCGCCGAGGGCGGCTTCGTGAAGAAGTTCGACGTCTCCACGCTCTTCGACCACCGCTTCGAGGGCATCGCGGCCAAGGCCGTACCGGCGGAGTACCGGAGGTGAGCGCCGTGACCACCACAGTGCACGCGACCACCGTCGCCGCCGCCCGGGACGGGGCCCACCGGGTACGCCGGCGCCGTCGGCTCGCCCCTGGCAAGAGCCTCCCCGCCGCCCGGCTGATCGGCCCCGCCGTCCTCGTCGCCCTCTGGGCCATCGCCTCCGCCGCCGGAACCCTCGACACCAACGCGATCCCGGCGCCCTGGACGGTCCTGAGGACCACCGGCCACCTGTGGACCGACGGCACCCTCCCCACCGACGTGCTGACCTCCCTGCGGCGGGCCGGGTACGGCTTCGCGATCGGCCTCACCGCCGGTGTCGCCCTCGCGCTCGCTTCGGGACTCAGCCGGGTCGGGGAAGCCCTGATCGACGGAACCGTGCAGCTCAACCGGGCGATACCGACCCTCGGTCTGATCCCGCTGTTCATCCTCTGGCTGGGCATCGGCGAGACCTTCAAGATCGCCATCATCGCGATCGTCGTCTACATACCGATCTACCTCAACACGCATGCCGCGCTCTCCGGCATCGACAGCCGGTTCGTCGAACTCGCCGAGGTGCAGGGCCTGTCGAGGCTCGCGTTCATCCGGCAGATCGTGATCCCCGGGGCGCTGCCCGGATTCTTCGTGGGACTCCGGCTCGGCGTCACCGGATCCTGGCTCGGCCTGGTGGTGCTGGAGCAGATCAACGCCACCAGCGGCCTCGGCTACATGATGTTCCAGGCCCAGAACTACGGCCAGACCGACGTCATCCTCGTCGGCCTGCTGATCTACGGCGTCTTCGGCCTGGTCTCCGACAGCGTGGTCCGCCTCGTCGAACGGAGGGTGCTGTCGTGGCGACGCACACTGAGCAGCTGACCCGTCCCGCCGTCCAGCTGCGGGGCCTGACCAGGTCCTTCGCGGGCCGTACGGTCCTCGACGGCATCGACCTCGACCTGCCCGCCGGGCAGTTCACCGCCCTGCTCGGGCACAGCGGCTCGGGCAAGTCGACGCTGCTGCGGGCGGTCGCGGGCCTGGACCACGGCGTCGAGGGCAGCGGGCAGCTCACCGCACCCGAGCGGGTGTCCGTGGTCTTCCAGGACTCACGGCTGCTGCCGTGGCGCCGGGTCCTGGACAACGTACTCCTCGGCGCCGAGGGCAAGGACGCCGGCGAGCGCGGCCGGGCCGCCCTCGAAGAGGTGGGACTCAAGGGCCGCGAGCGGGCCTGGCCCGGCGAGCTGTCCGGCGGCGAGGCCCAGCGCGCGGCCCTCGCCCGCTCCCTGGTCCGCGAGCCCGAACTCCTCCTCGCCGACGAGCCGTTCGGGGCGCTGGACGCGCTCACCCGGATCAGGATGCACAACCTGCTGCGCGAGCTGTGGAAGCGCCACCGGCCCTCCGTACTGCTCGTCACCCACGACGTGGACGAGGCGATCGTGCTCGCCGACCGGGTCCTCGTCCTGGACCAGGGCCGCATCGGCCTCGACCTGACCATCGACCGGCCCCACCCGCGCTCCTACCGGGAACCGGTGCTCGGCGAATACCGCGAGCGGCTGCTGGCCGCGCTGGGCGTGACGGAGGACCACGCATGACCAGACAGCTCCACCTCAACGCGTTCCTGATGAACACCGGCCACCACGAGGCGTCCTGGCGGCTTCCCGAGAGCGACCCGTACGCCCACGTGGAGCTGAGCCACTACGTCGAGCTGGCCCGGATCGCCGAACGCGGCACCTTCGACTCCCTCTTCCTCGCCGACAGCCCCCAGCTGTGGGGCGACCTGGCCCAGCGCCCCGCCGGCGCCCTGGAACCGCTCACCCTGCTCACCGCGCTGGCGACGGCCACCGAGCACCTCGGCCTGATCGCCACCGCCTCCACCTCCTACAACTCCCCCTACAACCTGGCTCGCAAGTTCGCCTCGCTCGACATCATCAGCGGCGGCCGGGCCGGCTGGAACATCGTCACCACCGCCGGCGCCGAGGCCGCCCGCAACTTCGGCCTCGACGCCGAGCCCGCGCACGCCGAGCGGTACGCCCGTGCCGCCGAGTTCCTCGACGTCGCCCTCAAGCTCTGGGACAGCTGGGAGGACGACGCGATCGTCGCCGACAAGGCGGCCGGCGTCTGGGGCGACGACGCCAAGGTCCACCCGCCCCGGCACAAGGGCACGTACTTCAGCGTCGAGGGGGCCCTCAACGTCCCCCGCTCCCCGCAGGGTTACCCGGTCCTCGTGCAGGCGGGGTCGAGCGAGGACGGCAAGGCCTTCGCCGCCCGGTACGCGGAGGCGGTGTTCACCGCCCAGCAGACCATCGAGGACGCGCGGGCCTTCTACGCCGACCTGAAGTCCCGTACCGCGCAGGCCGGCAGGGACCCCGAGCACATCAAGGTGCTGCCGGGCATCGTCCCCGTACTCGGGTCGACCGAGGCGGAGGCACGGGCGAACGAGCGGGTCCTGGAGGACCACATCGTGTACGACCACGGCACGGCCCGCCTGGAGAACCTGCTGCAACTGGAGCCCGGCACCCTGGAACTGGACGAGCCGCTGCCCGCCGACCTGCCTCCCGAGTCCGCGATCGAGGGCGCCAAGAGCCGCTACACGCTCGTGGTGGAGCTGGCCCGGCGCGAGCGGCTCACCGTCCGGCAGCTCATCGGGCGGCTCGGCGGCGGGCGCGGGCATCTCACCTTCGCCGGTACGCCCGAGCAGGTCGCGGACCAGATCGGGACCTGGTTCACCCAGGGCGCCGCCGACGGCTTCAACATCATGCCGGCCGCGCTGCCCTCCGGCCTGGCGGCGTTCGTCGAGCACGTCGTCCCGATCCTGCGCGCCAGAGGCCTGCACCGCGGCGAGTACGGCCCCCGCCGGACCCTGCGGGAGCGCTACGGCCTCCCCCGCCCCGCCAACCAGTACCTGTCCCCCGCGTTCGCCTGAGCCTGAAATCCGCCCGGAAGGAATCCTCATGTCCATCGAGATCACCAAGGTCACCGCACGCATCGGCGCCAAGGTCTCCGGCGCCGACATCTCCCGGCCGCTCGCCCCGGAGGAGGTCGCCGCGATCCGCGAGGCCCTCGACGTCCACAAGGCGCTGGTCTTCGACGACGTGCACCTCGACGACGCCGGCCAGCAGGCCTTCGCCCGCCACTTCGGCGACCTGACCACCGCCCACCCGACGGTCGGCGCGGTCGACGGCGCCCCGAACGTGCTGCCCGTGGACAGCGAGCGGGGCCGCGCCAACCACTGGCACACCGACGTCACCTTCGTCCTCAACCCGCCGCAGGCCAGCACCCTGCGCTCCATCACGATCCCGCCGTACGGCGGCGAGACCCTGATCGCCAGCTCGGCCGCCGCCTACCGCGACCTGCCCGAGCCGCTGCGCCGGCTGGCCGACACCCTGTGGGCGGAGCACACCAACGACTACGACTACGCGGTACCCGACGAGGCCGTCGACGAGGAGAAGGCCGCCCAGCGCGCCCAGTTCACGTCGATCAAGTACCGCACCGCCCACCCGGTGGTCCGCGTGCACCCGCTGACCGGCGAACGCGGACTGTTCATCGGCGGGTTCGCACAGCGGATCGTCGGTCTCTCGACCGGCGAGTCCCGCAAGATCCTCGACCTGCTCCAGTCGTACGTCACCCGACCCGAGAACGTGCTGCGCTGGCGCTGGTCGCCGAACCAGCTGGTCCTCTTCGACAACCGGATCACCCAGCACTACGCCATCGACAACTACGACGGGCAGCCGCGCCGGCTGCACCGGGTGACCGTCGCCGGTGACGTGCCGGTCGGCATCGAGGGCAAGGAGAGCTACTCCATCGAGGGCGACGCCTCGCACTACACGCCCGTACTCACACCGGCCGCCGCGTAACCGTACGTTCACCGCCCGTGCCGCGGGCGTCCGGATGGTGGGCGGCTTCTCCGCGTGAGCGGAGGGGCCGCCCACACTGTGGGCGTTTTTGCCCATCTATTGCACGGGACGAGCCGCGCCATGCCCAGCACCACCGTCAAGGCTCCACCAGAGTCGGACGCCTCCCTCTCCCACGGTCTCAAGCAGCGCCATCTGTCGATGATCGCCCTCGGCGGCGTGATCGGCGCGGGCCTGTTCGTCGGCTCCGGCGCGGGGATCGCCGCCGCCGGACCGTCGATCGTGATCGCCTACGCCCTCTCCGGCCTCCTGGTGATGCTGGTGATGCGGATGCTCGGCGAGATGTCGGCCGCGTACCCGTCCTCGGGGTCCTTCTCCGCGCACGCCGAGCGGGCGATCGGCCCGTGGGCGGGCTTCGCCGCGGGCTGGTCCTTCTGGGTGCTGCTGTGCACGGCGGTCGGCCTGGAGGGCATCGGCGCCGCGCACATCGTCACCGGCTGGCTGCCGGGCACGCCCGAGTGGGCGTGGGTGGCGCTGTTCATGGTGGTGTTCTGCGGCACGAACCTGGCCGCCGTGAAGAACTTCGGCGAGTTCGAGTTCTGGTTCGCCGCGCTGAAGGTCGGCGCGATCAGCCTCTTCCTGGTCCTGGGCGTACTGGCCATCACGGGCGTGCTGCCCGGCACGGACTCCCCCGGCGCCTCGAACCTCACCGACTTCCTCCCGAACGGCGGCGAGGGCCTGGTCATCGGCCTGCTCGCCTCCGTCTTCGCGTACGGCGGCCTGGAGACGGTCACCATCGCGGCGGCCGAGTCGGAGAACCCGGTGCGGGGTGTGGCGAGCGCCGTCCGCACGGCCATGTGGCGCATCGCGCTGTTCTACATCGGCTCGATGGCCGTGGTCGTCACCCTCGTCCCCTGGGACTCGAAGGCGGTCGTGGAGAAGGGCCCGTACGTCGCCGCCCTCGACCACCTGGGCATCCCGGGCGCCGGTCAGCTCATGAACGTGGTCGTCCTGGTGGCCCTGCTCTCCGCCATGAACGCCAACATCTACGGCTCCTCCCGCATCGCCTACTCCCTCGTCGAGCGCGGCCAGGGCCCGAAGGTGCTGGCGAAGCTCTCCGGCGGGGTGCCGCGCATCGCCGTGCTGACCTCCTGCGTCTTCGGCTTCGTCTGCGTACTGCTGAGCTACTGGCGCCCGGACGACGTCTTCCCGTGGCTGCTGAACATGATCGGCGCGGTGATTCTGATCGTCTGGATCTTCATCGCCGTCTCCCAGCTGCTGCTCCGCCGCCGCGTGGAGCGGGAGGCCCCGGAGAAGCTGGTCGTACGGATGTGGGCGTTCCCGGTGCTCACCTGGGTGGCGCTGGCGGGCATGGCGGCGATCTTCGTCCTGATGGCCCGGGAGCCGGACACGCGGGTGCAGCTGTACTCGTCCGGCGGCATGACGCTGTTCCTGGCGGCGGTCGGCTACGCCTGGCAGCGCAGGCGCGCCACGTCCTGACCCTCCTCCCCCTTCGCAAAACGCCCCCGCGACAACCCCGCGGGGGCTTTTTGTTGCTAGCGTGTAGTTGCAAGCTATGTGCAATAAACTGCTTCGAGGGGACCCGCCCATGCCCGTCTACACGCTGCCCGACCTGCCCTACGACTACTCCGCGCTCGCCCACTCGCATGGGTGATGCGCGCCCATGCTCACACCCGCACCAAGCTCCAGCCGCGTAACGTCGGGCAAGGCGGATCAGCGACCCGCCCGGCGGCCGGGAGGGTGGTCGTTGGACGGACCTGAGCGCCGTCAAACTCCCCGGAGCGATCCAGGGGAGAATCTCCGGCCTCAGCGCAGGAGAGAACTCCAATGGCAGAACATGACCGGAAACGGGACGAGCCGAAGCACCTAGAGTCCTTCGGCTCATTCGTCTTGCCTTGAGGGTCGGACTCCTGCTGGGGCGTCCTCGCCCACGAACCGCTCAGCGGCCGGCTGGTCGTCGAGCAGGTCTACGACCACCAGGGCAACATCGGCCAGGGCTCGGTCCCGATCCTGGTCTTCGACGCCCGGGAGCACGCCTTCTACCTCCAGTACAAGAACCAGAAGGCCGACTTCGTCGAGGCCATGTGGCAGGTCGTCAACTGGCAGGACGTGGCCCGCCGGTACGAGGCCGCCAAGTCCCGGGCGGACGTCCTGCTCCTGACGCCCTGACGGCGCCCCGATCGTCCCGCCTCGTGATCGTCTTCTCACCCTTCACGGCGGCGGGCGGAAAGAAGGAAACCCCCGTGAGGACGTGACTCACGGGGGTTTTCCCCTCCTTCCGGGTCCACCGATCGGTGGACGCCAGGTTCAACCGGGTACCCGTGTCGCCCAACTGCCCCACACAGCAAGGCTTTGGGGCATGAAATCACCGACTGTGCGCATAGCGAGCTGGAGTGCGCGGCATCCCTGGAAGGCGGTCCTGGGCTGGCTGCTGTTCGTGGCGTTGTGCCTGGGCGTCGGCGGTGCCGTCGGCACGCACGAGGCGACGACGGCGGACTACCGGGTCGGCGAGGCGGGCCGGGCGGAGGCCATGGCGGCCGAGGGGCACCTGGAGCGGCTGTCCACCGAGCAGGTGCTGATCTCGGCGCGCTCGGGCGGCCTGGACGAGCGGGCCGACTCCGCCGCGCGGGACCTCGGCGCCCGGATGAAGCGGCTGCCCGAGGTCGCGTCCGTGGCCGCCCCGGTACGGTCCTCCGACGGCCGCGTCCTGATGGTCGAGGTGTCCGTCAAGGGCGCGGAACGGGACGCGAAGGACAAGGTCGGCGCCCTGGTCGCGCAGACCGAGGCCGTACAGCGGGCCCATCCCGGGCTGTTGCTCCAGGAGACCGGAAGTCCCTCCATCAGCAAGGGAGTCGACCAGCAGCGCGGCGACGACCTCGCCCTCTCCGAGAAGATCACGCTGCCGGTCACCCTGCTCACCCTGCTGGTCGCCTTCGGATCCCTCACCATGGCCGCCGTACCGCTGCTGCTCGCGCTGTCGTCGATCGCGGCGGCCGTCGGGCTGGCGATGGTCGCCTCGCACGTCTCGCCCGACGCGGGGGTCGGCACGAACGTGATCCTGATGATCGGGCTGGCGGTCGGCGTCGACTACACGCTGTTCTACCTCAAGCGGGAACGTGAGGAACGGGCCCGCTCGGGCGGCCGGCTGGGCAGCGAGGCGCTGGTGGAGCTGGCGGCGGCCACCTCCGGACGGGCGGTCGTGGTCTCCGGGCTCGCGGTCGTCGCCTCCACCGCCACGCTGTACCTGGCCTCGGACGTCATCTTCTCCTCGCTGGCCACGGGCACGGTCGTGGTCGTGCTGGTCGCGGTGGCCAGCTCCCTCACGGCACTGCCCGCCCTGCTGGTCCTGCTCGGCAGGCGCGCCGAGCGCAGGGCGCTGCGGCGGGCCGGGCGCGGAAAGCCCGCCCGGCGGCTGCGGGGCGAGGGCGGCGGCCGGTTCTGGTCCGCCCTGCTCAGGCCCGCCGCCCGGCATCCGCTGGCCGCGCTGTGCGTCCCGGTCCTGGCGCTGCTCGCCCTCGCCGCCCCGCTGAGCGGCCTGAAGATCACCGAGATGAGCCGGGACACGCACTCCCGGGAGATCCCCGCGATGCGCGTGTACGACCGCCTCAACGCCGCGTTCGCGGAGCACCGGGTCACCCACCAGGTCGTCGTACGGGCCGCCGCCGCACAGGAGGATGACGTCGCCTCCGCCCTGCGCGCCCTCGCCCGCCGCGCCGCCGGCGACCCGCTGTTCACCGGCGCGTCCCGGCTCCGCACCTCCGCCGACCACCGCACCAGCACCCTCGAACTACGGGTGCCGTACCTCGGCAACTCCCCGCAGGCGTACGACTCCCTGGACCATCTGCGCCACACCTACCTGCCCGCCACCGTCGGCCGGATCAGCGGCGCCGAGTACGGCGTGACCGGTGACGTCGCCCGCTACACCGACTATCCGGACCACCAGGACGGCAAGCTGCCCCTCGTTCTCAGCGCGTTGCTGCTCGTCACCTTCGCGATGACCGTGTACGCGTTCCGTTCCGTCGTCCTCGGCCTGATCGGCGTCGCCCTCAACCTGCTGTCCGCGGCGGCGGCGCTCGGTCTGCTCGTCCTCGTCTTCCAGCACACCTGGGCCGAGGGGCTGCTCGGCTTCCGCTCCACCGGGTCGATCGGCTCCCGCGTGCCGCTGTTCCTGTTCGTCATCCTCTTCGGACTGTCCATGGACTACCAGGTGTTCGTGGTGAGCCGGATCCGGGAGGCGGTCCTCGCCGGCACCCCGACCCGGCAGGCGGTGCTCGACGGGATCCGGCGGTCGGCGAGCGTGGTGACCAGCGCGGCCGTGGTGATGACGACGGTCTTCGTGAGCTTCGTCTTCCTGCACATCATCGAGATGAAGCAGATCGGCTTCGTCCTGGCGGCGGCCGTCCTGCTGGACGCCTTCGTCGTACGGATCCTGATCCTGCCCGCGGCACTGCTGCTGCTCGGCGAGCGCAGCTGGTGGCCGTCGCGACCGGCCGCGCGTCCGCAACCCGCGCCCGGCAACGCGCTGGTCGACGTACGTTGATCGGTATGACCGCTCTCGCCGCGCCCTCCGCCGACGCCTTCTGGGCCGTGTCGCTGCGCCGGTGGAACGCGGTGTGCTGGGTGCTGTTCGCCGCGATGGCCGTCGGCGTCGCGGCGCTCGGCGGGTCCGACCGGGACACCTTCGCGGCCCTCGCCCTGCTGGCCTGCGTGGCGGTGAGCTTCGCGGTGCTGCACCGCTTCCCGGGCAATCCCCTCGTACGGCCGCACGGCTACCTCGGGGTGCTGGTGGCCGCGCTCGGCGGCCTGGCCTACCTGGGGTCCAGCTACGCGGCGCTGTTCATGGTGACGTTGCCGCACTACTGGATGTTCGGGCGGACCCGGCGGGCGTCGATGGGGTTCCTGGGGCTGGCCACCGCCGGCACGCTCGCGGGCAGCTGGGTGCGGCAGGGCTGGTCGGCGGAGTTCTTCGGCGAGACCGCGGTGTCCACGCTGATCGTGGTCGCGGTGGGCGTGCTGATCGGGCTGTGGGCGCACTCGGTGGTCGAGCAGAGCACCGAACGGGCCCGGCTGATCGTGGAGTTGGAGCGCACCCAGGCCGAGCTGTCGGCGGCGCACCAGCGGCAGGGCGCGGCGGACGAGCGGGAGCGGATGGCCCGCGAGATCCACGACACGCTCGCCCAGGGCTTCGCGTCCATCGTGGTCCTCGCGGAGGCCGCGCGGGCGGGGCTCGTCACCGATCCCGACCAGACGGCCCGGCAACTGCGGTCCATCGAGTCCACCGCGCGGGAGAACCTCGCCGAGGCCCGGGAGCTGGTCGGCTCGGGCAGGGGGCCGGGAGGTGCGGCGGCCGGATCCGTGACCGACACCCTGCGCCGGATCCTGGACCGGTTCGCGGAGGACACCGGGCTCACCGTGGAAGCCCAGCTCACCGACCTCGACTGCGACCAGCAGACCCGGATCGCCCTGCTGCGCTGCACCCAGGAGTCGCTGGCCAACGTGCGCAAGCATGCCCGCGCCTCCACGGTGGGCGTGGTGCTGGCTCAGCGGCCGTACGGGGTGGAACTGGAGGTCACCGACGACGGCACCGGGTTCGTGGTGGAGGCGTCGACGGGGTTCGGTCTCGACGGTATGCGCAAGCGGCTCGCGGAGCTGGGCGGCCGGTTGACGGTGACCAGTTCGGTCGGGGACGGGACACGGATCCTGGCGGTGCTGCCGTCGGGCTGGGAGGGGGCCGCGTGAGCGGGGACAGGCTGCGGGTCGTCGTGGTGGACGACCACACCGTGATGCGGGCGGGGGTGATCGCTCTGCTCGACGGCGAGGAGGGCATCGAGATCGTCGGTGAGGCGGGCGACGGCCGTGCGGCCCTCGACCTCGTGGCCCGCCATGACCCCGACGTCGCCCTGGTCGACCTGCGGATGCCGAAGCTGGACGGCGTCGCCACGACTACCGAGATCGTCGCCCGCCACCCGCGCACCAGGGTGCTGATCCTCACGACGTACGACACGGACGCCGACATCGAACGGGGCGTCGAGGCCGGCGCCATCGGTTACCTCCTGAAGGACACCACCCGGGAGCAGCTCGCCGAGGCGATCCGCTCGGCGGCGCGCGGGGAGACGGTTCTGGCGCCCCGGGTGGCGGAGAAGCTGGTCGCGCGGCTGCGGCGCCCGGTGCAGGAGCCGCTGACGGCCCGGGAGACCGATGTCCTGAGCGCGGTCGCGGACGGGCTGACCAACGCCGAGATCGGCCGCCGCCTCGTCATCTCGGAGGCCACCGTGAAGACGCATCTGCTGCGCCTGTTCGCGAAGCTGGACGTGAACGACCGGACGCGGGCGGTGGTGGTGGCGATGGAGCGGGGGCTGCTGCGGCGGCCCTGAGCCCACCGGTGGCTACGACAGCTCGCAGGGCACGTTGAGCGACAGCAGCGAGGTGATGTCCCCGTCGATGCGGACCTCGCTCACGGCGGCGTTCCGAAACCGCGGGAACACGCGGCGGTATTCACCGAGCGGGATGTCCAGCAGCGAGCACAGCACCAGCCGGAACAGGGTGTTGTGGGCGACGACGAGGACCCGGCCACCGGAGTGGGCGGCGGCGGTGCGGCGCAGGGCGGCCGTGCCCCGGGCGGTGGCGGCGAGGGGGTCCTCGGCGCCGGGAAACGGATGGACCACCGGGTCGGCACGGTAGGCGTCCGCCGCGTCGGGGTTCTCGGCCGCGAACTCGGCCAGCGTGCGGCCCTCCAGCACCCCGAAGTCGCATTCCCGCAGGCCGGGTTCGCGGTGCGGGGTGAGGCCGAGGGCGCGGCAGGCGGGGTCGGCGGTGACGACGGCCCGGGAGAGCGGCGAGGTGACGATCG
Source organism: Streptomyces sp. NPDC046915 (assembly GCF_040644935.1). Lineage (NCBI taxonomy): Bacteria > Bacillati > Actinomycetota > Actinomycetes > Kitasatosporales > Streptomycetaceae > Streptomyces > Streptomyces sp. NPDC046915. Next base: position 434,201 of record NZ_JBEYXB010000002.1, on the reverse strand, counting down.
CGTCGACCGGGTGCGCGGCGGCCCACCGGCCGAGCGCCTCGGCCTGGGCGCGGCCGGTGTCGGTGAGGGCGATGTCGCTCACCCCGGCGTAGCGGTTCTCGGCGTGCCAGACGGTCTGCCCGTGCCGGGCCAGGAGGAGGGCGGTGCTCATGAACCGGCAGTATTCCCTTCGAGGCGGGCGCGTGCGTGGGCGGCGACCGGGCCGGGCAGCCAGCCTCGTGCCTGGAGGCCGTCGAGGAGGCGGGCGTACGGCTCGGTGAAGCGGGCGGTGCGGTCGGGGCGGGGGTCGAGGACCGTGCGGACGTGGACCATGCGGTCGGCGGCGTCGGCGAGGGTGGGGGCGGCGCCGGTGCCGTGGGCGGCCAGCGCGGCCATGCCGAGGGCCGGTTCGGTCTGCCGCGGTACGCGGGCCGGGCGGCCCAGGATGTCGGCGCGGAGCTGGTTCCAGTAGGCGCTGCGGGCGGCTCCGCCGGTGAAGGTGAGGGGGCCGTCGAGGGGGGCGCCGAGGTGGTGGAGGTAGTCCAGGCAGAGGCGCTCCACGAAGCCCACGCCCTGGAGCAGGGCGGCCCACAGGTCGGCGTCGGACACCGGGTCGCCGAGCAGCAGGGCGGTGGCGTCCGGGCGGCGGAACGGGAAGCGCTCGCCCGGTGAGACGAGCGGGTAGGCGACCGCGTTCGACGGCTCGAAGGCGGCGGCACGGGCGTCCAGCGCGGCCGGGTCGGCGCCCGGGAACCGCGCGGCCAGCACCCCCGCGCCGGCGCTGGAGGCACCGCCCGGCAGCCAGCCCCCGTCCGGCGCACGGTGGTTGTAGACCACTCCGGCGGGATCATGGACCGGCTCGGCGGCGGCGCCCTTGAGCACGAGGGTCGTCCCCAGCACCGAGTTCCAGGCGCCCGGACGCAGCGCCCCGGAGGCGATCTGTGCCGCGCACCCGTCGGTCATGCCCGCGATGACGGGCGTACCGGCGGGAATGCCGGTGGCCTCGGCGGCGGCCGGGCAGACCTCGCCGAGCCGGGTGCCGGGGCGTACGACATCGGGGAGCGCGTCCGCCGGAACTCCGGGGATCTCCGGCCAGGCGTCGCGCCCTAGGTCGTACGCCGTCTTGAGGGCGTGGCTGGAATCGGTGGGGACCGGGTGGCCGGCGAGCCGGGCGTTGATCACGTCGGGCTGGTGGGTGACCTTTCCGCCGCCGTTCGCGAGCAGCCACAGCACCTTGGGCAGCGCCCAGCTGTCCTGGACCGCGAGCCCGTCCTCCCGCAGGCCCGCCGCCTCGGCCCCGGCCCGCCCGTCGTCGTACATCAGCGCGGGCCCGAGCGGCTTCCCGGCCGGGTCCGTCAGCAGCACGGTCCCGGAGGTCCCGCACACCGCGAGCCCGCTCACCCGGCACCCGGCCGGCAGCGCCTGCCGGGCGGCGGCGCACACCGCCTCCCACCACTCCCCCGGCTCCTGCTCGTGCCGCGCCCCCTCCCGCCGCCCGTGGCGCAGCGGGGCCGAGCCGCTGCCCACGACCGTGCCGTCCACCGTCGCGAGCAGCGCGCGCACGCCCTGCGTCCCCAGGTCGATCCCCAGCCATGCCTCGGCCCCGGATCTCATCCGGACCTCCCACACTTCGCGACCTGTTCTGTGAACTTCCCACTCTGCACTGAGATTTCATCCCGCACGAGGGATTGACGGCCTTCTTTCTGCGTTACACCCTCTGTTATCGAGTCGACTCGACGTGTTAACCCGACCGGCCCCGACCCCCACGGAGGTCACGGATGGACAGGCACGCGCACGACCGCCGACGCTTCCTCGCCCTCACCGGAGGCCTCACCGCCGCCACCGTCGCGGCCCCGCTGCTCACGGCCTGCGGCGCGGGCTTCGGCGGGAACGACGACAAGGGCGGCGGCTCGGCCGCGGACGACGTCACGGGCTCCTTCGACTGGAGGCGGGAGAAGGGCACCACCGTCAAGGCGCTGCTGAACAAGCACCCGTACACGGACGCCCTCATCGCCGACCTGAAGTCCTTCACCGCGAAGACCGGCATCAAGGTGGAGTACGACGTCTTCCCCGAGGACAACTACTTCGACAAGCTCACCGTGGACCTCTCCAGCGGGCGTGCCTCGTACGACGTCTTCATGCTGGGCGCCTACATGGTGTGGCAGTACGGGCCGCCGGGCTGGCTGGAGGACCTCGGGCCCTGGATGCGCAACTCCTCCGCCACCGGCGCCGAATGGGACCAGGCGGACTTCTTCCCCAACCTCCTCCAGGCCGACCAGTGGTCCCTGAAGGCGGGCGCGCCGCTCGGGCAGGGCGGCCAGTACGCGCTGCCGTGGGGCTGGGAGACGAACGTCGTCGCCTACAACACCGAGGTGTTCGGCAAGCTGGGCCTGAAGCCCGCCGAGACCTTCGACGAGCTGCGCGAACTCGCCGGGGTGATCAAGAAGAAGGCGCCCGGCGCGGGCTTCGACGGCATGTACGGGATCGCGGTCCGCGGCTCGCGCAGCTGGGCCACCATCCACCCCGGCTTCATGACGATGTACGCCCGTAACGGGCTGCACGACTTCACGGTCAAGGGCGGGAAGCTCACACCCGCCATGAACACCCCCGAGGCCGTCGCGTTCACCCGCAACTGGGCGGGCATGGTCAAGCAGGGCGGGCCGCCCTCGTGGACGTCGTACACCTGGTACCAGTGCTCCAGCGATCTCGGCGCGAAGAAGGCGGGCATGCTCTTCGACGCGGACACGGCCGCCTACTTCCAGGCCGTGAAGGGCGCCTCGCCCGCCTCCGGGAAGATCGCCTTCCATCCGGGGCCGAAGGGCCCGGACGGCTCCCTGGCCACCAACATGTGGATCTGGTCGCTCGGCATGAACGCCAAGAGCAAGAGGAAGAGCGCCGGCTGGCTGTTCCTCCAGTGGGCCACGGGCAAGGAGCACCTGCGCAGGGCCGCGATCACCAACAACCACATCGACCCGGTGCGGAAGTCGGTCAGCCAGGACGCCGCCTACAAGGACAAGATGAGGCACCTCCCCGGCTTCATCGAGACCTTCGAGACGGTCGTCGACCAGACGAAGATCCAGTTCACCCCGCAGGCCCAGTTCTTCGACGCCACCACCAGCTGGGCGGCGGCCCTCCAGGAGATATACGGCGGCAAGGACGCGGGATCCGTGCTCGACGGGCTGGCGAGCGACCTCAAGTCCAAGGTGGGGTGAGGCACGGATGGGCTGGCGGCTCACTCTCCGGCCGTACTTCCTGATCGTTCCGGCACTGCTGCTGACCTGCGGGATCCTCTACCCGTTCGGACTCGGGCTGTACTACACGCTGTTCGACTTCTCGGCGAGCAAGCCGCGGCCGGACATGGTCCGCCTGCACAACTACGAGACCGTCTTCACGCAGGACGCCTTCTGGAACTCGGCCTGGGTGACGGTGCTGTACGCGGTCGGCGCCGCCGCCATGGAGACCGTGCTCGGGGTGACGGTCGCCCTGCTGCTGCACCGGTCCTCGCTGGTCGGCCGGATCCTGGAGAAGATCCTGATCCTGCCCCTGATGATCGCCCCGGTGATCGCGGCGATCATGTGGAAGCTGATGCTCCAGCCGTCCGTGGGGGTCGTCAACCACCTGCTGAAACCCTTCGGGCTGGGGGGAGTTCAGTGGACGGACACCCCGACGGGGGCGCTGCTGTCGTCCATCGCGGTGGACGTGTGGGTCTACACCCCGTTCGTGGCGATCCTCGCCCTGGCCGGGCTGCGGTCCCTGCCCGTCTCCCCGTTCGAGGCGGCGGCCGTCGACGGCGCCCGCTGGTGGTACACCTTCCGGCGGCTGACCCTGCCGATGCTGTGGCCGTACGTACTGGTCGCGGTGATCTTCCGGTTCATGGACTCGCTGAAGGTGTTCGACATCATCTACGCCCTGACGGAGGGCGGGCCGGGCGACTCGACGGTGGTCCTCCAGATCCGGGCGTACCTGGAGGCGATCCGCTTCCAGCGGTACAGCTTCGGGATCAGCTACACGATCGTGCTGTGGGCCGTGGTGTATCTGGCCGCGATGGTGCTGGTGCGGCATCTGGGGCGGATCCAGCGGAGGGCGGCCGAGGTGAAATGACGTACAAGAAGCGCCTGTTGGGGTGGCTGGCGGACGCCGCCCTCGTCCTCTACTTCGTCTTCGCGCTGTTCCCGATCGCCTGGATGGTGATCCTCTCCCTGAAACCCGCGAACCAGCTCTTCAGCACCTACTTCTCCTTCTCGCCGACGCTGGACGGCTACCGGACCGTCCTCGGCGACAGCGAGGGCATCCCGTTCACGCGGTTCTTCGTCAACAGCCTGGTGGTCTCGGTGGGCGCGGTCGCGCTGTCGCTCGTCGTCGGCCTCCCGGCGGCGTACGCCTCGGCGCGCTGGCGGTTCAAGGGCTCGGAGAACCTGATGTTCACGCTGCTGTCGTTCCGGTTCGCCCCCGAACTGACCGTGATCATCCCGCTGTTCGTGCTGTACCAGAAGCTCGGGCTGTTCGACACGTACGTCGGCATGGTGTGGGTGCTGCAACTGGTCACCCTGCCGCTGATCGTTTGGATCATGCGGTCGTACTTCGCCGATCTGACCCCCGAGCTGGAGCAGGCGGCCCTGCTCGACGGGTACACGCGCAAGCAGGCGTTCTTCCGTGTCGCCCTTCCGCTGGTCAAGCCGGGGATCGCGGCCGTGTCGCTGCTGGCGTTCATCTTCGCCTGGAACAACTTCGTCTTCCCGCTCATCCTCACCTCCAACGAGGCGCAGACGGTGACCGTGGGCGCGCTGTCCTTCCTCGGCGGCGACCGGCCCAAGTACAACCTCACGGCCGCCGCCGCGCTGGTGTCCGTCGTACCGCCGCTGCTGCTGGCGCTGACCATCCAGCGGTACCTGGTGCGCGGGCTGTCCTTCGGGGCGGTGAAGTCATGATCGGGCTGCACGGCATCCACAAGGCCTACGGGCGGACCATCGCCCTCGACGGCCTCGAACTGGACGTCGAGGAAGGGGAGTTCTTCTGCCTCCTCGGCCCCTCCGGGGCGGGCAAGACGACGACCCTGAAGACCGTCGCCGGTCTCGAACAGCCCGACTCGGGCACGGTCGAGATCGACGGCAAGGACATGCGCGCGGTGGAGCCCTACGACCGGGGCGTGGCCATGTGCTTCGAGAGCTACGCCCTCTACCCGCACCGCTCGGTGTACGACAACCTCGTCTCCCCGCTGCGCTCCCCCCGGCACCGGCTGCCCGCCGCCGAGGCCCGCGACCGGGTCGGCGCCATCGCCGAACTGCTGGGCATCAGCGCCCTGCTGGACCGCCCGGTGGGCCGGCTGTCCAACGGGCAGCGGCAGCGCGTGGCCCTCGGCCGGGTGCTGGTCCGGCCCGCCCGCGCCTTCCTCCTCGACGAGCCCCTCTCCCATCTGGACGCCAAGCTGCGCCAGCAGATGCGGGCCGAGCTGAAGGCGATCGGGGCGGTGCGGCGCACGACCACCCTGTACGTCACCCACGACTCGGTGGAGGCGCTGGCGCTGGGCGACCGGATCGGGGTCATCCGGGACGGGCGGATCGTGCAGACGGGCACCCGGGAGGACATCTGGTACCGGCCCTGCGACACGGAGGTGGCGCGGGCGTTCGGGCGGCCCCGGATCAATCTGCTGCCGGGGGTCGTGACGGAGAGCGGGGTGCGGTCGGAGGGCGGGACCGAACTGCCGGTCCGGGCGAAGGCGTCCCCGGGGACCGAGGTCCTGGTCGGCGTACGCCCCCGCGACCTCACGCTGGGCGGCGACGGCCACGAGCTCACCGGCACCGTGTACGTCACCGAGGTGCTGGGCCGGTCCGTCGAGGTCACCGTCCGGCTCGGCGAAGGCGAAGGCGAGCCGCACGTGTCGCTGGTCGCCCCGCGCGGCGACGCGGCGCGGCTGCGCCCCGACGATCCGGTGCGGCTGACCGTGCGGCCTGAGAACCTGCTGCTGTTCGAGGCCGACCGGCCGGAGCGCCCAGGACGACGGATCGGGAAGAGCACGTGATGAGCAGCAGTGGTGCACAGCAGGGTCCCGCGGCCCGCCAGGCCGCCATGGCCGAGCGGGTGCTGGCCGACGGCTCGGCGACCGCGGCGGAGCTGGCCGAGCGGTTCGGGGTGAGCCTGATGACCATCCACCGGGACCTCGACGAGCTCGAACGGCAGGGGATCGTACGGAAGTTCAGGGGCGGGGTGACCGCACAGCCGTCGGGTGTCTTCGAGTCGAACGTCCAGTACCGGCTGAAGACCATGCGCGCGCAGAAGGCCGCCGTCGCCGAGCAGGCCCTGAAGCACATAGAGCCCGGCATGGCGATCCTGCTGGACGACTCCACCTCCACCCTGGAGATAGCCCGCCGGCTCCGGCTCGGCGACATCACCCCGCTCACGGTCGTCACCAACTTCCTGGAGGCGATCAACCTGTTGTCGGACCAGCGGGGCATCCACCTGATGGCGCTGGGCGGCGACTACGACCCGCTGCACTCGTCCTTCCTGGGGGTGTCCTGCGTGGAGGCGGTCGGACAGCTGCGGGTGGACGTCTGCTTCGCGTCCACGTCGGCCGTGCACGGGGGTTACGCCTACCACCAGGAGCAGCACATCGTGTCCGTGAAGCGGGCGATGCTCGACGCGGCCGCCCGGAACGTCCTGCTGGTCGACCACACCAAGCTGGGCCGGGTCGCCCTGCACCGGGTCGTCCCGCTCTCCCGCTTCGACCTGCTCCTCGTCGACGACGGGGCGTCGCAGGAGGCGCTGCGGGACCTGGACGAGCACAAGGTCCGTTACGAGGTCTGCGTGACGAAGGGCGGCCATGACGGCACTGGAGCTACGTGAACTGCGCAAGACCTACCGGGCGCGGGGCCGGCCGGCGGTGGACGCCGTGCGCGGCATCGACCTGGGTCTCCGCTCCGGGGAACTGCTCGGGCTGCTCGGCCCGTCCGGGTGCGGCAAGTCGACGACCCTGCGGATGATCGCCGGTCTGGAGCCGGTGACCGGCGGGGACATCCTGGTCGGGGGTGCGTCGGTGGTGCGCCGGCCCGCGCAGGAACGGAACATCGGGGTGGCGTTCGAGAACTACGCGTTGTATCCGCCGCTGACGGTCGCGGAGAACCTGGCGTTCGGGCTGCGGGCCCGCCGGCGGGCTGCCCGGGGTTCCTCGGCGGACGTCGCCCGCAAGGTCACCGAGATCGCCGAACGGGTCGGGCTCACCGGCATCCTCGACGCCCGCCCGGCCGGGCTGTCCAGCGGGCAGAAGCAGCGGGTGTCGCTGGCCCGCGCCCTGATCCGCGAGCCGGACGTGCTGCTCCTCGACGAGCCGCTCTCCCATCTGGACGCCGCCCAGCGCGACACCACACGCCGCGAACTCAAGCGCATCCAGCGGGACCTGGGGCACACCACGATCCTGGTCACCCACGACCAGGAGGAGGCCCTCTCCCTCGCCGACCGGATCGCGGTGATGAAGGACGGCGCGATCCAGCAGCTCGGCACGCCGTTCGAGATCTACGACAGTCCCGCCACCACCTTCGTCGCGGACTTCGTCGGCGAGCCCGCGATCAACCTGCTGCCCGGCATCGCCACGGCCGACGGCCACGCCCGCCTCTCGGCCACCGTGCGGACCGCACTGCCGGTACCGGTGGCCGAGGGCCGCGCGGTGGTCGTCGGGATCCGCCCGGAGGACCTCGAACTGACGGGCACGGACGGCATCCCCGCCCGGGTGGTGGCGCACGAGCCGCTCCTCGAATCGGGCATCGCCACCCTCGCCCTCGACGGGGTGGAACACCCCCTCGTCGTCCTCACCGGCCCCGAGGTGCGCCTCGCGCACGACGACCGGGTCCGGGTGGCACCCGGCCTCACCCATGTCTTCGACGCCGAGACAGGAGACTCCCTTCGATGACCTCCGCCAGCAGTGTGCGTGTCGTGGCCGCCGGCGACCACTTCGTCCTGCCGTCGCTCATCACGGAGGCGCTCGCCCACGAAGCGCTTTGTGAGGTCGCTGAGTTGACCCTCGGCTGGCCACTCGAACCGTTCGGCCCGGTCGCCGAGGTACGCGAGGCGAGCGACGCCGAGGACGAGCTGATCGACGCGCTCGCGGACGCGGAGGTGCTGGTGACCCAGATGGGTCCCGTCACCGCGCGCGTCCTCGACGCCTGCCCCCGGCTGCGGCTGGTCGTGGTCTGCCGGGGCGGCCCGGTCAACGTCAACCTGGACGCGGCCAGGACGCACGACGTCCGGGTGTGCTTCGCGCCCGGCCGCAACGCCGCCGCCACCGCCGAGTTCACCGTCGGACTGCTCCTCGCCGCCCTGCGCCGCATCCCGCAGGCCCACGACCTGCTGGCCCGGCAGGGCAGTTGGGCGGGGGCGGCCTACTACACCTACGAGCACAGCGGCCTGGAGCTGGAGGACCTGCCCGTCGGCCTGGTCGGGTACGGGGCGGTGGGCAGCCGGGTCGCGCGGGTGCTGTGCGCCTTCGGGGCGCGGGTGATGGTGTACGACCCGTATGTCCGCGGGGAGGTCCACGGCCTGCGGCTGGACTCCCTGGACGAGCTGCTGCGCCGCTCCCGGGTGATCACCCTGCACGCCCGGCTCACCGACGAGACGCGCGGGCTGATCGGCGCCCGCGAGCTGGCGCTGCTGCCGCCCGGCGCGGTCGTGGTGAACGCGGCGCGCGGCCCGCTCCTCGACGAGGACGCGCTGTGCGACGCGCTGGAGAGCGGGCGGCTGTCGGCGGCGGCCCTCGACACGTACGCGGTCGAGCCGTTGCCGGCGGACGCGCGGCTGACGGGGCTGGCGGAGCGCGTCGTGCTGACCCCGCACCTGGGCGGGTCCGGCCGGGCCGTGGCGGAGAAGGCCGCACGGATCGCGGCGGCGGAGGTGGGGCGCTGGGTGCGCGGGGAGCCGCTGGCTCACTGTCTGACTTGATGGTCGTACCGGGAATGGTCGAATCCGGGAATGGTCGTACCGGGAGGGGACATGTACGTCGGGATCGATGTGGGCACGTCCATGGTGAAGGCCGCCGCGTTCGACGCGACGGGACGCCAACTGGCCGTCGAGGCCCGCCCGGTGGGCCTCGATCTGCGCGAGGGGCGCGTGGAGCAGGACATGGCGGAGGTGTACGGGGCGGTCGTCGACGTGCTCGGCGCGCTGACCGCACGGGTACCGGACGGGGTGGAGCTGGCCGGGCTGACCGGGCAGGGCGACGGGGTGTGGCTGGTCGACGCCGAGGGGCGGCCGGTGCGGCCCGCGGCGTCCTGGATGGACGGCCGGGCGCACGAACTGCTCGACCAGTGGCTGGCGGACGGGACCTTCGAGACGGTGTTCCGGCGCACGGGCAGCGCGATGTTCCCGGGGTGCCCGGGGCCGCTGCTTGCCTGGTTCGACCGGTACGAACCGGGGTCGCTGGACGCGGCGACGGCGGCCGTCTACTGCAAGGACATGGTCTTCCAGCGGCTGACGGGCGCGGCCAGGGCGGCGACGGACGTGTCGGACGCGTCGATGCCGTTCCTCGACCCGCGGACCCGGTCCTACGACAACCGGGTCGTCGAGCTGCTGGGGCTCACCCACCGCAGAGGCCTGCTCGCCCCGGTCAGCGACCCGGTGGCGGCCGGCGAGGCGCACGGCGAGGGGCTGCCGCCCGGCACACCGCTCGCGAACGGCCCGTACGACCTGCCGGCCTGCGCGCTCGGCGCCGGGGTCACCCGGCCCGGCGACGGCCTGCTGATCGTCGGCACCTGTCTGGCCGCCCTGGTCGCCACCTCCGAGCTGGACCTGACGGGTGAACCGGCCGGCCTGTACATCTCCACCGACCGCCCGGACCACCGGCTGCGCGCGATGCCCGCGATGGTCGGCACGGCGGCCCTGGACTGGGTGCTGTCCACGACGGGTGTGCGCCACGACGAGGTCGACGCCCTGCTGGCCGAGACCCCGCCCGGCGCCCACGGCGTCCGCGTCCTGCCCTACTTCGCGCCCTCCGGCGAGCGCGCCCCCTTCGTCGAGCCCCGGCTGCGGGCCGAACTCACCGGGATCTGCCTGGAGTCCACCCCCGCCGACCTGATCCGCGCGACCTGCGAGGGCATCGGCTACGCGGCCCGGCACTGTCTGGCGGCGGCGGGTCTGACGGGGACCCTGGCGGTGTGCGGCGGCGGCACCCGCAGCCCCGCCTGGACGCGGCTGCTGGCCGATGTGCTGGGCCGGCCGTTGCGCGTGGTCGAGGGCGAGGTGGGCGCGCGGGGCGCGGTACTGGCGGCCGCCGAACGGTACGGGGTGGCCCTGGACGCGGACGCCTGGACCCGGCCGACGCTGGTGGTGGAGCCGGACGCGGACCGGGCGGCGTACTACGCCAAGGGCTACGAGGAGCACCTGGAGAGGCTGGCGGAGGCCAGGGCCCGGGCGCGGCGGTGACCGCGCCCGTCCCGGCACCGCGTTCCGCCCTCCCACCGAGAAGGAGGAGTACGTCCGCAAGGAGAAGCCGGACCACACGTCCGAGGCCTACGTGCGCCCCCGGAGGATGCCGCCGGTACCAGCACACCAAGATCTGGACCGACGGCGTGTGGTTCCCCCTCAGAGGAGGCGTGAGGTCAGAGGTTGCTGAAGTCCGGCCCCTTGGTCCGGGTCCGCTTGATCTCGTAGAAGCCGGGGACCGAGGCGACCGCGAGGGTGCCGTCCCAGAGGCGGGCGGCTTCCTCGCCCTTGGGGGCGGGGGTGACGACGGGGCCGAAGAAGGCGATCTGCTCGCCGTCGGGGCCCGGCACCGCGATGACCGGGGTGCCGACGTCCTGGCCGACCTTCTCGATGCCCTCCTTGTGGGAGGCGCGCAGCTCGGCGTCGAACTCGAAGTCCTTCTGCTCGGCGTACTCGATGAGGTCGGCGGGCAGGCCGGTGTCCGCGAGGGCGGCCGCGATGGCTTCGAGGGTCGGGCCCTCGCCGTTGTTGTGGAAGCGGGTGCCGAGCGCGGTGTAGAGGGGGCCGAGGACGTCGGCGCCGTGCTTCTGCCAGGCCGCGGTCACCACCCGTACCGGCTGCCACGCCTTGGTGGCGAGCATCTCGCGGTACTGCTCGGGCAGCTCGTCCAGCCGGTTCTCGTTCAGCACGGCCAGGCTCATGATGTGCCAGCGGACCTCGATGTCCCGGACCTTCTCCACTTCCAGCACCCATCGGGAGGTCATCCAGGCCCAGGGGCACAGCGGGTCGAACCAGAAGTCGACGGGGGTCTTGCCGGAGGCGGTCGTGGTCTCGGACATGGCTCTCCTCGGGAAACGGGTCGTTTCCCCGGGCAACACCAGGATCACCGGACCCATTCCCGCTGTCCGGTGTCAGGGGCGCATGGCAGGATCGGTCCTGTTCAGCCATGCCCCCGACGATGAGGGAGTTGCCGCCCGTGCCCGGTGAGAATCTGTCCCGCGACGAGGCCCGGGAGCGGGCCGCCCTGCTGTCCGTCGACGGGTACGAGGTGTCCCTGGACCTGCGCTCCGCGGTCGGTGAGGGCAACGGCGAGCCGCGCACCTTCCGCTCGGTCACCACCATCCGGTTCCGCTGCAACGAACCGGGCGCCTCCAGCTTCGCCGACCTGATCGCGCCGAGTGTGACCGCCGTCACGCTCAACGGGAAGGACCTGGACCCGGGCGAGGTCTTCGACGGCTCACGGATCGCCCTGGAGGACCTGGCCGCCGAGAACGAGCTGACCGTCGACGCCCGGTGCGCGTACTCCCGCACCGGCGAGGGCATGCACCGCTTCGTCGACCCCGAGGACGGCGAGGTCTACCTCTACACCCAGTACGAGCCGGCCGACTCCCGCCGCGTCTTCGCGAACTTCGAGCAGCCCGACCTCAAGGCCCCCTTCCGCTTCGAGGTGCGGGCGCCTCAGGGCTGGACGGTGTGGGGCAACGGCGCCGGCGAACTCACCGACGGCGTCTGGCGGTTCGCGGAGACGAAGCCGATCTCGACCTACATCACGTGCGTCGTCGCGGGCCCGTACCACTACGTCACGGATTCCTACGCGCGCACCTTCGAGGACGGCTCCCGGCTGGAGATCCCGCTCGGCGCCATGTGCCGCAAGGGCCTCGCGCCCTATTTCGAGGCCGACGACATCTTCCTGATCACCAAGCAGGGCCTGGACTTCTTCCACGACCACTTCGACTACCCGTACCCGTTCGGGAAGTACGACCAGGCGTTCGTGCCCGAGTACAACCTCGGCGCGATGGAGAACCCCGGGCTGGTGACCTTCCGCGAGGAGTACATCTTCCGCGGGAAGGTCACGCAGGCGTCGTACGAGAGCCGGGCCAACGTCATCCTGCACGAGATGGCCCACATGTGGTTCGGTGACCTGGTCACCATGGAGTGGTGGGACGACCTGTGGCTCAAGGAGTCCTTCGCGGACTTCATGGGCACGTTCGCGAACGTCGGCGCGACCCGCTTCACCGACGCGTGGATCACCTTCGCCAACCGCCGCAAGGCCTGGGCCTACCGCGCCGACCAGCTGCCCTCCACCCATCCCGTCACCGCCGACATCCGCGACCTCCAGGACGCCAAGCTCAACTTCGACGGCATCACCTACGCCAAGGGCGCCTCCGTCCTGAAGCAGCTGGTGGCGTACGTCGGCCAGGACGCCTTCCTGGAAGGCGCCCGCCGCTACTTCAAGCGCAACGCCTACGGCAACACACGTCTCGGCGACCTGCTGTCGGTCCTGGAAGAGACCAGCGGCCGGGACCTGACCGCCTGGGCGCGCTCCTGGCTCCAGACGGCCGGGGTCAACTCGCTGACCCCGCAGGTGCTGCTGGACGAGGAGGGCCGGATCGCCGAGCTGGCCGTGCTCCAGGAGGCCCCCGAGTCGCACGCGGAGCTGCGCCCGCACCGGGTGGCGGTGGGCCTGTACCGACGTACGCCCGAGGGGGCGCTGGAGCGGTACGCACGTGTGGAGGCGGACGTCGAGGGGCCGCGGACGGTGATCGCGGAGCTGGCGGGGGCCGAGACACCGGAGCTCGTCCTCGTCAACGACGACGACCTCACGTACTGCAAGATCCGCTTCGACGAGACCTCGCTGGCCGCCCTGCGGGAGCACCTGGGCGCGATCACCGACCCGCTGGCCCGCGCCCTGTGCTGGTCGGCCCTGTGGAACCTGACCCGGGACGCGCTGCTCCCGGCCCGGGACTTCGTGGACCTGGTGCTGCGCTTCGCGGGCCGGGAGTCCGAGATCGGCGTGGTGCAGATGCTGCACGCCTGGGCCGAGTCGGCGCTGGTGCACTACGTGGCCCCGGACTGGCGGGCGACCGGCGAGCGGCTGCTCGCCGAGGGCGCCCTGCGGGAGCTGCGGCAGGCCGAGGCGGGCAGCGAGCACCAGCTGGCGTGGGCGCGTTTCTTCGCGTCGGCGGCCACCGGCGAGGACGATCTGGCGCTGCTGAAGGACCTGCTGGACGGCACCGACGTGATCGAGGGGCTGGAGGTGGACCAGGAGCTGCGCTGGGCGTTCCTGGAGCCGCTCGCGGCGCACGGGGTCGCGGACGAGGGCGTGCTGGCGGCCGAACTGGCCCGCGACGACACGGCGTCCGGCAAGCGCCACCAGGTCCGCTGCCTGGCCGCCCGTCCGTCGGCGGCCGTGAAGGCGCAGGCGTGGGCCCAGGTCGTGGAGTCCGACGCGCTCTCCAACGCGTTGGTGGAGGCCACCATCTCGGGCTTCGCGCAGGCCTCGCAGCGGGAGCTGACGGCGCCGTACACGCCGAAGTACTTCGAGGCGATCGAGCGGGTGTGGGCCGAGCGGTCCATCCAGATCGGCATGGACGTGGTCCGGGGCCTGTTCCCCGCCTTCCAGGACTCGCCGGAGACGCTGGCGGCGGCGGACGCCTGGCTGGCGGCGCACCCGGACGCGGCGCCCGCGCTGCGCCGGCTGGTGCTGGAGGCGCGGGACGATCTGGCGCGGGGGCTGCGGGGACAGGCGTGCGACGCACGGGAGGCCGTGGCCTGAGCCGAAGCTTTGGCCTGAGATCGGCCGGTCTGTGACCGTTACGGAATTCAGGCAATAGGAGCCGTAACCCCTGGTCCGCACCCGAACGGACCAGGGGTTTTCCTTGCCTACTCGGCACCCGAACATCCGTCCTTTAGTCCCGGCTTGTCCGCATTTATCGACGAGCTTGTAACAGCGGTTAGAGGAGGGATCGGACCCGGGAATCGGGTCGGCATGACGCACAACACCCCGCTCTCCCCCCGCCCCCTCCGCCACCTCTCCGAGGTGCACCGCCGTGTGATGACCGCGGCCCAGCTCCGCTCCCACGGCGTCACCCCCGCCGAACTGCACGACCAGTGCCGCCCCGGCGGCCCCTGGCAGCAGCTGCTGCCCGGCGTCACCCTGCTCCACCCCGGCCCGCCGACCAGCGAGGAGCGCCTGCACGCTGCCCTGATGTACGCGGCGAAGGAGCCGGCGGCCGGGGCGCCCGGGGTGCCCGAGCAGCCCAGCGCGGAGACCCCGCACCGCCCGGCGTACGCGGACGCGATGATCACGGGCCTGGCCGCCCTGACGCTGCACGGCTTCACGTCGACCCCTCCCCTGCCGTCCCTGGAGCACATCGACGTCCTGGTCCCGCGACTGCGCCGGCTGCGTTCCGTGAGCTACGTCCACGTCGTCCGCGCGGCCGGCCTGCCCGCTCCGCGCCAGGTGACGGGCGTGCCGGTGGCACCGGTGCCGCGGGCGCTCGCGGACGCGGTGGCCGGGCTGACGGACGCGACGGCGGTCCGTCGGCTGCTGACCGAGGCGGTACGCGCGGGCCACTGCGAACCGGCCGCCGTCGTACGGGAGCTGACCCAGGCGAAGCTCCTGACCCGCCCGCACGTGGTGGACGCCGTGGACTCGCTGCTGGCGGAGGGCCGGGCCGTCGCGGAGGGCCGCCTGTACCGGATGGTGCACAAGTACGGCCTCCCCGACCCGGTCTGGAACGTCGACCTCCGCCTCCCCGGCGGCCCCCACCTCGGCGGCCTGGACGCCTACTGGCCCGACCAGGCGGTCGCGGTGGAACTGGACACGCGGGCCCCGCGGCAGGAGGAGGACGCGATGTGGTCCGAGTACGCCCGCAAGCGGGAGCACCTGGAGCGGCTGGGCATCACGGTCGTCCACATCACCCCGAGGAAGCTCCGGGACGCGATGGAACAGCAGGCGACGATCATCCGCACGGCCCTGATGGCGTCGGCGGACCGCGACCCGGCCGCGTATGTCGTGGTCCTGCCCCGGTAGTGGGGTGGAGCGCCCGCTGTCCCCACCCCACCTCACTACCGCTCCCAGGCACCCCCGAGCAGGTCCGGACGGAGTCCGTCGGCCGGCTCGCCGGTGTGGGAGGAGTGGACCCGCTCGAGCAGTGCGGCGTACGCCGCGATCATCCGGGTGCGGCTGAAGCGCTCGCGGCTCCGCAGCAGGGCCGGGGCGAAGCCGGCCCGGCCGGCGACCGCGCCCGACCAGGCCAGGGCGATGGCGTCGGGGTCGGGCGGGGTGACGACGCCGTGGCCGGCGACCAGGGCCGCGCTGTCGCCGATGTCGGTCGTCACGGGGACGGCCCCGCACATCATGCCCTCGATGAGGCAGAGCGGTGCCGCCTCCCCGGAGGAGGAGGTGAGGGCGACCACGTCGGCGGACGCGTACACCGCTTCCATGTCACCGCGCACCCCCAGCAGGCGCACCCGGTCGGTGAGGGACGCGCCCCGCTCCCCGAAGGCGGCCTCGATGTCGGCCGCCAGAGCCGGGTTCCCGGGCGTCATCCCCGCCCCGCACATCAGCACCTGGCCCCCGCCCTCGCGCCCCAGCCAGGCCCGCGCCGCCCGCAGGAAGAGCGGGACGTTCTTCATGGCGGCGTACCGGGCGGCGAAGACGACGACCGGCGCCGTGTCGGGTATGCCGAGTGCCGTGCGCAGGGCCAGCCGCCGGGCCGGGTCCGGCCGGAACCGGAACAGGTCCACCCCGTTGGGGATGACGTGCAGCAGCTCGGCGGGGATCCCGGCGTCCCGGTACGCGGCCCGCGTCGACTCCGCGCAGCACACGCACGCCAAAACCGTGCCGTCGGCGATGGCGGCCTTCAGCTCGTCCAGGGCGCTTCCCTGGTTCTCGGGGTCGGAGCGGTGCAGACAGACCACGACCGGACGGCGGGGCAGCCCGGCCTGGTTCAGGAGCGCCAGCGGCTGCTCCTTGAGGGAGAGGATCACGTCGGCCGCCGCCATCGCCCGAGCCGTATCGGCCAGTTCGAGCCCGCCGAAAACAGCCGGACGATCCTCCGAACCGGTATGACCGCGCCCGAGGGTGCCGACCTCCACCCCGGCCGCCGTCAGCGACCGGTAGCAGGCGTCGTCCTGCATCCGCTGCCGGGTCGCCTCCCGGTGCACCTCGCCATGGATGCTGAGTACCCGGTGGTCCTGGCCGCCTTCCGCCAGCCCCAGCACGACATCGCTGTGCACGATCCGGGCCCCTCCGGAGAAGAAGCCCTCGTAGACCGACAGCACTCGCAGTCCGTGTCCCGTACGCATGCGATCACCCGCCTTGCACATAAATCGAGCCAAACCCGTGAACAGCGGGTCAGCCGATATGAGGCGGTACGGACGTTTCGTACGGATGAACTGGACGTCTCGTAACGAAGTCGGCTCAGTTACACCCCCTCACCGCTCACCGGAACGCCCCGACGTTCCGCGCCGCCCACTGGGCGAAGGTGCGCGGGGCCCGCCCCAGGACTCGCTCCACATCCGGGCTGACCTGCTGCTCCTCCGGCATGGGGGCGCCGAGCAGGGCCAGTGTGCCCGTCACCACCGGCAGTGGCATGAACGCGGCCATCTGCGCCTCGGCCTCCTCCCGCGTCTGCTCCACGAACCGGATCGGCTCGCCGAGCGCCGCCGCGAGGGCATCCGCCCGCTCGCGCGGGGTCGTGGGCGCGGGACCGGTGAGGGTGTAGGTCGCCCCGGCGTGGCCGGGACCCTCCCCGCGGAGGACCGCCGCACCCACCGCCGCCACGTCGTCAGGGTCGACGAAGGGCAGGCCCACATCCCCGAAGGGCGCCGCGGCGGTGCGATGGACGCGTACCGGCTCGGCCCAGGCGAAGGCGTTCGACGCCAGGCCGCCGGAGCGCAGGATCGTCCACTCCAGGCCCGATTCCCGCACGGCCGCCTCGAAGCCGGCCGCGTGCCCGTACACCTGCGGGCGGGTGCCGGCCCCCTGACTGGAGAGCAGCACCAGCCTCCGCACCCCCGCCGCCTTGGCCGCACCCACGATGCCCTGCGGGTCCTCCCCCGCCACCAGCAGGAACACGGCCTCGGCGCCTTCCAGGGCGGGGCGCAGGCCCTCGGCCTCCCCCAGGTCGGCGGCGACCGCCCGCACGCCCGGCGGTACGTCCGCCTCGGTGATCCGGCGGGCCACCCCGGTCACCCGCTCCCCGGCCCCCGACAGCAGCCGCACCAGCGTCCGGCCGACATTGCCCGTCGCACCCGTAACGACGATCATCTGATCCCCCAGCAAGTTAGTTAGCTGACTGACTTATTTCGATGTGATGAACGTAGCACAGACCGCCGCCTAAAGTTAGTCGGGTGACTGACTCACAGAGCGCGGGGCAGAACCCGAGAGTGAAGGCCGCCGGGGCCAAGCGGCGGCGGCTGATGGCCGCCGCGGCCGAGGTGGTGCACCGGCAGGGTGTCGAGCGGACCACGATCGCCGACATCGCCCGCGCCGCCGACGTGCCGACCGGGAACGTCTACTACTACTTCAAGACCAAGGACGACCTCGTCGCGGCCGCGCTCGCCGAGCAGTCCCGCCAACTCGATGTCCTGGTCGACGAGTTGGAGCGACTCCCCGGTCCCCGCGAGCGCCTCGTGGCGCTGGTGCGCGGCTGGGTGGAGCAGCGTGAGCTCGCGGCCCGCTTCGGCTGCCCGACCGGGACGCTGGCCGCGGAACTGGACAAGCGGGCGGAGGGCGGCCTCGACGCCGAGGCCGGGAAGGTCATGCGGCGGCTCCTCGACTGGGTGGCGGGGCAGTTCGGGGAGATGGGCCTGCCCGACCCGGACGGGCTCGCGCTGACGCTGGTGGGCGCGTACCAGGGCATGTCACTGCTGGCCAACGCCCTGCGCGACCCGGAGGTCATGACGAAGGAAGGAGCCCGGCTGATCGACTGGCTGAGCTCCCTCCCCGGCGGAGAAGAGGGCTAGCGGCTCACTTGCCGCAGTACTCCGCGTCGACCACCGCGTCGCTGTCGCCCGTCCAGTCGCCGTTGAAGTTGAAGGCCAGCGAGTGGCGGCCGTCCGCCGTCGTGGACGCCCAGGACGAGGAGCCGTGGATGCCGCCGTCGTGGCCCCAGACGTGTACGCCGCAGGAGAGGGTGGTGTCCATGAGGCCGAGGCCGTAGCGGATGTTGGGGGCTTGGGCGATCTTCACCGTCGTCTTCATCTCCTTCAGCTGCTGAGGCGGGAGGAGGTTGCCGCGCAGGAGGACGCGGTAGAAGCGGGTGAGGTCGGTGGAGTCGGAGATGATCTCGCCCGCGGAGGAGGCGATGGAGGGGTTGAGGCGGGTCACGTCGTACGTGGGGCCCGTCGCCGTCTGCGCCAGCTTGCCGTAGGCGCGGCTGCTCGGCCGCGGCAGGGTGACCCGCGTGCCGGGGACCGACGTGCCCGTCAGCTTGAGCGGGTCGATGATGCGGTGGGTGATCTCCTGGGCGTACGAGTGACCCGTGACGCTCTTGATCACCATGCCGGCCAGGACGTAGTTGGTGTTGGAGTAGTTCCAGGAGGTGCCCGGCGCGAAGTCCGGCTTGTGGCGCATGGCGATGGCCACCAGCTGGCGCGCGGTGAGGGTGTCGTAGCGGTGCTTGAAGAAGCCGTCCTTGAGGAAGTAGGTGCGGCCGAAGTCCTCGTCGGCGGTGTAGTTGAAGATGCCGCTGGTGTGGTTGAGGAGCTGGCGGACGGTGATCGCCCTGCCGTCGTGGCCGTTGCCGTGCACCACGCCCGGCAGCCACTTCTCCACCTTGTCGTCCAGGGACAGGCGGCCCTCCGCCTCCAGCTGGAGCAGGACGGTGGAGACGAAGGTCTTGGTGATGCTGCCGACGCGGTAGCGGTCGTCCGCCGAACGCGGGGCGCCCGTGCGGAGGTTGCCGGTCCCGGCCGTGGTGGACCAGGTGCCGTGGGCGTCCTTCGCCGTGAGGGTCACGCCGGGGACGCCGGCCTCGACCGCCGCCTCGACAGCCTTGCGGGTGGCCGGGTGGCCGGCGGAGCGGCCTGCGGCTTCCCCGGTGGGAGCGGCCGCCAGGGCCGGTCCCGCCAGGGTCGCCGACAGGGCCAGGACGGCCGCCGCTGCGACCAGTACCTTGCGTGCACGCATGTCTTCCCCCATCTGTGCCGTCGAGCTCGGTCGCCGGGAGGGACACTACGCCGCGTGCGGAGGTTGATTCGGGATGGGCCGGTTGAGTGAGTTTCAGCCCTTCCTCAGCACCAGCTCCGTGTTCCGGTCGGCCGGGTCGCCCGCGAGCGTCTTGTTGGCGCCGGGGGCGTTGTAGGAGAGCTCGCGGTAGAGAGCGGCGAGGCCCGTCTGGGAGAGGTCGGTGAAGTCCGTGCGGTGGGGGGCGGCGGACTCGATGAGGGTGGTGAAGACCGAGATCGTGCCGTCCTTGTTGTCCACCAGCTCGATCACGCGGGCCAGCTGGGGGTGGTCGACGTGCGAGGCGGTGGAGATCTCCCAGAAGGAGCGGCCCCCGGACGCGGCGTGCGGGGTGATGACGTTCTTGTGGATGTGCCCGTTCACCCAGGCCAGCACGTTGGTGTGGCTCGCGAGGAGGGAGACGACCTCGGCCCCGTTGTGGCGGCGCTCGCCCGGGTGGGCCGGGTCGGGGCGGGTGTTGGTCATCGTCTTGCTGGTGTGGTGGCTGAAGACGACGGCGTACGAGTCCTTGTTGTCCTTCAGCGTCTTGTCGAGCCACTTCAGCTGGGCGGTGCCGATGGAGCCCTCGTAGTGACCGCCCGCGTCGGTGGTGTCGAGGCTGATGCCGATCACGTCGTCGGAGATGCGGAAGGCGTAGTACTGGGTGCCCGCGTCCACGTTGGCCGAGGAGTAGCCGTGGCCCAGCGGGCCGATGCCCTGGTAGGCCGGGTCCAGGTGGGCCTTGAGGTAGTCGGCCGGGGTGTAGGGGGCGCGCTTCTCGTCCGGGGTGACCGAGCGCATGGACCGGGCGTGGGCCTTGAGGAAGTCCCGGTACTGCACGCCCTTGGGGTCCTTGGCGTTCTTGATGGCGTCCTGGAGCTTCTTGGCGTCCGCGGCGGACACGCTCAGCAGCTTCTTGCCGCCGATGGCCGCCTCGGCGAGGTAGGAGTCGCCGTGCGAGCCGTAGCAGCCGAGCGGCAGGGAGTCGTGGTTGCCGACGGTGGAGTACCAGGGCAGGTTGAGGCCGGGGCTGCGGGCCTCGCGGACGGCGGCGGCCAAGTAGCCCTTGAGGTGCGGGAAGCCGAGTGACTTGTCGTTGTCGCGGAGGGTGGAGTCGGGCTGCCAGTACAGCTTCATACCGCTGTTCTGGGCGCCCTCGTAGTGCCTGGGATCACCGGAGTTGGGGGTGATCCGGCCGCCGGACATCACCTTCATGAACCACTCCAGTTCGGAGTGGGCGTTGTTGTCGGTGTTGTCGCCGGTGGTCATGACGAAGTGGAGCGGGGCGCCGGTGACGGGGGCGCCCCGCAGCGCGTTGACCCGCTCGACGAGCGAGATGGCGCCCTGCACGGTCAGCGCCTCGTGCGGGCGCCAGGCGTGCACGTCGGTGGAGCGCAGGAACTCCAGGCGCAGCGGGTGCTGGACGTCCATCAGGTGCAGGTCGGTGAACTGCACGAACGCCGCGAGCGCCGTACGGCGGTCCGCGCGCCCGGACTTGGGCGTGGCCAGGTCGCCTCTCACGACGCGCTTCCAGCCGGCGCCGTCGCCGAGGCGGCGGTAGCCGGAGCTGTTGCGCGGGGCGGCGACGCTCGCGACGGTCGTCCCCTTGGTGTACGGGGCGAGCGGCGGGGCAGGCGCCTTGCGGGAGTGGGCGACCGGCGCCTGTTCGGACGTCGTGGTGGTGGCGGCCTGGCTGTCGGTCGGGCGCAGGGCGTATCCCACGCCCGCGGACAGCGTCACCGCCCCGGCGGTGGCCAGGACGGTACGGCGGTTGACCCCCAGCGCGGTGCTGGCGACAGAGCGTATGCGCGACATGGCGCGATCTCCCCGAGTGCGAACTGCGTCGGCAGTGGTCGCGGGCGGTCGCTGTAGCGAACATCCCGCTCGCTCTGGATCGTTGGCACCGGGGATGACCTGCGCGTGAACGAGACGGCAACGCGCAGCGCCGATCACCGTACGTGGATCATGGTGTATCTGGCATGGCCACGAAGCGGTCCGCGGGTGGCCGGAGGGCGGTCACTCCGCGTTCATCTGGCGGGGTAGGGGACAGGCCCCGGGGCCGTTACCCGGGCTCCTCCGCCCCGCTCGGCACCCGGCCCGCCGCCGGGCGTTCGCGCCACAGGCGCAGGGCGACGTCGACCAGGCGGACCCGGGTGAGGCCGGGTACCGCGTCCAGGTCCTGCCATGCGGCCAGGTCGGTGGAGCCGTTCACCTCGTTGCGCAGTTCGCCGCCGGCGACGCGGCCCTCGTAGACGATCCGGACGCCGTGGTGGTCGGTCGGGCGGCGCAGGGTCCGGCGGCGGAGGACATGGCGGGAGGAGTCCACGCCGAGGAGGCCGGTCACCTCGATCCGGTAGCCGGTCTCCTCGGTCAGCTCACGGCGGACGGTGTCGTACGGGTCCTCGCCGTGCTCCATGCCGCCGCCGGGCAGGACCCATTCGGGCGTGCCGTCGGGGGCCGGTGAACGGGCGAGCAGGATCTGTCCGTCGCGGACGCACACGGCGTAGGCCGCCACTCTCAACTTTCGGCGCATGACAGGACGTTAGCCTGCCGGGTCCGGGTTGGCCGGTGAGTATTCCGGCGGTGACCAGCGCAGGGGCAGCGCGGACTCGGTCTCCACGGCCTCCGTGAGGGTGAAGCGGACCCGGCGTTCGCCGTCCGTGCCGTGCTCGGTGCGGGCCTCGCCGGTGAGCTGGAGGGTGGTGCCCGTCGTCCAGTCCATCAGGAGCAGGCCGGCCCGGGGGTCGGTGAGGAGGTTGCCGAGGGTGAGGAACATGGAGTTGCCCGGGTAGTCCCGCCAGGTCAGTTCGCGGGACGACGTGGTGCGGACGAAGCCGGGGTTGCCGCCGCGGTGGCTGGTGTCGGCGCCGTGGGGGTGGACGGTGGCGAGGAAGAAGGTGTCGGCCGTCTCGACGAACCGCGCCTGGGCGGTGGACAGTTCGGCGGACCGGCGGGGTGGTCCCGGGACGCGGTCGGGCACGGTCTCGTAGGTCTGCCTCTTCTGGAGGTACTTGGGGCAGTTGGCGAACACCTGGTCCGCCTCGACCGCGAACCCCCGTTCCGTGGGACACAGGCGGCCGTTGAGGCGCATGCGGCGGCGGGTGCGGGGGTCCAGGGCGATGGTGCCGACGGGGGTGCCGGGGGTGGTGAGGGCCGCGGCGAGCGGGTCGGCCGGGGGTGGCCCGCCCGCGACGGACATCCGGTGCGGGCCCGTCGCCCGCACGAAGCCGGGGGTGCCCGCCAGGGGTGTGGCCCAGACCCTGCCGGTCCCCGGGTCCGCCGCGCCCACGATCAGCAGCGGCTGGAGTTCCAGGAAGGCGGCGGCGACCGGTTTGATGCCGGTGCCCATGGCGCGGCCCACGTGGTCGGCGAGCTCGCGGACGCCGACGCGGTCCTGCACGGCTCGGGAGCCCTGGTGGTAGACGGCCATGGCTAGAAGAAACCGCAGGTCGGCGCGGAGGTGTGCGGGGCGGGGGCGCCTTCGAGGCCATGCGGTACGGAGATCTCCAGGCGGGTGCCGTCGGGGTCGTGGAAGAAGATGCCGCCCGAGGCCGCGCCTTCGCGGTGGGCGACCACGCCCTCGTAGGCGAAGTCGACGCCGTGGGCGCTCAGCGCCTGCTGGTACTCCTCGACCCGGGCGAAGGAGTCGGCGGTGAACGCGAGGTGGTGCAGGCCGGCGCGGGCGCGGTCGTACGGGCCCTCGGCCTGCTGCCAGAGGGTGAGGACGGGACTGTCGCCGCCGTCGCCGAGGAACGCGTACCGCCGGCCGTCCTCCTTGCCCTCGGCGAGCAGCGTGAAGCCGAGGACGTCCCGGTAGAAGGCGAGCGAGCGGTCGAGGTCGGTGACGTTCAGGCCGGTGTGGCCGGTGCGCAGGGTCATGGCTGGTCCCCTCAGTCGATCTAACCTGTATAAGGAGATTAAGCAGTTAGAATCGTGTACGTCAACCGGTCACGTACCCTTGAGTGGTTAGCGAAGAAGGAGTGCCGATGCCCGCCGCCCGCGACCCCCGTCCCCTCACCGGTGAGCCCCTCGCGCTCGACCTGCTCAACACGCGCTGGAACCGGGAGGGCGTCACGCAGGACCTGCTCACCGACACCGACGGGCTCGCGGTGTGGCTGGCGGGCAACGGGCTGGAGTACGAGCCCGACGCGCGTACGCTGCGGCACCTCCTCCAGGCCCGGGACGCCCTCAGGGCGGTCGTGGACGGGTCGCCGCAGGAGGGGGCGCCGCTCGTCGACGCCGTGCTGGAACACGGGCGGATCCGGGCCGGGCTCAGCGCGGAGGGGCCGGCCGAGCGGGCCGAGTTCAGGGACGTCTCCTGGGCGCCCGCCTGGCTCGCCGCCCGGAACTACCTGGAACTGCTGACCACCGCGCCGGACCGGATCCGGACCTGCGCGCACGAGACGTGCGTCCTGCACTTCTTCGACACCTCGCGCAACGGCACCCGCCGCTGGTGCTCGATGGCCGCGTGCGGCAACCGCGCGAAGGCGTCCCGTCACTACGCCCGCTCGAAGGAGAGCTGAGCCGCTCAAGCCGAACCGCGGGGCGGGCGTCCTGAGGGCGCCCGCCCGTTCGTCATTCGCAGGCGACGGCGCCGGACGCGGGCAGTGCCTCGGTGATGGCGGCGCGCTCCCGGGCGATCCCGGCGGGATCGGTGATCCACAGGTCCGGGTTCGTGGCCTCCTTCTGGATTCCCGCGAGGACGTGCTGCCCCGGCCGGGAGTCGGGGACGACCGCCCGCTCCACCCGGAAGCTCACCTCTCCCTTGCCCTTCGCGGGGATGTAGGAGCGGGTCACGCGCAGGGTGACGCGGTCCTCGGCGGTGCCGCGGACCGGCTGCACCTTCGTGATGTCGCCCTCGACAAGGAGGCGGGCGCAGGCGAGGTGGGCGGGGCCGCGGGCGCTGCTGCCGGACGGCGCCGACTTGTCGCTCGCGGAGCCGCCCGAGTTCTCGCTGACGCCGTTGTTCGCCGCGACGAGCCAGCCCAGGCCCAGCACGGCGGAGGCGACGGCGGCGGTGACGAGCGCGCCGAAGGAGAGGGTCCGCACGCCGGGGTGGCGGTACCAGCGCTCTCTGGGCGGGGCGGGTGCCGGTGCCGGGCGGGGGTGGGGGTGGGGCGTCGGGCCGGCCAGCGTGTCACCGATGATCCCCAACTGCTTCCGCAGCAGGGCCACATCGGCCGCCGCGGCCCGGTGTTCGGCCATGAAGGCGGCGTCCGCGCGGGCCTCGTCGGGCAGCGGCTCGTCGGCGAGCACGGCCAGCAACGCGTCCAGCTCGTCGCGGCCGTCAGAGCCGTCAGAGCCCTCGTAGCCGTCGCGGCCGTCGTAGCCGTCGTAGCCGTCGTGTTCGGCGGTCACGTCACACCACCTCGTCCTCGTGCAGGCGGGCGCGCAGGGCGCGTACCGCCGTGTGCAGCCTGCTCTTGACCGTGCCCTCGGGGATGCCGAGTTCCTCGGCGATCCCGCGCACCGGCAGGTCGGCGTAGAAGCGCAGGACGAGGATCTGGCGCTGGGCGTCGGGCAGTTCGTCCAGGCCCCGGGCGACGGCGAGGGAGAGCAGGCTGGTGTCCTCGCCGGAGGGGTGGTCGGCCTGCCGGAGCGCGGCCAGGCGCTCGCCGAGCCGTTCCTGGCGGCGCTTGGCTCTGTGCCAGTCCATGGCGAGGTTGGAGGCGACCACCGCCGCCCACGCGGACACGTCGCGCGGCGCCTCCTGCCCGCCCGCGGCCCGCTCCAGCAGCCGCAGGCGGACCTGCTGCACCCCGTCCGGCAGGTCCGCCTGCGGTACCCCGCCCAGCGCGAGCACCGCCCGCACCCGGCGTTCCTGTGCCGCGTCCAGCGGGTCGCTCCCTGCGTGGTCCGCCCCCTGGCCGCGGCGGGCCTTTCTGCGCAGCACAGCCGCTCCTCCCCTCGCCGCGTTTCCCCTATGACGCCGGAGCGGTGGGAAACGTTCGGCGCTCCGGCCGGCGATTTCCGGCGCTCTCCGGAGCCCACCCGTCCACTTGATCGACCCATCGACTTCACGCCGCCTCCGCTGTCACGATGAGCGCCATGACGCACATCACCAAAGGAGCGAACACCCCTGTCCCGGCAGCCCCGCTGCGGGTCACGGTCTGCCGCCGGAACGTCCCCGGGGCTCCGGTCGTGGACGCCTCGGCGCTGCTGCTCGACGCGGCGGGCAAGGTCCGCGGCGACGCCGACCTGGTCTTCTACAACCAGCCCGCGCACCCGTCGGGGGCGGTACGGCACACGGGGGCGGCCGAGGGCGGCGGGATGCTCGCCGAATGGCTGGAGGTGGACCTGCCGCGCGTCGAGCCCGGAATCCAGCGGGTGCTGATCGCCGGTTCCTGCGACGGCGGGGTGTTCGGGCAGGTGCCGGGGCTGTACGTGCGGGCGCTGGCCGCGGACGGCACGGTGGTGGCGCACTACGAGGTGACCGACGCGTCGAGTGAGACCGCGTTCGTGCTCGGGGAGTTCTACCGGCGCGACGGGCAGTGGAAGTTCCGGGCGGTCGGGCAGGGGTACGCCTCCGGGCTCGCCGGGCTGGCGACGGACTTCGGGATCGCGGTGGAGGAACCGGCGCCGCCGCCGGCGGCGGTCGTGCAGGACGCGGTGCGGGACGCCGTACCGGTCGTACAGGACGCCGTACCGGTCGTACGCGACGCCGTGCCGGACGTACAGGACGCCGTCCCGTACTCCTTCGGGCCCGACTTCCAGCCCTACGTCCAGCGCGGGCGCGGCAACGGCGTGGTCTCCGTGGACGTGCCCCTCCCGCCGGGCCCGGTGATCGTCGAGGCCCGTCACGAGGGCGAGGGCTACTTCTGCACCCACACCCTCGACCGGCGCAACAAGGAAGACGACCTCCTCTTCAACACCACCCTGCCCGGCTTCCACGGCCGGGCCCTCGTCCGGCCCCCGGAGGGCCGGGCACTGCGGCTGAAGGTCGAGGCCGACAACGGCTGGACGGTGCTGGTGCAGCCGCTGTCGGTGGCCCGCCGGCTCGGTACCGCTCCGCTCGACGGCCGCGGCCCCGAGGTCGTCGTCTACGCCGGCACCGCGGCCGACCTCGACGTGGAGTTCGCGGGCGACGCGGACGGCGGCGGCTACTTCGGGATCACCTCCCACGAAGCGGCGAGCCTCGCCGATCCGGACGCCTACGACCTGCTCGTCAACGACACCGGCCGGCTCCGCCAGACCGCCCCGCTGCCCGACGGCCCCCTGCTGCTCCTGCTGGAGGCCGACGGCGACTGGCGGCTGACCGCCCGGCCCCTGCCCGTCCAGGACCAGGCCGCCGCGCAGGCCGCCGGCCTGTGGACGGGCCGCGGGACGAAAACCGTCACCCTCGTCAATCCCTCCCCGGGGCGGCCCGCGCTGCTGGAGTACGCGATCAGCGGTGACGGCGGGCTGTTCGGGGCCGAGGTGAAACTGGTCGACGAGTACGACGACGAGGAGGACTTCCTCAAGGGCAGCCAGCACGGCGAGCACGGTCGCACCCTGCTGTTCCGCAAGGGCGAGGGCGAGGTGCGGCTGCGGCTGGAGCGCGCGGGCGACTGGAGCCTCAGGCTGCTGCCGGTCGAGGAGGCGCCCGCGCTGACCGGCCCGGCGGAGGGCACCGGCAGCGCGGTCCTCCGGTACGACGGCCCGCCCGCGCTGCTCGGACTGCGCCGCACCACCGGCGACGACGGCAGCCTGTTCGCCCGTACCGTCCAGACCGACGGCCGGACGGCGTTCTGCGCCGACACACGGGGGCGGCGACGCCCGGTGACCGGCTCGTTGTGGGTGTCCGAGGCGGGCTACTGCTACGTGCAGATCCTCGCCGCCGACCGCACCGGCTGGCGGATCGAACCGGCCGGCCTCGCCACCGTGCCGGTGCTCGGGAAGCGCGCCGAGGGCCAGGGGTGTGGAGTCGTACGTCACACCGGGCCCGAAACCGAGGTGATGGTCACGTACGAGTCGAGCGGCACACTCGACCTGCCGGTGCTGTGGGAACTGGACGAACGGCTGGAGCCCGTGCGCCGGATCAGCACGGCTTCCGGTCTTCAGCCGCTTCCGAGAGGATTTCTCCAGATCAGGGGAGGTGGCCGGTGGACCCTGGAACCGAGGGGCTGATCCGGTGTGCCGTCTCGTAACCCGGGCAAAGGATTGGACATGCGGGCCGGGGTGCCCCGCATGATGGAAAGGTCCCGGCCACACAGGGGACGCACGCCAGCCACGGAGAAGGAGTCGCAGTGAGGGTCGGAATCGTCGGAGCCACCGGTCAGGTCGGCACGGTCATGCGCAGGATCCTCGCGGAGCGTGACTTCCCCGTCACCGAGCTGCGGCTGTTCGCCTCGGCCCGCTCGGCCGGGACCGTGCTGGACGGGGTGACGGTGGAGGACGCGGCGACCGCCGACTACACCGGGCTCGACATCGTGCTGTTCTCCGCGGGCGGCGCGACCTCCCGGGCACTGGCCGAGAAGGTCGCCGCCCAGGGCGCCGTGGTGATCGACAACTCCTCGGCGTGGCGCAAGGACCCCGAGGTGCCGCTGGTGGTGTCCGAGGTGAACCCGCACGCGGCCGTGAACCGGCCCAAGGGGATCATCGCCAACCCGAACTGCACCACGATGGCCGCCATGCCGGTGCTGAAGCCGCTGCACGAGGAGGCGGGCCTCGAAGCGCTGGTCGTCGCCACCTACCAGGCGGTGTCCGGTTCGGGCCTCGCGGGCGTGGCGGAGCTGCACGGGCAGGCGCAGAAGGTGGCCGCCGACGCGGACAAGCTCACCCACGACGGCGAGGCGCTCGACTTCCCCGAGCCGCAGGTCTACAAGCGCCCCATCGCGTTCAACGTGCTGCCGCTGGCCGGCAACCTGGTCGACGACGGCCTGAACGAGACCGACGAGGAGCAGAAGCTCCGCAACGAGTCCCGCAAGATCCTGGAGATCCCCGCGCTGAAGGTCTCCGGCACCTGTGTGCGCGTCCCGGTCTTCTCCGGCCACTCCCTCCAGGTCAACGCCCGCTTCGCCCGCCCGATCAGCGTCGAGCGCGCGACCGAGCTGCTGGCCGGCGCCCCGGGTGTCGCCCTCACCGACATCCCGACGCCGCTCGAGGCGGCCGGCAAGGACGCGTCGTACGTCGGCCGCATCCGCGGCGACGAGACGGTGGAGAACGGCCTGGCCCTGTTCGTCTCCAACGACAACCTCCGCAAGGGCGCGGCCCTGAACGCCGTGCAGATCGCGGAGCTGGTGGCGGCGGAGCTGTCCTCCGCCAAGAAGGACGTGGCACCCGAGTAGGACATCCCGCCCGCTCAGCGTGTACGTGACACGCTGACCGGTATGACGCGGACAGCCAAGGGTGCCAACCTGCCCGTACCCGCCGAGCCGGTGCGGATCGCCGTGTGCCGGCGCAACGCCCCCGGCGTGCCGGTGGTCGACGTCTCCGCCCTCCTGCTCGACGCGGGCGGGCGGGTGCGCGGCGACACCGACCTGGTCTTCTACAACCAGCCCGCCCACCCCAGCGGTGCCGTGCGCCACCTGGGCGCCTCGGCGGACGACGGCGGGCCGGTGCGCGCCGACTGGCTGTGGCTGGATCTGGCGGCCGTGGAGCCGGCGGTGGACCGCGTGGTGATCGCCGCCTCCGCGGACGGCGGCACGTTCGGTCAGGTGCCGGGGCTGGAGATCCGGGTCACGCTGATGTCCGAGGCGCCGGTGGCGTACTACGCGGTGGCCGACGCGTCGGCCGAGACGGCGTTCGTGCTCGGCGAGTTCTACCGGCGCGACGGCGGATGGAAGTTCCGCGCGGTGGGCCAGGGGTACGCCTCCGGGCTGGCCGGGCTGGCCACGGACTTCGGGATCGAGGTCGAACCGGAGGGCGAGGGCGAGGGGCACGGCTCGGGTCAACCGGATCCCGGGCCGGACGGTCCGGCGGTGTACGGCCCGGCGGTGTACGGCCCGTCCGGCTTCCGGCCGTACGAGACCAAGGGCAGCGGCGCGCGGACCCTCACGGTGCCCGACCGGGTGCCGCCGGGTCCGGTGCTGCTGGAGGTGGGGCGCGAGGACCGGGACGGATACGTCGAGGTGGGCCTGGAGGACGGGCCGCCGCTGTGGCGTTCGGAGCGGCCGATGCTCCGGGGCCGGTTCGTGGTCCGCGTGCCCGAGGGGCGGCGGCTGCGCCTCGCCGTGAAGGGGACGGGCCGCTGGACGCTGAGCGTGCTCCCGCTGGGCGCGGCCGAGCCGCTGACCGGCCGGGCGAGCGGCCACGGCCCCGACGTGCTGCGCTACGAGGGCCCGGCGGGTGAGCTGCGCTACCGGCTCGACGCGAGCCGGCAGGCCGACCGGGACTTCTCGCTCGCGGCCGCCTTCCCGGGGGACGACCCGCTCGCGCCCCGGCAGGCCCCCGCGCCGACGCCGGCGCCGGCCGGAGACGCCGGGGACACAGCTCAGGGCTCGGTGGCCGCCCCGGGTCCGTGCCTGCTCCAGGTCCGGGCGGCGGCCTTCTGGTCGCTCACCTCGCCCTCGTCCGACGAGGTCCTGGCGGAGTACTGGTCCACCGTCCGGACCCGCCGCGCCCCGCTGGAGGTGGTGAACCCGACGCCCGGCGCGCCGGTGGTCCTGGAGTACGACCTCGTGCCGAACTCCCCCGTCGGCTGGTTCGAGGCGTACGAGAGCGACGCCGGCGGTGCCGAGCGCCCGCTGCCGCTCCCGCCCGGCTCCGGGGCCCGCGGCCGTGCCCTGCTCTTCGCCGACGGCAGGGCCGCGACCCGGATCCGGTTCAAGGGCCTGGCCCGCTGGTCGCTGCGGCTGCTGCCGCTGTCCTCGGCGCGGGTCCTCGCCGACGGCGTCGAGGGCCGGGGCACGGAGGTCCTGGCGCACCGGGGGGACCCCGTCCTGCTCGCCCTCACCTCCCCGGCGCGCCGGGCCGGCTTCCACCAGGTGCAGGCGGGCCCCCTCGACGCGCTGTCCCCGGCCGTGGTGCTGGCCCAGACGGGTGGCGAGGGCGGCCGGGGCCCCGTCCAGGCCCGCCCCGGAGCGGTCACCTGGGTCAGTGTCGGCACCCGCGACGGCCAGCCGTGGGTGCTGGGAGTGACCGGCGTGGACGAGGCACGCGCCTTTGACTCCGAGATCGCGGGCGAGGGCCACGACGTGATCCACTACACCGGCCGTCCCGGCGACGCCCGCCTGGAGTGCGGCGAGGAGGCGGCCGGGGAGTCGGTCGACCTGTGGCTCCTCGACAAGAACCTGGCCCCGGACCGCCGCCTCGCCTCCGGGCGCGGCCGTCACCCCCTCGAACCGGGCCTGATCCAGGTACGCGGCCGCTCCCGCTGGACCCTGACCGTGGGCGGCTGACGGCGCGGACGAGGGCCCTCAGGGCCGGCGCACCTCGTACAGGAAGCACCCGTACTCCACCGCCCGCACATGGACGAGGGCCACCGCGGGGTCGGCGAAGGCCTCCGCGAAGGCCGCGTCGAACCCCTCGGGGCCCGCGGGGTCCTCGACGAGCCGTCCGCCCAGGATGTGCCCGTCGGCGGAGTAGCGGCGCACCGTGCGGCGGGCGTTGGCGAAGGGGTGGCCGTCGCCGTCCGGGCCGGGGCATTCATCCGCGTGGACGAAGACCGGGCCCTGTTCGTCGTAGGCGCCCGGGTCGGCGCCGTGCTCCGCGGCCCAGCGGCGCAGGGGCGCGTAGGAGACGAGCGCGATCCGTTCGCCGGGGGTGCTGCGGCGCAGGCAGCAGCGCAGCGGGGAGCCACCCTCCTCGTCGGTCACGGGAACCGTTCGCCGCCCGGCGTCGTCGGCACCGCGGAGCTCCTTCAGGGCCCGCGGGTCGACGGGGCGTGCCGTGTAGGTCGTCATGGGCCCAGGCTGGCGCGATTCCGCGCCACCCACCGGCGGGATCCGGACATCGCGTTCGGCGCGGGTCACGTGGAAGGATGGCGCAACCGACACATAACGAGGAGATGACCGCGTGCCTGGCACAAACCTGACTCGCGAAGAGGCGCAGCAGCGGGCGAAGCTGCTCACCGTTGACTCGTACGAGATCGATCTCGACCTCTCCGGCGCGCAGGAGGGCGGTACCTACCGGTCCGTGACCACGGTGCGCTTCGACGTGGCGGAGAACGGCGCCGAGTCGTTCATCGACCTGGTGGCCCCGGCCGTGCACGAGGTGACGCTGAACGGCGATCCCCTCGACCCCGCCGAGCTCTTCGAGGACTCGCGGATCGCCCTTCCCGGGCTGCTGGAGGGCCGCAACATCCTCCGCGTGGTCGCCGACTGCGCGTACACCAACACCGGCGAGGGCCTGCACCGCTTCGTCGACCCGGTCGACGACCAGGCCTATCTCTACACCCAGTTCGAGGTGCCGGACGCCCGCCGGGTCTTCGCCTCCTTCGAGCAGCCCGACCTGAAGGCGACCTTCCAGTTCACCGTGACGGCGCCGACGGGCTGGACCGTCGTGTCCAACTCGCCGACGCCCGAGCCCAAGGACGACGTCTGGGTCTTCGAGCCGACCCCGCGGATCTCGACGTACATCACCGCGCTGATCGTCGGGCCGTACCACTCGGTGCACAGCGTGTACGAGAAGGACGGGCAGTCCGTGCCGCTCGGCATCTACTGCCGGCCCTCGCTGGCCGAGTTCCTCGACTCGGACGCGATCTTCGAGGTGACCCGGCAGGGCTTCGACTGGTTCCAGGAGAAGTTCGACTACGCGTACCCGTTCCAGAAGTACGACCAGCTCTTCGTGCCGGAGTTCAACGCGGGCGCGATGGAGAACGCGGGTGCCGTGACCATCCGCGACCAGTACGTCTTCCGGTCGAAGGTGACGGACGCGGCGTACGAGGTGCGCGCGGAGACCATCCTGCACGAGCTGGCCCACATGTGGTTCGGCGACCTGGTCACCATGGAGTGGTGGAACGACCTGTGGCTGAACGAGTCGTTCGCCACCTACACCTCCATCGCCTGCCAGGCCGCCGCGCCGGGCTCGAAGTGGCCGCACTCGTGGACCACGTTCGCCAACTCGATGAAGACCTGGGCGTACCGGCAGGACCAGCTGCCGTCCACCCACCCGATCATGGCGGACATCCGCGACCTGGACGACGTGCTGGTCAACTTCGACGGCATCACCTACGCCAAGGGCGCCTCCGTCCTGAAGCAGCTGGTGGCGTACGTCGGCCAGGACGAGTTCTTCCGGGGCGTGCAGGCCTACTTCAAGCAGCACGCGTTCGGGAACACCCGCCTGTCCGACCTGCTCGGCGCGCTGGAGGAGACCTCCGGCCGGGATCTGAAGACCTGGTCGAAGAAGTGGCTGGAGACGGCGGGCATCAACGTGCTGCGGCCGGAGATCGAGACGGACGCCGAGGGGATCGTCACCTCCTTCGCGATCCGCCAGGAGGCCCCGGCGCTGCCCGCCGGCGCGAAGGGTGAGCCCATTCTGCGCCCGCACCGCATCGCCGTGGGTCTGTACGACCTCGACGAGGTGACGGGCAAGCTGCTGCGCGGTGAGCGCGTGGAGCTGGACGTCGACGGCGAGCTGACGGCCGTACCGCAGCTGGTGGGCAAGCGCCGTCCGGCGGTGGTCCTGCTCAACGACGACGACCTGTCGTACGCCAAGGTCCGGCTGGACGAGGAGTCGCTGAGGGTCGTCACCGAGCACCTCGGCGACTTCCAGGAGTCCCTGCCGCGCGCCCTGTGCTGGGCGTCGGCC
Organism: Streptomyces sp. NPDC046915; assembly: GCF_040644935.1. Classification (NCBI taxonomy): domain Bacteria; kingdom Bacillati; phylum Actinomycetota; class Actinomycetes; order Kitasatosporales; family Streptomycetaceae; genus Streptomyces; species Streptomyces sp. NPDC046915. Next base: position 401,194 of record NZ_JBEYXB010000002.1, on the reverse strand, counting down.
TGGGACATGACCCGGGACGCCGAGCTGGCCACCCGGGACTACCTCTCCCTCGTGCTGTCCGGCATCGCCAAGGAGTCGGACATCGGTGTGGTGCAGTCGCTCCAGCGGCAGGTGAAGCTGGCGATCGAGATGTACGCCGACCCGGCCGCCCGTGAGGCGCTGCTGACCCGCTGGACGGACGCCACGCTGGCCCATCTGCGGGCGGCGGAGCCGGAGAGCGACCACCAGCTGGCGTGGGCGCGGGCGTTCGCGGCGACGGCCCGTACGCCGGAGCAGCTGGACCTGCTGGAGGCGCTGCTGGAGGGCACCCAGACGGTCGAGGGCCTGGCCGTCGACACCGAGCTGCGGTGGGCGTTCGTGGAGCGGCTCGCGGCGGTCGGCCGGTTCGACGACGCGGAGATCGCGGGCGAGTACGAGCGGGACAGGACGGCCGCCGGTGAGCGGCACGCGGCGACCGCGCGGGCGGCCCGGCCGACGGTGGAGGCCAAGGCGGAGGCCTGGGCGTCGGTCATCGAGTCGGACAAGCTGCCGAACGCCGTGCAGGAGGCCGTCATCAGCGGCTTCGTGCAGACCGGTCAGCGGGAGCTGATGTCGGCGTACACGGAGCCGTACTTCGAGGTCCTGAAGGACGTCTGGGACTCCCGTTCGCACGAGATCGCCCAGCAGATCGCGATCGGTCTCTACCCGGCGCTCCAGGTCTCGCAGGACACCCTCGCCCGGACGGACGCCTGGCTGGCCTCCGCCGAGCCGGGTGCGGCCCTGCGCCGGCTGGTCTCGGAGTCCCGCGCGGGCATCGAGCGCGCGCTGAGGGCGCAGGCGGCGGACGCGGCGGCGGCCGGCTAGTCCTTCGCGGTCAGGTACGCGCAAGGGGCGCCCGGCAGCACGCCGGGCGCCCCTTTCCGTGGCTCACCCCACGTGGGCGGCGAGGGCCGCCCCGATCGCCGCCGCACCGGCCGCGTCGGCGGCCCAGGCCACGTATCCGTCGGGGCGGACCAGCACGGTCGTACGGCGGTCGGCCGCCCAGCGCGCCACGGCCAGCCGGTCCGCGCGCCCGGACCCGTCCTCGTACGCCTCCGGCTGCGTCTGCGGGGTGATCAGCACGAACCGGCCGCCGCGCAGCGCCTCGTACAGGCGGCCCCCGCCGGACAGGCGGACGTCCGGGACGCGGGTGCCGGTGAGGCGGTGGGCGCCCTTCGGCGCGCCGTAGTCGTAGCCGATGCCGGTGACCTGGGCGGCGACCTTGCGGCGGGCCGGGCCGACCGCGTCGAGGAACGTGGTGAGGGCGGCCCGCAGCGCCAGCTCCCAGGGGCGCTTGGCCATGGCGAGGCGGACGATGCCGCCACTGCTGCGCAGCACCGACCTGCCGACGGGGTGGCGCTCGGCCTGGTAGGTGTCGAGCAGGGCCTCGGGGGCGTGGCCGCACACGACCTGGGCGAGCTTCCAGCCGAGGTTGGCGGCGTCCTGGAGGCCGGTGTTCATGCCCTGCCCGCCGGCGGGGGTGTGCACATGGGCGGCGTCGCCGGCCAGGAAGACCCGGCCCACCCGGTAGGCGGGCGCCTGGCGCTCGTCGCTGTGGAAGCGGGACATCCAGCGGGCGTCGTGCATCCCGAAGTCATGGCCGAGGGCGAGCCGGGTGATCTCCTTGACCTCCGCCAGCTCCAGGGGCTCGTGGTCCGGGACGTCGCGGCCCCGGTGCCAGCCGATCACGCGGTGGTAGCCGTCGCCGAAGGGGGCGATGAAGGCGAAGGCGTCGCCGACGGCGTTGACGGTGAGCAGGCTCTCCGGCTTCTCCGCGAGCAGCACGTCGGCGAGGACGACGGAGCGGATCACCGACTTGCCGGGGAACGGCAGCCCGATCGCTTCCCGCACGGCGCTGCGCATGCCGTCGGCGCCGACGACGTAGGCGGCCCGCAGTGTCCCGGTGCCGCCGTCCGGGCCCTCGACCTGGACCGTGACGCCGTCCGCGTCCTGGGTCAGGCCGGTCAGCTCGGTCTCGTACCGGAAGTCGACGCCCGCCTCGGCCGCGCGTCGCTCCAGCACCTTCTCCACCTCGTACTGCGGGAGGACGAGCAGGTGGTTGAAGCGGGAGGGGAGGGTGTCGAGGCGGACGGTGAGGCGGCCGAAGAGGCGGAGCCGGTCGAGGGGGCGGCCGACCGCCTCCAGGTCGTCGGCGAGGCCGCGGGCGTCGAGCTGTTCGAGGGCGCGGGCGTGCAGGACGAAGGCGCGGGAGAGGTTGCTGATCCGGTGCGGGCGCTTCTCGACGAGGGTGACGGGAACGCCGGCGGCGGCGAGATCGCCGGCGAGGAGGAGGCCGGTGGGACCGGAGCCCACGACGAGGACGCGGTGGGCGGTGCGGGTGGTGCCAGTCGTGCCGTTCATGAGGGCCCCCTGGGATGCCAACGCTTGTTGGTCAACGCTTGTTGGCAAGCCTAGGGCCGCGCACAGAAGGCGTCAACACTTGTTGGCCTACAGTTGTTGACCTACGCTCTACGGCATGAACGCCAGCACGGGCCCCCGCCGCTCCGACGCCACCCGCAACGCGATCCTCGCCGCCGCCCGGGAGCGCTTCGCCACCGACGGATACGAGCGGGCCACCATCCGCGCGATCGCCGGGGACGCGCACATCGATCCGTCGATGGTGATGCGGTACTACGGCAACAAGGAGGGTCTGTTCGCGGCGGCCGTGGCGATCGACCTGCGCCTGCCGGACCTGGACGCACTGCCGCACGAGGAGATCGGGCGGGCGCTGGTGACCCACTTCCTCGGGATGTGGGAGGACAACGAGGAGCTGACCGCCGTACTGCGGGTCGGCGTCACCAACCAGGCCGGGGCCGAGCGCATGCGGGGCATCTTCCGGGACCAGCTGCTGCCGGTGGCCCGGCAGGCCTGCCCGGACCCCGGTCAGGCCCCGGTACGGGCCGCCCTGTGCGCCTCGCAGCTGCTGGGGCTGGCGCTCACCCGCCATGTGCTGCGCGTCGAGCCGGCCGCGGCCCTGACCCTCGATGAGATCGTGGCGTGGCTCGCGCCGACCGTGCAGCGCTATCTGACGGCGCCCGATCCCGCCTGATCCGGGGCGCCGGGAAACACGTCGAGGGCGCCGGCGTCACCGGCGCCCTCGACGGGAGTTGCGAAGGTCAGGCCTTGGCCTTGGCCTTGGTGTTGACGAGCTTCGCCTTGTCGGACTTGTCCAGCACCATGACCAGGCCGGCGATGATCCCGAAGATCACGAGGGGCAGCACGACATAGAGACCCAGCGTCGCGCCCATGCTCAGCGGCTGGCCGGGGTCGTCACCGTCGTCGCGGGTCACCGCGAGCGCGGGGGACGACATGAGCAGCATCATCAGCGTCGTACCGGCGGCCAGGGCGCCGGCGCGCAGGGCGTTCTTCTTGTCCACGTTGCCAAAGTATCGAACGCCGGAATGGGCCGCGCGTCCGGGGTGGACTATGAACGCCACGGCTCAGCCCTCCCCCAGCACCGCGAGCAGCGCCCGCACCCTCGGCGACCCCGTCAGTTCCTCCAGCGTCACCGGGCGCCCCGCCGCGTCGGCGATCGGCAGGCGCCAGTTCGGATACTGGTCCCAGGTGCCGGGGAGGTTCTGCGGGCGCCGGTCGCCGATGCCGTCCGGGAGCCAGACGCCGATCATGCGGGCCGGGGTGCGCAGCAGGAAGCGGTGGACGGCCTGGATCTCGGCCTCCTCCGTGGCGGCGGTCTCCTCCCCGGCCGGGGTAGCGGTTCCGAGCAGACCGAGCCGGTCGAGGACGGCCAGCCACTCCCGGGCGTCGGCGGCCGCCTCCGCCCGCTCCTCGGTCAGGGGGCGGGTGAGCAGGCCGAGGGAGTCGCGGAGTTCGACGTGCTCGCCGGTGAGGCGGGCGGCGGTGGGCGGCAGGTCGTGGGTGGTGGCGGTGGCCAGGCAGTCGGCGCGCCAGCTCTCCGGCGGCAGCGGCCGGCCGTCGCCCTCCCAGTCCCGTTCGAACCACAGCACCGACGTGCCGAGCACCCCGCGCCGCTGGAGCGTCTCGCGTACCCCGGGCTCCACCGTGCCCAGATCCTCGCCGATGACCACGGCCCCCGCCCGGGAGGCCTCCAGCGCCAGCAGGGCGAGCATGGCCTCGGCGTCGTACCGGACGTACGTGCCCTCCGTCGGCGGCCCGCCCTGCGGCACCCACCACAGCCGGAACAGCCCCATGACGTGGTCGATGCGCAGGGCGCCCGCGTAGCGGAACAGGGCGCGCAGCAGGCGGCGGTAGGGGGCGTGGCCGGAGGCGGCCAGGCGGTCGGGGCGCCAGGGCGGCAGGCCCCAGTCCTGGCCGCGGGCGTTGAAGGCGTCGGGCGGGGCGCCGACGGACATGCCGGCGGCGAAGTGGTCCTGCTGCGCCCAGGCGTCGGCGCCGCCGGGATGCACGCCGACGGCGAGGTCGTGGACGATGCCGACCCGCATGCCCGCCTCGCGGGCGGCGCGCTGGGCGGCGGTGAGCTGCTCGTCGGTGAGCCAGGCGAGCCAGGAGTGGAAGCCGACGCGGTCGGCGAGCTCGGCGCGGGCGCGGGCGGTCTCGGGCGAGCGGGGGTCGCGCAGCCCGGCGGGCCAGGCCTGCCAGTCGGAGCCGTGCACCTCGGCGAGCGCGTACCAGGTGGTGTGGTCCTCCAGGGCCTGGCCCTGTCCGGCGCGGAAGGCGGCGTAGTCGGCCTGCCGGCCCGGCCCGAGCGGGACCGCGCGCACGGCCTCCAGCGCCTCCCGCTTCAGCTCCCACACCGCGTCCCGGTCGATCAGCGCGCCCTTGTCGAGTACGCCGGCACGCAGCCGGGCGGCCCGCTCCAGGACGGCCTGGAGCTGTTCGCGGTCCTCGGCGTAGGCGTACTCGGGGACGTCCTCGACCCGCAGGTGCACCGGGTCGGGGAAGCGGCGGGAGGAGGGCCGGTAGGGCGAGGGGTCGGTGGGGGCGCCCGGTACGGCCGCGTGCAGCGGGTTGACCTGCACGAATCCGGCGCCCGCCGTGCGCCCGGCCCAGGCGGCCAGCTCGGCGAGGTCACCGAGGTCGCCCATGCCCCAGGAGCGGGCGGAGAGCAGGGAGTAGAGCTGGACGAGGAGTCCGCAGGAGCGTCCGGTGGGTGTGGGCAGCCGGGGCGGCGCGACGATCAGGTGGGCCTCTGCCGTGCGCCCGTCGGGGGCGGCGGCGGTCACGCGGTGGACGCCCGGCGGGAGTCCCTCGGCGGCGGCCCGGGTCTCGCCCTGCTCGGTCTCGACGCTCAGCCGGGTGCCCGCGGGCAGGGCGGCGAGGGCGGCGGGACCGGCTCCGGCGTCGGTCCAGTGGACCAGGCTCGGCGGCAGCAGGCGCTCGCGCAGCTCCCGTTCCCTCTCGGCGAGGGCGTCGCGGGTGGCCTCGGGGGTGGCCGCGTCGACACCGAGGGCGGCCAGGACGGCGACGACGGCGTCGGCGGAGGCCGCGACCGTGCGGTCCGGGGACGGGCTGTAGGAGGTGGCGACGCCATGCAGCTCCGCGAGCCGGGACAGCTCCTCGTCGAGGGGTGCGGCCATCTACAGCCCCGGGCCGAAGGAGTCCGGGGTCGCGTCGGACTCGCTGGTCAGCGGGGCGGCGTCGGAGAGCGGCGGTTCACTTGTCAGGGGCTCGGCGTCGGGCAGCGGCGGTTCACTCGTCAGCGGCGCCTCGACATAGCTTCCCTCGGCGCTGAAGGCGCAGGCGTACAGCTCCTGGGTGTCGGCGGAAGGCTCCGCCCCGGGTTTGGACGGGGCCGGGAGCAGGGGGTGTGCCAGTGCGGCCACGGGGGCCTCCTTGTCGTTGCGATCGGTACGGCGGTAGGTGGCGGGATATCGCAGGCCTACCCAGTGGACGCGATGGCAGACGTATGAGGGGTAACTACGTGAGGGATACGACATCCCGGTCGGCCCGTCCTCGCGCCCCACCACTATTCACTCAGTACATGTAGCTAGTGCATACTGATGTCCATGAGCACCCGGCACATTCTTCTGGGGCTGCTCGCGGCGGGGCCGAGCCATGGCTACGACCTCAAGCGACGCCACGACGAACGGTTCCCACAGGCCCGGCCACTGGCCTACGGGCAGGTCTACACCACATTGCAGCGCCTGGTCCGTGACGGTCTCGCGGAGGTCGACGGCACGGACGCGGACGGCGGACCGGAGCGGACCCTGTACCGCTCGACGGACAACGGTTCGCACGAACTGACCCGCTGGGCGGCCGAGATCGCCCCGCCGGCGCCGTTCGTGACGAACGAGATCTTCGCCAAGGTCGTCGTGTCGATCCTCTCGGGCGGCGAGCCGGCCGCCTACCTCGGCGCCCAGCGTGCCGCCCACATGAAGCGGATGCGGGAGCTGACGGCCCTCAAGACCGCCGCGGACACCGATCTGGCGACCGTGCTCTCGGCGGACTACGCCCTCAACCACCTCGACGCCGACCTCCGCTGGATGAACACCACGGCGGCCCGGCTGATCACTCTGACCGCGGAGGTCGACGCAGCATGAACAGCAAGGGGGACCCCTCGGTACCGCTCCTCGCGGGCCGGGACCTCGTCAAGGCGCACGGCAGGACGCAGGCGCTGCGCGGCGCCTCGGTCGACCTGCACGCCGGCGAGATCCTCGCCGTCACCGGGGCCAGTGGCAGCGGCAAGTCCACGCTGCTGCACTGCCTCGCGGGCATCGCCCGCCCGGACGAGGGCTCGGTGGCGTACGACGGGCAGCGGCTCGACCGGCTGCCGGAAAAGCGGCTGAGCGAGCTGCGCCGCTCCGACTTCGGCGTGGTCTTCCAGTTCGGGCAGCTGATCCCGGAGCTGACCGCCGGGGACAACGTGGCGCTGCCGCTGATGCTGGCCGGAACCGCTCGCGCGGGGGCGCGGGAGCGGGCGGGCGAGTGGCTGGAGCGGTTCGGGGTGCGCGGGCAGGAGGAGCTGCGGCCGGGCGAGCTGAGCGGCGGCCAGGCACAGCGGGTCGCCCTGGCCCGGGCGCTGGTGACCGGCCCGCGGGTGGTCTTCGCGGACGAGCCGACGGGGGCGCTGGACTCGCTGGCGAGCGAGCAGGTGATGACGGCGCTGGTGCACACGGTCCGCGAGTCCGGCACGGCGGTGCTGCTGATCACGCACGACGCGCAGGTCGCGGCGTACGCGGACCGCGAGGTGCGGATGGGCGACGGGGCCGTGCTGCCGGCGGAGGTGACGGCATGAGGGCCGATCTGCGGCTCGCCTGGCTGCTGACCCGGGGGTCGGACCGGCGGGAAGGGTGGCGGGTCCTGCTGACGGCGGTCGGGGCCGGGCTCGCGACCGGGATCGCGATGGTGGTCGCCGTGCTCATGCCGATGGACGGGCACCATCACATCGGCGTCGGCGGCGGGCTGCTGGACGAGGAGGGGACCCGGGGCGGCGTGGTCTTCGCGCTGACGTTGCTGCTCATCCCGGTGTACGGGTTCCTCGGGCAGAGCGCGCGGATCGGTGCCGTGCACCGTGACCGGCGGCTGGCCGCGCTGCGGCTGGCGGGGGCCGGGCCCGCGCAGGTGCGGCGGATCGCGGCGCTGGAGTCGGGGCTCGCCTGCCTGGCCGGTTCCGCCGTGGCCACGACGGTCTCGGTACCGGTCCTGCTCCGCCTGTGGCCCCACCCCGTTCCCCTGGCCTGGGCCGGCCTGGCCGCGGTGGCGCTGCTGGTGCCGGCGGCCGGCGCGGCGGTGAGCGCGCTGTCGCTGCGCCGCGTGGTGACGTCGCCCCTGGGCGTCGTACGGCGGGTGCGGCCGGTGGGCCCGGGGCGGCTGTTCCTGGTCGCGACCGTGCTGCTGGGCGTGTCCGCGCTGTTCGTGGCGGCGGCCGCGTTCGTGGGCGACCCCTTCTCGCTCCCCCTGTTCGGACTCGCCGTCGGCCCGCTCGCGGTCTTCGCCCTGTTCCTGCTGGTGGGCGCCGCCGCGGTGTGGCTGGCCGGCTGGTCGTCCCACCGGCTGGGCAAGGCGCTCGCCGCCCGTGCGCGGGGCGCGACGGTGCTGATCGCGGCGGAGCGGCTGCGCGACGACCCGTGGGCGGCGGCCCGGACGCACGCGGCCGTGCTGCTGGTGACGGTCGTCGGCACGGGCTTCGTGGGGGTGCGGCAGGTGCTTCTCGCCGATCTGCGCGCGTCCCGGCGCGAGGGTCGTCTCGGGATGGGCATGTCCTACTACACCAACGGTCTCGACCTGACCGCCGCCGCGATCCTCGTCGCCCTGGCGATCGTCCTGTCCGCTCTCGCCGTCGGGACCGCCGAGTCCGTGGCCACCCGGCGCCGGGCGCTGGCCGCCCAGACCGCCGCCGGGGTGCCGCAGGCGGTGCTGGCCCGGGCGCTGCTCCTGGAGACCGCCCTGCCGCTCGTCCCCGCGGTCACGGTGGCGGGTGTGGGCGGCATGGGGATCGGAGTCTGGTACGCCTCGCTCGTCAGGGAGCACACCACGCCGGGCATGCTGTACGCGGCGCTGCTGGTCCCGGTGGTCGTGTACGCGTGCTGCCTGCTTGCCGCGGCCACCTCGCTGCCCCTGCTGCGCCGCTCGGCGCACCCGGCGGAGCTGCGCTACGCGTGAGCGCCGGGTGAGTGTCCGGCCCCGGGGGCACGGGGGACCCCCGGGGCCGCGGCACGCGCGTGCCCCGGGTACGCGAAGGCCCGGATCGTCAGGCGGAGATTCCGTCGATCCGGGCCAAGGCGTCGTCCGCGCCGTACGGCTGCAAGTACGGCAACCAGCGCGGGTCCCTATGGCCGGTCCCGATGATGCGCCAGGCCAGACCGGTGGGCGGGGCGGGTTTGTGGCGCAGCCGCCAGCCGATCTCGACGAGATGCCGGTCGGCCTTCACGTGGTTGCAGCGGCGGCAGGACGCCACCACGTTGTCCCATACGTGCTTGCCCCCGCGGCTGCGCGGGATGACGTGGTCGACGCTGGTTGCGACGCCACCGCAGTACATGCACCGGCCCCCGTCGCGCGCGAAGAGCGCACGCCTTGTCAGAGGAACGGGCCCCCGGTAGGGAACCCGTACGAATCGCTTGAGCCGGACCACGCTGGGTGCGGGGACTGTGACGGTCGCGCTGTGCATGTAGGCGCCGGATTCCTCGAGGGAGACGGCCTTGTTCTCCAGTACGAGGATGAGCGCGCGGCGGAGCGGTACGACGCCGAGCGGCTCGTACGACGCGTTGAGGACCAGGACGTGCGGCACGGGTGCCTCCTTGGGCGTCGGCGGCGCGTGGCTCGCGCCGGGACGATCTGTAGTCAGTCTCCCCTCAGGGCTGGTGGAAGCGCCACCATCTCCTGGTAACGGGCTGGGAGTGTTTTCGACCACATCGCATTCATCCCCCGGATCATGGCCTGTTCAAGCGCAGGTGAGCGCGGTCTCTCCTTCACGGATCCGGCACGGGCACACACAATGCCCCGTTAGTGTGGTGGTTCTGCCCGTCCGGTGACCTTTCCGTGACCTGAGCGACATTGACGTCGCACCGGACGGGTGCTTGCGCCTGGAGGTACCTGCCGTGTCCTTGCCCGCCGTCCTACTGGCCGCCGGTGCGTCGCCGTCCCCCTCGCCGTCCCCCTCGGGGACGACGGCCACCGTGCCGTCGCTCCAGGACGCCCAGGAGAGCGCGACGAACGCCGCCAGCTGGGTGGAGCAGAACTGGTCGACCTGGCTCGCCATGGGCCTTCAGATCCTGCTGGTCCTGGTCGTGGCGATCGCGCTCAGAGCGGCGGTCCGGCGGGCGATCACCAAGCTCATCGACCGGATGACCCGGACCGTGCAGGCGGTGGACGGCTCCGCGCTGGGCGGGCTGCTGGTGAACGTCGAGCGGCGCCGGCAGCGGGCGGCGGCGATCGGCTCGGTGCTGCGGTCGGTGGCGAGCTTCCTGATCCTCGGCACCGCCGCGCTGATGATCCTGTCCACGTTCAGGATCAACCTGGCCCCGCTGCTGGCGTCCGCCGGTGTGGCCGGTGTGGCGATCGGTTTCGGCGCCCGCAACCTGGTCACCGACTTCCTCTCCGGCGTGTTCATGATCCTCGAGGACCAGTACGGCGTCGGCGACGTGATCGACGCGGGCATCGCCTCCGGCGAGGTGATCGAGGTCGGGCTGCGCGTGACCAAGCTGCGCGGCGACAACGGCGAGATCTGGTACGTCCGCAACGGCGAGGTCAAGCGCATCGGCAACCTCTCCCAGGGCTGGGCGACGGCGGGCGTGGACGTCACGGTCAAGGCGAACGAGGACCTCGACCGGGTGAAGGCCACCCTCGACGAGGTCGCCGAGAAGATGAGCAAGGAAGAGCCCTGGAACGAGCTCCTGTGGAGCCCGATCGAGGTGCTCGGCCTGGACAGCGTGCTGCTGGACTCGATGGTGGTGCGGGTCTCCGCCAGGACGATGCCCGGCAAGGCCCTGACGGTGGAACGCGAGCTGCGCTGGCGCATCAAGCGCGCCTTCGACGCGGCGAGCATCCGCATCGTGGGCGGCGCGACGGCCGTCCTGGAAGAGGCCGAGATCCCCGACCCGACGGCGGCGGTGGCGGCACCCTCGGTGTACTCCAACGCGGACTCCCCCCAGGTGGCGGCCACGACACCGATAGCCGCACAGCGGGCCACGCCTCCGGGGAAGTAGGGGAACGGGCCCGCTGCCGCGCGGACCTGGTCACAACTGAATCGACCGGAGGCCACCCGCCCCCGAGGTAACGACTCCGTTGCCTCGGGGGCGGTGTCTATTGACGCCCGCTTCGTCCTGGGCATACCTTCCTCCCACCCAATAGGAAACTTTCCTAACAGTGATCGATCAGTGATCACCGGGTGGACGTGATCCCCAGGTCACTGGGAAGCTGGGCAGTTGGAAAGGCAGGTGTCGAACCCATGGCAGGATCCGCCGGTACGCCGGGCACCCCGCGCGTCCTGCGCGCCATGAACGACCGCGCCGCCCTCGATCTCCTCCTGGAGCACGGGCCGCTGTCCCGCACGCGGATCGGCAAGCTCACCGGCCTGTCCAAGCCGACCGCCTCCCAGCTCCTGGCCCGCCTGGAGGCGGCGGGCCTGGTCCTGGCCACCGGCACCAGCGAGGGCCGCCCGGGACCCAACGCGCAGCTCTACGCGGTCAACCCCGCCGCCGCGCACGCCGCGGGGCTCGACGTCACCCCGGGCCGGATCCGCGCCGCCGTCGCCGACATCACCGGCCGCACGGTGGGCGAGTACGAACTGCTCACCCCCGGCAGGCGCCCGGAGCAGCCCGTCGTCCGGCAGGTCACCGACGCCCTCGACGGCGCGGTCAAGGCCGCGGGACTGGCCCGGGACGACGTCCACCGGCTGGTCATCGGCACCCCGGGCGCCTTCGACCCGGGCACCGGCCGGCTCCGCTACGCCTCCCACCTGCCCGGCTGGCACTCCCCGACGCTGCTCGACGAACTCGCCCACGCGCTGCCGATGCCGGTCGAGTACGAGAACGACGTCAACCTCGTCGCGATAGCGGAGCAGCGGCTCGGCGCGGCCCGCGGCCACGCCGACTTCGTCCTGCTGTGGAACCAGGAGGGCCTCGGCGCCGCCCTGGTCCTCGGCGGGCGGCTGCACCGCGGCTGGACCGGCGGCGCCGGCGAGGTCGGCTTCCTGCCGGTGCCGGGCACCCCCCTGGTCCGCCAGGTGACCAAGGCCAACAGCGGCGGTTACCAGGAACTGGCGGGTTCGCAGGCCATTCCGAAGCTGGCCCGTGAACTCGGCATCGGCGACCTGCCGACGGGCCCGTACGCCGAGGTGGCCGCCGACCTGGTGGCCCGCGCCGCCGATCACGCGGGCGGACCGCACCGGCAGCTGCTCCAGACCTACGCGACCCGGCTCGCCACCGGTCTCGCCTCCCTCGTCTCCGTCCTCGACCCCGAACTCGTCGTCCTCAGCGGCGCCTCCCTCACCGCCGGCGGCGAGGTGCTGCGCGCACTCGTCCAGGCCGAACTGGAGGAGCTGGCGGCCCCGCGCCCGCACCTGGTCGTGGGCGACGTCCGTGAACATCCCGTCCTGCGCGGCGCGCTGGAGAGCGCGCTGGCGACCACCCGCGACGAGGTCTTCGACACCTCGCGCTGATCCTCCCGCACCCCCCTCTTCCCGCACGGCCCCTTCCCTCATCGCCCCGTCCGCCCCAGGGAGACCCCGTCATGCCCGAAGCCATACCCACAGCTGTCCGAAAGACGGCTTTTGCCCTTACTGCCTCGCTGGCGTTGCTCACCACCGCCTGTACCGGCCAGACCGGAGCGACCGCCTCCGACGACGCCTCGAAGGACACCACCATCAACTTCTGGCACGCCTGGAGCGCGCCGAACGAGGTGGCGGGGGTCAAGGCGCTGATCGCCGGCTTCGAGAAGGCGCACCCCAACATCCACGTCAACGTCGTCGGCAACATGACCGACGACAAGATGAACCAGGCGCTGCGCACCGGCGGGGACAAGGCGCCGGACGTCATCTCCTCCTTCACCACCAACAGCGTGGGCAAGTTCTGCTCCTCGGGCGCGCTGGTCGACCTCAACCCGTTCTTCAAGAAGTCGAGGATCGACCCGGAGACGACGTTCCCGAAGGCGATGAACGAGTACACCCAGTTCGACGGCGACCGCTGCTCGGTGCCGCTGCTCGGTGACGCGTACGGGCTCTACTACAACAAGACGGCGTTCAAGAAGGCCGGCATCACCAGTCCGCCCAAAACCTGGTCCGAATTCAGGGCCGACGCGCAGAAACTGACGATCGCTCAGGGCGGCGGCTACAAGCAGCTCGGATTCATGCCGGACTACCACGGCTGGGAGACCACGACCGAGCACTATCTCGGGCAGTTCTCCCCGACGTACTTCGACGGCAAGGGCAAGTCGAACGTCGCCAAGGACCCGGCCTTCGCAAAGGCCTTCACGCTCCAGAAGAACCTCGTGGACGAACTCGGCGGATATCAGAAGCTGGAGAAGTTCCGCGCCACGCTCGGCGACGAATGGGGCCCCAAGCACCCCTTCCAGACCGGCCAGGTCGCCATGCAGCTCGACGGTGAGTGGCGCCTCGGCATGGCCCTGGCCGCCAAGCCGAAGTTCGAGATAGGCGTCGCCCCGCTGCCCGTGAACGACGACCAGGCGGCCCAGTACGGCAAGGGCTACATCACCGGCACCATCGCGGGCATCGCCGCCACCAGCAAGAAGCAGAACGCGGCCTGGGAGTTCGTCAAGTACATCACCACGGACACGGACGCGGTGGTGAACTTCTCCAACGCCATCCACAACGTGCCGTCCACCCTCGCGGCCCTCAAGTCCCCGAAGCTGAAGTACGACCCGCGGTTCAAGACGTTCCTGGACATCGCGGCGAACCCGGAATCCACCACGGCTCCCGCCTCGCTCAACGGCGGTGTGTACCTGACGACGGTCCAGGAGCTCGGTTACGACTACGAGAGCGGAAAGGTCACCGACCTGAAGGCGGGCCTGAAGAAGGCCGCCGCGCAGATCGACACGGACATCGCGCAGGCCAAGTAGCGATGAGCACGATCACCCTCGCGTCGAAGCGCCGCCGGGCTGGCCTCGCTGCGAAGCAGCGGAAGAAGGCACTGCGTACGGCCGCCTTCATGTCACCCTGGCTGATCGGATTCGCGGTCTTCTTCGCGTATCCGCTGATCTCCACGGTCTATTTCTCGTTCATGCACTACGACGGCTTCAGACCGCCGACGTGGAGCGGCACGAAGAACTGGACGTACGTCTTCGAGCACTATCCCTTCTTCTGGCCGGCGATGCGCAACACCCTGTGGCTGGTCGTGGTGATGGTCAGTCTGCGGGTCGTCTTCGGCCTCGGCGTCGGACTGCTCATCACGAAGATCAAGACGGGCACGGGCGTCTTCCGCACCCTCTTCTACCTGCCCTACCTCGCTCCGCCGGTCGCCGCGACCATGGCCTTCGCCTTCCTCCTCAACCCCGGCACCGGCCCGGTGAACTCGCTCCTGGAGAAGGTGGGCATCCCGGCCCCGGGCTGGTTCAACGACCCGGCCTGGTCCAAGCCCGCCCTGACCCTGCTGGCCCTGTGGGGCGTCGGCGACCTGATGGTCATCTTCATGGCCGCGCTGCTGGACGTACCGAAGGAGCAGTACGAGGCGGCGGAGCTGGACGGGGCGTCGGCCTGGCAGCGGTTCCGGTACGTGACGCTGCCGAACATCTCGCCGATCGTCATGTTCGCCGTGGTCACCGGCGTGATCCAGAGCATGCAGTACTACACGCAGCCGCTGATCGCCGGGAAGGTCGCCTCGGGCGTGATCCAGGGCGCGGGCACCCAGTTCGAGCCCGGCTACCCGGAGAAGTCCACCCTGACCCTCCCCCAACTGGTCTACAACCTCGGCTTCCAGCGCTTCGACTACGGCTCCGCGTGTGTCGTCGCCCTGGTCCTCTTCGCCCTGTCGATGGTGTTCACCGCGTTCCTGATGCGGCGCCGGGGCGGTCTCATCCAGGCAGGTGAATGACGATGGCCCAAGTGCTGGACAAGCCGGTCGAGTTGAAGGCCCCGGCCTCCCCCGCCGAGCGCACCGCCCGCCGCAGGGCGCTCCTGGAGTGGGTCGCTGTCCACTCCCTCGGCGTGGCGGCCGCCCTCTTCTTCACGCTCCCGTTCGTCTTCGTCTTCCTGACCTCGCTGATGAGCGACAGCCAGGCGCTCAGCCGGGACCTGATCCCGCACACCTGGGAGTGGGGCAACTACCGCAAGGTGTTCGACACCCCGGGCTTCCTGACCTGGTGGAAGAACACGCTGATCTACGCCGGCCTGGGCACCGTCCTGACCGTGGTGTCCTCGATCCCCGTCGCGTACGCGCTCGCCAAGTTCCGCTTCCGGGGCCGCAATCTGTCCCTCATGCTGGTGATCTCGATGATGATGCTGCCCCCGCAGGTGGTCATCATCCCGATGTACCTGTTCTGGGCGAAGCAGCTGGACCTGTCCGGCACGCTGTGGCCGCTGATCATCCCGATGGCGTTCGGCGACGCGTTCTCCATCTTCCTGCTGCGGCAGTTCCTGACGACGATCCCGAACGAGTACCTGGACGCGGCGAAGGTGGACGGCTGCGGCGACCTGCGGACCCTGCTGAAGGTCGTGCTGCCGATGGCGAAGCCCGGGATCGCGGCCGTCGCGCTCTTCCAGTTCTTCTACGCCTGGAACGACTACTTCGGGCCCCAGATCTACGCCTCCGAAAATCCGGGCGCCTGGACCCTGAGTTACGGCCTGGAGTCCTTCAAGGGCGCGCACCACACCGACTGGAACCTCACCATGGCCGCCACCGTACTGGTCATGGCCCCCGTGATCCTCGTGTTCTTCTTCGCCCAGAAGGCGTTCGTCGAGGGCGTCACGCTCACCGGAGTGAAGGGTTGATCCACGCATGCTGTGCTCACCCGGGGGCCGCCGTGCCCCGTTGCCGCTGCGCGGCGGGCCGGACCCCCGGCCGATGACCGTCGTCCCCGGCGCCTGGAAGCGAGGGAATCTTCAGTGAAACTCACCGTGGTCGGCGGAGGCTCGACCTACACGCCCGAACTCATCGACGGCTTCGCCCGCCTCAGGGACACCCTGCCCATCGAGGAACTGGTGCTCGTCGATCCGGCCGCCGACCGCCTGGAGCTGGTGGGCGGCCTGGCCCGCCGGATCTTCGCCAAGCAGGGCCACGCCGGCCGGATCGTCACCACCGCCGACCTGGACGCCGCCGTCGAGGGCGCGGACGCGGTGCTGCTGCAACTGCGGGTCGGCGGACAGGCGGCCCGCGAGCAGGACGAGACCTGGCCGCTGGAGTGCGGCTGCGTCGGGCAGGAGACGACCGGTGCGGGCGGCCTGGCCAAGGCGCTGCGGACGGTCCCGGTGGTCCTCGGCATCGCCGAGCGGGTCCGCCGTGCCAACCCGCGCGCGTGGATCATCGACTTCACCAACCCCGTCGGCATCGTCACCCGTGCGCTGCTCCAGGCCGGGCACAAGGCCGTCGGGCTGTGCAACGTGGCGATCGGCTTCCAGCGGAAGTTCGCCGGCCTGCTCGGCGTGACACCCGCCGACATCCACCTCGACCACGTCGGCCTCAACCACCTCACCTGGGAGACCGGCGTCCGCCTCGGCGGCCCCGAGGGCGAGGACGTCCTGCCCAAGCTGCTGACCGAACACGGCGAGGCCATCGCCGGCGACCTGCGGCTGCCCCGCCCGCTCCTGGACCGCCTGGGCGTGGTCCCGTCGTACTACCTGCGGTACTACTACGCGCACGACGCGGTGGTGCGGGAGCTGCGCACCAAGCCGTCCCGGGCGGCCGAAGTGGCCGCGATGGAGAAGGAGTTGCTCGCGATGTACGGCGATCCGGCCCTGGACGAGAAGCCGGAGCTGCTGGCCAGACGCGGCGGCGCCTACTACTCGGAGGCGGCGGTGGACCTGGCGGCGGCCCTGCTGGGCGGCACGGGCAGCCCGTACCAGGTGGTGAACACCCTCAACCGGGGCACCCTGCCCTTCCTGCCCGACGACGCCGTGATCGAGGTGCAGGCGGCGGTCGGGCCGACAGGTCCCGTCCCGCTGCCCGTGCCGGAGGTCGACCCGCTGTACGCGGGGCTGGTGGCGAACGTGACGGCGTACGAGGAGCTGGCGCTGGAGGCGGCGCTGCGCGGGGGGCGGGACCGGGTGTTCCGGGCCCTGCTGTCCCATCCTCTGATCGGCCAGTACGAGTACGCCGAAGCCCTCACCGACCAGCTGATCGCGCACAACCGGGAGCACCTCGCGTGGGCCTGACCGCAAGTGTCCTCGCCATCGACGCGGGCAACAGCAAGACCGACGTCGCGGTGCTGGCGGCGGACGGCCGCGTCCTGGCCACGGCCCGCGGCGGCGGGTTCCGTCCGCCGACGGTGGGCGTGCCCGCGGCGGTGGACGAGCTGGCGCGGGCGGTGCACCGGGCCTTCGGAGCGGCCGGCGTGGACTCCGTCTCCCATGTCTCCGCCTGCCTCGCCAACGCCGATCTGCCGGTGGAGGAGGAACAGCTGGCGGCGGCGCTGCACGCGCGCGCGTGGGGGGCGACGGTGGAGGTCCGCAACGACACCTTCGCGATCCTGCGGGCGGGCGTGGCCGAGCCCCGGGGCGTCGCGGTGGTCTGCGGCGCGGGCATCAACTGCGTCGGCATGCGCCCCGACGGGCGCACCGCCCGCTTCCCCGCCCTGGGCCGCATCTCCGGTGACTGGGGCGGCGGCTGGGGCCTGGCGGAGGAGGCCCTGTGGTTCGCCGCCCGCGCGGAGGACGGCCGGGGCGAGCCCACCGAGCTGGCGCGCACGCTCCCGGCCCACTTCGGGCTGGATTCCATGTACGCCCTCATCGAAGCCCTGCACCTGGCACGCGTCGAACATCTGCGGCGGCACGAGCTGACACCGGTGCTGTTCGCGACGGCGGCGGACGGCGACGCGGTGGCACGGGCCGTGGTGGACCGGCTGGCCGAGGAGGTGGTGACCATGGCCTCGGTGGCGCTGGCCCGGCTGGACCTGCTGGACGAGGAGACGCCGGTGCTGCTCGGCGGCGGGGTCCTCACGGCCGGGCACGCCCAGCTCGACGACCGGATCGGGGAACTGCTGGCCGTGCGGGCACCGAAGGCGGTGGCCCGGGTGGTGACGGCGAGCCCGGTCCTCGGGGCGGCGCTGCTGGGCCTGGACCGGTTGGGAGCGGCGGCCGAGGCGGGGGAACGGGCGCGGAGCCACTGGGAAGCCTGAGGGCGCCCGCGAGGACCCCTCCCGTGGAACCGAACAGAATCCCGACGCGTATTCATGGGCACGGGGAGGTGACAAAGCCGCCCCCCGCTGCCCAATGTCGTACCCGGCGGTGATACTGGTCGGCAAGCAGATGACCATGGGGGAGGTCAACGTGACACAACCGCCGACGAGCAGCGCGGCGCCACCACCTCCGGTGCCGGCACAGGCACCGGTTCCGGCCCGGACACCGGCGTCCGTCCCTGCACCCGTCCCTGCACCCGTCCCGGCGCCGCCCCGGCGCACCGCGTTCGCCGAGGGCGTCGACCGGCTGCGCGGCGCGGCGACCACGGAACCGGGCCGGCTGCGCATCATCGGCGCCGTACTGGCCCTGCTGGTCGTCGTGTTCGGCGCGGTCACCGCATGGCAGGAGAGCGACCGGGCCGCCGCCGCCGACGACGTGCTGCACAGCAGCCAGCCGCTCAGCTCGGGCGCGGCCGACATCTACCGCTCCCTGGCGGACGCCAACACGGCCGCGTCCAGCGGGTTCCTGGCGGGCGGTCAGGAGACCTCGGCCTCCCGCGACCGGTACGAGAACGACATCCGTACCGCCGCGGCGGGGCTCGTCACGGCCGCCGCCGCCTCCGATCCGGGCTCCCCCTCGGAGACGACCGTCGCCAAGCTGAACAAGCTGCTCCCGGAGTACAAGGGCCTGATCGAGCGTGCCCGCACGTACAACCGGCAGGGCTATCCGGTGGGCGGCGCGTATCTGCGGTACGCCAACGAGAAGATGCAGAAGGAGATGCTCCCGGCGGCCGAGGAGCTCTACAAGAAGGAGAACCAGCGGCTGAGCGCGGACTACGCGGGCGCCACGCCCTATCCGTGGGCCGCGATGGCGCTCGGGGTTCTCGCGCTGGCCGGGCTCGCCTGGGCCCAGCACCGCGAGTACCGGCGCACCAACCGGGTCCTGAACCACGGCCTGGTCGCGGCGACGGCCGCTGCCACGGTGGTCCTGCTCTGGCTGGTCGTCGGCCACTCCGTCGCCCGCGCGGGCCTCGACGGCTCCTACGAGCACGGCGTCCGCTCGCTGAACGTGCTGCACGACGCCCGCATCGCCTCCCTGAAGGCGCGCGGCAACGAGAACCTCAGCCTGGTGGCGCGCGGCGCCGAGACCGTCCAGGTCGGCGACAAGACCTACGACGCCTACTACTACGACTTCGACAAGGACATCAAGGACCTCGGCCAGGGCCTGTCCAAAGCGGCCGGCCTCGCCGACGACCAGGCGGGCACCAAGCCGGTCCAGGCGGCCGAGGGCAACATGGCCGCGTGGAAGAAGCGCCACACGTCGGCCCGTTCCGAGGACGAGAACGGCAACTACGAGCAGGCCCTCGACCTGGTGATCGGCGCGAAGGGCGCGACCGGCGAGTGCTTCGACGCCGTGGACCGGAACCTGAAGGACGCGCTCGCGCACGAGCAGGCCGAGTTCCAGCAGTCGGCCGGCGACGGCCGCGACGCGATGACGGGCCTCCCGGCCGGCGCCGCCGCCCTCGCCGTCCTCGGCGCGGCCGGCGCCCTGTTCGGCATCGGCCGCAGGCTTTCGGAGTACCGGTGACAGGGGGCATGAGGATGCACGCACAGCGAGTGCGGGCCGCGTTGCGGGGCTGGGGCGGGGTGGGCGCGATGGCGGTCGTCTGCGCGCTGGCGCTGGGCTTCGTGCTGTTGCTGCCGCTGAGCCAGTCGCACGGAAGCGGTGGGCCGGGCCTCGGCGGGCAAGGGGTTGCCGACGGGCGTCAGGCGCGGGCCGAGACGTGCAAGGACCCCGAGAAGCAGACGCTGTCGCCGTCGGGCGCGGACGGTCCCACGATCGACAAGATCAAGGCCCGTCAGGGCGACAAGCGCAAGATCGTCGTGGGCGTCGACCAGAACAGCTACCGCTGGGGCTACCGCAACCCCAACACCAAGGGCGCGGAGCTCGAGGGCTTCGACATCGACCTCGCGCACCAGATCGCCAAGGACATCCTGGGCGACCCGGACGCCGTCCAGTTCAAGGCCATCCCCACCAGCCAGCGCACCGAGGCCGTCAAGAGCGGCCGCGTCGACATGGTCGTCCGCACGATGACCATCACCTGCGAACGCCTGGGCGAAGTCGCCTTCTCCGCGCCGTACTTCAAGACCGGCCAGCAGGTGCTCGCGCCCAAGTCGTCGCCGATCAAGGGGTACGGCCCCACGCTGGCGCACCAACGGGTGTGCGCGGCCGCCGGTTCGACCGCCTACGCCCGGCTGGCCCACGACAAGATGGCCGGCAAGCTGGTCGCCGTCCCCAACCAGCTCGACTGCCTGGTACGACTCCAGCTCGGCGAGGTCGACGCCGTCGTCACCGACGCCGCCCTGGCCGCCAGCCAGGCCGCCCAGGACCCGACGGTCGAACTGAAGGGCGCCCCCTTCACCACCGACTACTACGGCGTGGCGATGAACAAGGACGCGACGGATCTGGTACGCCGGGTCAATCAGATCCTGGTGCAGTACCGCGCGAGCGGCTGGCAGGCCTCGTACGACAAGTGGCTGTCGGCGACACTGGGGGCGGACTCCGGGCCGTCGAAGCCACCCACCCCGGACTATCTGCGCAAGAGCTGACCGGGGCGTCGCGCGGGCGATCTTCGGGCATGAACTCCAGCAGACTTGAGGCGACGAGAGCGAGAGGTGATCGATGGGCGTCACGGACCCCGCCGGGCCGGTGATGGACCGGGACGAGGTGGACCGTGCGCTGGCGCGGCTCGGCGCGGAGCACGAGGCGATCGAGACCTCGCTGCTCGCCCTTCAGGACCACGCGGGCCGCAGACTCCTCGAAGGCGCCGAACTGACCGGCGTCACCCAGGAGCGCTGGACGGCCACGGAGGCGTCGATCACGCTGCTGTGGACGTACTTCGACGCGTACACGGCCGCGCTGCGCGGCGCCCGGGAGATCCGCGCCCGGCGCCGCTGGTCCAGCCGCGAGGATCTGGTGGAGCTGACCGAGCTGCTGCGCGGCGAGTCCGTCACGGTCGCGGGCAGCGCCACGGCGACCGCGAACGCGCCGACGCTGCTGTCCGCCCCGGGCCGGCTCAGCGAGCGGTTCTCGCTGGCCGGTCTGGTGGACCGGATGAACGAGCTGTACGCCCGCTCACTGGACATGGTCGTCACCGCCGACGCCGTGTGGTCGGCGCTGCCCGCCCGGATCGATTTACTGGCCGCGGAGCTCCAGCGCACACGCAAGCTGGCGCACTCCGTCGGCGTGCGCCCCGGTGAGCATCCGGCGGGCGACGACCTGGAGCGCATCACGCGCACGCTGACCCGGCTGCGCGAGCAGGTGGTCTCCGACCCGCTCGCCTTCTGGGTACCGGCCGAGGGCAGTTCGGCGCCGGGCGGCGGCAGGCCGGACACCACCGTGTACGACCGTGAGGCACGCGCCCTGGAGGACGTGCGGCGGGAGATCGACGCCGTACTGACGGTCCGCCAGGACGCCGAGCAGCGGCTGGTGAAGCTGCGGGACGTGCTCTCCCGCGCGGACCGTACGCTCGCCGAGGCCCGCAGCGCGCGCGGCGAGGTGCTGGCGAAGATCGCCGCGACGGAGGTGCCGGTGGTCAGCGGCCCGCCGACCGTGCTCCAGGAGCAGCTGGCGGCGGCCGCCGAGTACCGCAGACAGGCCCAGTGGCACCGGCTCTCCCCGCTCCTGGAGTCGCTGGAGCAGAAGGCGGAGGACGAACTGCTGCGCGCCCGCGAGTCCCTGACCGCGGTGACCGCGCCGCTGGCGGTCCGCGCCGAACTGCGCGGTCGTCTGGACGCGTACAAGGCGAAGGTCGCCCGGCACGGGCTCGCCGAGGACCCGTTCCTCGTCGAGCGTTACGACGCGGCGCGCCGCATGCTGTGGAGCGCGCCCTGCGACCTGCGGGTCGCCGAACAGGCCGTGCTGCGCTACCAGCACGCGGCGGCCGAACTGATCGGCGCGCCGCGCGTGCCGCAGCAGGGCGGGCCCGAGGACCGTAGGGGGGAACAGACGTGAGTCAGGCACAGCAGACGTGTCAGCGGCCGGGCTGCGAGGGCAGTTACGAGGACGTGGGCGGCGGCGAGCTGTACTGCGACACCTGCGGTCTCGCCCCGGTCGTCAGCGCAAGCGGCATGGTGGGCTCGCCGCCCACCGGGGTCACCGGCGGCGGCAAGGGCTCCTCCGGCAGCTCCAGCTCGCGTTCCAGCAGCCGCAGTTCGCGGACCTCGACGCACTCCTCGCACTCCTCGAAGTCCCGCCGTTCGGTGTCCGGGCGGCTCTCCCGGTCCGTGTCGGGCAAGGCGACGGGCCGCTCGGTGTCGGTGCGCAGCTCCGGTTCCAGCGCCGGGTCGTCGGGGCGCAGCAGGCTGGGCGCCGGGCTGGTGGCGGTGCCGCAGGTGCCACGGCCCGACCCGCGCGCGATGGTCCTGGAGAACCCGGAGGTACCCGAGCGCAAGCGGTTCTGCTCGCGCTCGGACTGCGGGGTGCCGGTCGGCCGCGCGCGCGGGGAGCGCCCCGGGCGCACGGAGGGCTTCTGCACCAAGTGCGGCCACCCGTACTCCTTCGTGCCCAAGCTGAAGGCCGGGGACATCGTGCACGGCCAGTACGAGGTCGTGGGCTGCCTGGCGCACGGCGGCCTGGGCTGGATCTACCTGGCGGTGGACCGGGCGGTCTCCGACCGGTGGGTGGTGCTCAAGGGCCTGCTGGACACCGGCGACCAGGACGCGATGGCCGCGGCGATCTCCGAGCGGCGCTTCCTCGCGGAGATCGAGCACGCCAACATCGTGCGGATCTACAACTTCGTGGAGCACCTCGACCAGCGCACCGGCTCCCTCGACGGCTACATCGTCATGGAGTACGTCGGCGGCAAGTCCCTGAAGGAGATCGCCAACGCCCGCCGCGGCGCGAACGGCAGACGGGACCCGCTGCCGGTGGAGCAGGCGTGCGCGTACGGCATCGAGGCGCTGGAGGCGCTCGGTCATCTGCACAGCCGCAACCTGCTGTACTGCGACTTCAAGGTCGACAACGCCATCCAGACCGAGGACCAGCTCAAGCTGATCGACATGGGCGCGGTGCGCCGCATGGACGACGACGAGTCGGCGATCTACGGCACGGTGGGCTACCAGTCGCCGGAGGTCGCCGAGGTCGGCCCGTCGGTGGCGTCCGACCTGTACACGGTGGGCCGTACGCTCGCGGTCCTCACCTTCGACTTCCAGGGCTACACGAACGTCTTCGTGGACTCCCTGCCCGACCCGGACAACATCGAGGTCTTCCGCCAGTACGAGTCCTTCTACCGGCTGCTGGTCCGCGCCACCGACCCCGACCCGGCCCGCCGGTTCGCCTCCGCGCAGGAGATGTCCGAGCAGCTGACGGGCGTCCTGCGGGAGGTCGTGTCCCTCCAGACGGGACGGCCCCGGCCCGCGCTGTCGACGCTGTTCGGGCCCGAGGTGAAGGTCACGGACACGGAGTTGTTCCCCGAACTGGACGGGGACGTGTCGCTGCTGGGGACGAGAGCGGTGCAGGTGAAGGGCTCAGCCACGCCCGCCGCCCTGCCCGCGGTCCCGGGGAGCTGCCCCGCAGGCCTCGTCAGGCCCGTCCACACGCCCTCCGCCGCCTTCGCCCTGCCCGTGCCGCACGTCGACCCGGGCGACCCCAACGCGGGCTTCCTGGCGGGCCTGATGGCCTCCGCGCCGGGTGAGCTGATCGGTGCGCTGGCGGCGGCGCCGCAGCAGACCGTGGAGACGCGGCTGAGGCAGATCCGCGCCCGGCTGGAGCACGGCGACGCCGGGGCCGCGCTGACCTCCCTGGCGCAGCTGGAGGAGGAACGGCCCGACGACTGGCGGGTGGTGTGGTACCGGGGCGTGGCCGCGCTGGTGACCGGGGACTTCGAGGGCGCCGCGCTCTCCTTCGACGCGATCTACGACGCCTTCCCCGGCGAGAGCGCCCCCAAGCTGGCGCTCGGCCTGTGCGCGGAGGTGCTCGGGCAGCTCGACAACGCCGCGGAGTACTACCGCCTGGTGTGGTCGACCGACCCGAGCCATGTCAGCGCCGCGTTCGGCCTGGCCCGCGTCCAGCTCGCGGCCGGGGACCGGCGGGATGCCGTACGGACGCTGGAGTCGGTGCCGGAGTCCTCCATCCACTACACGGCGGCGCGCGTGGCCGCCGTGCGGGCGCGGCTGAGGCAGCGCACGGCGACGGCCGCCGACACGCCGTTCCTGGAGGACCTGACCGCCGCCGCGGCCCAGGTCGAGGCGCTCCAGGCGTACGGTCTGGACCCGGCGCGCCGCGAGCAGTTGTCGGCGGAAGTGCTCGGCAGCGCGCTCGACTGGATACTCTCCGGGGGCGAGGGCACCCAGCCCGCCGCCGGCGGCCGGGTGCTGCTCGGCAGCGGTCTGGACGAGCGGGGCCTCCGCTTCGGCCTGGAACGCGCCTACCGCACGCTGGCCCGGCTGGCGCCCGGCGGTGAGGAGAGGATCGACCTGGTGGAACGGGCCAACCGTTACCGCCCCCGGACGTGGGTGTAGTTGATGTCGCAGATGCCCCAGCAGGCCGCGCTGTCGCAGTGCCCGAACTGCGCGGAGCCGCTCGAATCGGATGACCGTTTCTGCGGTGTGTGCGGGTACGACCTGTCGACGGCGCCCGCGCCGCCGCAGGACCACCCGACGCTCACCATGAACGGCTCGGACGGTCCCGGCCGGATCCCCGGCCAGGGCACCCCCTGGCCCGGCGTGCCGACCCCGGAGGGAGGCTCCGGCACCCCCTCGGCGGCACACCTGCCGGCGGACCTCCCCGGCACCGGCTCCGGCGGCTCATCGCTGCCACCGGACACGCCCGTGCCCGGGGCGGTCCCCGCGCAGGCCCCGGGCTCCCCCGTGTCCCCGGTCTCCGGCGTCCGCTTCGACCGGCCCCCGCAGCCCGACGACTACCCGCTCCAGGCGCCCGACCCGCGGGCCGCCGCCGGCGCCGCGAGCGCGGCCGAGGAGGCCAAGGTGTGTGTGGCGTGCCGGGCGGGCCGGGTGGACAGCGACGGCTACTGCGAGAACTGCGGGCACGCCCAGCCCCGCGAACGCGACCACATGGAGCAGGAGTCCGGTCCGGTCGCCGCCGTCAGCGACCGCGGTCTGCGCCACCACCGCAACGAGGACGCCTTCGCCGTCGGCCACGCCGCGCTGCCCGACGGCTCGCCCGTGAACCTGGCGGTCGTCTGCGACGGCGTCTCCTCCGCGACCCGCCCCGACGACGCCTCGATGGCCGCGACCCGGGCGGCGGGCGAGTCGCTGCTGGCCGCCCTGACGCACGGCACCCACCCGCAGCAGGCCATGCACGACGCGATCGTGGTCGCCTCGCACGCGGTCAACGCCCTCGCGGACGAGCCCACGGGAGCCCGCGAGCACGCCGTGCACCAGAACGCCCCCGCCTGCACGATCGTCGGCGCGGTGGTCACCTCCGGCCTGCTCGTCGTCGGCTGGGTCGGCGACAGCCGCGCCTACTGGGTGCCGCTGGACCGCGCCGCGCCCCCGGCCCGGCTCACCGAGGACGACTCCTGGGCCGCGCAGATGGTCGCCGCGGGCCTGATGAGCGAGGCGGAGGCGTACGCCGACGAGCGGGCCCACGCCATCACCGGCTGGCTCGGCGCGGACGCCTACGAACTGGAGCCGCACACCGCGTCCTTCAAGCCGGACCGGCCGGGCGTCGTGGTGGTGTGCACGGACGGGCTGTGGAACTACGCGGAGACGGCCGGGGAGATGGCCGAGGCCATCCCGCTCGACGCCGCCACCCGCCCGCTGCACGCCGCCCGGGTCCTGGTCGGCCACGCCCTGGACGGCGGGGGCCACGACAACGTAACAGTGGCCGTCCTGCCGTTCCCGGCCCCGCCGCAAGGGGCAGGATCGGCCTGAGGGGCCGCACACGGGGAGGCCCCGGCGGACCGGAGGGGACCGGTCCGCATAAAGTCATCGCCCACGGCACCGTGGGTTCGGAGGGGGATTCAGAGAGATCATGGCCAATTTCTCGAAGTCGAACGTGCCGCAGTTCTCGGTGGACGTGTACCAGAACGAGTACCTGCCGGAGAGCGGCCGCGAGGTCAACGCGATCGTCACGGTGACCGCGACCGGGGGCGGGACGATCGGGAGTGCGGTGGCGGCTCCCCACCTCTACACCGCCGGCCAGGGCCCGTCCGCCGCCGTGGCGATCATGGTCGACTGTTCGGGGTCGATGGACTACCCGCCGACCAAGATGCGCAACGCCCGCGACGCCACGGCCGCGGCGATCGACACCCTGCGCGACGGCACGCACTTCGCGGTGGTCGGCGGCACACACGTGGCCAAGGAGGTCTACCCGGGCGGCGGCCGGCTCGCCGTGGCCGACGCCACCACCCGGGAACAGGCCAAGCAGGCGCTGCGCCGGCTCAGCGCGGGCGGCGGTACGGCCATCGGCACCTGGCTGCGGCTCGCCGACCGCCTGCTGTCCTCGGCGGACGTCGCCATCCGGCACGGCATCCTGCTCACCGACGGCCGCAACGAGCACGAGTCGCCGGAGGATCTGCGGGCCGCCCTCGACGCGTGCGCAGGACGCTTCACCTGTGACGCGCGGGGCGTGGGCACCGACTGGGAAGTGAAAGAAGTCACAGGGATCGCCTCCGCGCTGCTCGGCACCGCCGACATCGTCGCCGACCCGGCCGGTCTCGCCGCCGACTTCACGCGGATGATGGAGACGGCGATGGGCAAGGAGGTCGCCGACGTCGCCCTGCGGCTGTGGACACCGGTCGGCACCACCATCCGGTTCGTCAAGCAAGTTGCTCCGACGGTCGAGGAGCTGACCGACCGCCGCACCGAGGCGGGCCCGCGCGCCGGGGACTACCCCACCGGCTCCTGGGGAGACGAGTCGCGTGACTACCACGTATGCGTCGAGGTCCCCACGGCCGGCATCGGCCAGGAGATGCTGGCCGCGCGGGTCTCGCTGGTCGTTCCGCAGCCTGGGGGCACCTCCCGCTCGAGCGAAGCCGAGAGTGGGGGAGGCACGGTGCAGAAACTGGGCGCCCAGGGCCTCGTACGGGCCGTGTGGACCGACGACATGACCGCCTCGACCTCGATCAACCCGCAGGTCGCGCACTACACCGGCCAGGCCGAACTGGCACAGGCCATCCAGCAGGGGCTCGACCTTCGCAAAGCGGGCGATTTCGATGGAGCAACGGCCAAACTGGGCCGTGCGGTTCAGCTCGCGAGTGCCTCCGGGAACGCGGATACTGCGAAACTGCTTGCGAAGGTGGTGGACGTGGTCGACGCCGCGACAGGTACTGTGCGACTGAAGGCGAAGGTCGCGGAGGCCGACGAGATGACTCTCGAGACACGGTCCACAAAGACTGTTCGTGTAAAGAAGTGACGTAGGACAACCCGGGAACAACCCCGGACCGACCCAGCAGGACCCTGCGAGAGAGGGGGACGCGCCGACATGCCGACCTGCCCGAACGGACACCAGTCGGGTTCCGACGACTGGTGCGAGGTCTGCGGTCACCGCATGGCCGGTGCCGTACCTCCGCCCCCTCCCCCGCCGCCGCCCGCCGGCGGTGGCTACGGGTTCCCGCCGCCGCCTCCCGGTCAGGGCGGCCAGCCCGGCGGACGCCATCTGTCCTCCGTGCCGAACCACGAACCGGAGCTCTGCCCGCAGTGCCGCACGCCCCGTGAGGGCGGTGCGCCGTTCTGCGAGGAGTGCCGCTGGAACTTCCTGACCAACACGGCCACCTCCTACACCCCGGCCGCCCCGCGCCCGCCGGCGTCGGGCCCGGCCGCCCCCCGCTTCCAGCCGCCCGGCCCGTCCTACGGCGGCGGCGACTCGTTCGAGTACCAGGGCTCCCGCCCGTCGCAGATGAACCGGCCGGCCGAGCCGCTCCCGCCGAACCCCTTCGGCAGCGAGCCGTCCGGCCCGACGCCGTTCGGCGGCGAGCGCGGCCAGGGCGGTCCCGGTCAAGGTCCTGGTCAGGGCCCCGGCCCCCAGGGCTACGGCGGCGAGCGCGGCCCGGGCGGTCCCGGTCAAGGCCCTGGCCAGGGCCCCGGCCAGGGTGGTCGCGGTGGTCCCGGCCCGTCCGGCTTCGGTGGCGGTCAGGGGCCGGCCGGTCCCCCGCCGTTCGGCCGTGAGCCGTCGGGCCCCGGCGGTCACCCCGGCCCGCCCACCGCTCCCGGCCCCGGCGGCCAGGGTGGCCCCGGTGGATTCGGTGGCCCGGGTGGACCCGGCCCCGGCCCCGGCCCCGGTGGCTTCGGCGGCGACCCGTCGCGGCCGGTTCCGCCGCCGCCCGGCCCCGGTGCCACGGCCGGCGGTGCGCCGTCCGGGTTCCAGCAGGCCGGTCCGCCCGCCCCGCCCGCCTTCCCGCAGGAGACCCGCCGTCCGCCGGCCGGCGGTCCGTCCTTCGGCGGCGGTGAGGACGACTGGGTGATCTCCCCGCCGTCGTCCGCGAACCCCTCCGGCCCCGGCGGGGGCTACGGCTACCCGCAGCCCGGCGCCACCCAGGCCCCCCAGGCCCCGTCCGGCTACGGCTACCCGCAGGCTCCGCAGGGCCCGGCCACCTGGACGGCGACCATCGGCCCGGACCGCGAGTACTTCATGGCGATGATGCACCGCTCCGGCCCCGAGGCCACGGGCCTGAACCTGCCCGCGTACTCGCCCGAGCAGCAGCGCACGCTCACCGGCAACCAGGTGACCATCGGCCGCCGCCGCCACTCCACCGGCGACACACCGGACATCGACCTGTCGGTGCCGCCGGAGGACCCGGGCGTCTCGCACCAGCACGCGGTGCTGGTCCAGCAGCCGGACGGCAGCTGGGCGGTCGTCGACCAGAACTCGACCAACGGCACGACGGTCAACGGCGGGGAGGAGCCGATCCAGCCCTTCGTGCCGGTGCCGCTCCAGGACGGCGACCGGGTCCACGTGGGCGCCTGGACGACGATCACCATCCGGCGCGGCTAGCCGCCGGGGCACGGATCACGGGAGGGGCCAGGTGTGCGGCCCCTCCGGGTCGTCCAGCCAGGCCCACTCGCGGTCGCCGTCGACCGTGATGCCGTACCGCTCGCGCGGGGGCATGCCCTCGCGCTCCCACAGCGCGTACGCCTCCTGAGGGGTGAGCCTGCCGCCGGTGAGCGCGAGCAGGAAGCGGAACAGCTCCTGCCGGCGGGCCCGAGAGGGCAGCCCCTCCAGGGACACCGGCTCCCGCTCGGGCCGGTGCTCGCCGCGCAGCGGGACGAAGAACGCCGGAGTGGCGAGGAAGTGACCCTCGGCGTGCCCGGCGTCCCGTACGGTCAGCGCCGCCAGGCCGGTGGCGAGCGGCGTCAGGACGCGCGCGCCGGGGCGGCACTGGGCGAGCCAGGCGCGCGGCACCGACGGCAGGGCGCAGGTCGCGATGATCCGGTCGAAGGGGGCGCGTTCCGGGACTCCGCGGGCCCCGTCCCCGGTGACCACGACCGGGTGGTACCCGGCGGCGGCCAGGTGCTGCCGGGCCGACTCGGTGATCTCCGGCTCCAGGTCGACGGTGGTGACCGGATCGTCGTCGCCGAGCCGGTGGGCGAGCAGGGCGGCGTTGTAGCCGGTGCCCGCGCCGATCTCCAGCACCCGGTCGCCGTCCCGCACCAGCAGCTCGGCGAGCATCTGGGCCATCAGCGAGGGCTGGCTGCTGGAGGAGAGCAGTTCCCCGTCACGCAGCCGGGTGGCCAGCGGGACATCGGCGTAGGCACCGCTCAGCCAGCGCTCCCGCGCCTCGGCGTCCGGGCTCTCGCCCCATCTGCGCTCGTAGCCGCCCGCGGTGCCGACGTAGTAGTACGGCACGAAGAGGTGCCGCGGCACCGCCGCGAAGACCTCCCGCCACACCGGATCGGCGTTCCAGGCCCCGCTCGCGTCGATCTCCCGCACCAGCGCGGCCCGCGCGGAGGCGGCGAGTTCGGCGAGCTCCTTGTCGTCGTCGAGAGCGTACGAGCCCATGCGTCCACTGTGCGGCGCCGAGCGGCCGGAGGCGAGTGGTCCTAGGGCATCGGTCCTCGGCCGGGCGGTCTGAGACCATGGGGTACGTGAACGAGATCCGGCGCGGCACGCTTCAGGAGAAGACCTTCTACGAGCAGGTGGGCGGGGAGGAGACCTTCCGCCGGCTGGTCCACCTCTTCTACCAGGGGGTCGCCGAGGACCCGCTGCTCAGGCCGATGTATCCGGAGGAGGACCTGGGCCCGGCCGAGGAACGGCTGACGCTCTTCCTCATCCAGTACTGGGGCGGCCCGACGACGTACAGCGACAACCGCGGCCACCCCCGCCTGCGCATGCGCCACGCCCCCTTCACCGTCGACCGGGCGGCGCACGACGCCTGGCTGCGGCACATGCGGGCGGCCGTCGACGAGCTGGGCCTGTCCGAGGAGCACGAGCGCCAGTTGTGGAACTACCTGACGTACGCGGCGGCCTCGATGATCAACACCGCCGAGTGACGGGGGCGGGCCGAGTCCCGGACGGGGTCAGCGCACGCTGAAGCCCAGGGTTCCGAGTCCGGCCGTGCGCACGGCGACGGACCCGTACGGCGTGCGCAGCCTGAGCCACGCGCCCGACGAGAACAGCCCCAGGCCGCCCTGGCCGCCAGGTCGCAGGAACCCCAGCGACTGGGCCGCGTGCACGGCCCGCACCGGAAGGCCGGTGTCGGTGACGGTCCGGGACCAGATCTCCCGCCCGATCCGGTCGAGCTCGGTACGGTTGCGCAGCTCGGGCGCCAGCTCCTGCGTACGGGTCCGGAACTCGGCGACGGCGGCGCTGACCATGGTCCGCAGGGCGTCGGGCGCCGGCAGCCCCGGCTCCGCCCGCCAGCCGCCGCGCGGCGGAAGGACCCCCGCCCACGGCGGCCCGGTCACCGCGCCCGGCACGACGGCCGTGGCCGCCGTCTCGTCGACGGACTCGAGGAACTCACCCGCGGACACGGTCACGTCCAACGTGACGTCCAGCCCGTCCTCGTACGGCTTCTCGAGCCGCACCGCACGGATCGCCAGCACCTCGAAGGACGGCGGCCGCCCGAACACGGCGAGCGCGGTCCCCGCGGCCTTGAGGCGCACGGCGGCCCCGCGGTCGTAGTGGAGCAGCCGACCGAGGAAGGCGGCGAGATCGGCCGCCTCCCCCTCGTCGGCGAGATGGAGCACCGTCATGCGGCGACGGCCCCCTCCTTGTCGTCCGTGTACTCCTGGAGGAACTCCCGCTCCTCCCCGGTGAGCCGGCGCGGCCGCTGGGACTCGAAGTCGAACGGCACGACCACCGTCGACGCCCGTACGTAGACCAGGTCGTCGTCCTTCACCTCGTAGGTGATGGTGAAGGACGCGGCCCTGATCTCGGAGACCCACAGCTCGATGTCCACCGGGTGGTGGCGGTGGACGAGCTGCCGCTTGTAGTCGATCTCATGGCGCGCCACCACGGACCCCTGCTTGAAATCCTTTTCCGGGCGGAACAGGAAGTTGATACGGGCCTCTTCCAGGTAGCGGATGAAGACCGCGTTGTTGACGTGCCCGTACGCGTCCATGTCCGACCAGCGGAGCGGGCAGCGGTAGATGTGGCGCAAGACCGATCAGCCCCGGGTCAGCTTCTTGTAGGTGGCGCGGTGCGGACGCGCGGCGTCCGGGCCGAGCCGCTCGATCTTGTTCTTCTCGTACGACTCGAAGTTGCCCTCGAACCAGAACCACTTGGAGTCACCCTCGTAGGCGAGGATGTGGGTGGCGACGCGGTCGAGGAACCACCGGTCGTGGGAGACGACGACGGCGCAGCCGGGGAACTCGAGCAGCGCGTTCTCCAGGCTCGACAGGGTCTCGACGTCGAGGTCGTTGGTCGGCTCGTCGAGGAGCAGCAGGTTGCCGCCCTGCTTGAGGGTCAGCGCGAGGTTGAGCCGGTTGCGCTCACCGCCGGAGAGGACCCCGGCGGGCTTCTGCTGGTCCGGACCCTTGAAGCCGAACGCGGAGACGTACGCACGGCTCGGCATCTCGACCTGGCCGACGTTGATGTAGTCGAGCTCGTCGGAGACGACGGCCCACAGCGTCTTCTTCGGGTCGATGTTCTCGCGGCTCTGGTCGACGTACGAGATCTTGACCGTCTCGCCGACCTTGATGTCGCCGGAGTCCGGCGTCTCCAGCCCCTGGATCATCTTGAAGAGGGTGGTCTTGCCGGCGCCGTTCGGGCCGATGACCCCGACGATGCCGTTGCGCGGCAGCGTGAAGGACAGGTTGTCGATCAGCACCTTCTCGCCGAAGGCCTTGTTGAGCTTGTCGACCTCGACGACGACGCTGCCCAGCCGCGGACCCGGCGGGATCTGGATCTCCTCGAAGTCCAGCTTCCGCATCTTCTCGGCCTCGGCGGCCATCTCCTCGTAACGCGCCAGACGCGCCTTGGACTTGGCCTGCCGCCCCTTGGCGTTGGACCGCACCCACTCCAGCTCTTCCTTGAGCCGCTTCTGCCGCTTGGCGTCCTTCGCGCCCTCGACCTTGAGGCGGGTCGCCTTGGTCTCCAGGTACTTGGAGTAGTTGCCCTCGTAGCCGTGCAGGCGGCCGCGGTCGACCTCGCAGATCCAGCCGGCGACGTTGTCGAGGAAGTACCGGTCGTGGGTGACGGCCACGACGGTGCCCTCGTACTTGGCGAGGTGCTGCTCCAGCCAGTTCACGGACTCGGCGTCCAGGTGGTTGGTGGGCTCGTCGAGGAGCAGCAGGTCGGGCGCTTCGAGCAGCAGCTTGCACAGGGCGACGCGGCGCTTCTCACCACCGGAGAGGGTGGTGACGGGCCAGTCGCCGGGCGGGCAGCCCAGCGCGTCCATGGCCTGCTCGAGCTGGGCGTCGAGGTCCCAGGCGTTGGCGTGGTCCAGGTCCTCCTGGAGCTTGCCCATCTCGTCGAGCAGCGCGTCCGAGTAGTCGGTCGCCATCAGCTCGGCGATCTCGTTGAACCGGTCGAGCTTGCCCTTGATCCCGGCGACACCCTCCTGGATGTTCTCCAGGACGGTCTTCTCCTCGGTCAGGGCGGGCTCCTGCATCAGGATGCCGACGCTGTAACCGGGCGTGAGGAAGGCGTCACCGTTGGACGGCTGCTCCAGCCCCGCCATGATCTTCAGCACGGTCGACTTGCCGGCGCCGTTCGGACCGACGACGCCGATCTTCGCCCCCGGCAGGAAGTTCAGGGTGACGTCATCGAGGATCACCTTGTCGCCGTGCGCTTTGCGCGCCTTGCGCATGGTGTAAATGAACTCAGCCAAGAGAAACCGTCCGGCAGCTTGAAATCTGGCAGTGGGCAGATACACCCCATCTTGCCGTACGGCTACCCCTGGGCGGAAACGCGTATGTGCGGGCGGCTCTGACCTGGGGCTTCGCGTCGGCGGTGGTGGGGGTTCCGGGGGTGGCGGTCACCGTTGAGTGCCGTGCCGATCGGCGCTACCTTGGTGATGTGGCCGAAGTCGTTCTCCGGCGGTGGTCACGCGGCGGTGGGGCTCGCCGTACCCGAACCGTGGCATCCGGTGCCACCAACAGTCCCTACTCGTGAAGTGATCTCGGCCTGTCTGTCGGCCCGCGCGAGTAGGAGGGTCACGGAATGAACGACATGGGAACGGCCCTGCAGCTGACGATCTTCGTCGAGGAAAGCGACACCTGGCATCACAGGCCCCTGTCCGCCGAGATCGTGCACCGCGCCCATGAGGCGGGGCTGGCGGGCGCGACGGTCCTCCGTGGGGTCGAGGGATTCGGGGCGTCATCGGTGATACACGGCCCCCGGTTCCTCTCGCTCAAGCAGGACCTGCCGCTGGCGATCATCATCGTCGACGACGAGGAACGCGTACGCCGCTTCGTGCCGGTACTGCGCGAGCTGATCGACGAAGGGCTCGTGATCGTCGAGCGGATCGAGGTCGTCCAGGGCGCGGAGCGGGATCCCGTTCAGGTGCATGCCTAGGTCAGCCGAAGGCCGCCTGGGCGAAGGTCATGCCGATGAAGACGGCTCCCAGGCCGGCCACGACCGAGGCCACCACGTTGGCCGCGGCGAGGAAGCGCGCTCCGGCCTCGGCCAGGCTGAGCGTCTCGTAGGAGAACGTCGAGTACGTGGTCAGGGCCCCGCACAGGCCCGTGCCCAGGAGGAGCTGGATGCTCTGCGAGCCGGCTCCGGCGAGGGCCGCTCCCGCCAGCGTGCCCAGGATCATGGATCCGGTGACATTGGCCGCGAAGGTTCCCCAGGGGAACGTACTGTCGTGGTGCGCCTGGACGGTCCGGTCGATCAGATACCGCAGGGGGGCGCCGACGGCTCCGCCGAGGATGACCAGCAGATACCTCATGAGGCCGCGGTCTCCCGGCCCTTGTAGTGGACCACCTCCACCTCCTGCACGGTGATGAGGCCGCTCACGGGCAGTTCTTCGAGCTCGGACATGAACGCCCGGATGCGGTCTTCCTCGTCGACGATGACGACGGCCGTCGGCAGGTCGTCGGCCATGGACAGCAGCCGCGTGGTGTGCACGACCGAAGTCGCGCCAAAACCCTCCACGCCCCGGAAGACCGTCGCCCCCGCCAGACCGGAGGCATGGGCGCGGTGCACGATTTCCGTGAACAGGGGCTTGTGGTGCCAGGTGTCGGTGTCGTCGACGATGATCGTCAGGCGCAGTGCGCGTCCGTGGAGTCTCATGATCACGGTCCTCTCGTCACCAGGATGCGCCGGATGGCGACCATGCCGGTCTTCGCGGCGGCCAGTGCGATGACCACGGTCGCCGCCAGGTAGGCCAGGGCGATACCGGCCCGGTCCGCACGCACCAGACGTTCGATGTCGACGCAGTACGTCGAGAAGGTCGTGAAGCCGCCCAGCACCCCCGTGCCGAAGAACGGGCGCAGCAACGGGTGCACCGTGAGGACTTCCGTGATCAGCACCATGAACATGCCGATGACCAGGCACCCCACCGCGTTGACCCCCAGCGTCGTCCAGGGGAACCCGGCCTTGCCCGTCGGCCAGAGCAGTGCCGCTTCGTAGCGGGCGGTGGCGCCCAGGGATCCGCCCACCGCGACGACTGCCAGTACCTGGAGGAACCTGCGGCGGGCGTCCCGGCGCGCCCCTGCCTGTGCCGCCGCGGAATCCTTCACCGCGGCGGTCGCAACCGAGTGCTGCCCACGCTCATCGCTCACGTCGCCTCGCCCCACATACTCCGAGGCCATCCAGCTCAAGGCGAACCTTTAAACCAACCCTAAGCGTTTCTAGGACTCCCGTCGCCGGAGCACCACCAGCACCCCGCCCCCGATGACCACCAGCCCGATCGCCACGCCCGCGATCAGCGGGGTGATGGCGGAGCCGCCCGTCGCGGCCAGGTTCGTGTCGGTGGTCGTGCCGCCCACCGACGCGGGGCTCGGCTCGCTGAGGGTCTGGACGGCGTTGCCTGTCGCGGCGGGCTGGGTGTGGCAGTCCAGGACACCGGTGAAGCGCTGCTGGAAGCCGTTCGGGCCGGTGATGGTGAAGTCGTAGGCCTGGTCCTCCTGAAGGGGGACCGTCACCGTGCGGGTGGCGCCCACGGGGATGGTGTACTCGGTTTCCATCAGCGAGAAGGTGAACGGCTTGTCGCCCGTGTTGGCGCCGGTGATGTCGAGGGCGCCCTTGGCGCAGTTCTTGGCGGCCGACAGCGCCGGTATCGCGCCCTTGGCCGCCCAGCCGGCGCTCGCGGTGGCGGAGACCGTCGACTCGCTGGAGCCGGCCAGGATCTGGGTCTGGCTGCGGCTGTCGGAGGTGAAGGCGCGGCCGACCGGGACGCTGGTCGATGCCTGCACCGTCAGCTGGGCCGCCCCGTCGGCCGCGTCCTCGGGGACATCGAAGAAGAGGCGGCTGCCGTCCGCGGCGGACGTGACCGGCTTGCCGGCCTTGTCGACTATGCGGACGCCGGTGATCGCCGCGTCTGCCGGCGGTGTCACCGTCACGCTGCGCGCGTTGGTGTGCACGGTCACCGGGCCGAGCAGTCCGCCGGGCCGGCCGGAGACCGCGGGCGGGTCGAGGGTGAGGGAGGCGGCGGGCTCCGCCATGGAACGGGCGCTCTTCTCCAGGTAGTCCGCGAGCTTCTCGGCCTGCGGGTCGACCGCGTCCACGTGGGCGCCGTCCGACCAGCGCCAGATGGCGACCTGCGTGCCCGCCGCGGCGTCCTGCTCGGTGAGGCCGCGGACACCCGCCCGGCCGGCCAGCGCGGCGAGGTCGTTGACCTGGGGGTAGGAGTTCTGAAGGATCCAACGGATCCTGCCCGCGTTCTTGTTGGTGCCGAGCGAGGTCTGGCTCCAGGGGGTCTCCTGGTACTTGGCGTCCTTCTGCGTGGGGTTGCGCAGGTCGACGCAGTACGTCTGCAGGGTGCCGCCGCCCTCGACGGACATCTCGAACAGGCCCGCGGACACCCGCTGGTCGCCGCCGTTCTCGTGGATCACGGCCTCGCCGTACGTCTTCAGGCCGCCGATGGTGGCGGTCGCGCCGCCCTGGTGCTGCGACGTACCGTCGGCGGCGGCCGCACCGGCCCCGGTCAGCAGGCCGGCGGCCACCAGCCCGGTGACCAGGGCCGCGGCGGCGACGCGGGTCGGCCCCGAAAACCCCGAGAACGCAGAAAGCACTAAATTCCCCTTCGAGCAGGACCCGTTGATGTGGGGGGAACGGTCCCACCAGCAGAATCAGCAGCCCCGAGAGCTACGCCCGGCATCTTATGGATCAAGCGCGCCGCGCTCGGCGGTCATATCGTCGGATGGCCGATCCGACTCGGAATCGTTATCGCGGCTGTGGCTGACGTCACGTCACCGCGGCCGGTTCCGGCTGCTGTTCCGCGGGCGGAGTCTCCCAGGCGGGTTCCGGCCGGCGCGGGAGCGCCGTCTCGGGCCGGGACGTGCGCAGGAAGGCCGATGTGCCGCGCGCCATGTCGTGGCCGATCGCCGCGGCGTCGATGTCCGCGGAGACCCACTTCTGCCCGTCGCGCGTCTCCTCACGCACCTTCAGCCTGCCGTGGACGACGACGGGATCGCCCAGATTCAGCGAGGCCGCCACGTTGGCGGCGAGCTGACGGTTGGCCCACACCGTGAAGTAGTTCGTGCTGCCGTCCGTCCAGACGTTCTTCTCTCGGTCCCAGTAGCGCGGCGTGGCCGCCAGCCGGAACCGCACCGACGGGCCCGAGGCCAGATCGCGGTACGTCAGCTTCGTCGCCACGTTGCCCACCACGCACACCATCGTCTCGTTCATCACGGATCCCTCCCTCACGCGCACGGGCCCGTCCCGTACGGCTGCGTTCCGGTGCGTCGATCGCGTACCGCCACGTCGTGCGTCGCGATCGCCGTGGGACCAGACTGCCGCCGTCGGGACGGGCCCGCCGAGCGCTGTGGACCACCAGCCGGCTGTGGACAACTCCCTCACCCGGACGAGTGGTTCACCTCCCCGATGTCAGGGATCACCCCACTGTCGCCCCCGCTCTCGTCACCCGCCCGTACTGCTCCCGCACCTCCCGGTACCGCAGCAGCTCCGCGGCCACCGGGTCGAGCACCCGGGCCCGGCCGCAGCCCGCCGCGGCCTCCCGTAGCCGGCGTTCCGCCTCCAGGCCGTAGCGCCGTGCCGGGCCCCGTGCCGCCATCCTGCAGCCCCATTCGACGAGCGGCCCGCCGACGATGCCGGACACCATCAGCAGCACCGGTACGCCCAGATCGGGCGCCACGACGCCGACGATCTGCCCCAGCAGCCACAGGCCGCCCACGATCTGAAGCAGGGTCATCGCCGCCTGGGCCAGCACGGCCACCGGCCACCAGCCCGGCCGCGGCGGGCGCCCGGTCGGCATTCCGGCCCGCGCCGCCAGCCCGTCCAGCGTCTCGGACAGCCCCTGGGAGCCGCGTACGGCCGCCTCGCGCACCGCCTGCGCCCAGGGCGTGGGCAGCCCCGCCGAGGCCCGGTCGGCGACCGTGCGGACCGCCTGCTCGACGCGCTGCCGGGCGGTGGCCTCCTCGTCCGCCGGGGGCCCCACGGGAAGCCGCCCCGTGATGGGGTCGTGCTGGCCCTGGCACCACCGCCACAGCCGCATCCAGGGCGTGCCGCAGGCCCGGTTGGCGTTGCGCAGCCAGGCGCGTTCGGCGGCCTCGCCGGCGGCGGTGGCGCCCACGGCGTCCGCGAGGCGGGCGGCGAACTCCTCCCGCGCGTCCTCGCTCAGCCCGATCCGCCGCCCGGTGGCGTACACGGGCCGCAGCCGGTCGGCGGCGGCGTCCACGTCGGCCGCGATACGGCGGGCCGCCGCCCCGCGCTCGGACACGAACTGCTCGAGCGCCTCACGCAGATCGCCGATGCCGTCCCCGGTGAGCGCGGACAGGGCCAGCACGACAGCGCCCGACTCGCCGTACTCCCCCAGGGCGACGCCGTCCTCGTCGAGCAGTCGCCGCAGGTCGTCCAGGACCTGGTGGGCGGCCTCGCCGGGGAGCCGGTCGACCTGGTTGAGGACGACGAACATGACCTCCGCGTGGCCCGCCAGTGGCCGCAGATAGCGCTCGTGGAGCACCGCGTCGGCGTACTTCTCGGGGTCGACGACCCAGATGACCGCGTCGACCAGCCGCAGGATGCGGTCCACGTGCTCCCGGTGCTCGACGGCCGCGGAGTCGTGGTCGGGCAGGTCGATCAGGACCAGCCCGCGCAGCTGGTCGTTCTCCGCGCCGAGCATCGGCCGGCGGCGCAGCCGTCCGGGGATGCCGAGCCGGTCGATGAGGGTGGCCGCGCCGTCGCTCCAGCTGCACGCGATGGGCGCGGCGGTGGTGGGCCGTCGTACCCCGGTCTCCGAGATGGCGACCCCGGCGAGAGCGTTGAACAGCTGCGACTTGCCGCTGCCGGTGGCGCCGGCGATGGCCACGACGGTGTGCTGGCCGGAGAGCTTGCGGCGGGCCGCGGCCTCGTCGAGGACCCGGCCCGCCTCGGCGAGCGTCCGGCTGTCGAGCCGGGTGCGGGAGAGCCCGACCAGTTCGCGCAGGGCGTCGAGGCGGGAGCGCAGGGGGCCGTCGTAGGCGAGCGGGGTGACCGGCTGTGCGCTGGGCTTCCTGGTGTCGAAGGCGGAGACCTGCTCGGCGGCGGTGGTCTCGGTCACCCGCCGGGCGATGAGCCCGTCGTCCCAGACGTCCGCGGAATCGGCCGCCGGCTCGGGGGCGGCCTCGTCCGTCTCCTGGCCTCCGCCGATGTCCTGGGCGGCCTGCACGGATTGCACGGCCTGCGCGGCCTTGGCGGCGGTCTCCTCCGGGTGGGCCGGACGGGAGGCGCCCGGTGACGAGTCGTCGCCGGGGCGGCCGTTGCCCTCGCGCACGGGGGTGGGGGTGGGTGCCTGCTCCTGGGGGACCACTTCGCCGGTGGGATCGTGGTCGCTGTGATCGGCGCGGTCGATGCTGCCGTCCACGCCGGAGTCCGCGCGGTGATCCGCGCCTCGGTCCGCGTCGCGATCCGGACCGCGTTCGATGGGGTCGGCCTGCCCCATGCGACCGATGTGGTCGATGCGGCCGGGTTGATCGTCCATGTGACCTGTGGTCTCCATGTGGCCGGTGGTCTCCATGTGCCCGGTGGTCTCCATGTGCCCGGTGTGGTCCTGGTCAGTGACGGCGGTCACCGGTCACCTCTCCTTCTGCAGTACGGACAGCGCGGCGATGAGTTCGGCCTGGGGCTCGGGATGGACCTCGAGGGCGTCGAGCGGGGCGAGACGGCGTTCGCGCTCGCCGTGCATGACCCGGTCCACGTAGTCGGCGAGCAGCCGTCCGGCCCGGTCCCGCAGCCGCAGCGCGCCGTGGGCGCCGATCCGCTCGCCGAGCCCCTCGCCCGCGGAGCGCGCCCGGCGGCCGCCGAGCAGCACGGTGGCGACCAGGGCGGCGACGACCTCCGGGTCCGGGGCGACGCTGCGGTCCAGCTCGCGCACCTCGTCCTCGGCGTACTCCTCGAGCTCGCGTCGCCAGCGCCGTACGGCGAGCCCGATGCGGTGCTCGACGCTCTCCAGGGACGGATCCCGTTCGGTGAGACCGGGTGAGTCCGCGGCCGGCTCGCGCCGCCAGGCGTCGTCCACGCGCTCGTCGGCGGCGGTGACGGAGCACAGCAGCAGTGCGGCCAGGCTCTCCGCCAGGGCGTCGAGGAGTTCCGCGGCGGTGCAGTCGAGCGGGAAGGCGCGCCAGCGCTTGAGCGCGTCCCCCGCGAGTACGGCCCCGGCCTGGAGCCTTCCCCGTACGCGCGCGTGCTCGCTGTCGTACGCCGCGTCGACGGCGGCCGTGAGCCGCAGGGCGGCCGCGTACTGGGCGGAGGCGGCAGCGGCCAGTTCGGGCAGCCGCGCCTTGAGCGAGTCGAGGAGGCCGTACGCCGTGCGCCCCATGACGTGGTGCCGGGATCCGGGATCGTGCGCCTGTTGCAGGAGCCAGGTCCGCAGCGGGGCGACGGCGGTGGCCGGCAGCAGGCCCCCGCCCCAGGCCGACTCGGGCAGCTCGGGCACGGTGAACCGCGGTACGTCGCCGAGCCCGGCCTTGGCCAGCAGCGCGCCGTACTGCCGCGAGACCTCGGAGACCACCTGGTGGGGCACCCGGTCGAGGACGGTCACCAGGGTGACGTCGTACTCCTTCGCGGTGCGCAGCAGATGCCAGGGCACCGCGTCGGCGTACCGGGCGGCCGTGGTCACCATCACCCAGATGTCGGCCGCACAGATCAGTTCGGCGGCGAGGACACGGTTGTCGGCGACCAGGGAGTCGATGTCGGGCGCGTCGAGCAGGGCGAGCCCGCTCGGGAGGCTTTCGGCGGTCTCGACCCGCAGCACGCGCGCGGGATCGTCGTTGGGGATCGCGATGTCGTCGCTCGTGTCCCGCCGGGGCGCCCACACGCGGTTGAGGTCGGGCAGCACCCGCATCCCGCTGAACCAGTGATGGTCCTCCGGGTTGCAGACCAGCACCGGCGTCCGGGTCGTCGGCCGCAGCACGCCTGCTTCGCTGACCCGTCGCCCCACGAGCGAGTTGACCAGCGTCGACTTGCCGGCCCCGGTCGAGCCTCCCACGACTGCCAGCAACGGCGCTTCGGGCTCCCGCAGTCGGGGCACCAAGTAGTCGTCGAGCTGTGCGAGTAGTTCGTCGCGGTTGGCACGCGCGCGTGGGGCCCCCGCCAGGGGCAGCGGAAAGCGTGCGGCGGCGACACGGTCGCGCAGGGCGGAAAGTGCGTCGAGCAGCTGAGGCCGTACGTCCAAGGTCACCACATGCGAAGAATGCCCAATTTTGGGGGAATTCTGAAGCATATAGACATGTCTGCGCGCCGAAGGGATAGAACGGACACAAGGGGCGACTGGGACACGGGCACAGTCCAGGCATAACGAGTGCACAACACCCGATGGCGTCGGACGCCAAAAGCGGTGCACGATTCGTACCTGCCTGCGATTATCAGGACCGCTTCACCGAACCTCCACATCGAGCCACGGAGGCGAAGCAACAGGGACATGGAACCGCGAGCCCTATCCTTGTCCCCGGCCCCCGTAGCTCAGTGGATAGAGCAGGCGCCTTCTAAGCGCTTGGCCGCAGGTTCGAGTCCTGCCGGGGGCGCCCATGTGCCGCCCTCCTCCGGGAGGGCGTTTTTGCTGGTCAGAGCGGGTGATGCTCGACACACGAACCAGCCCCGGAAGCCCTGCCGACGATCAAGGGCGGACCCCGTTGCCGTCCCGCTGTCACCGGGTCTTCGCGGCAGGCCGCGTCGAACACGTGTCGAAGTTCCGGGCCGGAGGCCGGCTGACGGTTCTCGGCCAGCGCCCGCTTTCCTCACCCGGAGGGGACCGCCCATGCCGGAACATCGATCTCCGGTCGACCATGTGCCGTTCGCCCTGGTCGACGTCTTCGCCGACACGCCGCTGACCGGCAATCCGTTGGCCGTCGTCGACGTGCGCCACCTCGACGACGCCCCGCCCGTCGCGTGGATGCGGAAGGCGGCACGCGAGTTCAACCAGGCCGAGACCACGTTCGTCGTACGCCCGAAAGCCGCGGCGGGAGGGGATGTCGCGGCCCGGCTGCGTTCCTTCACCGCGGGCGGAACCGAGGTCTTCGGGGCCGGCCACAACGCGTTGGGAGCATGGTGGTGGCTCTTCGAGACCGGCCGCGTGACCCGGCCGGAGGACGGCGGCCGCGTCACGCAGCAGATCGGCGACCGGGAATCGGACGTCCTCGTCCTCGGTGACGCCCTCGGGATGGTGCAGGAGCTGGCACGCTTCGACCGGGAGGCGGAGCCGGAGGCCGTGGCCGACGCCCTGGGGCTTCGCATGGAGGACCTCGACCTCTCCCTGACCCCGCGGAGCGTCGACACCGGCGCCGGCCACCTCCTCGTCGCGGTCGCGGACACCGCCGCGCTCACACGATGCGCGCCCGAGAAAGCCGCGCTGGTCCGGGTGGCGCGCACGTGCCACGCGCAGGGTGTCTACGCGGTGGCCATCGGCGACGAACGCCCCGTGGCCCAGGTGTCGGCGCGGTTCTTCAACCCCGGCTCCGGACTCGACGAGGACCCGGCCACCGGAAGCGCGGCCGGTCCCCTGTGCGCCTGCCTGGACCGCCTCGGACTGCTCGGCACCTCC
The DNA here is from genome assembly GCF_040644935.1 of Streptomyces sp. NPDC046915. NCBI lineage: Bacteria > Bacillati > Actinomycetota > Actinomycetes > Kitasatosporales > Streptomycetaceae > Streptomyces > Streptomyces sp. NPDC046915. The sequence continues at coordinate 358,970 of NZ_JBEYXB010000002.1, read as the reverse complement.
AAGCGGCTGGCCATCGCCCAGGGCGAGTCCATGGCACGGCCCAGCGTCATCGACGTCCATCTCGACCACGGTTCCCGGCCGGTGGTCACGGGCCGCTGCGCCATCTCCGTCGATGGCCGGTTGAGCACGGGTCCGATGCCGCGAGGCGAGTGATCCGCCGCCCCACCCGCGGCCCGGGACAACCCGGAGCTGTCACCAGGATCCACTCGTCGCGGGGTAGCCGCCGTCCACCCGTATGGCCTCGATACCGCTGATGTGCCTGGCCCCGCAGCGGTCCTGGGGCAGGACCAGTTGGGGACCGGCGTGGTCGAGCGGGGTGTCGTCGATGGTGGCGGCGAGGAGAACGGGCGCGCGGCCGAAGTCGGGGTCGATCTCCGCCCAGGACAGCAGGGCGTGATGGCCGTCCGCGCCGCGTACGGCGATCAGGAAGCGCAGTCGGTCCTTGCGGCGGGCGGGGTCGAAGACCGGACCGGCGGCCGCCAGGACGTCGTGCAGGAGCGGGCCGGTGAAGGTGTGGCGCTGGACGCCGCTGGTGGCGCATTCGAAGCTGACCCGCGTCCGGTGCTGGGGCCAGGCGAGCAGCGCGGCCACCGTCAGACGGGCCGGCCGGGCCAGGTCACCGGTGAGGACGACTTCCGCCGCCGGAACGGCGGCCGTACCAGCGGCTGCGAGGGACTGACTCACGGGCTACCACCTCCCGGATGACCGTACCCGCCGCCATGTGTCGTACAAACGCATATACCAGCCTCACGGATCAGCAGCCCTGCTCATGCGATGAGACGGCGGATTTTCGCCTCGCATCTGCGGCATTATCATCGGCATTCGCGAGACAGAGCGCGAGAAACAGAGGGAGTGGACCCGTGATGACCCGTTCCGCGCGTCGGACCCGCCGGACCCTGCAAGTGGCCGGTGCGGCATCCGCCGCGCTGCTGGCCCTGAGTGCCTGCTCCTCCTCCGACGATTCCTCGTCCGACACGTCAGACAAGTCAGACTCCTCGGCTTCGGCGTCCTCGTCGGACAAGTTGTCCGGCACGGTGACCGTGTTCGCCGCCGCCTCGCTGAAGGAGAGCTTCACAACGCTGGGCAAGGAGTTCGAGAAGGAGCACCCGGGCGCGAAGGTCACCTTCAGCTTCGGCGGCAGCGACTCCCTGGCCGCGAGCATCACCGGCGGCGCCCCGGCCGACGTGTTCGCCTCCGCCAGCCCCAAGACCATGGCGATCGTGACCGGGAAGAAGGACAACGCCACCGAGCCGGTCACCTTCGTGCGCAACCAGCTGGAGATCGCCGCTCTGCCGGGCAACCCGGACAAGGTCTCCTCCCTGAAGGACCTCACGAAGTCCGGTCTGAAGGTCGTACTGTGCGACAAGGCGGTGCCGTGCGGCGCCGCCGCGCAGAAGGCGCTGGAGGCCAGCAAGCTCAAGCTCACCCCGGTCTCCTACGAGCAGGACGTCAAGGCCGCCCTGAACAAGGTGGTGCTGAAGGAAGCCGACGCGGCGGTCGTCTACAAGACGGACGTGCACGCGGCGGGTGACAAGGTGGAGGGCGTGGAGTTCCCCGAGTCGGCCAAGGCCATCAACGACTACCCCATCGCCCTGCTGAAGGGCTCGAAGAACGCCGAGACCGCCAAGGCGTTCATGGCGCTCGTTCGGTCCGCCGAGGGCCAGAAGGTCCTGACCGAGGCCGGGTTCCTCAAGCCGTGACCTCCCCGCACGACACGTCCGATGCCGTGGCCGACACCCTGACGGGCGGGCCACGGCGCGGGCGTGTCCGCAGCGGTGCCGGACGAGGCGTGCCGCTGCCGCTGCTCGTTCCCGCGCTGGTGGGGCTCGCGTTCCTGGTGCTGCCGCTGATCGCCCTGCTGATCCGTACGCCCTGGCACAGCCTGCCGGACCTGCTGACCAGCACGGAGGTGTGGCAGGCGCTCCAGCTGTCCCTGGTGTGCGCCACGGCCGCGACGGCCGTGAGCCTGGTGGTCGGGGTGCCGCTGGCCTGGCTGCTGGCCCGCGTCGAGTTCCCCGGACGCGGGCTCGTACGGGCCCTGGTCACGCTGCCTCTGGTGCTGCCCCCGGTGGTCGGCGGTGTGGCGCTGCTGATGGCGCTCGGCCGCAACGGGGTCGTGGGGAAGTGGCTGGACGCCTGGTTCGGCATCACGCTGCCGTTCACCACGGCCGGCGTCGTGGTGGCCGAGGCGTTCGTGGCGATGCCGTTCCTCGTCATCAGCGTGGAGGGCACGCTGCGCGCGGCCGACCCGCGCTACGAGGAGGCCGCGACCACCCTGGGCGCCTCCCGCTTCACCGCGTTCCGCCGGGTCACGCTGCCGCTCATCGCCCCCGGCGTCGCCGCCGGTGCCGTACTGGCCTGGGCCCGAGCGCTCGGCGAGTTCGGCGCGACCATCACCTTCGCCGGCAATTTTCCGGGCCGTACGCAGACCATGCCGCTCGCCGTCTACCTGGCCCTCCAGAGCGACCCGGAGTCCGCGATCGCCCTCAGCCTGGTGCTGCTCGCCGTGTCGATCGCGGTCCTCGCGGGACTGCGTGACCGCTGGATGACCGCCTCATGAAGGACGCGGAGATGACCGGCACGGAGAAGACCCACGCTGAGAAGGCGACCGCGCGTCCTGCCACGGGGAGTTCCGCTCCGGCCGCGGAAGGGCTGGACGCCCGGCTGGTGGTCGAACGCGGCGCCTTCCGTCTCGACGTCGCCCTCACGGCCGCCCCCGGTGACGTCGTCGCCCTGCTCGGTCCCAACGGCGCCGGCAAGACCACCGCCCTGCGCGCCCTCGCCGGTCTCGTTCCCCTCACGGACGGCCACCTGCGGCTCGACGGCGCCCCGCTGGACCGTACGCCGCCCGAGTCCCGCCCGGTCGGCGTGGTCTTCCAGGACTACCTGCTGTTCCCGCACCTCACCGCCCTGGACAACGTCGCGTTCGGCCCGCGCTGCCACGGCGCCGGCAAGGCGGAGGCCCGCGCCCAGGCGGCCGAGTGGCTGGACCGCATGGGCCTCGCCGCCCACGCCGGCGCCAAGCCCCGCCGCCTCTCCGGCGGCCAGGCCCAGCGCGTCGCCCTGGCCCGCGCCCTGGCCACCCGTCCCCGGCTGCTGCTCCTCGACGAGCCCCTCGCCGCGCTCGACGCGCGCACCCGCCTCGACGTCCGCGCCCAGCTCCGCCGTCATCTGGCCGAGTTCGAGGCCGTCGCCGTGCTCGTCACCCACGACCCGCTGGACGCCATGGTGCTGGCCGACCGGCTGGTCGTCGTCGAGGAGGGCCGCATCGTCCAGGAGGGCACGCCGTCCGACATCGCCCGCCACCCGCGCACGGACTACATCGCCCACCTCGTCGGCCTGAACCTCTACCGGGGGCGGGCCGACGGTCACGCGGTGCACGTCGACGCGGGGCCGGTGATCACGACCACGGAGGACCTCGCGGGGCCGGTCTTCGTCGCGTTCCCGCCGAGCGCGGTCACCCTGCACCGCGAGCGCCCCACCGCTTCCAGCGCCCGCAATCTCTGGCAGTGCGAGGTCGCCGGTCTGGAGACCCACGGCGACCAGATCCGCGCCGATCTCAGCGGCGAACTCCCGCTCGCCGCCGATCTGACGACGGTGGCCGCGGCCGAACTGGGGCTCCACCCGGGGGCCGTGGTGTGGGCGACGGTCAAGGCCGCCCAGACGCACGCCTACCCTGCCTGAGCCGGTCGCCCGGCTTGAGTGGCCGATCATATTGTCCAATAAAAATCAACACTTCAGCCAAATGGAACGGAGTTATCGATATGCCCAAGTAAAGCCTTATCGGCCACAAATGGGTGATTACATCAATTTGGTGAGATTTCTGGTAACTATGGGATGGTCCGCCGTCGTTCCTTCTCTCCCGGAGCCAGCCATGATCACTGCCGTCACGTCGGAGCAGGTGGAGGAGCGGAGCCTCGCTTTCGAGGGTTTCGCGTACGAATGCCGCATCGTCCATCAGAGAGCCCCGGTGACGGAGCCGTTGGTACTGCTCGGAGGCTCGTCCCAGAACAGATATTCATGGCAGGGGCACGAGAAGTGGCTGGCGCCGCTGTGCACGCTGATCACCGTGGACCTGCCCGGTTACGGCGACTCGGATTTCCTGCCCGCGCGATACGACATCGACTTCCTCGCCGGCGCGCTCAGGCACATGCTGGTCGAGACCGGGATTCCGCGGGTGAATCTCTTCGGCGGCTGCTTCGGTGAAGTCGTCGGCCTCCGCTTCGCGCAGTTGTATCCCGAGTTCATCAGCCGCATCGTCTTCTGCGGCGCGGCGATGCGCCTCCCGGAGATCTACGCCGACGCCGTACCGCGGCTGTCGCGGGCGCTCGAGCGCGGCGACATCACCGGAGCCGCCGAGGGGCTCGTACGGATGTTCATGTCGAACCCCGGTGCCGGCCGGGTCCGCAAGCACGCGGCCGTGGCGCGCCTTCTCCACCGGCAGTTCATGAGCCAGACCCCGGACGAACTCAAGAAGGCCGTGGAGCACAACGCCAGGCTGATGACGCACGGCTGCTACCAGCCGCTGCCCGTGCCCCGCGTGCCGTCCCTGGTGTTCACGGGCGAGTACGACAGCCTGTGCACCCCCGAGATGGGCCGCGAGGTCGCCGCGACGATGCCCATGGCGCGGTTCACGACCGTCAAGGAGGCCGACCACCTGGTCACCCTGGAGCGCATGGAGGAGGCCTCGGACCTGATCGGCCGGTTCTGCACCGACCGCCCCGTCGACGACCTGCCGTACTGCAACGCCGTCGAGGCGCTCCACGCCGGCGTGTGATCCGCCCCGCGCACACGGAGAATGGCCGGGACCCGGTGTCGGGTCCCGGCCATTGTCCGCAGGGCGTCGGAACTACTTCTTGCCGCTCAGAGTGACGGTGCTGACGCAGTTGACCTCGCCCGTCGAGGAGGGGCAGGTCTGCGTCGAATCGTTCACGACATGAACGTTTCCCTGCTTGTCAGTGGTGACGGTGTACTCGCTCACCTGCACGCAGCGGACGTGGCCGTTGCCGTCGTCAGCACACCTGCTGGGGCCGTCGGCACCGAAGGACTGAGCGGCTCCGACACCGATCAGGGCGAAGCTCCCCAGGATCCCCGCCACCGCTGCGATCTTCTTCGACTTGAGCATCTACCTTTTCCTTAGCTGGACCGGTACGCGAGTACTGGACCGGTACACGAGCCAGGCAGGCCCGGGCCCGGACACACGGGTCCGAGCCACGGAGCCTGCCTAGATCAGCCGATCAGTGATCACTTGCCGAGGCCGAGACCCTGGGTGCAGGTCAGCGACTTGGTCTCGCGGTTGTCCTGGTTGGCCAGGCCGAGAAGGGCGAGGTTGACGTTGACGTCGTCGATGTTGATGAGCCCCTGCGTCGACGTGTTCTGCTCGCACGACTGGTTCTGCTTGTTGTCGAGCTTGAACGCCGCGTCGTCACCGGCCTGGCTGACGCCGGCCCCCAGCATGCTGACGCTGCCGATCATGGCTGCGACGACTGCGGCCTTCTGGTACTTGCGCATTACCTCTCCGTTTCTCGTGTCGACACGGTCCGTGTTGGACCGGCCACGTTCGGTGATTAACATAAGGGACACTTGAGGATCTTTGGCAGATGAAACGCCGAATAACGTAAGTTTCTCGAAAAAGGCATTCGCAGACGGACTCGGGGCTCGAACACATGGGGTTCGAGCCCCGAGACGCGCTAGATCACCTGACGGATGATCACTTGATGCCGAAGGCCTGGCTGCAGGCGAGCGACTCGACCTCGCGGTTGTCCTGGGTGGCGAGACCCAGCAGGGCACCCACGTTGACGTTGACGTCGTCAACGTTCACGAGGCCCTGGGTGCTGTCGTTCTGCGAGCAGGCCTGGTTCTGCTTGTTGTCGAGCCGGAACTTGCCGTCGTCGTCGTGGGCCTGGCTGATACCGGCACCCAGGAAGCTGACGCTGCCGAGCATGGCCATGACGACTGCGGCCTTCTGGTACTTGCGCATTACCTCTCCGTTTCTCGTGTCGACACAGTCCGTGTTGGACCGGCCACTGACAGTCACCAACGTAAAGGATCTGTGCGGCTTTTGAAGGATGAAACGCCGAATTGCGTAAGTTTCTTGAAAAGGCTGTTTGTGACACCGCGGCGCGCCGCGGCCCGGCACCGGGAGGGTGATCCGGGGCGGCTCGCCGTGACTCGTCCGGCGCCACCGCGTTGAGCGGGAAGTGCGGCCGCGCGTCCTGCTGCCGCACTTACCAAGTCACTAAGGAGAACGTGATGTCTCGCATCATGAAGGCGGCTACCGTCGCCCTCGGTACCGGCGCGGTGGCCCTCGGCGGGGCGGGCCTCGCCATGGCGAACGCCGGGGCCGAGGGTGCGGCGGTCGGCTCGCCCGGCGTGGCGTCCGGCAATGTCGTCGAGGTGCCGGTCCACGTGCCGGTCAACCTGTGCGGAAACACCGTCAGCGTCATCGGTGCTCTCAACCCGGCCGCCGGGGACGTCTGCGAGAACGGCCGCACGGTGACCGGCTACGGCCACTGACCCGCCTCTGACGTCCTGTTGCGAGAGCCCCGGCGCCGTCCAGCGCCGGGGCTCTCCCCGTGGGTCCGCGTCACCTCACGCGTACCGGTAGATCCGGCCCACGTCCTGAAGCTCGTCGGGTGTCACGTCCCACGGCGGCAGCTTCTGGTGCCGGGCCACGATCCGGTCGTGTTGCGCGTCCCCGGGGCCCGGCGGCGTCGCGGGGAGGTAGCGGGCGCCGGGGTGCCGGCGCTGCCAGCGGTACCACTGGAGGTCGATGAAGGCGTGATGCAGCCAGAAGACGGGGTCGTTGACGGAGGCGCCGCCGAGCATCGCCCCGCCGACCCAGCGGTGCACGAGGTTGTGATTGCGCCAGGAGACGCTGTCCTGGCCGGTGTTCCAGCCCTCCAGCCGGTTGCGGAAACCCCGCGTGACCGTCGAGTCCCAGGGCGCGGCGTCGTAGTCGGGCTCCCGCAGCGCCCACTCCAGGTCGTTCTTCGTGGGCAGTTCGAGCGGATCGCGGGCGCGGCCGAGGTCCCGGGTGAGGAACTCCCCTTCGGTCACACCCTCCTTGATGGTCCAGTGGCCCTCGCGATAGGCGAACGGACCGGTCGCCACCCGGCGGTCGGAGCCGCGTCCGTCGCCGCCGAGGAGGTCCGCCGTCCAGGGCACGGACGTGCTCGTGCGGTCCCGGGTCCAGTCCCAGTACGGCACGGTCACCGAGGAGTCCACGCGGCGCAGCGCCGTCTCCAGGTCGAGCAGGAACCGGCGGTGCCAGGGCAGGAAGGAGGGCGCCATGTGCGCGGTGCGCAGTCCCTCCTCGCCGTCGGTGGGGAAGTACGCGATGTGGGTCCGCACGAACTCGTCGTACTGGCCCCGCCGTTTGACCTCCAGCAGCGCGTTGACGAACCGGCGCTTCTCGGTCGCCGTGAGCGTGCCGGCGTCCTTACGCACGTACGTCATGACGGTCCCCCATGTGCGAGTGTCCCGCGTCCACCGGTCCCGGAGCCAGGTCGCGCAGCCGCTCATCGGGGCCGAGTTCGTCGACCGCGGCGCGGGCGGCCTCGAGCGGTGTCCGGTAGGGCCGGTAGTGGTCGACCATGCTGAGCCAGGTGCCGTCGGCCCGGCGCATCAGATGCAGCGGACGGCCGTCCACGGTGACGTCCCAGTGGCCGTCTCCGGCCGGGCCGTCGGCGGGGGTCCACGTACCGTGGATGCTGCGGCCGCGGTAGGTCTCCGCGAAGCCGGTGCCGTCCGCGGTCCTCCCGGAGGCGGTTTCCCGGCGTGAAGGCCACTCGGCGACGACCACCGGGGCCAGCGCGGTGATGAGTGCGCAGGCGAACAGCCCGCGCGTCGCGTCCCGACGTGTGCTGCCCGCTGTTCCGTCCCCGGTGTCGGGGGGTGCTCCACCGTTGCTGACGACCATGTCCACTCCTCGTACGGTTCGGGTCCGTACCCGTAACCGCCGAACACCCCGAGCGGTCACCGCCGCTCGGCCAGGACAGTGATCACCGATGGCCGTCCCGGTGATCATCTGACCGTACACACGGAGGGACGGCCCTCGAACTGAACCGAGGGCCGTCCCTCCGTACGGCGTGGCTTCGGAGCTACAGCGACAGACCGCCGTGCAGCGGCTTGGCGTCGTGCAGCGCGGACGTGGCGTCCTTCGTCGAGTGGTGCAGCGGCCGGGATTCGTTCAGCGCGTTCGCGGCACCCTTCACCGACTCGATCAGCCCTTCCCTCTTCCCGGATGCGAGGTCCGACTGGTGCAGCGGCACGTCGAGGGGGAGCTTGGTGTTCACGGTGCCGCTGAAGCCGGTGGTCGCCACGTCCTCGGCGGCGAACGCGGGCCCGGCGACACTGGCGGCGATCAGGGATCCGGCAAGGACGGCGGCAGCCTTCAGGGACTTCATCGTGTTCCTTTCTTCGGCAACGCGGGTTGCCGGACGTGACTCTCTGTCGCCGTGCCTAACGAGCCCTGACCGGTGCGGAAACCGGAGGCGCCGAAGATTGCGAGTCCTCATATGAGATTGCCGAGGGGCTGGACCTCACACTCCGGCGCGACGCTCGCGCCCCGCTCAGGAGGCCGGCGCCTGCACCGGCGCCGGCAGCGTGACCACGGGGGGCGTGACGGCGGGCACCGTGACGGCGGGGAGCGTGTCGGCCGGCTCCAGTGCCTCCGGCGTCGACGCGGCGGGCGTCGGCAGCGCGCCGTCGATCAGTGCGCCGGTGAGCAGGTCGATGAGGTCGCCCAGCAGGCCGCTGAGCGAGGGAAGCACCTGGTCGGTGCCACCGGTGAGCGACTCCAGGAGGTCGTCCAGGGCCTTCTCCAGATCGTCCAGCAGGTCGGCGGGGGCGGCGGCGCGCCGCGCGGACGCCCTCGGCTCCGCCTTGGCGACCACCTTGGCCAGCGCGCGCTTCGCCGGGTCGCCGAGCCTTCTGGCCTCGGCGGCGGACAGCCGGCCGTGGTCCGCCTTGAGCACGGCGTTCAGCAGGTCGGTGACCGGGGTGACCTCGCTGCCGAAGGCGTTGAGTTTCCTGACCTGCGCGAGGAGCGCGTGCGCGCTCAGGCGCGGCGCGTCGGGCGACACCGCGTGGCCGCGTTCGCGGGCCGGGTCGGCTGCCATGGCGGCCGGCCCGGTGATCCCGACCAGAAGGGCGGCGCACAGGGTGCTGGACGCGATACGCCGTGCGGGCAGAGCGCGCATGGGAGTTCCTCTCGATGGGCGTCGGATCCTGAGCCCACCGTGTAAGCGCCCGCGACCTCCTGCAACCGCTCCTAGGTCTTTAGGGGGAACGACGCGGGAACGACGCCGGCCGCCCTCCGCGGAGGAACTCCGGGAGGGCGGCCGCCAAAGGGATGGTCGCTGACGTCAGCGCTCGACGCAGTAGTTGCCCAGCGACGGGTTCAGGAACCCGGCGCCGTCGATGGTGTTGCCGCAGACGATGACCGGCACGTGGACCGGGGCCTCGATGACGTCGCCCGACAGCACACCCGGGGAGTTGGCGGCTGCACCGCTCGCGGTGCTGTTGGCGGCGGCGACACCGGCACCGCCGGCGATGGCCGCGACAGCGGCGGAGGTCAGGACCAGGCCCTTGGCGATACGCGACATGGAGAAGTGCTCCTTGGAGTTGGCACAGTACATCCGGGCGGTGTGCCCGGCTCTGTGTTAACGCGCGACGCTATGGACGGTTGTGCGCCGATGGCGTGATTCTTTGGAGCCGTCTGGCTTCACGATTCCGACACACTTGTCGCGTTTCACCATACTTGTCCGGTTAGCGACTAGCGTGCGGATCTCCCGACGACCCCTCCGTGCGGGCACGCGCTTTCTGCCGCTGCTGCCATCGCCACCTGTTCCGAAAGGGCCACGACGGTCATGCCCCATTCCCTGGGTCCGCTGCTTCGCCGTGCGACGGTGGGCGTCCTCGCCCTTGCCGTGACGTGGGCGCCCGGCGGCTTCCCCGCCGCCGCGACGACCGCAAGGTTCGCAAAGGCCGCGAAGGCCGCACCCGAGGCGAGCAGCATCTCGTTCGCCCAGCGGTACCGCGCCCACCAGCACGGCGGCATCGTGCGCGCGGCCAACGCCTCCATCAGCTGCCGCACGGCGCCCTCGTGCTCCGACGCACAGGCGGGCGGGGGCGGGGTGAACGGCGACTTCGACATGTTCTACACCGACGTCGACGGCGACCCGAACACCTACAACTCCTCCCGCTCGGAGGTCCGCCTGCCCGCCGGCTCCCGAGTGACGTACGCGCGTCTGTACTGGGGCGGCAACCTGCGCGTGGGCGAGCAGAAGCCGCCGGAGGACAACGAGAAGGTACTGATCGCCGAGCCCGGCGGCGAGTACAAGCCGCTCCGCGCGGACACGGTCGTCGGACACCGCGCCGCCGACGGCGCGGAAGCCTTCCAGGCCTCGGCGGACGTGACGCAGCTGGTCCGGGACAGCGTGCCGGGCATGTACACCGTGGCCCAGGTCAACGTGGCGATGGGCAGGTCCGAGGCCGGGGCATGGGGAGGCTGGACGCTGGTCGTGGCGTACGAGAACCCGGCGGAGCCCCTGCGGGACCTCACGATCTGGGACGGCTTCGCTCGGCTGAAGTCCCGCGACGCGGAACTGCGGCTCCGGGACGCCAACTTCGCCGCCGGCGCGGGCGGTTACGCCGGCCTGGTGGCGTACAACGGCGACCGCGGCGTCACCGGCGACTCGCTCACCATGTCGACCGGCCACGACGGATCCGTCGATCTCACCGGCCCCGCCAACCCGCCGGACGACGTCCTGAACTCCACCATCGCCGACTGGGGGATCGCGCGCATTCCGGCGTACGCCAACAACCTCGGCTACGACTCCGACGTGTTCGACCTCGGAAGAGGCCTTCAGCAGGCCGGTGACCGGGTGGACCTGCGGCTCGTCTCCGACCGGGACACGGCCTGGGCCGGCGTTCTCTTCGCCGCCGTCGACGCCCAGCAGTGAATCCGTCGCCCCCTGTTCCGGGCGCTTTCGTGAGCGAGGAAGCCGCGCATATGCATCTGTCATCCACCAGCCGCCGGCCACGGGTCATGCACCTCACCCAACCGGTGGACGGCGGGGTCGCGCGCGTGGTGACCGACCTGGTCCGGGAACAACTGGGCGACGGCGCGGACGTCGTCGTCGCCTGCCCCGACAGCACGCTCACGGCGGAACTGCGGGCGCTCGGCGCGACCGTACGGCACTGGTCCGCGACCCGGTCGCCGGGTCCGACGCTCGTACGGGAGGTACGGCACCTGGCGCGGCTGATCGACGAGGTGCGCCCCGATCTGGTGCACGCCCACAGCGCGAAGGCCGGGCTCGCCGGGCGCCTCGCGGTGCGCGGGCGGATCCCGACGGTCTTCCAGCCGCACGCCTGGTCGTTCGAGGCGGTCGGCGGGATCACCGCGAACCTCGCACTCAAGTGGGAACGACGGGGCGCGCGTTGGGCCGCCCGCGTGGTCTGTGTGAGCGAGGCGGAGCGCGCCACCGGGGTGCGCGCCGGGATCACCGGCCGGTGGACCGTCGTCCCCAACGGCATCGATCCCGAACGCTTCCGCCCGGCCCCGGCCCAAGCCGTGCGGGCCGGCCTCGCCCCGCTCGCCGGCATCGACCCGGCGGCGCCGCTCGCGGTCTGCGTGGGCCGGCTGTGCCGGCAGAAGGGCCAGGACGTCCTGCTGCGGGCGTGGGACACCGTCGTACGACGGGTGCCCGACGCCCGCCTCGTCCTGGTCGGTGACGGACCGGACGGCGACCGGCTCCGCCAGGAAGCCCCCGCGTCCGTGGTGTTCACGGGCGCCGTCGCCGACACCTCGCCCTGGTACCAGGCCGCCGACCTCGTCGTCCTGCCCTCCCGCTGGGAGGGCATGGCGCTGGCCCCGCTGGAGGCGATGGCCTGCGGCCGGCCCGTGGTGGTGACGGACGTCGACGGCGCCCGCGAGAGCCTGCCGTCCTCCTTCGCCGCCCAGTGCCTGGTCCCCCCTCAGGACCCAGCGGTGCTGGCCGGGGCCGTCACGGAGCTGCTGCTCGACCCGCCGCTGCGCGAGTCGCTCGGCGACCGGGCCCGCCGGCACGTGCTGTCCACCCATGACGTGCGGCACACCGCCCAGGCGGTCGCGGACGTCTACCGCGACCTGCTCGGCACCTGGCCCGCCACCACAAGGGCGGGCCGGTCCCGGGCGTACGAGCGTGCCGAGGCGAACCAGACAAGACAGCGCGTCGCGCCCACCGAGCACAGGGAGTCGAACCACTCGTGACCGCCGAACGTACCGTCCCCTCCCCCGGCCTACCGCCCCGGGACCACCAGTCCTCACCCGTCTCGGTCATGCCGCCGCGCGGCACCGCCCCCGGCATCCGGCTGCCCGCCCCCCGGCCGCCGGCGCGCTCCGACTCGCCGGTGCCGCTCCTCGTCGCGGACGCCGTCGCCGCCCTGGCCGGCAGCCTGGCGCTCACCGAGACCCACCACCCGGTGGTCGTGGCCCTGCTGATCGTCGCGTCCCTGCTGCTGCGTCCGCGCGAGACCCGGCCACCGGTGCCGGCGCTGCTGGAGGAAGTGCCCGCCGTGTGGGGCCGCATCACGGTGGCCTGGCTGGCGCTCGCGGCGCTCGTGGCGGCCTACCAGCCGGAGCACGCCCTGTCCGTCCGCACCGTACTGACCGGCCTCGCCGTCCAGGCTGCGACGGGCTTCGCGCTGCGCGGCGCGGTGCACGGCCGGCGCCGCGCCGCACTGCTGCGCCACCCGCACACCGCGCTCCTCGTCGGCCCGGTGGCGGCCGCGCAGCGCGTGGCCGCCGCCGTGCTGCGTCACCCGCGCTGCGGTGTACGGCCGGTGGGGATCGTCGCCGGCCAGCCCGACGGCGCCGAGGGCCTGCCGGTGCTGACGACCCGTGAGGAGGTCAAGCGCGCGGTCATCCAGAACGGGGTGCGGGCGGTACTGGCCGTTCACCCTGCCGTGCGCACCGAACAGGGACCGCTGCTGGCGGCGCTGGCCGAGGCGGGCTGCGCCGTGTGGGAGGTCGATCCCGACTCCCCGTCGTACGGGACGAAGGAGCGGCTGGCCGGGTTCTCCTGCCGGCGTCTGGACATGTCTCAGGCCCGCCGCGAGGGCGTGGGCAAGCGGATGCTGGACATCCTCGTGTCGGGGACGCTGCTGCTGCTGGTCAGCCCGCTGCTGCTGGTGTGCGCGGTGAACCTGCGGATGCACGACGGGCCGGGCGTGGTGTTCCGGCAGGAGCGCATCGGCAAGAAGGGCAAGCCCTTCACGCTGCTGAAGTTCCGTACGCACCGTCCGGTCGACGCGCACGAGTCGGCGACCCGGTGGAGCGTGGCGAACGAGCACGAGATGCGCTGGTTCTGCCGTATGTTGCGGCGCACCTCGCTCGACGAGCTGCTCCAGCTGTGGAACGTCCTGCGCGGCGACATGAGCCTGGTCGGCCCGCGCCCCGAGCGCCCCTACTTCGTCTCGCAGTTCGGCCAGACCTACCCCGGTTACGCCGCCCGGCACCGGATGCGGGTCGGCATCACCGGCCTCGCCCAGATCCACGGGCTGCGCGGCGACACCTCCATCGAGGACCGCAGCCGCTTCGACAACGCCTACATCGACAACTGGTCGCTGTGGCAGGACATCTGCATCCTGCTGCGCACCGCGGTCGCCCTGGTGCGTCCGACGGGGAGCTGACACGTGAGTCATGCCCTGACACCGCTCCCGCGCCGGGCCGCAGCGCTGGCACCGGTCTCGCCCGCGGTGGCTGTGATGGTCCTGCTGGCCCTGCCGGTGACGCCGGGCGGCGCGGAACCCGCCGACGTCGTCTCCGGGCTGATGGTGGTGTACTGCGTGATCCGTCTCCTGCGCGACCGGCGGCGCCCGCTGACACCCGCTGCGGCCATGGTGCTGGGCCTGCCGGTGGTGGGGCTCACGCTGGCCGCCATGGGGGCCTCCTCGCCGACGGCCGGGCTCACCGGCCTCGGCCGGTACCTCCAGGTCTTCGTGCTCGTCCCCGCGGCCGTGCTGCTGCTGATCCGTGACCGCGCCGACTTCGAGGTGCTGGCCTGGTCGTTCGTGGGGCTCGCGCTGTGGCAGGGGGCCATCGGCGTGCACCAGTACGTCACCCGGACCGGCGCCTCCTACCAGGGCGCCGACATCCGGGCGGTCGGCACCTTCGGGGCGCAGGACGTGATGGGCATGGCGTCGGCGGTCTCCCTCGGCCTGGTGTGCGCGACCGGGATCGCGCTGAGCCGGACGTCCGTGCGCCGACGGGCCATGGCCGCCGTCTGCGCGCTGGCGCTGCTGCCGCCGCTCGCCGTCTCGTTCAGCCGGGGCGCCTGGATCGCGACCGCCGTGACGTGCGCCGTGCAGCTGGTGCTGACCGGCCTGCGGCGCGCGCTGCGGGTGGCCGCGGCCGTGGCCGCCGCGGGGGTGATCCTGGTGGGCGGGTTCGGCGTCGGTACGGCGCTGCTCCAGCAGCGGATCGACAGCATCGCGCAGGTCACCGACGCCCCCGACCAGTCCGTCGTCGACCGGTACACGCTGTGGGCGTCCGCCACCGGCATGTGGCGCCAGCACCCACTGACCGGTGTCGGGCTGAAGGGCTTTCCCGAGTACCGGGACGGGCACGCCACCCTGGCCCTGTCGTCGGGCGCCGAGATCGCCGGAGCCGGAGTGACGTACCGCAGGCAGGCACTGCTGTCGCCGCACAACATGTACCTGCTGGTGCTCAGCGAGCAGGGCCTGATCGGGCTGCTGACGCTCGCCGGGGGCTGGCTGGCGCTGCTGGTGCGCGGGCTGCGCAGACACCACCGCGACCGCGGACCGGGAGGCGACTGCGCCCTCGTCGCCTGCGGACTGCTGATCTGGCTGCTGACCGACTTCATGTACGGGGACATCGGCGGCCCCTCGACCGTGCTGACCGGCATGTGCCTCGGGCTCGCCGCGTGGTGGGCGCTGACCGGTGAGAAACAAGTGGACGCCCTGCCGCGGGCCGGGGTGCGCCAGCGCGTCGAGGAGGCCCTGGCACGATGACGGTGAGGCCCACGCACACCCCCGGATCCGCAGCCGACGGCGCGACCCTGCCCACGGCGCGTACCGCCACCGTGACCGGGGACGGCACCGACCCGACCTCGGCCCCGGCCTCCCGGAAGTTCCTCGCCAGAGCCGCGCTCGTCACGGCGTCGCTGTCCATCGTCGGCTCCCTGCTGGGCCTGGTGCGCGACCAGTCACTGGCGCGGCTGTTCGGCGCCGGCAGCGACACGGACGCCTTCCTGGTCGCGTGGACCGTGCCGGAGTTCGCCGCCACGCTGCTCATCGAGGACGGGCTGGCGCTGGTGCTGATCCCGGCGTTCAGCATGGCGCTGTCCCGCCGCGCCCGGGGCGGGCCGGGCGACCCGGTCCGCGCCCTGGTCGTCTCCACGCTGCCCCGGCTGTGCCTCGCCTTCGCCGCGGTGGCCGCGGTGATCGCCGGCGCGGCACCCTACCTGGTCCAGGCCCTGGCGCCCGGCCTGCCCGACCCCCGGCTCGCCGCCGACTGCACCCGGCTCACGTCGACCTGCGTGCTGACCTTCGGGCTCGCCGGCTACTGCAGCGCCGCCCTGCGGGCACACCGCCGGTTCCTCGCGCCCGCGGCGATCTACATCGTCTACAACGCCGGCATCGTCGCCGCGATGTTCCTGCTCGGCGCCAGCTGGGGCGTGCGCTCCGCGGCCGTCGGGGTCGCGGCGGGCGGCTGCCTGATGGTGCTGGTGCAAATTCCCTCGCTGTGCCGGCAGCTGACGTCGCGCCGGGGAACGCCTCGCGGGACCGGGACCGCCGTCGAGGAGCGGCCGGTGCAGCTCCCCGTGGTCGCCTCCGTACTCCTCTTCGCCCTGTGCCGCCAGTCGCAGGTCCTCGTCGAACGCTTCCTCGGCTCCACCCTGCCCGCCGGGGCCATCTCGCACCTGAACTACGCGCAGAAGGTCGCCCAGATCCCGATGACGCTGTCGCTGATGGTGTGCACCGTCACCTTCCCGGTGGTGGCGCGGGCGCTCGCGGACGGCGACACCGAACGGGCCCGCAGCCGCGTGGAGCGGGATCTGGCGGTGGCCTCCGGTCTGGTGCTGCTGGGCATGTGCGCGGTCATCGCCTGCGCCCCGCAGATGATCCAGCTGCTCTTCCAGCGGGGCGCGTTCACCGCGCAGGACACCGCGGCCACGGCCGACGTGATGCGCGTGTACTCCTTCGGCCTGCTGGGCCAGACCCTGGTCGGCGCGCTGACCCGCTCCTACTTCTCGGCAGGCCGGCCCACCTGGTACCCCGTCGGCGCGATGGCCGCGGGCATCGCCGTGACGTCCTGGATCGGCGCCGCGACCGTGGGCGCCTGGGGCGTGGGCGGGATCGCCGCCGCCAACGCCATCGGCATCACCTTCACGGCCGGCGTGATGCTCGCCGGCCTGCGCACGGGCCGGCAGGACAACCCCCACGGCGTCTCCATCCGCATCCGGCAGGTACTGGCCGAGCTGAGCAGGCCGGTGCGCGCGGCGATCGTCGCCACCGTCGCCGGGGCCTTCGTCGCGAGCCGGCCGGAGTCCCCGGTGACGGGCCTCGTGGCCGGCTGCCTGACCGTGACCGTCGTCTTCCTCCCGCTCACCCTGGCCCTGGGTGCCCAGGGCCAGGCATCCGCACTGCACTCCGTACGCACCGTCACACGAAGGCTCACACATGGCCTCTTCCGTTGATTCCGTCGAGACCGGCAGACTTCCGGCCCCGCGCCCCGGTCCCGTCCCCTGGGTGGCGATGTACCACTCGGTGGGCGACTGCTCGGACGACCCGTACCGCATCACGGTCACGCCCAGGCGGCTCGAGCGGCAGCTGGCGTGGCTGCGCAGGCGCGGGCTGCGGGGCGTGTCCGTGGCCGAGCTGCTCGCCGCCCGCGCGCGCGGGGAGGGGCGGGGGCTGGTCGGGCTCACCTTCGACGACGGGTACGCCGACTTCGTCAGCGACGCCCTGCCCCTGCTGCGCCGCTGGGGCTGCGGCGCCACCCTCTTCGTCCTGCCCGGACGGCTCGGCGGCAACAACGCCTGGGATCCGCTCGGCCCGCGCAAACCGCTGCTGACCGCGGACGGCATCCGGCGCGCCGCCGCCGAGGGCGTGGAGATCGGCTCGCACGGGCTGACGCATGTCGACCTCACCAAGGCGGACGACCTCACCCTCAAGACCGAGGTCACCGAAAGCCGGGCCCGGATCGCGGAGTTGACCGGCGCCCGCGTCGACGGCTTCTGCTACCCGTACGGCACGATCGACGCCCGCGCCGTCGAAGCCGTACGGGCGGCGGGATACGCCTACGCCTGCGCCATCGACCCCGGCCCGCTGACCGGCCCGCACGCCCTGCCGCGCGTGCACGTCGGCCAGAACGACACGACCTGGCGCCTGCACCTCAAGCACCGTCTGCACCGGCTGCGCCGACGCCCGGTGGAGGGCCTCTGAGATGAGGGCTCTGCACATCATCACCGGGCTCGGCGCCGGCGGGGCCGAGCAGCAACTGCGCCTGCTGGTGCGCCACCTGCCCGTCGACTGCGACGTCGTGACGCTCACCAACCCCGGCGCGGTCGCCGACGGCCTCACCGCGGACGGCGTCCGTGTCGCGCACCTCGGCATGGCCGGCAACCGCGACCTGGCCGCGCTCCCGCGCCTGGTCCGGCTGATCCGCTCCGGCGGCTACGACCTGGTGCACACGCACCTGTACCGGGCCTGCGTCTACGGCCGGCTCGCCGCGCGCCTCGCCGGGGTCCGCGCGGTGGTCGCCACCGAGCACTCCCTGGGCGACTCGCAGATGGAGGGCCGCAGGCTGACCGCGGGGGTGCGCGCGCTGTACCTCGCCAGCGAACGCCTCGGCTCGGCGACGGTCGCCGTCTCCCCGACGGTGGCCGACCGGCTGAGGCGCTGGGGCGTGCCCGCGCCCCGCATCGAGGTCGTCCCGAACGGCATCGACCTGGACCGCTTCCGCTTCGACCAGGAGCGGCGCGAGCTCACCCGCCGGCGCCTCGGCCTGCCCGAGGACGCGTTCGTCGTCGGCGGGATCGGCCGGCTCGCCAAGGGCAAGCGGTTCGACGTCCTCGTACGGGCGCTCACCCGGCTGCCGGACGACCACTGGCTGCTGCTCGTGGGCGGCGGTCCCGAGGAGCACGTCCTGCGCCGCACGGCACACGAGGCCGGCGTGGCCGACCGCGTCCTGCTCACCGGCGAGCGCCCCTACGTGCCGGACGGCTCCGCCGGCCCCGATCTGCCCTCGCTCACCGCCGCGATGGACCTGCTCGCGTCCCCGTCCGCGGACGAGGCCTTCGGCCTGGCGGTCGTGGAGGCGCTGGCCGCCGGCCTGCCCGTGCTCTACGCCGCCTGCCCGGCGATCGAGGACCTGCCGCCGCGGGCCACCGCCGGCGCCCGGCGGGTGCGCGGCGGCCCCGGCGCGTACGCCCGCGCGATCGCCGAGGTCCGGGCGGCGGGCCCCCGTCCACGCGCGGTCCCGGAGGCCGCGCACCGCTACAGCATCACCCGCAGCGCGGACCGCCTCATGGACGTGTACGCGGCAGCGGTCTCCAGTTCGGCGTCGTCTTCGTCGTCTTCGTCGTCTTCGTCGTCTTCGTCGTCTTCGTCCCTCTCACCTCTGGGAGCCAGCCCCTCATGACCGACACTCCCACCCGTCAGCGCCGCCTGTCCCTGGCCATGGCCAGGGTCACGAAGCTGCCGTCCTGGTCCCTGCTCGCGGCCGGCACCCTCGTCGGCGGCCTGGCCGGCGGCGCGTACGGCATGCTGACACCTCCGACGTACACGGCCACCAGCTATGTCGTCGCCGTAGCGACCGAGAAGTCCGACCCGAGCTCCGCCCTGGGCTTCGCGCAGGCGTACGGCCGGGTCGCCACACAGCTCACGGTGCTGGCCGACGTGCAGGTGACGACGGGCGTGCCGGTGCGCACGCTGCAACGGAACGTGCAGGCGGCGACCTCACCGGACGCTCCGATGGTCGCGGTGTCGGCCACCTCCTCGCGCCCGGCCCTCGCCTCCGAGATGGCCAACGCCGTCTCCCGCGCGCTGGCCCGGCAGGCGAACACCGCCAAGAAGAGCACCCACGTCCAGCTCGTGCAGTTCGCGAAGGCGGGCAATCCGATCGAGCCGACATCCGCTTCGTCGGCGGTGACCACCCTGGTGGGCGCGAGCGCGGGCGGGCTGCTGTGCGGCCTGGCCCTGCTGGCGCGGCCGAGGCGGCCCCGCCAGGACGACGACCCCGTCCCTGCCGCCGCCTCGGTGCCCGCCCCGGCCACCGCCGCCGACGTGCCGGGCAAGCAGGGCAAGCGGGGCAAGCGGTGACCATGGTGTACCCGAGCGGACGCGGGGCGCCGGTGGGTCCGCTAGCGGGTGCGCGGCCACCAGTGGACGCAGACCTTGCCGCCGAGCCACTCCTCCACCCAGCTGCCCAGGTTCAGCTTCGAGCAGTCCTCGGGGGCCGGCGGCGCCGTGGGCGTCGGCTTCGGGGTCGGCTTCGGGACCGGTGCGGGAGTCGGGGTGGGGGCCGGGACCGCCCCGTCGTCGCGGCCGAAGAGGTAGGCCCGGTAGACGTCGGCCGACTTCGGGTTGGCCCGACACTGGAACACCCCGTGCGGGCAGTAGTCGGTCAGCGTGTTGTAGAGCGGTTTGTGCTCGTCCATCCACGCGAGCATGCGCCGCATGTACTCGGCGTTGTCGCCGTTGCGGAAAAGCCCCCATTCGGGGTAGGAGATGAGTTTTCCGTGGGCCTTGGCGAAATCCACCTGCGCCTGGAGTCCGTACGGCTCTTTCACCTGCTCGTCGAACGACTCTCCGGTCGGCTGGTCGTAGGAGTCCATTCCGATGATGTCGACCGTGTCGTCCCCCGGATAACACCGCGTCCAGGGAACGGAGTCCTGGCCGCGGCTCGGCGCGTAGTCGAACCGGAACTTCTGGCCCGGCACCGACCGCATGGTGGTGACGATCCGTCTCCAGTACGTCTTCCAGGCCTCCGGGTCGGGCCCGCACCGATGGGTGTACGTGACGCCGTTCATCTCCCAGCCCAGCACGAGAACCGTGTCCGGCACCTTCAGCCGGACCAGCCGCTCGGCGAGGGCACGGAAGTGGTGGTCGAACTCCCCTGCCGCGCCTCGCCGCAGCAGCCCCCGCACGTCGGAGTCGGAGACACCCTCCTCGTTGCGCTCCTGGAGGGGGACGTTGAGGACGAGCATCCGGTCGGTCTTCTCGTTGCGCCACCGCGCCCACGCGTCGAGGAAATCGAGGTCGCCCTCGATCTCGCTCCAGTTGTTGCCGGGCAGATAGGTGTGTCCGACACGGAGCTCGGCACCGCCCAGCCAGTGGCTGAGCTGCGGAATACGGGCCACGCCGTCGGCTTCGGAGCTGAGGAAGGCCCCGAACGCCGTCCCGAGCCCCTGGAGCGACGGTGGCGTCACCGCGGGCGGCTTCGGCACCGCCGGGACCGCCGGCGGGGTCACGGCCGGTGGTCTGACCGTGGGTGCGGGAACGGCCGGGACGGTCACCGCGGGCCTCGGCGGGGGCGGCACCTCCGCCCACGCCGCGTGACCGGAGGCCAGCGCCGTGGACACGACGACCGCCGCCGCGCCCACGGCCAGTCGGCCGATCCGGGCCCGCTCGTGCTGTGGGGCCATGCCTGCACCTTCTTCGCTCTCGTCCGACTTTCTGCCGTGGCTCGCATTATTGACGCACTGTCATATGAAGTCAGGCACAGGAAAGCCAATGGTGCCACCGCCATTGCGGCTTTCGAGTACTGCGCTCGCCCGTACGGGTGAGCCGATCCGAAAGAAAAGAGCATTCGTGTCGCTGCTCGACACCCGAGTCCCCGCCGTATTGCTGCGGACCGACCGGAATCCCTTTCACCACGGAACGCTGGGGGCCGTGCGTTCGCTCGGCCGGGCGGGAGTGGAGGTGCATGTCGTCGCCGATTCGGCGGGAAGTCCCGTCCACCGGTCGCGTTTTGTACGCCGGATGCACCCCCCGCCGCCGCCCGGCGCGTCCCCGGGCGAGATCAGTGCCGTGCTGCGGTGTGTCGCCGAACGGATCGGGCGTCCCGCCGTCCTGATCCCGATGGACGACGCGACCGCGATCGCCTCGGCGCGGATGCGGGAGAAACTCGCGCCCTCCTACCTCCTGCCGCCGCTGCCGGGCGAACTGGCCGAACGCGTCGCCGACAAGGCCGAACTGGCCGCCGTCTGCGCCTCCGCGGACATCCCGCACCCGGTGACGCTGGTCCCGGACAGCCCGGCGGAGGCCGCCGACGCCGCGACGAGGCTCGGACTGCCGATGGTGGCCAAGTGGAGCCGGCCGTGGCTGCTGCCCACCGGCAGCGACCTGCGCAGCACCGTCCTGGTGCACTCCGTGCGGCAGGCCCGGGAACTCCACGCGCGCACCGAGGAGGCGGGCAGCAGGCTGCTGCTCCAGGCGTACCTGCCGCCGGGAGAGGACCGGGACTGGTTCTTCCACGGCTACGCCGACCGCTCCGGCACCGTGCGCGCGGGCGGGCCGGGCCGCAAGCAGCTGTCCTGGCCGCGCGGCGCGGGGCTGACCGCGGTGGGCTGCTGGACCCCCAACCCGCAGGTGCAGGCGCTGGCCGAGCGCCTCACCGACGAGCTGGGCTACCGCGGCGTCCTCGACCTCGACTTCCGCCGCTGCGGCACGACGGGCCGCTACCACCTCCTCGACTTCAACCCGCGCCCCGGCGCCCAGTTCCGGCTCTTCGCCGACAGCGCGGGCCTGGACGTCGTACGCGCCCTGCACCTGGACCTGACGGGCCGCTCCCTGCCGGACGGCACCCCGCTGGCCGGACGGGCGTTCGTGGTGGAGAACTACGCACCGCTCGCCGCGCTCCGTCCGGCGCCCGGCGGGCGCGAACTCGCCTGGTACGCCCGGGACGACCGCGTCCCCGGATGGGCGATGTGGGCCCTGTGGTGCCGTCATGTCTCCCGCCGGCTGCGGGAGCGGCTCGGCGCGAAGAAGACGGCATCCGCACCACTCCTGATCCCCCGGGCGGCCTCGCCCGCCCTGACCGACAACGAGAAAGCGAGCAATTGATGAAGTACGACCTTTTGGTTGTGGGTGCAGGCCCGTACGGCCTGTCGATCGCCTCCCATGCCGCGGCCGCCGGGCTGAACCTGCGCGTGTTCGGACGGCCCATGGCGTCCTGGCGGGACAACATGCCCCGCGGCATGTTCCTGAAGTCGGAGCCGTGGGCATCCAACCTCTCCGATCCGGGCGGACGCTGGCGCCTGGACGTGTACTGCGCGGAGCACGGCCTGTCGGCACGTCACGCGGAGCCGATCCCGGTCGAGGCGTTCGCGTCGTACGGCATGTGGTTCGCGCGGCACGCGGTACCCGAGGTGGACGAGCGCATGGTGACCCGGGTGGCGTCCGGCCCCGGCGGCTTCACGGTGGTCACCGAGGACGGGGAGATGCTGTACGCGCGGGCGGTGGCGCTGGCGATCGGTGTGATGCCGTTCGTCGAGGTACCGCAGGCGCTGCGCGGACTGCACCCCGCGTTGGTGACGCACAGCAGTCACCACAGCGACCTCGACCGCTTCCGCGGCGGCGACGTCACGGTGATCGGCGGCGGCCAGGCGGCCCTGGAGACCGCGGCGCTGCTCGCCGAGCAGGGCACCCGCGTACGGGTGCTGGCACGGGCGGACGGGCTGCGGTGGAACGATGTGCCGCCGCCCCTGGAGCGCAACCTGTGGCAGAACATCCGCTCCCCGCACAGCGGCCTCGGCCCCGGCTGGCGGAACTGGTTCTACAGCGAGCGCCCCGGCCTCTACCGGCAGCTGCCGGAGGCGACCCGGCAGCGCATCGCGGCCACCGCACTGGGACCGGCGGGCGCGTGGTGGGTCCGGGACCGCGTGGAAGGGCCGGTGGAGTTGCTGCCGGGCCACGAGGTCACCTCGGCCGGCGCGGTGCCGGGCGGTCTGCGGCTGAACCTGATGAACCGCAAGGGCGCGCTGCGGACCCTGGAGACGGAACACGTCATCGCCGCCACGGGATTCAAGGCGCACTGCGACCGGATCGGACTGCTCTCCGAGGAGCTTCGCGGGTCGCTGGCCACCCTGCCCGACCGCACCCCCGCGGTCGGACGTGACTTCGAGTCCTCCCAGCCCGGCCTGTTCATGGCGGGCCTGGTGACCGCCTCCGGCTTCGGACCGGCCATGCGCTTCGTGCAGGGCGCGACGTTCACGGCGGAGGCCCTCGTCCGCGGGGTGCGCCGCCGGCTCAGGAAGACCCCGGTGGGCGGGACGATCCCCGTACCGGGAAGCAGCAACCGCGACTGGTCGCCGACGCCGGTGCGCCGCTGACGACAGCGTGCACGAACGCTTCCGGGCCGCTGACGCAGAGCGAGTCGTCAGCGGCCCGTCCGGCGAGGGGGCTACCGCTGGGCGGCGGCCCGGCCGCGGCGGTACATCATGACCCCGCCCGCGATCAGCGCGGCACTGGCGGCCGAGGTCGCCAGCATCGTCTTGCTGCCGGTCTCGGCCAGCTGGGGCGGTTCGCCGACGGTCTGCTTGGGCGGCGGGGTGTGGCTGGTCCGCGTGGGCGGGGGCGTCGGGCGCGGCTTCTCCACGACGCGCGTGGGCGGGGTGGGGCTGCTCGACGGCGTCGGGGTGTCGCAGTCGTCGCTGGGCGAAGCCGAAGGCTTCACGCTCACAGTCGGCTTGGTGGGCGTGGCGGTCACGGAGGGCCCCGGCGCCGCGTCGTTCTCGCAGTCGTTGCCGAACGCGGTGTTGAGCGCCGCGACCCCGTTGACGGTGTCGCCGCACACGTTCACCGGCGCGTCGACCGGCGCCTGAACGCTGTTGCCGGCCAGGACACCGGGGGAATCCGTCGCGCTTCCCGCCGCGTTCGTGTCAGCGAGAGCGGAGCTGTAGGACAGGGAGAGAATGCCCGTGGCGGCGGCCGCCGCGAGCACTCCCCTGCACATGGTCTTTCGCAATGTGGTTATCTTCCTGCTTGAAGAATTGGGAAAGCCGGCCTCGGACGGGGATCGACGTCCGAGGCCGGCCATGACACAGCCGGGAAGTGTGACCGATCTGCCGTACAGGTCGATCGGCACGGGCAGGTCACATGCCCCACTGCTTCATCAACCCGACAGCAGGGAATTGGTTTCGGGGATTCACCCGGTTGGACGGCCCCTAGGACACCACGTCTTTCCGGGCGAAACCCCGGAATGCGAGAGCGAACAGCACCACGGCGTACGTCACGGAAATCGCCGTGCCCTGGATCATGCCGGACCATTCGGGACGCGGCTGGACGGCGTCGGCCCAGGCGAACTGCCAGTGCGCGGGCAGGAAGTCGCGCCAGTGCCCGAGGGCGGTGACGGCGTCGAGGACGTTGCCGACGATGGTGAGGCCCACCGCGCCGCCGACCGCGCCCAGCGGGGCGTCCGTCTTCGTCGACAGCCAGAACGCGAGCCCGGCGGTGACCAGTTGCGACACGAAGATGTACGCGACGACCACCAGCAGCCGCTGGGCCGCCGTGCCCGGGTCGAGCGCGCCGCCGGTGGGGATCTGCAACGGGCCCCAGCCGTAGGCGGCCGTGCCGACGGCCAGCGCCACGACCGGCAGCAGCACCATCGCGGCCAGGCTGAGCCCGAGCCCCACGACGAGCTTGGACCACAGCAGCCGGGCCCGGGGCACGGGCGCGGCCAGCAGATAGCGCAGCGAGGACCAGCTCGCCTCCGAGGCCACGGTGTCCCCGCAGAACAGGGCGACCGGGATCACCAGCAGGAAACCCGCCGACACGAACAGGTTCACCGCGGCGAAGTTGGCCCCGGACGCGGTGGCCGTGTCCATCAGCGTGACCTGGTTGTTGCGGCCCCCCGGCTCGCCGCCGATGGCGAAGGCGACGACCAGGACGAACGGCAGGACGGCGAGGATCCCGCCCATGAGCAGCGTGCGGCGCCGCTTGAGCTGGCGGACCAGTTCCACCCGCAGGGGCAGGGTACGGCCGGCCCGGTAGCCGACGGCGGTCTCGACGGGCTCCGTGTGCGCGACGGGCTCCGGTTGCTCGGCGAGCGTGCTCATGCCGTGCCTCCGATCAGGGTGAGGAACGCGTCTTCCAGACGGCGGTGCGGACCGACGGACTCGACGGGGATGTCGAGCCGGACCAGTTCGGCGACCAGCCGCGACGCGCCCCCGCCGGTGTCGAGGCGGACGAGGAGCCCGCCCTCGGCGCGGACCGCCGAGGCGACCCCGGGCAGCGCGGCCACCTTCTCCACGACCGGCTCCTCCACGGGCGTGGCGGTGCCGATCAGCAGGGTGTCGCCGGAACCGACGATCTCGGCCACCGGCCCCGCCTGGACGAGCCGGCCCCGGTCCATGACCACCAGGTGCGTGCAGGACTGTTCGACCTCCGCCAGCAGATGGCTGGAGACGATCACCGTGCGCCCGGCCGCGGCGTACCGGATCATCACCTCGCGCATCTCGCGGATCTGGGGCGGGTCGAGGCCGTTGGTGGGTTCGTCGAGGATGAGCAGGTCCGGCAGGCCGAGCATGGCCTGGGCGATGGCCAGACGCTGGCGCATGCCCTGGGAGTAGGTGCGCACCGCGCGGGCGAGCGCGTCGCCGAGGCCCGCGATCTCCAGGGCCTCCTCCAGGTGCGCGTCCCCGGCGGGGCGGCCGGTGGCCCGCCAGTACAGCTCGAGGTTCTCCCGCCCGGACAGGTGCGGCAGGAAACCCGCGCCCTCCACGAACGCGCCGACCCGGGACAGCACCGGCGCGCCGGGCCGGATCGCGTGCCCGAAGACGCGGATCTCGCCGCCGTCCGGCCGGATCAGGCCCATCAGCATGCGCAGGGTCGTCGTCTTGCCCGCGCCGTTCGGCCCGAGCAGACCGAGGACCTGGCCCTTCTCCACGCGGAAGGACAGCTCCCGCACGGCGTAGCGGTCCGCGGAGCGCGCGTACCGCTTGCTCAGGTCGGTTATCTGCAACGGCACTTCGGCCAGCTCGGGGTCCGGTCCGGGCACCGCCGTGCGGCGGCGGCCGGTGACCAGCAGCACCAGCGCGCCCGCCGCGCCCGCCAGCGGCAGCCACCACACCCAGGCGGGCAGCGGCACCGACGCCGTGCCCACGCCGGGGGCCGTCGGGACGCTCAGGTCGCCCTTCAGGGAGACGGTGTACGTGGCGGGGGCCGCCGGGGAGGCGTAGCCGAGGTCGGTGGAGGCGAGGACCAGGCGCAGCCGGTGGCCCTTCAGCACGTCGTGGTCGACCGCGGGGAGCGTGAGGGTGACGTCCTTGCCGGACTTGGCGCCCTCGACCCGGACCGGTGCGACCAGCTGGGAGGGCAGCACCTTCTGGGTGCCGTCGGGCGAGACGTCGTACACCTTCCCGAAGAGCACGGCGTCGTCGCTCGTCGAGGTGACGTGGACGGTCACGGTGGGCGAGCCGGTGATCTGGACGTCGCCGCCCACCGGCCTGGAGTCGAAGGCGGCGAACTGGCCGGGGAAGTCGAGCGACACCCCGACGCCGAGGGAGGACAGCTGGGCGAGGCCGCCGGAGCCGCCGAGGCCGGGCAGGGCGGAGACACCGGGCGGGCTGGCTCCCGCCGGGTTCGCGATGCGCTGCTCGCCGCCGCTGAGCGCGACCTTGCGCCGGCCGCTCGCCAGCCCGGGGTAGGTGTCGGCGGTGGCGCCCCGCAGCTGGGCGGCGCCGTCGGTGGAGTCGACGCCTCCGGTGCGGGTGATCCGGAAGGCCGGGCCGGTGTCGGCGCCCTTGTCGCCCTTGAGGTAGCGGTCGAACCAGGCCGTCACGCGGGCCTGGACGCGGTCGGCCTCCAGGTCGCCGCCGTCGTGCCCGCCGGCGATCCAGTCGACGTCGACGGGGGCGCGGTTCGCGCGGATCGCCTTCTCGGCCGCGTCGGACTGGGCGAGCGTGAACAGGGAGTCGGTCTGGCCCTGGGTCAGCAGCGTCGGCACCTTGATGCGGTCGGCGACGGCGGACGGCGAACGCTCCTCCAGCAGTTTCCGCGCCGCCGCGTCCGGCTTGCCCGACTCGGCGACCCGGTCGTACATCTGGCACAGCGCGGGCTCGAACCTGGCGCAGCCGCCGCCTTCGTTGAAGAAGATCCCGGCCCACAGCTTCTTGTACACGCCGTCGGGGAACAGGGCGTCCGCGAGGTTCCAGTACGTGATCGACGGGGCGATGGCGTCCACCCGGTGGTCGTAGCCGGCGGCGAGCAGGGAGATCGCCCCGCCGTAGGAGCCGCCGGCCATGCCCACGCGCGGGTCGCCCGCCTTGTCGAGCCGGACCTGCGGCTGCTTCGCCAGCCAGTCGATGAGCCGGGAGACGTCGGCGACCTCGCCCTCGGGGTCGTTGATGCCGATCTTCCCCGTCGAGTGCCCGAAGCCGCGTGCCGACCAAGTCAGCACCGCGTACCCGTCTCTCGCGAGGTCCTGGGCCTGCTGCCGTACGTCGTCCTTGCTGCCGCCGAAGCCGTGCGCCAGCAGGACGGCCGGGCGGCGGCCGGAGCCGCCGGTGGTGAAGTACGAGGTGTCGACGCGCACCCCGTCGCCCATGTTCATCACCTGGTCGGTCCGGCGCACCGGGGACGTGTCGTCGGAGGCGACGGCCGTCCACGTACCGGCACCGGCGAGCACGACGACGGCGGCCGCGGCGGCCATCATCCGCCGCGGCCCCCGAAGCAACCCGCGCACGCCGGGCAATCGAAGATCCATGGGTCCACGGTACGGTCCGCCACCGACAACCGATGCAACCCGGGGACCGAACCCCTGGCCCTCCCCTGGGAGTACGGGCCTCCCGCCGCCTACACCAGCCGTGGTACGAAGCCCCCATGGAGATTCGCCGCGCAAGCTCCGTCGCCGAGGTCATCGCTGCCGAACACCTCTTCGACCACGCCGTCCGCCCCGAGTGGGCCGAGCGTTTCCTGACGGCGGCCGGACACCATCTGCTCCTGGCCTACGAGGTCCGGGACGGCGAGGACGCCCCCGTCGGCTTCGTCAGCGGCGTCGAGACGATCCATCCCGACAAGGGCAGCGAGATGTTCCTGTACGAGCTCGCGGTCGCGGAGCGGTACCGGCGCCGGGGCATCGGGCGGGCGCTGGTCGGCCGGCTCGCGGCGCTGGGCCGGGAACTGGGCTGCTACGGGATGTGGGTCCTGGTCGACACCGGCAACGACGTCGCCCTTGCCGCGTATCGCAGTGCGGGCGGCAAGGGCGACGGGACGTGCTCGGTGGTGACGTGGGAGTTCGGGTGACCGTCAGGCCTGGGCGTCCTCCGGGATGGACACCAGCCAGCGGGTGTCGCGGCGCGGGCGGAGGTAGAGGGCCCAGTAGAGGGTGGCGACGGCGGTGATGCCGCCGGTCCACAGCAGGTAGCTCGTCTCCTGCTGGCTGAGGATGTACGCCAGGACCGCGATCAGCAGCACCGGCATCGCGGGCCACAGCGGCATGCGCCAGGCGGGCGTGTGCTTGTGGTGGCCGCGGCGGGCGAGCAGGGCGGCGATGGCGACGAGCAGGTACATGCCGGTCACGGAGACGCCCGTGACGCCGTACAGCGTGTCCAGGTTGACGAAGCAGAGCAGCGCGCCGGGGACGCCGACCGCGAGCGTGGCGACCCAGGGGGAGCCGAAGCGGCCGAGCTTGGAGAAGACGTTGTTGACCGGCTCGGGCCAGGCCTTGTCGCGGGCGGAGGCGAACAGGACGCGGGAGTTCTGGATGACCATGACGATGCCCGCGTTGATGATCGCGAGGGCCACGCAGAGGCTGACGAAGGTGCCGACGGCGGAGTCGGACCAGGCGGTGACCATGGAGCTGAGGTCGCCGCCGGTCAGCTCCTTGATGTCGGAGGCGCCGAGGGTGATGGCGGCGACCGGGACGAGGATGACCACGGTGGAGATGGCGAGGGTGGCCAGCACGGTGCGGGCGACGTTGCGGCGCGGGTGCTCCAGTTCCTCGGAGAGGTAGACGGCGGTCGAGAAGCCCTGGGTGACGAAGAGGGCGATCGCCAGGCCGGAGACGACCAGCATGGCCGTCACGGTGTCGGTGTGCCCGTCGGTGCCGGCGACCTGCATCGAGGTGAGGCTGCCGAGGCCGCGGTGGGCGTGGGTGAAGCCCAGCACGGCGACGACCCCGGCGGCGATGACCTCCAGGACCAGGAAGATGCCGGTGATCCAGGCGTTGGCGCGCAGGTCGAGCAGGCCCGCGAGGGTGGCCAGCAGCATCACGCCGGCGCCGGTCATGGCCGGGTCGAGGTGGACGATCGGAGCGAGGTAGTCGGCGGTGCCTATGGCGATCACGGGCGGCACGATCATCACGACCAGCAGCGACAGCACGAAGACCAGCCAGCCCGCCAGCCGCCCGGCCAGTGTCGACACCATGGCGTACTCGCCGCCCGCGCTGGGGATGAGGGTGCCCAGCTCGGAGTAACAGAACGCCACGGCGATACAGAGGAGGGAGCCGATGGCGATCGTCAGGGCGGTGGCGGTGCCGAGCGAGCCGAACAGGTCCGGGACGACCACGAAGAGCGTGGAAGCGGGTGTCACGCAGGACAGCGTGAGGAGGGTGCCGCCGACCACCCCGATGGAACGCTTGAGTGTCTGGGGACTGTCGGCCGCCTCTGGGGCGGCTGTGTCGACAGGGCGGAGCGTGTCGGTCATGCGGCGGTTCCGATCGACTCGTGCGGATGCCTCCGGCGGCTGGGATCGAGGTGCATCGAACCCCGACGAAAACCGACGCGTCAATGGGTGTTTACCTACGGAATTCGTAGATCAAGTACCCCGTTCATCTCGTAAACAGCAATTCGACGCAGTACGTTCCGCCCCCTTGGGCCATGCGGTAACCGCAGGACGGGCGTCAAAAAAATGTCAGGACGACCGGGATCCGGACCTGTCAGTGTGTCCCGTTAGAGTTCACCGGTCACAGCCGGAACACAGCAAGGGGTGGGGATACATGAAGCTGGGCAGGAGCGCGGCCTGGGTGGTGTGCACGGCGGCGGCGCTGCTGGCGACCTCCGCGTGCGGCGCGGAGGGGGCGAAGACGGCCGCCAAGACGGTCGACAGCGCCGGCAAGGCGATGGCGGCGCTGGCCAGGGCGACGGACCGGACCGAGGCTCTGGGTTCCGCCGAGGTACGGACGACGACGGACCTCGGCACCGGCACCCCGATAGCCATGGACGGCACGTACTCGTGGGGCGACGGATACGCCATCGACGTCGAGATGGACACCAAGGCCGCGAACATGCAGGCCCTTCAGCACTCGCCCAAGATCCGCTGCCTGTTCGTCGACGGTGCCTACTACTACAAGGTCGACACGCTGGCCACCGGCCCGTTCAAGGGCAAGAGCTGGATCAAGGTCGACGGCGCGGCCATCTTCGGGGAGAAGGGCGCGCAGGCCCTCACGGGGAGCAACGGCAGTCCTTCGGCCTCCATGAAGGGGCTGAAGTACGCCAACGACGTCGACAACCTCGGCACGCAGACCGTGGACGGGCGGCGTACGACCCACTACCGGGCCGTGGTCGACCAGGCGCACATGGGCAAGTTCAAGCAGGCCTACGGCAAGGGCTCCCCGATGGGCTCGGCGCTCGGCGTCGACTCGATCACCATGGACGTCTGGGTCGGCTCCGGTGACCTTCCGGTGCGGATGAAGCAGAAGATGGGCACCATGACGGTGACCATGGACTTCGACAAGTTCGGCAAGACGGCCACCGTGAAGGCCCCGCCCGCCGCGCAGACCGCCGACCTCACCGACGTGGTGAAGCGGCAGCAGGAGCAGCGCAAGCAGAGCTGAACACACCGGTGCCCCGCCCTCTCCCACGCGGAGGACGGGGCACCCTGTCGTATCGGCGTGTCAGTGGTTGCGCGGGAAGCCCAGGTCCACGCCCGCCGGGGCGTCGGCCGGGTCGGGCCAGCGGGTGGTGACGACCTTGCCGCGGGTGTAGAAGTGCGTGCCGTCGTTGCCGTAGATGTGGTGGTCGCCGAAGAGCGAGTCCTTCCAGCCACCGAAGCTGTGGTAGCCGACGGGGACCGGGATCGGCACGTTCACGCCGACCATGCCGGCCTCGACCTCCAGCTGGAAGCGACGGGCCGCGCCGCCGTCCCGGGTGAAGATCGCGGTGCCGTTGCCGAACGGGGAGGCGTTGATGAGGGAGATGCCCTCCTCGTAGGTGTCGACGCGCAGCACGGTCAGTACCGGGCCGAAGATCTCGTCCTGGTAGGCCTTCGCGGTGGTCGGCACCTTGTCGAGCAGCGAGATGCCGATCCAGTGGCCGTCCTCGAAGCCCTCCACCGTGTAGCCGGTGCCGTCGAGCACCACCTCGGAGCCCTCGGCGGCGGCGCCCTCGACGTACGAGGCCACCTTGTCGCGGTGGACCTTGGTGATCAGCGGGCCCATCTCGGAGGCCGGGTCGTTGCCGGGGCCGATCTTGATCTTCTCGGCGCGCTCGCGGATCTTCTCCACCAGCGTGTCACCGATCGCGCCGACGGCCACGACCGCCGAGATCGCCATGCAGCGCTCGCCCGCGGAACCGTAGGCCGCGGAGACGGCCGCGTCGGCCGCCGCGTCCAGGTCGGCGTCCGGCAGCACCAGCATGTGGTTCTTCGCGCCGCCGAGCGCCTGTACGCGCTTGCCGTTCGCGGAGGCCGTGGTGTGGATGTAGCGGGCGATCGGGGTCGAGCCGACGAAGGAGACGGCCTTGACGTCCGGGTGCTCCAGGAGCCGGTCGACGGCCACCTTGTCACCGTGCACGACGTTGAACACGCCGTCCGGCAGGCCCGCCTCGGCCAGCAGCTCGGCGATCTTGACCGACGCCGACGGGTCCTTCTCCGACGGCTTCAGCACGAAGGTGTTGCCGCACGCGATGGCGATCGGGAACATCCACATCGGGACCATCGCCGGGAAGTTGAACGGCGTGATGCCCGCGACGACACCCAGCGGCTGCCGGATCGAGGACACGTCGACACGGCTCGCGACCTGCGTCGACAGCTCGCCCTTCAGCTGCACGTTGATGCCGCAGGCCAGGTCCACGATCTCCAGGCCGCGCGCCACCTCGCCGAGGGCGTCGGAGTGCACCTTGCCGTGCTCGGCGGTGATCAGCTCGGCGATGGCGTCCCGGTTGGCGTCCAGCAGCGCCCGGAACTTGAAGAGGATGGACGTCCGCTGGGCCAGCGAGGACTGGCCCCAGCTCAGATAGGCGTCCTTCGCGGCGGCGACCGCGGCGTCCACCTCGTCCACCGACGCGAACGCGACCTTCGTGGTGACCGCGCCGGTCGCCGGGTCGGTGACCGGCCCGAAGTTGCCCGACGTGCCGTCGACGGACTTGCCGCCGATCCAGTGGTTGACGATCTTCGTCATGACCGAGTACTCCTTCACAGATGGCGGCGTCGGGTCGAGACGTGCCGTTCGTACAGCTCACGGGCCTTCACCGCGGACGATCGGGTCGCGGTCTCGGCCACAGGAACATCCCACCAGGCCTGCGCCGGAGGCGCGCCCGACACTGTGTCTGCGGTTTCGGTCTCCACATAGACACATGTGGGAGTGTCGGCGGCCCGCGCCTCGGCGAGCGCCGCGCGCAGGTCCCGTACGGTCTTCGCGCGCAGCACCCGCATACCGAGGCTGGCCGCGTTGGCGGCGAGGTCGACGGGCAGCGGAGCCCCGGTGAACGTGCCGTCCTCGGAGGCGAAGCGGTAGGCGGTGCCGAACCGCTCGCCGCCGACCGACTCCGACAGGCCGCCGATCGAGGCGTAGCCGTGGTTCTGCACGAGCAGGATCTTGATCGCGATCCCCTCCTGCACCGCCGTGACGATCTCCGTCGGCATCATCAGATACGTCCCGTCACCGACCAGCGCCCAGACCGGCCGGTCCGGGGCGGCCATCTTCACACCGATCGCGGCCGGGATCTCGTAGCCCATGCAGGAGTAGCCGTACTCCAGGTGGTACTGGTCACGCGACCGGGTGCGCCACAGCTTGTGCAGGTCGCCGGGCAGGGAGCCGGCCGCGTTGATGAGCACGTCCGTCTCGTCGACGATCGCGTCCAGCGCGCCCAGCACCTGCGGCTGCGTCGGCCGTACGTCCGGCTCGTCGGCCTCGTAGCAGGCGTCGACGCGCTGCTCCCAGCGTTCCTTGTCCTCGGTGTACTCGGTGGCGTACGAGTCGGCGGTCCGGTGGCCGTGCATCGCCAGCGCCTCGGTCAGCTCCTGGAGTCCGCTGCGGGCGTCCGCGACCAGCGGGGTTCCGGCGAGCTTGTGACCGTCGAAGGGCGCGATGTTGAGGTTGAGGAAGCGGACGTCCGGGTTCTCGAAGAGGGTGCCGGAGGCGGTGGTGAAGTCGGTGTACCGGGTGCCCACGCCTATCACCAGGTCGGCGGTGCGGGCGAGTTCGTCGGCGGTGGCGGTGCCGGTGTGGCCGACGCCGCCGACGTCCTGCGGGTGGTCGTGGCGCAGGGAGCCCTTGCCGGCCTGGGTGGAGGCGACCGGTATGCGGGTCGCCGCCGCGAACTCGGCGAGGGCCTCCTCGGCGCGGCTGTGGTGGACCCCGCCGCCCGCGATGACGAGGGGCCTGCTCGCCGCCCGGATCGCCCGTACGGCCTCGGCGAGTTCGGCCGGGTCCGCGCCCGGCCGCCGTACGGTCCACACCCGCTCGGCGAAGAACTCCTCGGGCCAGTCGTACGCCTCGGCCTGCACGTCCTGCGGCAGCGCGAGGGTGACCGCGCCCGTCTCCACCGGGTCGGTGAGCACACGCATCGCCTGGAGGGCGGCCGGGATCAGGGCCTCCGGCCGGTTGATCCGGTCGAAGTAGCGCGACACCGGGCGCAGGCAGTCGTTGACCGACACGTCCCCCGCGTACGGCACCTCCAGCTGCTGGAGCACCGGGTCCGCCGGGCGGGTCGCGAAGACGTCGCCGGGCAGCAGCAGGACCGGGAGGTGGTTGACGGTCGCGAGGGCGGCGCCGGTGACCAGGTTGGTCGCGCCGGGGCCGATGGAGGTCGTCACCGCGTGCGTGGACAGGCGGTTCGACTGACGCGCGTAGCCGACCGCCGCGTGCACCATGGACTGCTCGTTGCGGCCCTGGTGGTACGGCATGTCGCCCGCGTACTCGATGAGCGCCTGCCCGATGCCCGCCACATTGCCGTGGCCGAAGATGCCCCAGGTGGCGCCGATCAGCCGCTGCCGTACGCCGTCCCGCTCCGTGTACTGGGCGGACAGGAAGCGGACGAGCGCCTGCGCGACCGTGAGCCTCGTCGTTGAGGTCGTCGGAGTCATCGATACCCCTCCGTATGGTCCGGGTGGAAGCAGATCCGCCACTCCCGCGTCTCGCCCGGACCGGCCATGACGTTCAGGTAGTACATGGCGTGGCCGGGCTGGGCGATGGACGGGCCGTGCCATCCGTCGGGGACGAGGACGGCGTCGCCGGTGCGGACCTCAGCGAGGACGTCCGATCCGCCCTCACGGGAGGGGAATACGCGCTGATAGCCGAAACCGTTCGGACCCTCGATCTCGAAGTAGTAGATCTCCTCCAGCTCCGCTTCCTCGCCGGGCCGGTGCTCGTCGTGCTTGTGCGGCGGGTACGAGGACCAGTGCCCGCCCGGGGTGATCACCTCGACGGCGATCAGCCGGTCGCAGTCGAACGAGTCCGCGGAGGCGAAGTTGCGCACCTGGCGGGCGCAGGTGCCGCTGCCGCGGTCTTCGACGGGAACCTCCGGCGCGGGGCCGTAGCGGGCGGGGAGTCGTCGCTCGCACTTCGCTCCTGCCAGGGCGAAGCGGCCTCCCGCGCCGGAGGCGATCAGGACCCGGGCGTCACGGGGCGCGTACACGAAGTCGGAGACCCCGTCGAACACGCTGTCCCTGCCCAGGATTTGGAACTCTTCGTCCTCCACGTGCACCGTACAACCGCCGCTGAGCGGAAGCACGATCCATTCGCTGTCGCCGGTGGTGAACGTGTGCGTACCGCCCGGCGCCAGCTCGACCACGCGCAGGCCGCAGTACGTCCAGCCGGCCCGCTTGGGGTCGATGTCGAGCACATACTGGGCGCCCGCGGTCGCGCCCCGGCGGAAGTGCAGGTCGTTACTGGTCATACGGCCCTCACAGCAGTCCTACGGCGGTGTCCACGGCGGCGGCCACATCGCCGTCCGCCGGGTACAGCAGCGAGCGGCCGACCACCAGGCCGCACACGGTGGGGAGTTGGAGCGCGCCCCGCCACTTCTCGTAGGCGGCGTCCTGGTCCTCGGGCGAGTCTCCGATGTCGCCGCCGAGCAGCACGGCGGGCAGCGTGGAGGTCTCCATGACCCGCGCCATGTCGTCGGGGTTCTCGGTGACCGGGACCTTCAGCCAGGTGTAGGCCGAACTGCCGCCCAGACCCGAGGCGATGGCGATGGACCTGGTGACCGCGTCCGCGCTCAGGTCGTTGCGCAGCCGCCCCTCGTCGGTGCGGCGGCTGATGAACGGCTCGACGAAGACCGGGAGCCGGCGGGCGGCCATCTCGTCGATGGCGCGGGCCGTGGACTCCAGGGTGGTCAGCGAGCCCGGGTCGTCGTAGTCGATGCGCAGCAGCAGCTTGCCCGCGTCGAAGCCCAGGCGCTGGATGTCCTCGGGGCGGTGGCCGGTGAAGCGGTCGTCGAGTTCGAAGGAGGCGCCCTGGAGGCCGCCGCGGTTCATCGAACCCATGACCACCTTGTGGTCGAGCGCGCCGAGCAGCAGCAGGTCGTCCAGGATGTCGGCGGTGGCCAGGACGCCGTCCACGCCGGGCCGGGAGAGGGCCAGGCAGAGGCGTTCGAGGAGGTCGGCGCGGTTGGCCATGGCCAGCCTGCGGTCGCCGACGCCGAGCGCGCCGCGGGCCGGGTGGTCGGCGGCGACGATCATCAGGCGGCCGTGGTCGTTCAGCAGCGGCCTGCGGACACGGCGGGCGGCGGCCTCGGCGATGGCCTCGGGGTGGTGGGTGCGGGTGTGGACCAGCGCGGAGACGTCCACCTTCGGCAACCCGACGCCGTCCCCGCCGTCGTGCTGCGCCCCCATGACCCGGCCGGCCCTCACAGCACCGCTCCGGCCTCGAGCGCGGCGGCCACCTCGTCCGGGGTGGGCATCGCGGAGGAGCACTCCAGGCGGGAGGCGACGATGGCGCCGGCCGCGTTGGCGTGCCGCATGATCGTCTCCAGGTCCCAGCCGGCCAGCAGGCCGTGGCAGAGGGAGCCGCCGAAGGCGTCGCCGGCGCCGAGTCCGTTGAGGACGTTCACCGGGAGCGGCGGGACCTCGGCCGTCTCGCCCGCGCTGTTGACCGCGAGGACGCCCTTGGGTCCCTGCTTCACCACCGCGAGTTCCACACCGGCGTCGAGGAGGGCGCGGGCGGCGGCGTGCGGCTCGCGCACCCCGGTGGCGACCTCCACCTCGTCGAGATTGCCGACGGCGACCGTGGTGTGCCGCAGGGCCTCGGCGTAGAAGGGGCGGGCCGTGTCCGGGTCCGTCCAGAACATGGGCCGCCAGTCGAGGTCGAAGACCGTCGTCCCGGCCTTCGCCCGGTGGGCGAGCGCCGCGAGCGTCGCCGTACGGCTCGGCTCCTCGCTCAGCCCCGTGCCGGTGACCCAGAAGACGCTCGCGTCGCGGATGGCGTCGAGGTCGAGGTCGTGGGCGTCGATCTCCAGGTCGGGCGCCTTGGGCCGGCGGTAGAAGTACAGCGGGAAGTCGTCCGGCGGGAAGACCTCGCAGAAGGTGACCGGCGTGGGCAGCCCGGCGACCGGGGTGACCCAGCGGTCGTCGACGCCGAAGTCCCGCAGGGCCTCGTGCAGATAGGTGCCGAAGGCGTCGTCGCCGGTGCGGGTGATCACGGCGGTGCTCCGGCCGAGGCGGGCCGCGGCGACCGCGACGTTCGTCGCCGACCCGCCGAGGAACTTGCCGAAGGTCGTCACCTGCGCGAGCGGTACACCGGTCTGGAGCGGGTAGAGGTCCACCCCTATCCGCCCCATGGTGATCAGGTCGTACGCCATCCGGCTTCCCTTCGTCACGGCTCTCCCCCGGTTTGTAGCCCCGCACCAGGGAGCCTGTCAATGTTTTGTCCAGACATTCGGACCAGAGCTTGACACGCGCTTTCCGGCGGCCCACGCTGACGGCCATGACGTCGTTGTCACCTCAAGCCCCACTGTCCCGCATCCGCATCGGATCGGCGCCCGATTCCTGGGGCGTCTGGTTCCCGGACGACCCCGTACAGGTGCCCTGGCAGCGCTTTCTCGACGAGGTCGCCGACTCCGGCTACGAGTGGATCGAACTGGGCCCCTACGGCTATCTGCCGACCGACCCGAACGTGCTCACCGAGGAGACGGCCCGGCGTGGCCTGAAGGTGTCGGCCGGCACGGTCTTCACGGGCCTGCACCACGGCGAGGCGGTGTGGGAGAAGACGTGGGCGCACGTCGCGGACAACGCCGCGCTCGCCCAGGCGATGGGCGCCCGGCACCTGGTCGTGATCCCGTCCTTCTGGCGCGACGACAAGACCGGCGAGGTACTGGAGCCGGACACGCTCACCCCCGAGCAGTGGCGCAACCTGACCTCGCTGACCGAGCGGCTGGGGCGGGAGGTGCGGGAACGCTACGGCCTGTCGATCGTCGTCCACCCGCACGCCGACACCCACATCGACAGCGAGGACAACGTCACCCGCTTCCTCGACGGCACCGACTCCTCACTGGTCTCGCTGTGCCTGGACACCGGGCACTACGCCTACTGCGGCGGCGACAGCGTCAAGCTGATCGAGACCTACGGCGAACGGATCGGCTACCTCCACCTCAAGCAGGTCGACCCGGAGATCCTCGCGGACGTACGGGCGAACGGCACCCCGTTCGGCCCGGCGGTCGCCCAGGGCGTGATGTGCGAGCCCCCGGCGGGAGTGCCCGCGCTCGGTCCGGTCCTGGAGGCGGCCCAAAAGCTGGACGTCGACCTGTTCGCGATCGTCGAGCAGGACATGTACCCGTGCGACCCGGACAAGCCCCTCCCGATCGCCCGGCGGACCCGGGCGTTCCTGAGGTCCTGCGGGGCGTAGGCCGTCTTCTCGTAGGCCGTCTTCTCGTGGGCCGTCTTCTCGTGGGCCGTCTTCTCGTGGGCCGTCTTCTCGTGGGCCGTCTTCTCGTGGGCCGTCTTCTCGTGGGCCGTTTGCGTCACCTCTGTCACAAACATGCACCCCCTGTCACACATGTCCCACGTAGGCGGACCCCGCGTCACATCCCTTCGACAGACCCTCCCTGACAGTCACCGTGTGTCGTTCACCGGGCACAGGCTGGTGATCACCAGCGCAGCGCCCGGCTCCACCGACGACCGTCCCCGGCCGCCGACCGCGGCGCGCGCGGGGAGGTGCAACTCATGACCGACCGAAGACTCTGGTCGTACAAGGAGATCGCGGCGCACATCCGGGTGCAGCCGGACACCGTACGGTCCTACCGCAAGCACGGGCTGCTGCCCCCGCCCGACCAGGTGGAGGGCGGCAAGCCCTACTGGTACGCCGACACCGTCCGCGCCTGGGTCGCCTCCAGACCCCGCAACCGCGGCCGGGACCAGACCTAGCCAGGCGTCAGCGCCATGGTTCGACGACGGTGACTCCCGCGCCGCGTGCCGTGTCCATCGCGGCGAGCGCGGCCGGGGCCGCGTCCAGCGGGATCGTCGACGTCACCAGCAGGTCGGGGCGCAGTACGCCCGCGCGGACCAGTTCGAGCATGCCCGGGTAGGCGTGGGCGGCCATGCCGTGGCTGCCGAGGAGTTCGAGCTCCAGGGCGATGGCGCGGGCCATGGGCACGGGGGTCGTGCCGTCGGGTGCGGGGAGCAGGCCGACCTGGATGTGCCGGCCGCGGCGGCGCAGCGAGTCGACGGAGGCCGCGCAGGTGCCGGGCGAGCCGAGCGCGTCGAGGGAGAGATGGGCACCACCGCCGGTCAGTTCACGGATCGCGGCGGCCGTGTCCCGCGTCCGCGTGGCGTCCACGCACTGAGCCGCCCCGAACTTCCGCGCCAGCTCCAGCGCCGCCGGTGACACGTCGACGGCGACGACCCGCGCCCCCGACGCCGCCGCGACCATCACCGCCGACAGGCCCACGCCCCCGCAGCCGTGCACCGCGACCCACTGCCCCGCGGCCACGCGCCCCTGCTGCACCACGGCCCGGAAGGCCGTCGCGAACCGGCAGCCGAGCGCGGCCGCCGTCGCACAGGACAGGTCGTCCGGTACGGCGACCAGGTTCACATCGGCATGGTCCAGTGCCACGTACTGCGCGAACGAGCCCCAGTGGTGGAAGCCGGGCTGGGTCTGCCGCTCGCACACCTGCTGTTCGCCGGCCGCGCAGGCGGGACAGCTGCCGCAGGCGCAGACGAAGGGCACGGTGACCCGGTCACCGGGGCGCCAGCCGGTCACCCGGTCTCCGACCGCCTCCACGGTCCCGGCGAGTTCATGGCCGGGCACATGCGGCAGCGTGATGTCCGGGTCGTGCCCCATCCAGCCGTGCCAGTCGCTGCGGCACAGGCCGGTGGCCTCGACCCGCACCACGACGCCGTGCTCGGCGGGCTCCGGGTCCGGCACCTCCCGCACCTCGGCCGGCTCCCCGTACCGCTCGAACACCACAGCGCGCATGTGCCTTCGCCCTCGCCTTCCGTGCGACCGCCCGCGGGCAGACCGACCGCGGACCACCGCGAACGCTAGCCCCCTGTCTAGTGCCGCGCGCCGATCTTGTCCCGTTGCTCCTCGGACTCGGCGGCGGGCGGGGCCGCCTCGCCCTCACTGAGCCCGATCCGCTCGTGCAGCCGGCGCAGGGGGGCCGGTGCCCACCAGGTCGCGCGGCCGGTGAGCCGCATGATCGCCGGGACCAGCAGGCTGCGGACGACCATGGCGTCCATCAGCACCGCCAGTGCGATACCGAGGCCGAGCATCTTGGTGTTGGTCACCCGGGAGGTGCCGATCGCGACCATCACCACCGCGAGGATGACCGCCGCCGCGGTGATCAGCCCACCCGTGCGCTGCAACCCGTGGCGCACGGCCTCGTTGTGGTCGCCGGTGCGGTCGTACTCCTCCTTGATGCGGGAGAGCAGGAACACGCCGTAGTCCATGGAGAGGCCGAAGGCCACGCAGAACATCAGGACGGGCAGGGTCGTCTCGATGGAGCCGGAGCTGGTGAAGCCGAGCGGGCCGGAGAGGTGGCCGTCCTGGAAGACCCAGACCACCGCGCCGAACATGGCGGTCAGGCTGAGCGCGTTGAGCACCACCGCCTGCACGGGTATCAGCACGCTGCCGGTGAGCAGGAAGACCAGGAGCAGGGTGACGATCGCGATGAACGCGGCCGCCCACGGCAGGTGTTCGGCTATCGCGTGCTTGGAGTCGACCAGGACGGCCGCTGTGCCGGTGACCTTGGTGTCGAAGGGCGCGTCCGCCGCACGCAGGTCGCCCACCAGGCGCTGTGCCGCGTCGTCGACGGCCTCACCCTTGGGCAGCACCGTGAAGTAGGCGGACTCGCCCTTCACCAGCGGGCCGTCGACCCGCGCCACCTCGGGCAGGGCCGCCACCCGCTGCTTGTAGGCGGCGTACTGCGCCTGGCTCGCCCTGCCCTCCGCGAGCACTTCCAGTCCGCCGCCGGGGCTGCCCGGGAAGCCGTCCCGGATGTGCTGCTGCACGATGTGGGACTCGGCGCCCGACGGCAGCTGACGGTCGTCGGCGGTGCCGAACTTCACGCCGAGGAAGGGCAGTCCGAGGACGACCAGGCCGACGGTGGTCGCCACGGCGAAGAGCGGGGCCCGGCGCATGACCAGGGTCGCCGCCCGCGCCCAGGCGGTGCCCTCCTCGCCGGATGCCTTCGCCGGGCGGCCCCGCCGGAACGCCCGCCGCAGATCCAGGGCGTTCACCCGATGGCCCAGCAGCACCAGGGCCGCCGGCAGCAGGATCAGGGCGGCCGCCGCCGCTAGCAGCACCACGGCCATGCCGGCGTAGGCGAAGGAGCGCAGGAAGTACTGCGGGAACAGCAGCATCGCCGCCAGGGAGACCGCGACCGTGAGGGAGGAGAAGAGCACCGTGCGCCCCGCCGTTCGCAGGGTGGTGCCGACGGCCGTGAGCGGCTCGGCGCCGGAAGCGAGTTCCTCACGGAAGCGGCGCACGACGAACAGGGCGTAGTCGATGGCGAGTCCCAGGCCCAGCGCGGTGGTGAGGTTCAGCGCGAAGACGGAGACGTCGGTGAACTCCGTCAGTCCGCGCAGCACCGCGTTGGTGCCGAGGATGGCCACGATGCCGATGCCCAGCGGGAGCAGGGCCGCGACGGCGCTGCCGAAGACCATCACCAGCAGCACCAGCGTCACCGGCAGCGCGATCATCTCGGCGCGGGCCAGGTCCTCCTGGATGATCGTCTGCATCTCGTGCCGCACGGCGACGACTCCGCCGACCCGCACCTTCAGCGGGCCGTGCGTCCCCCGGTAGGACGGGGCTATGCGGTCCAGGGTCCGGCCCATCTCCTTCTCGTCGCCGGTGATACGGGCGGCGATCAGTGCCTCGTGGCCGTCCTCGGCGCGCAGGGCGGCTGCCGCCGAGGGCGCGGCCTGCCAGTAGGAGCCGACGCCCGTGACGCCCTTCTCACCGGCCAGTCGGGTGGCGAGACTTCTGGCCTCGGCGGCGACCGCCGGGGCGTCGACCGAGGAGCGGCCGGAGTCGACCAGGAGCAGCAGGTTGGGCTGGGAGTCGGGGAACTCACGCTCCAGCGCCTTGGTCGCGTACGTCGACTCGGCGGCCGGATCCTCCCAGCCGCCGCTGCCGAGCCGGTCGGCGACACCGCTGCCGGCGAGCACCGCGAGCGCGGTGAGCACCAGCGCCGCGAGCAGCGACAACCGAGGGCGGGCGGTCACGAACCGCGTCCAGCCACCGGGCCGGGGTGGGCGGTTGACTTCGGTCATCGTGCGGTGTCCCCTTCACCATGACCCGTGCCGTACGCAGACAGGCGGCATGGGTCGCCATAGCCATAGACTGGCAAACACGAGAGATCGCTCGCGTTTCTCAAGAATGCGAGCGACCACTCGTGTTTGTCAATCACGTTCGGAGAGCTGGGGATAACGGGTGCCCGACGACATCGCCGACAATCAGGGGAAGGAACAGCCGCGCCGCCGCCAGGCACGCGGCGAGCGTCGCATCGCCCAGCTGTTGCAAGCCGCCGCCGACGTCTTCTGCACCACCGGCTACACGGCCGCCAGTACCAACGCCATCGCCCGCGAGGCGGGCGTCTCCCCGGGCACGCTCTACCAGTTCTTCCCGAACAAGGAAGCGATCGCGATCGAGCTGGGCGACCGCCTCGTGCACGAGATGCGGGAGACCTACGGCGAGGCGCTCGCCCCGGTCGATCCGGCCACCCCGCTGGAGGAGGCCGTGGGCGCCGCCGTCGACCGGTTCATCGCCTTCAACACCGAACACCCGGTGTTCTTCGCGCTGATGCACGGCCCCGACATCCCGGGCCGGATCGCCGAGGAGCACGACGCCCTGCACGCCACACTGGTCAGCCGCATCGAGGGCCTGCTCGCCGTCCTCCTGACCGACACCTCCCCCGCCGAACTCACGCGCACGGCCCACGTCTGCCTCGGCGTCTACAAGGCCGGCCTGGAACTGGTGCTCGCCCACGAGGGCGCCGAGCGCGAGGCGTACGTCCGCGAGCTGAAGCACGTACTGGTCCGCTACCTCGACCCCCTGGTCGTCGACCGGCTCGGCCCCACGGACGCCACCGGCACGGACACCACCGGCCTTCCCCGGACTGCGACATAAAGGCCACCTGCATAGGGTTCGGGTAAATCGCCCAGCAGGAGCCCGAGGGGGACCGCCGTGACCTACCCGCCGCCCGGCACCCCCCGCGCCCGCATCCCCAGCCCGCTGCAACCCCCTCCCCCGTACCCGCGGATCCGCGCGGGCCTGTGGCGGCGCCTCCTGAGCGGCGGGCTGGCCGTGTGGGCGCTGACCGCCCTCGCGACCTACGCGACGGCGGACACCGCACTCCTGCCCACCGTCATCCTGCTCGGCGGCCTCCTCCTCCCCGTCGCCTTCGTACTGTGGGCGTACGAGCGGCACGGCCACGACCTGGGCGTCAGCGCCGTCCTCGGCTGCTTCCTGGCGGGCGGCACGCTCGGCGTGCTGGGCGCGTCGGTGACGGAGCAGCACCCGCTCCACCCCTCACTGCGAATGTTCGCCGGCGCCGGACTGACCGAGGCGGTCAAGCTCGGCGCGCTGATGTTCGTACTGCGCCGGCTGCGCGGGATCCACGGCATGCGCGCCGGGCTCGTCCTGGGCGCGGCCGTCGGCTGCGGCTTCGCGGCCCTGGAGAGCTCGGGCCACGCCTTCGGCACGGCGCTGTCCACGGACGGCCTCGGCCTGCGGACCCTGCTGGAGACCGAGACCCTGCAC
The DNA here is from genome assembly GCF_040644935.1 of Streptomyces sp. NPDC046915. NCBI lineage: Bacteria > Bacillati > Actinomycetota > Actinomycetes > Kitasatosporales > Streptomycetaceae > Streptomyces > Streptomyces sp. NPDC046915. The sequence goes on along the minus strand of NZ_JBEYXB010000002.1, from coordinate 315,601 downwards.
GGGATCCTCGCACCGCTCGGGCACGGCCTGTGGACCGCGATCGCGGGCGGGGCCCTGCTCGCGCACCGCCGCCCGAACGGCCGTTTCCGCCTGGGCGGACCGGTCCTCGGCGCCTGGCTCGGCGCCGGCCTGCTGCACACGCTGTGGGACTCCACCCACGGCGTCGCCCTCTGGCTGGTGACCCAGCTGGCCGGGCCGTACCCGGCCCGGCAGTTGTTCGCGCAGGGGTACGTCCCCCGGCCGACGGCCCTACAGGAGCACCTCCTGGCGGTGTTCTCGGTCGGCGGACTGGTACTCGTCTCCCTCCTGGGCATCGCACGGGTGCGCTCGCTGGCACGCCGTGGCGCCTCTTGGAGAAATACCCCCTAGGGGTATAATCTCAAGAGTGCAGGCCCCACCGTGGGCCTCGTCGGCCCCACCAGTAACGACGAGGAGTAACGACATGACCGCCCCGACCGACACCCCGGGCTCCGTCACCACCGTCTACAAGGTGAGCGGGATGAGCTGTGGACACTGCGAGGGCTCCGTCTCCGGTGAGATCTCCGAAATTCCCGGCGTCACCTCGGTGAAGGCCGTCGCGTCGACCGGCGAGGTCACCGTCGTCTCCGCCGCCCCCCTCGACGAGGAGGCCGTCCGCGCCGCCGTCGACGAGGCCGGCTTCGAACTCGCGGGCCGCGCCTGATCTCCGCTCATTCTCCGACCGGGCCGTACCGACCAGCTGATACTGGCTCCGTACGGCCCGGTCCGTCGTCTGGAGTCCGGACATGACCAGCACCACCAGCACAGAGACAGCCATAGGCACGCCCCCGACAACGGACGGCTCCGAGGTCGAACTGCTCATCGGCGGGATGACCTGCGCCTCCTGCGCCGCCCGCGTCGAGAAGAAGCTCAACCGCATGGACGGCGTGAGCGCCACGGTGAACTACGCCACCGAGAAGGCGAAGGTCACCTACCCCCAGGGGGTACAGGTCGCCGATCTGATCGCCACCGTGGTGAAGACCGGGTACACGGCCGAGGAGCCCGCGCCGCCGGAGCCCGCCGAGGACGACACACCCGCCGAGACCGAGCAGGACCCCGAACTGGCCGCCCTGCGCCAACGGTTCGCGGTCTCCGCCACCCTCGCCCTTCCCGTGGTCCTGCTCGCCATGATCCCCGCCCTCCAGTTCGACAACTGGCAGTGGCTCTCGCTCACGCTCGCCTCGCCGGTCGTCGCCTGGGGCGGATGGCCGTTCCACCGGGCCGCCTGGACCAACGCCCGGCACGGCGCCGCCACCATGGACACCCTCGTCTCGGTCGGCACGCTCGCCGCGTACGGCTGGTCGCTGTGGGCGCTGTTCCTCGGCGACGCGGGCATGCCCGGCATGCACGACGAGTTCCGCTTCACCCCCGGAGCGGTAGCGACTGATGTCACAGCCCGGATGGACGGCGCGTCCACGATCTACCTCGAGGTGGCCGCCGGAGTCGTCGCCCTGATCCTCCTCGGGCGCTACCTGGAGGCCCGCTCCAAGCGGCGGGCGGGGGCGGCCCTGCGGGCCCTGATGGAGCTGGGCGCCAAGGACGTCGCCGTACTGCGGGACGGCCGCGAGGTGCGTGTGCCGGTGGCCTCCCTGGCCGTCGGCGACCGGTTCGTGGTCCGCCCCGGCGAGAAGATCGCCACGGACGGCACGGTGACCGAGGGCGTCTCCGCGGTCGACGCCGCCATGCTGACCGGCGAGTCGGTACCGGTGGACGTCGGCCCCGGATCCGCCGTGACCGGTGCGACGGTGAACGCGGGCGGCCGGCTGGTCGTCACGGCCACCCGGGTCGGCGCCGACACCCAGCTCGCCCGGATGGCGAGGCTGGTGGAGGAGGCGCAGAACGGCAAGGCCGAGGTACAGCGCCTGGCGGACCGCATCTCGGCGGTCTTCGTGCCCGTCGTCATCCTCATCGCCCTCGGCACGTTCGCGGTGTGGCTGGGCGTCACCGGTGACACCGTCGCCGCCTTCACGGCCGCCGTCGCCGTACTGATCATCGCCTGCCCGTGCGCGCTCGGCCTCGCGACCCCGACCGCGCTGATGGTCGGCACCGGGCGCGGCGCGCAGCTCGGCATCCTCATCAAGGGCCCGGAGGTGCTGGAGTCCACGCGCCGCGTCGACACGGTCGTCCTGGACAAGACCGGCACGGTCACCACCGGCCGTATGACGCTCCAGGAGGTGTACGTCGCCGAGGGCGCCGACAAGGACGAGGTGCTGCGGCTCGCCGGAGCCCTGGAGCACGCCTCCGAGCACCCGGTCGCCCGCGCGATCGCCACGGGCGCCGAGGAGCGGGTCGGGCCGCTGCCGGCGGCCGAGCACTTCGAGAACGTCCCCGGGCGGGGCGTGCGCGGACGTGTGGCGGGCCACGAGGTGACCGTGGGGCGGCTCCCCGAGAACACGGACGATGTGCCGGAGGAGTTGACGGCCGCCCGCTCCCGGGCCGAGCAGGAGGGTCGTACGGCCGTCGTGGTCGGCTGGGACGGAGTGGCTCGCGGTGTCCTCGCCGTCGCCGACGCGGTCAAGGAGACCAGCGCCGAGGCGGTGCGCGAGCTGCGCGCGCTGGGCCTGACGCCGGTGCTGCTGACCGGCGACAACCGGACGGTGGCCGAGGCGGTGGCGCGGGCCGTGGGCATCGAGGAGGTCGTCGCCGAGGTACTGCCCGAGGACAAGGTGGACGTCGTACGGCGGCTTCAGGGCGAGGGGCGGACCGTCGCCATGGTCGGCGACGGGGTCAACGACGCGGCCGCGCTCGCCGCCGCCGACCTGGGCCTGGCCATGGGCACGGGCACGGACGCGGCGATCGAGGCCGGCGACCTGACCCTCGTACGGGGGGACCTTCGGGTGGCGGCCGACGCGATCCGGCTGGCGCGGCGTACCCTGGCCACGATCAAGGGCAACCTGGTGTGGGCCTTCGGCTACAACGTGGCCGCGCTGCCGCTGGCCGCGGCGGGACTGCTGAACCCGATGATCGCGGGCGCCGCGATGGCTTTCTCCTCGGTGTTCGTGGTGACCAACAGCCTGCGGCTGCGGACGTTCCACTGAGGGCTCCGCGAAGTTACTCCGGGGTTCCGGCGGTCGATGTAAGAGTCCCCCTAGAGTCCGGCGCGCACCTCACATAAGCTCTTCACAAGGCTCGTGCATCATCCTTACGCTTGAGTCCCGATCGACGTATCGGGGCTCTTGCGTATCTATCGGACATATGCAAGAGACACAGATCACAGTGATGCGAACGTAACCATCGAAGGGGTTCGAAGGTCTAAGTTGGCGATGTCAGACCAGCGTCTTGGGGGGCGCTGACTGGCATCTGGGGATGTCTTGGGGGACTTCCTCAGAGATGCGTTGCCGGGGCACGTACACCGGGAAGCTTTGAGCGGCCCTCCCTGCGTGCGTTGTCCCGGCAGATCGCACCGCATCACTGGAGTACGACGGGTTCTGCTCGTTGTGCTCAGACAGCGATTCAGGCGCTGTCCTCTCCGAGCGCCCGGCCGGATCCCGTGGGGGGAATCCGTACCGGGACATGGGAAGGCGCCCTGGTCGTCGGCCCGTGGGGGGACCGGCGACAGGGCGCCTTCTGCTATGCGCCATCAGGCGTCCGAGCTATGCGCCATCAGGCGTCCGAGAGGCTCGCGCGCTCCCGGACGCCGGGGAAGAAGCTCAGCGCTCCTCGACCGGAACGAAGTCCCGCTCCACCACACCGGTGTAGATCTGGCGCGGACGGCCGATGCGGGAACCCGGCTCCTTGATCATTTCCTGCCACTGGGCGATCCAGCCCGGCAGGCGGCCGAGGGCGAACAGGACCGTGAACATCTCGGTCGGGAAGCCCATGGCCCGGTAGATCAGACCGGTGTAGAAGTCCACGTTCGGGTAGAGGCTGCGCGAGACGAAGTAGTCGTCGGAGAGCGCGTGCTCCTCCAGCTTCAGCGCGATGTCCAGCAGCTCGTCGGACTTGCCGAGGGCGGACAGCACGTCGTGCGCGGCAGCCTTGATGATCTTGGCGCGCGGGTCGAAGTTCTTGTAGACCCGGTGGCCGAAGCCCATCAGGCGGACGCCGTCCTCCTTGTTCTTCACCTTGCGGATGAAGGAGTCGACATCGCCGCCGGTCGCCTGGATGCCCTCCAGCATCTCCAGCACGGACTGGTTGGCGCCGCCGTGCAGCGGGCCCCACAGGGCGCTGATGCCGGCCGAGATCGACGCGAACATGTTCGCCTGGGACGAACCCACCAGACGGACCGTCGACGTCGAACAGTTCTGCTCGTGGTCCGCGTGCAGGATCAGCAGCTTGTCGAGAGCGGAGACGACGACCGGGTCGAGCTCGTAGTCCTGCGCCGGGACCGAGAAGGTCATGCGGAGGAAGTTCTCGACGTAGCTCAGGTCGTTGCGCGGGTAGACGAACGGGTGACCGATCGACTTCTTGTACGCGTACGCCGCGATGGTCGGGAGCTTGGCGAGCAGGCGGATGGTGGAGAGGTTGCGCTGCTTCTCGTCGAACGGGTTGTGGCTGTCCTGGTAGAACGTGGACAGCGCCGAGACGACCGAGGACAGCATGGCCATCGGGTGGGCGTCTCGCGGGAAGCCCTTGTAGAAGTTCTTGACGTCCTCGTGCAGCAGGGTGTGCCGCGTGATGTCGTTCTTGAACGTGGTGAGCTCGTCGACGGTCGGCAGCTCACCGTTGATCAGCAGGTAGGCCACCTCCAGGAAGGTGGAGCGCTCGGCCAGCTGCTCGATCGGGTAGCCGCGGTACCGCAGGATGCCCGCCTCGCCGTCGAGGTAGGTGACGGCGGATTTATAGGCGGCCGTGTTGCCGTAACCGCTGTCCAGGGTCACCAGACCGGTCTGGGCGCGGAGCTTGCCGATGTCGAAGCCCTTGTCGCCGACGGTGCTGTCGATCACCGGGTAGGTGTACTCGCCGTCGCCGTACCGCAGTACTACAGAGTTGTCGCTCACGTCTTCCCTCACCGACGTAGTGCCTCTTCTTCAGAGGTGCCCTGACTGTCTCTACCATCCCCCATTTGGCTCAGGAGAGTGCACTCGGGGTCGACCATTGGGCCTACTGGCGGCACTCAGTGCCGCCAACCTGCTCATCCTGCCCCCTCGATCCGGCATCTGGAAGTGCTCTGTGACCTTCACGACTCATTTGATCGATCATTTTCGGGATGCCGGGCGGGATGTCAGGCCCGTCCGGCCCCGTGGAGCCTGAAGTCGAGTGCCGTACAGCGCCGCCCCGCCGACACCGTGCGCACCGCCTGGCCGATCGCCTTGCGCGAACCGACCAGGACGACCAGCTTCTTGGCGCGGGTGACCGCCGTGTAGAGCAGATTGCGCTGGAGCATCATCCACGCCCCGGTGGTGACCGGGATCACCACCGCCGGATACTCACTGCCCTGCGAGCGGTGGATGGTCACCGCGTACGCATGGGCCAGTTCGTCCAGTTCATCGAACTCATACGGAACCTCTTCGTCCTCGTCCGTCAGCACCATCAGGCGCTGGTCGACCGGGTCGAGCGAGGTGACCACGCCCACGGTGCCGTTGAAGACCCCGTTCTTGCCCTTCTCGTAATTGTTGCGGATCTGGGTGACCTTGTCGCCGACACGGAAGACCCGGCCGCCGAACCGCTTCTCGGGCAGGTCGGGACGGCCCGGGGTGATCGCCTGCTGGAGCAGACCGTTGAGGGTGCCGGCGCCCGCCGGACCGCGGTGCATGGGCGCGAGCACCTGCACGTCCCGGCGCGGATCGAGGCCGAACTTGGCCGGAATACGCCGGGCCGCGACATCCACCGTGAGCCGGCCGGCCTCCTCCGTGTCGTCCTCGACGAAGAGGAAGAAGTCCTTCATGCCGTCCGTGACCGGGTGCTGCCCGGAGTTGATCCGGTGCGCGTTCGTCACCACCCCCGACTGCTGGGCCTGGCGGAACACCCGGGTGAGCCGCACGGCGGGGATCGGGCCTCCCTCGGCGAGCAGATCCCGCAGCACCTCGCCCGCCCCGACGCTGGGCAGCTGGTCCACGTCCCCCACGAACAGCAGATGGGCCCCCGGCGGGACCGCCTTCACCAGCTTGTTGGCGAGCAGCAGGTCCAGCATGGACGCCTCGTCCACGACCACCAGATCGGCATCGAGCGGACGGTCCCGGTCGTAGGCCGCGTCACCGCCCGGCTTCAGCTCCAGCAGACGGTGCACCGTGGACGCCTCGGCCCCGGTCAGCTCCGCCAGCCGCTTGGCGGCCCGCCCGGTGGGCGCCGCGAGCAGGACCTTCGCCTTCTTCGCACGGGCCAGCTCCACGACCGAGCGGACGGTGAAGGACTTGCCGCAGCCGGGACCACCGGTCAGGACGGCCACCTTCTCGGTGAGCGCCAGCTTCACGGCCGCCTCCTGCTCGGGGGCGAGGTCGGCGCCGGTACGGTCTTTCAGCCAGCCCAGCGCCTTGCCCCAGTCCACGTCCCGGAAGCCGGGCATCCGGTCCTCCTCCGTGCGCAGCAGCCGCAACAGCTGACCGGAGAGGGAGAGTTCGGCCCGGTGGAAGGGCACGAGGTAGACGGCCGTGACCGGTTCCGAGTCGCCGTCGGGGCCCGGAACCTTCTCCCGTACGACCCCGGGCTCCTCCCCCTCGTCCCCAGGCTCCGCCAGCTCGGCGAGACACTCGATGACGAGACCGGTGTCGACCTGGAGCAGCTTCACGGCGTCGGCGATCAGCCGCTCCTCCGGCAGGAAACAGTGCCCCTGGTCAGCGGACTGCGACAGCGCGTACTGAAGGCCCGCCTTCACCCGCTCCGGGCTGTCGTGCGGGATGCCGACCGACTGGGCGATCTTGTCCGCGGTGAGGAAGCCGATGCCCCAGACATCGGCGGCGAGCCGGTACGGCTGGTTCTTGACGACGGAGATCGAGGCGTCCCCGTACTTCTTGTAGATCCGCACCGCGATGGACGTGGACACCTCGACGGTCTGGAGGAAGAGCATGACTTCCTTGATCGCCTTCTGCTCCTCCCAGGCGTCGGCGATCTTCTTGGTCCGCTTCGGCCCGAGCCCGGGGACTTCGATGAGCCGCTTCGGCTCCTCCTCGATGACCGTCAGGGTGTCCAGCCCGAAGTGCTGCGTGATCCGATCGGCGAAGACCGGTCCGATGCCCTTGACCAGCCCCGACCCGAGGTAGCGGCGGATGCCCTGGACCGTGGCGGGCAGTACGGTCGTGTAGTTCTCGACGGTGAACTGCTTGCCGTACTGGGGATGGGACCCCCAGCGCCCCTCCATCCGCAGGGACTCCCCCACCTGCGCACCGAGCAGCGCGCCGACCACCGTGAGGAGATCACCACCGCCCCGGCCGGTGTCCACGCGGGCGACCGTGTAGCCGTTCTCCTCATTGGCGTACGTGATCCTCTCCAGCACGCCTTCGAGCACGGCGAGCCGCCGTTCGCCCGTAGGGGTCGTGGGGTTCCCCGCCTGTTGCGCCATGATCCGACGGTACCGGTGGGGTGTGACAGAGGGCACTGCTACCGTGCGTGCCCATGACAGCAGCCGGCAGCACGGGCGCGGCCGAGGACCCGGTCGAGGCGTTCCACACCCGCGTCGAGGCCGCCGTCGCCGGGACGCCGTACCGCCCGCGCCGGACGGAATGGGGCCTCGAACTGACCGTGGACGTCAACGCCCCGCAGTGGCAGGAGCTGTTGACCCGGCACCGGGTCGACCAGGTGCATACCTACCGCGTCGCGCTGCGCCCGCAGGAGAAGGCCTTCACGATGACGGACGTCGTCCGCACCGTCGAGTACGAGGCCGGCCCGGGCGGAGTACGCCTGGGCAGGACGGTGTCCACCGGCCGGAGCGTGTACGCCACCAGGACCTGGAACCTGGACGGCACCCAGCAGTACAGCTTCTCCTCCGCCGAGGGCCACCGCCTGATCCGGGACGTGGCCCGGGAACTGGGCTGGCGGGAGATCAGGCCCGCGAGCGTCAAGATCGCCATCGGCTTCGGCATCTTCGGCGGGGTGATCGCGCTCGGGACGCTCGTCGCGCTTGCTGCTGTGTTCTGGCTCTAGCGGGCGTGCCGAAGCTCCTTGAGGGCTTCGAGGAAGGCCGTGAAGGCGGGGGCGGTCCCCGTCCGATCGGCAGGTGAGCGCACCCACCCTCCCTCCCCACCCCGGTCACGATTCGATTTCGGCCACCCATCCCCCTTGCTTCCACCCCATGTAATCGTTTCCAATCCTCCGTACGACTTCATGTAAACGATTCCATGAGGTCCATGAGGTCCACAGGAGCCACAAGGAGGTGGAGCCGGCGATGGCGAGCATCAAGGACGTTGCCGCCGAGGCGGGTGTGTCCGTCGCCACGGTGTCGCGGGTGCTGAACGATCACCCGTCGGTCAGCGACGACGCACGCACGCGCGTGATGGCCGCCGTCGAGGCGCTGGGCTACCGCCCGAACGTCGTCGCCCGTTCGCTGCGCACCGACCAGACCCGCACCCTCGGCCTGGTCATCAGCGACGTGATGAACCCGTACTTCACCGAGCTGGCCCGCTCCGTCGAGGAGGAGGCCCGCGCGCTCGGCTACAGCGTCATCATCGGCAACGCCGACGAGCGGCCGGACCTTCAGGACCATCACGTACGGACGCTCCTCGAGCGGCGTATCGACGGCCTGCTCGTCTCCCCCACCGACGGCGGCTCCCCGCTGATGCTGGACGCCGCGCGCGGGGGGACGCCGATGGTCTTCGTGGACCGGTGGATCCCGGGCGTGGACGTGCCCGTCGTACGGGCCGACGGGCAGACGGCCATCCGCGATCTCGTCGCACATCTGCACCGGCTGGGGCACCGGCGGCTCGCGATCATCGCGGGGCCCGCGGCCACCACCACCGGCAGTGAGCGCGTCGAGGCCTTCAGGGCCGCCATGGCCGAGTACGGGCTTCCCCTCCCGGACGCCTACACGGGCCAGGGCGACTTCCAGGCCGAGAGCGGGCGGCGGGTCACCGAAGGGTTCCTGGATCTCCCTCAGCCGCCGGAGGTCGTGTTCGCCGCCGACAACCTGATGGCCCTGGGCGCACTGGACGCGATCCGCGCGCGCGGGCTGCGCGTGCCGGACGACATCGCGCTGGCCGCGTTCGACGACATTCCGTGGTTCGTGCACACCGATCCGCCGGTCACGGCGATCGCCCAGCCGACGGGCGAGCTGGGCCGGGCCGCCGTACGGGCCCTGGTCGACCGCATCGAGGGACGTCCTCCCGCGTCCGCCACCTTCTCCGCCCGTCTCGTCGTACGCCGCTCGTGCGGCGAGGCTCCCTCCTCCCCCATCGAATTCCCTTCCCCCCTTCAGTCCCCCTCTCAGTCCCCCTCCCCAGTGCAAAGGAGCACGTCGTGAGCAACCCGGACGAGTTGCTGCGCATCGAGGGCATACGGAAAACCTTCCCCGGCGTGGTCGCGCTGGACGGCGTCGACTTCGATCTGCGCCGGGGCGAGGTGCACGTGCTGCTCGGTGAGAACGGCGCGGGCAAGAGCACCCTCATCAAGATGCTCTCCGGCGCCTACACCCCCGATGCCGGGCGCATCCTGGTCGGCGGCGAGGAGGTGCGCATCCACGGTGCGCAGGACTCCGAGCGCCTCGGGATCGCCACCATCTACCAGGAGTTCAACCTCGTACCCGATCTGACGGTCGCCGAGAACATCTTCCTGGGGCGCCAGCCGCGCCGCCTGGGCGTCATCGACCGGAAGAGGATGGAGGCCGACGCCGAGGTCCTGCTCTCGCGTGTGGGCGTGAACGTCTCCCCACGCGCGCGTGTCCGTGAACTCGGCATCGCCCGCCTCCAGATGGTCGAGATCGCCAAGGCCCTCAGCCTGGACGCGCGCGTGCTCATCATGGACGAGCCGACCGCCGTGCTCACCTCCGAGGAGGTCGAGAAGCTCTTCGCCATCGTGCGCAGGCTGCGCGAGGACGGGGTCGGGATCGTCTTCATCACCCACCATCTGGAGGAGATCGCCGAGCTCGGCGACCGGGTCACCGTCATCCGTGACGGCAGGTCCGTCGGGCAGGTCCCGGCCGACATGCCCGAGGACGAGCTCGTACGGCTCATGGTGGGGCGGTCCATCGAGCAGCAGTATCCGCGTGAACGGCCCGATCAGGGCGCCGCGTTGCTCGCCGTCGAGGGGCTGACCCGGGACGGTGTCTTCCACGACGTGAGCTTCGAGGTGCGCGCCGGTGAGGTCGTCGGCATCGCGGGGCTGGTCGGCGCGGGCCGTACGGAGGTCGTGCGGGCGGTGTTCGGCGCCGACCCGTACGACCAGGGCTCCGTGCAGGTCGCGGGGGCCGGACTGCGCCGGCACGACGTGGGCGCCGCCATGGCCGCCGGGATCGGGCTCGTGCCCGAGGACCGCAAGGGCCAGGGGCTGGTGCTCGACGCCTCCGTGGCGGAGAACCTCGGCCTGGTGACCATGCGGGCCGCGACCCGGGCCGGGCTGGTCGACCGCAAGGCGCAGCACGCGGCGGCCGAGCGGATCGCCGGGCAGCTGGGGGTGCGGATGGCCGGACTCGAGCAGCACGTACGGACCTTGTCCGGCGGCAACCAGCAGAAGGTCGTCATCGGCAAGTGGCTGCTCGCGAACACCAAGGTGCTGATCCTCGACGAGCCGACGCGCGGCATCGACGTCGGCGCCAAGGTCGAGATCTACCAGCTGATCAATGAGCTGACGGCCGCCGGTGCCGCCGTCCTGATGATCTCCAGCGACCTGCCCGAGGTCCTCGGCATGAGCGACCGGGTGCTGGTGATGGCCCAGGGGCGGATCGCGGGCGAACTCGCGGCCGAGGAGGCCTCCCAGGACGCCGTCATGGCGCTCGCCGTCAGCAACCCCGCTGCCCTCAGCAACCCCACCGCCGACGGTTCCACCACCGACCCCACCACCGAAACGGAGGCCAGCCGTGGCCACTGACACGCTCAAGAGCACAACGGGCGCCGGTGGCGCCACGAGCGGACTGCGTCGTCTGCTCCTCGACAACGGCGCGCTGACCGCGCTGATCGTCCTGGTCATCGCGCTGTCGGCGCTGTCCGGGGACTTCCTGACGACCGCCAACCTGCTGAACGTGGGTGTGCAGGCGGCCGTGACCGCCGTCCTCGCCTTCGGTGTGACCTTCGTGATCGTCTCGGCGGGGATCGACCTGTCGGTCGGGTCGGTGGCGGCGCTGTCGGCCACCGTCCTCGCCTGGAGTGCGACTTCGCACGGCGTGCCGGTGTTCCTGGCGGTCGTGCTGTCCGTCGCCACCGGCATAGCCGCCGGCCTCGTGAACGGCTTCCTGATCGCTTACGGGAAGCTGCCGCCGTTCATCGCGACGCTCGCCATGCTGTCGGTGGCCCGCGGTCTGTCGCTGGTGATCTCCGACGGCTCCCCGATCCCCTTCCCGGGCTCGGTCTCCCACCTCGGCGACACGCTCGGCGGCTGGCTGCCCGTGCCGGTGCTGGTCATGGTGGTCATGGGTCTGATCGCGGCCTTCGTGCTCGGCCGGACGTACATCGGCCGCTCCATGTACGCGATCGGCGGCAACGAGGAGGCCGCCCGTCTCTCCGGCCTGCGCGTCAAGAAGCAGAAGCTCGCGATCTACGCCTTCTCCGGCCTGTTCGCCGCGGTCGCCGGCGTCGTGCTCGCCGCCCGTCTCTCCTCCGCGCAGCCGCAGGCCGCCGACGGCTACGAGCTGGACGCGATCGCCGCGGTCGTGATCGGCGGGGCGTCGCTGGCGGGCGGTACGGGCAAGGCGTCCGGCACCCTGATCGGCGCGCTGATCCTGGCGGTGCTGCGCAACGGCCTGAACCTCCTGAACGTCTCCGCCTTCTGGCAGCAGGTCGTCATCGGTGTCGTCATCGCGCTGGCGGTGCTGCTGGACACGCTGCGGCGCAAGGCCGGGGCGACCCCGGTGGCCGCGGGCACGGGCGGCGACAAGGGCAAGCAGGCGGGGACGTACGCACTCGCGGCGGTCGTGACGGTGGCGCTCGTCGGCGCGACCTCCTTCCTGCACAACGGCTCCTCGGCGACGACCAGCCCGAAGATGGGCCTGTCCCTGTCCACGCTCAACAACCCCTTCTTCGTGCAGATCCGGGCGGGCGCGCAGGCCGAGGCGAAGAAGCTGGGCGTGGACCTGACCGTCACGGACGCCCAGAACGACGCCTCCCAGCAGGCCAACCAGTTGCAGAACTTCACCAGTTCGAGCCTGGGCGCGATCATCGTCAACCCGGTGGACTCGGACGCCGCGAGCAACTCCGTGAAGGCCGCCGACCAGGCGAAGATCCCGGTCATCGCGGTCGACCGGGGCGTCAACAAGGCCTCGGTGGACGCCCTGGTGGCCTCCGACAACGTCGCCGGCGGTGAGCTCGCCGGCCGCACGATCGCCGAGAAGCTCGGCGGCAAGGGCAAGATCGTGATCCTTCAGGGCCAGGCGGGCACCTCCGCCGCCCGGGAGCGGGCGGAAGGATTCGCCAAGGGGCTGAAGGCCTACCCGGGCATCCAGGTGCTGGCCCAGCAGCCCGCCGACTTCGACCGCACCAAGGGGCTCGACGTGATGTCGAACCTGCTCCAGGCCCACCCGGACGTCCAGGGCGTCATCGCCGCCAACGACGAGATGGCCCTCGGTGCCGTGAAGGCGCTGGGTTCCAAGGCCGGCAGGTCGGTCCAGGTCGTCGGCTTCGACGGCACCCCGGACGGCCTGACCGCTGTGAAGAACGGCACGCTGTACGCGTCCGTCGCGCAGCAGCCCAGCCAGCTCGGAAAGATCGCGGTGGACAACGCGCTGCGGGCCGTCCAGGGCAAGAAGGTCGCGGCGACGGTGAAGGTGCCGGTGAAGGTGGTCACGAAGGAGAACGTGGCCGGGTTCAGCGGCTGACCTCCGCGAACGGCTGTCATCCGGCAACGGGTGACAGCCGCCAACGGCTGACATCCGGCAACGGGTGTCTTCTCTCAGGGGAGTTCATTTCATGTACGACTACGACCTCCTGGTCGTGGGATCGGCCAACGCCGACCTGGTGATCGACGTCGAGCGACGCCCCGGCGCCGGCGAGACGGTGCTCGGCGGCGATCTGGCCGTCCACCCGGGCGGCAAGGGCGCCAACCAGGCGGTCGCGGCCGCCCGGCTCGGGGCCCGTACGGCCCTGCTGGCCCGGGTCGGCGACGACGCGCACGGCCGGCTGCTGCTCGACTCGCAGCGGGCGGCCGGGGTGGACACGGTGGGCGTGCTGGTCGGCGGCGCGCCGACCGGGGTCGCGCTGATCACGGTGGACCCGTCCGGGGACAACAGCATCGTGGTCTCACCGGGCGCCAACGGCCGTCTGACGCCCGCGGACGTACGGGCCGCGAGCGGCCTCTTCCGCGCCTCCCGGGTGGTCTCGGCGCAGCTGGAGATCCCGCTGGAGACGGTCGTGGAGGTCGTACGGAACCTGCCCGCGGGCAGCCGCTTCGTCCTCAACCCCTCTCCGCCGCGCCCGCTCCCGCCGGAGGTGCTGGCGGCCTGCGATCCGCTGATCGTGAACGAGCACGAGGCGAGGGTGATCCTGGGCGAGTCGTGTGTGAGCGAGGAGCCGGCGGACTGGGCCCGGCTGCTGCTGGCGAAGGGCCCGCGGTCGGTGGTGGTCACGCTGGGCGCCGAGGGCGCGCTGGTGGCTTCGGCGGAGGGCGTCACGCCGGTCGCGTCGGTGAAGGTGGACGCCGTGGACACCACGGGCGCCGGCGACGCGTTCACCGCGGCGCTGGCCTGGCGGCTGGGGGCGGGGTCCTCCCTCGCCCAGGCGGCGGCCCACGCCGCCCGGGTCGGGGCGGCCGCCGTGACGAAGCGGGGCGCGCAGGAGTCGTTCCCGACGGCGCAGGAGGTCGACGCCCTGTGCCGTGCCCATCCGGGGGACAACCCCCGGACCCCCGGCAGAGGGCCGGCCGGCGCCCCCGGAACAACTGTGCGAGGTGGGTCACTGTGAAGCGGGCGGGCATCCTCAACCGTCACCTCGCCGGCGCGCTCGCCGAGCTGGGGCATGGGCACGGCGTACTCGTGTGCGACGCGGGCATGCCGATACCCGACGGCCCCCGGGTCGTGGACCTGGCCTTCCGCGCCGGTGTGCCGTCCTTCGCCGAGGTGCTGGACGGCCTGCTGGCCGAGCTGGCGGTGGAGGGCGCGACCGCGGCGACGGAGGTACGGGAGGCCAATCCGGCGGCGGCGGCGCTGCTGGACGGGCACTTCCCCGACCTGGCCCTGGTCCCGCACGAGCGGCTGAAGGAACTGTCGGCGGGGGCGCGTCTGGTCGTACGCACGGGAGAGGCCCGGCCGTACGCGAACGTGCTGCTGCGGTGCGGGGTGTTCTTCTGACGGACCCCGTGCCCGCGGGTACGGGAAGCTTCGAGGGGCCCGGTCTCGTCGACCGGGCCCCTCGGCTTTTCCCCTCCGTATCAGAACCCCCGCGATCCCCCCGGATCCCCCACCAGAAGTTCTGACGCCAGGTACGACACCGTAGGGGCGGGGAGGGTTGCACTGCTTCTCAAGATTTTTTTCCGCACCCCCCACCGCAGTGGATCACGTGTGCGATGTGTCAACATGACGGCCGCCCCGGCTCCCGCGCGCCGCAGCGCGCGGCCGGGGCGTGTACATGCACAGGGGAGGGACCCGCTTTGAAGAAGTACTTCGTGTTGACCGCCGCTGCCGCCATGGCCGCCGCCACCATCGCCGCCACCCCGGCCTCCGCCGCCACCGATCCGAAAACCGTTCACTTCGGCGGATGGCAGTACGACAGCCCCGGCAGCGACACCCGCTCCAACACGAGCCTGAACAACGAGTGGATCAACATCCACAACGGCACCTCGGCCGCGGTGCAGCTCAAGGGCTGGTCGGTCGAGGACGTGGCGGGACACCACTACACCCTCCCGTCGTACAAGCTCGGCGCGGGCAAGACGGTCAAGCTGCACACCGGCCGGGGCACCAACACCGCCGGCCACCTGTACTGGGGCAGCGGCAACTACATCTGGAACAACACCCAGGACATGGCGTTCCTGTTCAAGCCCAACGGCTACGACTTCCGGGCCTGCTTCGCCGGCCACGACTTCGGCGACCCCAACCCGTACAACTGCCACAACGAGAGCTGATCGCCGACGTCGAGGGGTCCCCGCTCCGGCGGGGCCCCGCGGCGGCGTCCCACGACGGCCGTCATGCCGTCATGCCGTCATGCCGTCATGCCACGACGTGTTCCACGAACCGCGCCGCGGTCTCGGCCAGCACCTCCCGTCCGTCGCGTGCCCACAACGCGTCGTTGAACAGCTCCACTTCGATGGGCCCGGTGTAGCCGGCCGCCTCCACGTACGCCTTCCACTCCCGCATGTCGATCGCGCCGTCACCGATCTGGCCGCGCCCGTTGAGCACGCCCTCGGGCAGGGGGGTGGTCCAGTCGGCGAGCTGGAAGGTGTGGATACGGCCGCCCGCGCCCGCCCGGGCGATCTGCGCGGGGGCGGTGTCGTCCCACCAGATGTGGTAGGTGTCGACGGTCACGCCGACCTGGTGGGCGGGGAAGCGTTCCGCGAGGTCGAGGGCCTGGGCGAGGGTGGAGACCACGCAGCGGTCCGAGGCGTACATGGGGTGGAGGGGCTCGATGGCCAGCCTCACTCCGTGGTCCTCGGCGTACGGCCCCAGCTCGGCGAGGGCGTCCGCGATGCGCTCGCGGGCGCCGTGCAGGTCCTTGGAGCCGGCGGGCAGGCCCCCGGAGACCAGGACCAGTACCTCGGTGCCGAGGGTCGCGGCCTCGTCGACGGCGCGGCGGTTGTCGGCCAGGGCCGCCGCCCGCTCCTCCGGGTCGATCGCCGTGAGGAAGCCGCCCCGGCACAGGGTCGTGACGGTGAGACCCGCGTCGCGGACCAGTTTCGCCGTCGCCTCCAGGCCGTACGTCTGCACCGGCTCGCGCCACAGGCCGACGTTGGTGACGCCCAGGTCGCGGCAGGCGTCGGCGAGTTCGGGCATCGACAGCTGCTTGACCGTCATCTGGTTGACGGAGAAGCGCTCGAGGCCGTTCGTCGTGCTCACTGGTTCACCCCGTACAGCGACAGCAGGTTCTTCATCCGCTCCTCGGCCAGCTTCGGGTCCGGGAACAGGCCCAGTCCGTCGGCGAGTTCGTAGGCTCGGGCGAAGTGCGGGAGGGAGCGGGCCGACTGGAGGCCGCCGACCATCGTGAAGTGCGTCTGGTGGCCGGCGAGCCAGGCCAGGAAGACGACACCGGTCTTGTAGAAGCGGGTCGGGGTCTGGAAGAGGTGGCGGGACAGCTCCACCGTGGGTTCGAGGAGGGCGCGGAAACCGGCCGTGTTCCCGGTGTCCAGCACCCGTACCGCCTCGGCCGCCAGCGGGCCCAGCGGGTCGAAGATGCCGAGCAGGGCGTGGCTGAAGCCCTTCGCGTCGCCCGCGATCAGCTCGGGGTAGTTGAAGTCGTCGCCGGTGTAGCAGCGCACGCCCTGCGGGAGGCGGCGGCGCAGGTCGATCTCGCGCTGGGCGTCCAGGAGGGAGATCTTGACGCCGTCGACCTTGTCCGGGTGGGCGGCGATGACCTCCAGGAAGGTGTCGGTGGCGGCGTCCAGGTCGGAGGAGCCCCAGTAGCCCTCCAGTGCCGGGTCGAACATCGGGCCGAGCCAGTGCAGGACGACCGGTTCGGCGGACTGGCGCAGGAGGTGGCCGTAGACCTCCAGGTAGTCCTCGGGGCCCCGCGCGGCGGCCGCGAGGGCGCGGGAGGCCATCAGGATGGCCTGCGCGCCGGACTCCTCGGCGAGGGCGAGCTGCTCCTCGTACGCCGTGCGGATCTCCACGAGAGACCCGCCGGTGATCTGGTCGGTGCCGACCCCGCAGGCGATCCGGCCGCCCACGCTCCGGGCCTCCGCGGCGGACCGGCGGATCAGCTCGGCGGCGCCCGCCCAGTCGAGGCCCATCCCGCGCTGGGCGGTGTCCATCGCCTCGGCGACGCCGAGCCCGTGCGACCACAGGTGGCGGCGGAAGGCGAGGGTGGCGTCCCAGTCGACGGCGGCGGGCGAGTCGGGGGACACGTCGGCGTACGGGTCGGCGACGACGTGCGCCGCCGAGAAGACCGTACGGGAGGTGAAGGGGGTGCCGGGGGTGAGGGCGAGCGGCTCGGTGCGCGGCTCGTAGGTCCGCAGGCCCCCCTGGGCGTCGGGCAGTCGGATGGTCACAGCGCGATCTCCGGTACGTCGATACGGCGGCCCTCGGCCGACGACTTCAGGCCCAGCTCGGCGAGCTGGACGCCGCGGGCGCCGGCGAGGAGGTCCCACTGGTAGGGGGCGTCGGCGTAGACGTGCTTGAGGAACAGCTCCCACTGGGCCTTGAAGCCGTTGTCGAACTCGGCGTTGTCCGGGACCTCCTGCCACTGCTCGCGGAAGACCTCGGTGGCGGGGATGTCGGGGTTCCAGACCGGCTTGGGGGTCGCGCTCCTGTGCTGTACGCGGCACTTGCGCAGCCCGGCGACGGCCGACCCCTCCGTACCGTCCACCTGGAACTCCACCAGCTCGTCGCGGCCCACGCGGACCGCCCAGGAGGAGTTGATCTGGGCGATGGCGCCGCCCTCGAGCTCGAAGATGCCGTAGGCGGCGTCGTCGGCGGTGGCGTCGTAGGGCTTGCCGTTCTCGTCCCAGCGCTGCGGGATGTGGGTGGCGGCGAGGGCCTGGACGGACTGCACGCGGCCGAACAGCTCGTGGAGCACGTACTCCCAGTGCGGGAACATGTCGACGACGATGCCGCCGCCGTCCTCGGCGCGGTAGTTCCAGGAGGGGCGCTGGGCGGGCTGCCAGTCGCCCTCGAACACCCAGTAGCCGAACTCTCCGCGGATGGAGAGGATCCGCCCGAAGAACCCGCCGTCGATGAGCCGCTTCAGCTTCAGCAGGCCCGGCAGGAAGATCTTGTCCTGTACGACGCCGTGCTTGATGCCGGCGGCGTGCGCGAGGCGGGCGAGTTCGAGGGCACCGTCGAGGCCGGTGGCGGTGGGCTTCTCGGTGTAGACGTGCTTGCCCGCAGCGATCGCTTTCTTGATCGACTCCTCGCGGGCGGAGGTGACCTGGGAGTCGAAGTAGATGTCCACGTCCGGGTCGGCGAGGACCGCGTCCACGTCCGTGGAGACGTGCTCCAGGCCGTGCCGATCGGCGATCTCCCGCAGGGCGTGTTCACGGCGGCCGATCAGGATGGGCTCCGGCCACAGCACGGTGCCGTCACCGAGGTCGAGTCCGCCCTGCTCACGCAGGGCGAGGATCGACCGGACGAGGTGCTGTCGGTAGCCCATGCGCCCGGTGACGCCGTTCATGGCGATACGCACCGTCTTGCGTGTCACGTCAGTCCCCTTCATGGGCGCCGGGCGCCCGGTAAGCAGTACAGCAAGCAAGTACAGCAAGCGCTTTCTATCCAATGAGAAGCTAGCCTCTGACCGGGGCTCCGGACAAGGCCTGGACCACTCCGAGTTGTTCGAGGGGGCGAACAAACGGGCCCGTTGGCCTTATGGTCTGCTCGGCACTTAACGGAACCGTGTCCGTGGGGTGGCCTGTCTACGAGGACGTACGACGATATGCACGACCGGAGGACGACGAGATGACGGTGACCCTGGCGGACGTGGCGGCCCGCGCCCAGGTCTCGCCCGCGACGGTGTCGCGCGTGCTGAACGGCAACTACCCCGTGGCAGCCTCCACACGGGAGCGGGTGCTACGGGCCGTGGACGAGCTGGACTACGTCCTCAACGGCCCCGCCAGCGCCCTGGCGGCGGCGACCTCCGACCTCGTCGGCATCCTCGTCAACGACATAGCCGACCCCTTCTTCGGCATCATGGCCGGCGCGATCCAGGGGGAGATCGGCGGCCCCGGCGGACGGGCCGGCGGGGAACGGCTGGCCGTCGTCTGCAACACCGGCGGTTCTCCCGAGCGCGAACTGACCTACCTGACCCTGCTCCAGCGGCAGCGCGCCGCAGCCGTGGTGCTCACCGGCGGCGCGGTGGAGGAGGCGCCGCACGCGGCGGCGGTGGCCGCGAAGCTGCGCAAGCTTGACGAGGCCGGGACCCGGGTCGTGCTGTGCGGACGCCCGCCGGCCCCCGACACCCAGGCCGTCGCGCTCACCTTCGACAACCGCGGCGGCGGCCGGCAGCTCACCGAACACCTCATCGGCCTCGGCCACCGCCGGCTCGGCTACATCGCGGGCCCCGAGGAACGCACCACCACCCGGCACCGGCTCGAAGGCCACCGCGAGGCACTGGCCGCGGCCGGCATCGAGGAGGACCCGCGCTGGACGGTGCACGGCCGCTACGACCGGCGCTCCGGCTACGAGGCGACGCTCGAACTGCTGCGCCGCGATCCCTCCCTCACCGCCGTCGTCGCCGCCAACGACTCCGTCGCCCTCGGCGCCTGCGCGGCCCTGCGGGACTCCGGGCTGCGGATCCCCGCCGACGTCTCGGTCGCCGGGTTCGACGACCTGCCGTTCAGCATCGACGCGGTACCCGCCCTCACCACGGTGCGGCTGCCGCTGGCAGAGGCGGGCGCGCGGGCCGGCCGCATCGCCATGGGCCGGGAGGAGCCGCCGCCCGGGGGGATCGCGACGGTTCGGGGAGAGCTGATGGTGCGGGGGTCCACGGCGGTGCCGCGGCGCTGATCGGCCGGTGCGGAGGCGGAATGGTCCCTGCGGTGACGAGCTGGCTGGAGCCGGTGTCCACGACCGCCGCCAAGACCGGGGCGCTGGTGAACGTGTACCGGGCCGCCCCCGCCGAATAAGGGATCGCCGATCTGCGCGGATCAGGTGAGTGACGCGCGGTGCCGGGTAGTGTCCGCCCCATGAAGCTGGCGTTCTCCACCCTCGGTGTCCCCGGCCTGCCCGTACCGGAGGTACTGGCCCTCGCGGCCGAACACGGCTACCACGGCGTCGAGCTGCGCGCGCACCCGGAGGAACCGGTGCACGCGGGCCTCGGTCCCGCCGAACGGGCCGACGTGGCCGCCGCGTTCAAGTCGACCGGCGTCGAGATCCTGGGCCTCGCCGGGTACGCGCGCGTCGCCGCGCCCGGGGCTGACGAGGCCGTGCTCGGCGAGATCCGGCAACTCCTCGAACTCGCCCACGACCTCGGGGCACCCTTCGTACGGGTCTTCCCGGGCGCCGCCCCCGACCAGCCCCGGGCCGACGCGGACGCCACGGCCGCCCGGCGGCTGGGCACCGCCGCCGAGGACGCCGCCGCCCTCGGCGTCCGGATCCTGCTGGAGACCCACGACTCGCACCGCACCGGCGCCGAGGCGATCCGCGTCCTCGGCCCCGTCGGCCACCGCCAGGTCGGCGCGCTCTGGGACGTGATGCACACCTGGCTGGGCGGCGAACAGCCCTCCGAGTCGTACGCGGCGCTCTCCCCGCACCTCGGATACGTCCAGGTCAAGGACATCGCCTCGGCCGAGGACACCACCCCGCTGCCGCTCGGCGCCGGCGTACTGCCGCTCACCGAGTGCGTGGAGGTGCTCTCCCGGCACGGCTGGGACGGCTGGCTGTGCTGGGAGTACGAGAAGCGGTGGTACGAATCCGCCGCCCCGCTCCCCGGACTGCTGGACGCGGGCCGCCAGCACCTCGTACGGCTGCTGAGCGACTCGGCGTAGGGCCCTCATGGGCGGTGAGCGCCCCCGGCCGGGCTCACGCCCGCCCGGCCAAGCCGTAGCGGTCGGCCAACGCGGCCACGGCCTCCGTCATCGCCTGCCGCAGCTCGGGCGGGCCGAGCACCTCCGCCTCCGCGCCGAGCCGCAGCAGGTCGGTGACCGCGACGGCCCGTGTCTCGACCGGCATGTCCACCTCCACCCAGCCCTCGCCGTCCGGCGGCCCGGCACTGTCCAGGGTCTGCCTGCCGAGCGCCCCGAACTGCATCGGCAGCAGACGCTGGGCCCGGGGGGAGATCCGCAGGCGCGCGGTGTCCTGGTGGAGGGCCCGCTCCAGGCGCCGGGAGGACTCCGCCCAGTGGGCGGCCAGGTCGAATCCGGCGGGGCGTTCGAAGGCGCCGGGCGTGACGTCGACGGTCAGGAACCGGGACATCCGGTACGTACGGACGCTCTCCGCGTCCGCCAGCGCCACCAGATACCAATTGCCCCCCTTGAGCACGAGTCCCAAGGGCCGCAGTTCCCGGTGCACCTCCCCGCGCCAGCGCCGGTAGTGCGCGCGCAGCACCC
Organism: Streptomyces sp. NPDC046915; assembly: GCF_040644935.1. NCBI lineage: Bacteria > Bacillati > Actinomycetota > Actinomycetes > Kitasatosporales > Streptomycetaceae > Streptomyces > Streptomyces sp. NPDC046915. Next base: position 294,448 of record NZ_JBEYXB010000002.1, on the reverse strand, counting down.
GCTGTTCCCACACCGCTCGGGCGACCGGCTCCAGGTACGGGGCCGGGTCGGCGTCCCGGAACCAGGCCGGCGTGTCGAGGTGGAAGCGTTCCTGGACGCGTCGGGTGCGGTCGGCGAGTTCGGCGGGGAGGGCGGCGCGCAGTTTCAGCTGGGCGGTGGCGAGGACGGCGCCGAGGCCCAGGTCCCGCGCCGGGCCGGGTGCTCCGGCGAGGAAGAGGGCGTCGGCCTCGGCGTCGGTGAGGCCGGTCAGACGGGTGCGGTAGCCGTCCATGAGGCGGTAGCCGCCGGCGGGGCCGCGGTCGGCGCGGACCGGCACGCCCGACGCGCCGAGTGCCTCGATGTCCCGGTAGACCGTGCGGACGGACACCTCCAGCTCCGCGGCGAGTTCGGGCGCGGTCATCCGGCCGCGGTTCTGGAGCAGCAGGAGCAGGGAGAGGAGCCGGTCGGCGCGCATGGCGGCATTCTCGCCGTACCTGACAGAAGGTGTCAGGTACGGCGGCCAGGCTGGGGCACGCACCGCACGGCACCGAGCGAAAGGACCCGCATGCCCACGCACGCCACCGGCCACATCTCCTACGCCGACTGGAAGGAGAACCCGGCCGGCCCGCAGGAGCCCCTCCCGCGGCTCGCCCACGCCTCCGTCGTCAACGCCTTCACCGGCGGCATCGAGGCGGCCCGTACGACCTGCGAGTACACGATCGTCTACACCACCGGGAAGACCGGGACGTTCACCGGCATGGAGCTGCTGGCGGGGCGGCTCGACGGGCGGGAGGGGAGCTTCGTCCTGGAGGAGCGCGGGTCGTTCGAGGCCGACGGTTCGGTGCGCTGTTCCTTCGAGGTGGTGCCGGGGTCGGGCACCGGGGAACTGGCCGGACTGCGCGGCACCGGCACCTTCGTCTACCGGCCCGGCGAGACGCCCTTCCCGTACTCCTTCGACTACGACCTGGACTGACAGCCGGACACACCCGGCCCGGCCGACGGCGCGTCACGGCCGTCCGGGAACGGTACGGGAACCCACCTCGGCCCATCCCCGTCCAACCCGCGAACTGCCGGACCAGCCTCCGCGGTGCGGTGTCGGCCCTCGCTGCTGGCTGCGATCGCTGACCACCCTCTCCGCCGCACCGCGCCCGGCAGCACACCGCCATCGGCGCGCCCCCCTCCAACTGCGCCGATGGCGGCCCCCTTCCGGGGCCATGCCCTGTGGATTCCCTTGACTGGCAGAAACTTCCCGGATATGGGTGACTTCTCGGAAGTTTCCTTCAGGAGACCTCCGGCGGACCTCTCCAGCGGATCCTTTCCGGAAGGAGTGCACGTGCACCACACCGGCACCGGAAGCGCGGAAAGCACGGGAAGCACCGCACGCCCCTCCAGACGTACCGTCCTCGCCGCGACCGCGGGCCTCACCGCCGCCGCGACCGTCAGCGGCACCGCGCACGCCGCACCCGAGGACAGGAAGCCCGACGACAAGAAGCTCCACGCGCTCATCGCCCGCATGACGCTGGCGGAGAAGGTCGGTCAGCTCTTCGTGATGCGGGTGTACGGTCACTCGGCCACCGCCCCCGACCAGGCCGACATCGACGCCAACCTCAAGGAGCTCGGCGTACGGACGGCCGCCGAGCTGATCGCCGAGTACCGGGTCGGCGGCATCATCTACTTCACCTGGGCGCACAACACCCGGGACCCCCATCAGATCGCGGACCTGTCCAACGGCATCCAGCAGGCCTCGCTCGGCCAGGCCCGCGGTCTGCCGGTGCTCATCACCACCGACCAGGAGCACGGCGCCGTGTGCCGCGTCGGCAAGCCCGCGACGCTGTTCCCGGGCGCGATGGCGATCGGTGCCGGCGGCTCCCGCACCGACGCCCGCACCCTCGGCCGGATCTCCGGGGCGGAGCTGCGCGCGCTGGGCATCCGCCAGGACTACTCCCCCGACGCGGACGTGAACGTCAACCCGGCCAACCCGGTCATCGGCGTGCGTTCCTTCGGCGCCGATCCGGAGGCCGTGGCCGACCTGGTGGCGGCCGAGGTGAGGGGGTACCAGGCGGCCGGGGTGGCGACGACCGCCAAGCACTTCCCGGGGCACGGGGACACCGCGGTCGACAGCCACTTCGGCTTCCCGGTGATCACGCACAGCCGTGAGCTGTGGGAGAAGCTGGACGCGGTGCCGTTCCGGGCGGCGATCCGGGCGGGCATCGACTCGGTGATGACCGCGCACATCCAGTTCCCGGCGCTCGACGACTCCGGTGACCCGGCCACCCTGTCCCATCCCGTCCTCACCGGCATCCTGCGCGGGGAACTCGGCTACGACGGGGTCGTGGTCACCGACTCCCTCGGCATGGAAGGGGTCCGCACGAAGTACGGGGACGACCGGGTGCCGGTGCTCGCGCTGAAGGCGGGCGTCGACCAGTTGCTCAATCCGCCGTCCATCGACGTGGCGTGGAAGGCCGTGCTCGCGGCGGTCCAGGCGGGCGAGCTGACCGAAGCGCGGCTGGACGAATCGATCCTGCGGATTCTGCGGCTGAAGGCGAAGCTGGGGCTGCTGGACCACCCGTACGTCAGCACGGAGGGGGTGGACCGGACCGTCGGCACTCCGCGGCATGTGAGAGCGGCCGCCCGCATCGCCGAACGCACCACCACGCTCCTGGTCAACGAGGGCGGACTGCTCCCGCTGTCCCGCCGCACCCACCCCAGGCTGCTGGTGGTGGGCGCCGACCCGGCCTCCCCGTCCGGGACCACGGGCCCGCCCACCGGCGTGCTGGCCGCCGCCCTGACCGAGCTGGGCTTCACGGCCACGGCCCTGTCGACGGGCACGGCCCCCTCGGAGGCGACCGTCACCAAGGCGGTCGCTGCCGCGCGGGACGTGGACGCGGTGGTCGTGGCGACGTACAACGTCACGGCGGGCAGCGGTCAGAAGACTCTGGTGAACCGGCTCGTCGGGACGGGCGGGCCGGTGGTGGCGGTCGCGGTCCGCAACCCGTACGACATCGCCGTCCTCCCTTCCGTCAAGTCGTACCTGGCGACGTACTCCTGGACGGACGTCGAACTGGGCGCCGTCGCCCGGGTGATCGCCGGGCGGGTCCGGCCGCGCGGGAAGCTGCCGGTGCCGGTGCAGCGGGCGGACGATCCGACACAGGTGCTGTATCCCATCGGTCACGGGCTGACGTACTAGACGTACGTCACGCAAGGTGCGTAACGCCCACAAAGGGCGGAAAGCCTCCGATACGCCTGGCGTGGCCCGTCGCCGCGGGTCACGCTGGACGAGGTGTCTGGGGGGATGGCGATGCGCACGAGACGTTTGGTGGGGCTGGTGTGCGGGCTGTGCGCACTGCCCCTGGCCCTGCTGACGGGCTGCCAGAACGCGCCCGGCCCCGTCGCGAGCGGCAGCCCGGCGGGGGCGGCCACGCCCACCCCGACCACCGGTTACGGTGCCCAGTTCCTCGGTGTGGGCGAGTGCAGTTCCTTCGGGACCACCAGCTTCACCGAGGTGCCGTGCGCCGGCGAACGGGCGGCGGCCCGGGTCGTCGCCCGCTACGACGGCACCGCGACCGACGGCCCGTTGTGCCCGCCGACCACCGACTTCGTGCTGCACATCAGCGCCCAGAGCCCGTCCGCCGGCGAGGAGAGCGAGGAGGGCGACGCCAGGATCCCCCCGGGGTACGCCTGCATGCGCAACCTCGAACCCCCGCACCCCGGCGACCCCGGGGGCGGAGGCGGCCCCCGCACCATCCCCGGCGACTGCGTCTACGGCTCCGGCAGCGCCCGGGTCCGCGAGACGTCCTGTGACGGCTCGGGCGGGCACAAACCCCAGTACGAGGTCACCGAGGCGGTACCGGCCCGCGGCCAGTGCCCCGCGTCGACCGCCCTGTACGTCCAGCTCGGCGGCCGGAACCCCGTGGGGTGCGCGCGGCGGGTGTGACCGGGCGGGCTTCAGCCACGGCGGTTCAGCACAGGATCCAGCCCGAGCTCGCCGAGCCGCCGCCCACCGAGCCCTTGATCCACACGCAGCGGTGGCCGGCGTGCACCGTCACCGGGCCCGCCAGGTGGGCGTAGCGGCCGCTGTCGACGACGGGACGGTTGCCGCGGGCCTGCACGCTGACCGACATCGTGCGCTTGGCACCGGCCTTCTTGGGGAGCGTGACCGCGCAGACGTAGCCGTTGCGTTTGTAGATGTGCACGCTGCCGGTGGAGAAGGGCAGGGTCCTCACTTCGCGCCCGGCGCAGGACGTCCCCGTCGCCGCCTGGGCGCTGCCCGGAGCCGCGAGCGCGAACACCCCGGACGCGGCCAGCACGGCCGCGCCGAGCGCCAGGCGCCGGCGTATCGCACCACTGTCCACTGTGGTCCCTCCCGTACATCGGTCATGCACCAGTCATGAACGTACTGATGTACGGACGCACGACGTATGTCGGATGGTTGCACGACCGTCAGCGGGACGCGCCCACCGGCTCCTCCGGCTCCGCCTGACCGATGAAAGTCCGCCACAGTTCGGCGTACCGGCCGTCCCTGGCGAGCAGTTCCTCGTGGGTGCCGTCCTCGGCGACGCGGCCGTGGTCCATCACCACGACCCGGTCGGCGCGGGCCGCGGTGGTCAGGCGGTGGGCGACGACGAGGGTGGTGCGGCGGCCCGTCAGGCGGTCCGTCGCCTGGTTGACCTGGGCTTCCGTGGCGAGGTCGAGGGCCGCGGTGGCCTCGTCGAGGAGCAGGATGTCGGGGTCGACCAGTTCGGCGCGGGCGAGGGCGATGAGCTGGCGCTGGCCCGCCGAGAGGTTGCGGCCGCGTTCGGCGACCTCGTGCAGATAGCCGCCGTCGAGTGTGGCGATCATGTCGTGGGCGCCGACCGCACGGGCCGCGGCCTCCACCTCGGCGTCGGTGGCGTCGGGGCGGCCGTAGGCGATGGCGTCGCGGACGGTGCCCTGGAAGAGGTACGCCTCCTGGGGAACCACCCCGAGGCGGTGGCGGTACGAGGTGAGGTCCAGGGCGCGCAGATCGGTGCCGTCGACCGTCACCCGGCCGGCGGTGGGGTCGTAGAACCGTGCCACCAGCTTCACCAGGGTCGACTTGCCCGCTCCGGTCTCGCCGACGAAGGCGACCGTCTGGCCGGCGGGGATGGCGAGGTCGATGCCGCGGAGAGCCGCCTCTCCCCCGTCGGCGGCGCCGTAGGCGAAGCGCATGTCCTCGAAGGCGATGTCCCCCTGGAGCGAGCGCACCTCCAGCGGCTTCTCGGCGGACCGGGTGGACGTCGGCTCCTGGAGGAGTTCCTGGATGCGGCCCAGCGACACCGTCGCCTGCTGGTAGCCGTCGAAGACCTGGGAGAGCTGCTGGACGGGGGCGAAGAACAGGTCGATGTAGAGCAGGTAGGCGACGAGCGCGCCGGTCGTCAGGGTGGCCGCCTCGATCCGGCCCGCGCCCGCGATCAGCACGGAGGCCGCGGCGACCGAGGACAGCAGCTGGACGAAGGGGAAGTAGACGGATATCAGCCACTGGCCGCGGATACGGGCGCGCCGGTAGCTGTCGCTGCGTTCGGCGAACCGGCGGCCGCCGTCCCGCTCGCGGCGGAAGGCCTGCACGATCCGCAGCCCGGACACCGACTCCTGGAGGTCGGCGTTGACCACCGAGACCCGCTCACGGGCCAGTTCGTAGGCCTTCACGCTCGCCCGGCGGAAGAAGTACGTGGCGACGATCAGCGGGGGCAGGGTCGCGAAGACGACCAGCGCGAGCTGTACGTCGATGACCAGCAGGGCGACCATGATACCGAAGAAGGTGACGACCGAGACGAACGCCGTGACCAGGCCCGTCTGGAGGAAGGTGGACAGGGCGTCGACGTCCGTCGTCATCCGGGTCATGATCCGGCCGGTCAGCTCCCGCTCGTAGTAGTCGAGGCCGAGGCGCTGGAGCTGGGCGAAGATCTTCAGGCGCAGGGAGTACAGGACGCGTTCGCCGGTGCGGCCGGTCATCCGGGTCTCGCCGATCTGCGCGGCCCACTGCACGAGTACGGCGAGCAGGGCGAGCAGCGAGGCCGCCCAGACGGCGCCGAGGGCCGCCCGCGTGACGCCCTGGTCGATGCCGTGCCGGATCAGGACCGGCAGCGCCAGGCCCATGCCGGCGTCCACGGCGACGAGCAGCAGGCTGACGAGGAGGGGCGGGCCGAAGCCGCGCAGCAGCCGTCGCAGGCCGTAGGAGGCCTCCGGGCGGACCGCCCGCGCCTCGTCGATGTCGGGGGTGTCGGTGGCCGGGGGCAGCGCCTCGACCTGGGCGAGGAGCTCCGGGGAGGCCGGGCTTCCGGCGAGTGCGGTGTCCTTGGGCTCGCGGTCGCCGCTCCACAGACGGGGGGTGACGCCTCGCTCGGCGTCGAACTCGGCGTCGAGTTCGTCCCGTACGGAGGTGTCCTCGTCGGGCACGGCGGGCTGGGCGTGGCCCGGGGAGACGCCGCCGAGCTCGTCCGGGTCGGTGAGCAGGCCGCGGTAGAGAGCGGATCGTTCCTGCAGTTCCTCGTGGGTGCCGATGTCGGCGAGGCGGCCGTTGTCGAGGACGGCGATGCGGTCGGCGAGGTTGAGCGTGGAGCGGCGGTGTGCGATGAGCAGGGTCGTCCGGCCGCGCATCACCTGCTTCAGCGCCTCGTGGATCTCGTGCTCGACACGGGCGTCCACGGCGGAGGTGGCGTCGTCCAGGACGAGCAGCCGGGGGTCGGTGAGGATCGCGCGGGCGAGCGCGACGCGCTGGCGCTGGCCGCCGGAGAGGGTGAGGCCGTGCTCGCCGACCTTGGTGTCGTAGCCCTCGGGCAGCTCGGTGATGAACCGGTCGGCCTGGGCGGCGCGGGCGGCGGCCTCGATCTCGTCCTGGGTGGCGTCGGGGCGGCCGTACGCGATGTTGTTGCGGACGCTGTCGGAGAAGAGGAAGGAGTCCTCGGGGACCAGGCCGATCGCGGCCCGCAGCGAGTCGAGGGTCAGCTCGCGCACGTCGTGGCCGCCGATCAGGACGGCGCCGTGGGTGACGTCGTAGAAGCGCGGCAGCAGCAGGGAGACCGTGGACTTGCCGGAGCCGGAGGAGCCGACGAAGGCGAGGGTCTCGCCGGGGCGGATCTCGAAGCTCAGGCCCTGGAGCACCGGGCTGGTGTTGCCGGGGGCGCGGTCATAGCCGAAGGCCACGTCGTCGAACTCGACGGTCGCGGGGGCGTCGGCGGGGAGGGTCTTGGTGCCTTCCTCGATCGAGGGCTCGGTGTCGATCAGCTCCAGTACCCGCTCGGTGCCCGCGCGGGCCTGCTGGCCGACGGTGAGGACCACGGCGAGCATCCGGACCGGGCCGACGAGCTGCGCGAGGTAGGTGGAGAAGGCTACGAAGGTACCGAGCGTGATGTGGCCGCGTACGGCCAGCCAGCCGCCCAGCGCCAGCATGGCGACCTGGCCGAGCGCGGGGACGGCCTGGAGGGCCGGGGTGTACCTGCTGTTCAGCCGGATGGTGCGCAGGCGTCCGGCGAAGAGGCGGCGGCCGACCTCACGGAGCTTTCCGGTCTCCTGCTCCTCCTGCCCGAAGCCTTTCACCACGCGTACGCCGCTGACCGAGCCGTCGACCACGCCCGCTACGGCGGCGGCCTGGGCCTGGGCGTACCAGGTGGCGGGGTGCAGCTTGGAGCGGCTGCGCTTGGCTATCCAGCCGAGCGCGGGGGCGACGGCGAGGGCGACCAGGGTCAGCGGCAGCGACAGCCAGGCCATGATCACCAGTGAGATCAGGAAGAGCAGGACGTTGCCGATGGTCATCGGCAGCATGAAGAGCAGGCCCTGGATCAGCTGGAGGTCGCTGGTGGCCCGGCCGACCACCTGTCCGGTGGACAGCTCGTCCTGGCGGCGGCCGTCGAGGCGGGTGATCGTCTCGTACATCTCGGTCCGCAGGTCGTGCTGGACGTCGAGGGCGAGGCGGCCGCCGTAGTAGCGGCGGACGTAGGTCGAGGCGTAGACGAGGAGGGCGGCCGCGACGAGGGCGCCCGCCCAGGGGGCCATGTGCCGGCTGTGGTCGCCGATCACGTCGTCGATGATCACCTTGGTGACCAGGGGGACCAGCGCCATGACGGCCATGCCGGCGAGCGAGGAGCCGAGAGCGAGGACGACGTCCTTCGGATACCGCCATGCGTATCCGACCAGTCGACGTGCCCATCCCCGTTGCGGTGTCACGCGGTGCCCTCCGTCTTTTCGTCCTGCTCTACCGGAAGGCACCAACGCGAAACGAAGCGGATTTCATCCCTCCGCAACAAAACGCTCCGCTGGTTCGGCCGCTGTCACCGTGCGGATCCGTCGTGGCTGGTCGCGCGGTTCCGCGCGCCCCTAGGGGGTTGTCCTCACCCGCAAGTAGTAGAACCGCGTAGTCTGCGCCGCGTTCTGGTTGTCGTCGCTCACCAGCAGCACCTTCAGTCGGCCGTGCGCCCGGCCCGTGATCGTCATGCCCTCGATGTTGTCGAGGAGGGAGTTCGTCTGGGGCTGCTTGGCGGTGGCGCCCAGGGCCGGGCAGGTGGCGATGTCGGTGAGCAGGGTCTTCTTGATCAGGCGGACGCCTGCCTGACCGGTCAGGTTGTCGATGCCGCTGGTGTCGGTCGCGTGCCGCGGGTCGGCCAGATAGAGGCGGACCGTGTTGCCGACGCCGGAGGTGAAGCCGCGCTCCAGGACCAGCAGGCGGCCGTCCGGGGTCGCCTGGACCTCGGGGACGCCGAGGCCGGAGTCGGTGCGGTAGGCGTACTGGGCGCCGAGCCGGAAGTGGTCGCCCTTCGTCCGTTCCCAGGTCTGGAAGCGGACGATGCCCGCGGTGTCGCCGGAGATCGCGTACTCCATGGACGCCAGCAGGGTGCGGCCGCCGGGCAGGAGGGTCAGGCCTTCGAAGGTCTGGTTCGAGGTGGCGCGGCCGGCCGGGGCGACCAGGAGGGAGGGCGGGACCGGGAGGCGGTCGAGGACATGGCCGTCGCGGGAGTAGCGGCGTACGGACGGCTCGGTCTCGGAGGTGATCAGCAGGGTGGCGGTGGGGGTCCCCCCGCTCGAGCGAAGCCGAGAGTGGGGGAGGTCGATGACCAGGCCCTCGGAGTCGAGGGCGGCGCCGTTCTCGTCGGCGAGCGGGACGACGGCCTTCGGCGCGAGTGTCTTGGCGTCCAGGGAGAACAGGGCCGAGCGGTCGGAGAGGGCGGCGAGGGTGCCGTCGGGGTCCCTGGCCAGCGCGGAGAAGTTGCCGACGACATTGCCCTGGTACGTCGTCTTGTCGAGCGCGTCGGAGAAGCGGTCGATCGAGACGGCGGGCGAACAGGCGTTGGCCCCGGCGGAGTTGGTCTCAGCGGCGTTCGCGGACCCGGCGGCGGACAGACAAGTGGCCGCCGCCAGGCCTGCGGTGAGGGTGGCGAGTACGGTTCTCAGGCGCATGGGCGTCACCGTAGGACGGTCCGGTGACCGGCGGGAGACCGCGTCGTGAAGCGTCAGCCCTGTTCCGGCACCGCCACGAACGCCTCGCGGGGCGTGCTGGTCGGGGTGAAGGTCGCCGTGCCGGCCGCGGTCGGCACCAGGTCCTTGTGGATGGCCTTGGCCACGTTCTGGATGGTGGCGACGCCGTAGTCCATGGTGCTGTTGTCCTGGGTCAGCACGCTGATCATGTAGTCGTGTCCGGCGCCGTTGAAGGTGCCGAGGCTGTGCACCCGCCAGCCGTGCGTGGCGCGTTGCAGCCAGCCGTTCTTGACGTGTACGGAGACAGTGGACGGCGCCCCGGCGGGCGTGCCCCAGCGCTGCGAGGAGATGACCTGGCCCATCAGCTTCAGGATGTACGCGCGGGAGTTGTCGCTCAGCACGGTGTTCTTGGCGGTGACGAGCTTGAGCAGTTTCTGCTCGTCGGTGACGTTCTCCTGGGTCAGGCCCCAGTAGCCGTCGGCGCCCGGCGTGGTCTTGGTCATGCCGGCGGCGGCCAGGAAGCCCTTGATCTTCGTCAGGCCCAGCTGCTTCCACAGCTTGGTGGTCGCGGCGTTGTCCGACTGCGTGATCATGGCCTTGGCGAGCGACTGCTCGGTGCTCGTCAGGTACCGGTTGTGCTTCTTCGCGTCCCACAGCAGCGTGGCGAGCACGGTGACCTTGACGGTGCTGGCCGAGTCGTAGGACGTGGTCGAGCGCAGGGTGCAGGTCGTGTTGGTGGAGCGGTCGTAGAGTCCGACGGCGACGGTGCCCCTGCGGCCGGCGAGGGCCGCCGTGATGTCCTTCTTCAACTTGTCGGCCAGGCCCGCCTTGGCGGACGTGCAGCTGACCGTCGGGGTCGTCGCTGCGGCCGGGGTCGCGGCGACGACACCCGGTATGAGCACCGCGGCGCCGACGGCGGCCGCCAGCACCCGGGCCCTCCTGGTTTTCCTGTGAGTCATGCCCCTGATGACTCACAGATTCGAGTGAATGGTTGTACGAGTAGGGAATGGTTTGACAAGTCGTTGCCGAACTCACCCCTCCCGCATACAGCACCGCCTCATGGAGGATCGCTGTGGGCAAGGAGGCGGGCACCTCGGCTTTCGGCGATCCGGAGTACGTCGGTCAGCGCCTCGTGCATGCCCGCGAGCAGGTACCGGAGCTGGGCGGAGGTCGCGCGGTCGTCGGCCAGCATGTCGGCCGCGTGTCCGAGGAGGTCGGCGGCCATCCCGAGCTGCACGCTCTCGATGGTGTCGGCCATCCGGGCGAGGTAGCCGGTTCCGTCCGTGAGGAGATAACAGGGCTTGCCTTCCGCGCCCGTCCACGGCAGCAGGCGCGAGCTCTCGATGCCGCCCCTCACGCCGTCACCGCCACTCCGTGAATGACACGCGGCCCTACGTCGATCCCGTGAACGGCAAGCCACAGCGCACGGCGCCGGGCCCGTTGGCGCCACACTTCCTCCCGCCGCTCGTGCGCTACGAGGTAAGGGCGAACCAGGGCGTTGTCCTCGCCTCGGAGAAGGCGGGAGCCGGCCTGACGCACCGCCGGGCTTCGGCGCGGGGGACAAGCGGTCGGCGGTCGGACAGTACGGTGACGCGACGACGCCGCCCGCGTCCTGGAAGCAGAAGCCGTGGCAGCGGCTCGAAGAGGCGGACGAAACGGTGACTCATGCCGTCAATTCCTTGGGTCTGTTGATGACCACGCCTCCGGTCCGTTCACACAGTCGCGGAAGTGTCGCTTTCGGTAGCGATCCACTCACAGCGTGAGACGGGTCGGGCTAGGCTCGCCAGAGAGGAGCTGGTGACAGAGCGTTTGTCACAGGGAGTTGGCACGTTGGGCAACATCTACGGCGACCGGCTCAAGGCACGGCGCGAGGCCGCCGGGCTGACGCAGCAGCAACTGGCCGAGATGGCGATCACGACGCGTTCGCACATCGCCCACATCGAGGCGGGCCGTCGCATTCCGTCCAAGGAGGACGCCAGACGCCTCGACCAGGCCCTGAGCACGGGCGATGTGCTGAGCAGCTTCCTGCCGGCAGAAGACGTGGCGGTCGCCGACTACTTCGAAGCGGCCCGGCCACTCGAACAACAGGCAGTGATGATCCGCGAGTTCGCCCTGTCCTTCGTCCCGGGCATCCTCCAGACGAAAAGGTACGCGCGTGCGGTTCTGGGCACGTCGGGCCGGAGGTGATGGCGGAGCAGGTCATGCACCTGGTCCGCTTGGTGGAGCGGAACCGGGTGCGTGTACATGTCGTGCCGTTCAGCCTGGGGTTCCACCCGTTGATGGAGAACATGCTCAGCCTGATGTGGTTCGACGACCAACCACCCGTGGCATACAGCGAAGGCCTCCGCATGGGAAAGGTGCATGACTCCCCGTCCGTGGTCCAGGAGTTGCAGGGCCGCTACGATCTCGCGATGACCGACGCGCTGCCGCTGACGGAGTCAGTGGCCCTGCTGAGGGCCACAGCGAAGGACTACGGACACCATGACTGACCCGATAATCCCGAATGCCGCAACACGGCATGGCTGGCGGAAGTCCTCTTACAGCAACAGCGAAGGAGGCAGCTGCCTCGAGATTCTCGACGGCTGCCCGCCGGGCGTCCCCGTCCGCGACTCCAAGTCCCCGCACGGCCCCGCGCTGCTCTTCTCGCCGGGGGGCTGGTCGCACTTCGTCGCAGCCGTCAAGTGCGGGGCGTTTCGGGCTTGATCAGCCCCTCCTCGTCGGCGGGCGCGTAGGCGAAGCGCACGACCATCGAGTGGAACAACTCCCGCTCCTCGGGTGTGAAGCACGCGGTCATCCGCTCCTCCGTGCGCCTGATCGCTGCCGCGACCTGGTCGAACATCGCCCGGCCCGCGTTCGTCGCCACGATGGCGTGGGCCCGGCGGTCGGTCGGGTGCGCCTCGCGGCGCACCAGGCCGCGTGCCTCGAGCGCGTCCAGCGTGCGGACCATCATGGACTTGTCCACGCCCATGCTGTCCACGAGTTGACGCTGCGTCTGCATCCCTAGCCGGCAGATGTGCAGGAGGATCCCGGCGTGGTGGTTCTCCAGGTCCAGCGGCTCCAGCTCCTGTGCGAAGAAGCGCGCCGCCCGGAGATGGGCGTGGCGAAGGGCCAGGCCCAGGACTGACCGCTGCGGGGCGGGGGTCTCGTTCATCGATTCCAGTATAGGGGTGCGCAAGACACTCTCATGTGAGACTGTCTCATCAGGCACGAAAAATCGTCTCTGGGGGATTCACCATGTCGCTCCAACCTGCCCGTCCGCGTTGGCCGTTGGTCACGCTGCGGGTCACCGCCGTGCTCGTCGCACTGCTCGCGCTGGCGCAGCCGTTCCTGGCCGGGGGGTTCCTTCAGGGGATCTATCCGCTGCTAGACGCCCACATGATGGCCGCGATGATCCTCTCGACGGGCGTCCTGCTCTCCGTCATCGCCGCGCTGCTGGTCTGGCGGCTCGGCGGCGGGCCCAGCGTCATAGCCCTCCGGTACACGATCCTGTTCGTGCTGTGCGTGGCGCAGATCAGCCTCGGGTTCAGCCGCGTCCTGATCCTGCACATCCCGCTCGGTGTCGGCGTCTTCGTGATGGCCGAGAAGTTCGCCACCGACGTCTTCCGCCTCAAGCCGGGGGCCGAGCCCGCCGCTGCGGCCGCCACCGAATCGGCTGAGCCCACCGAGCCGGCTGAGGCCCGGGCATGAGCGGCGCGAACCCCTGGAGCCGGCGCAAGTTCCTCGGAGTGGGCGCCGTGGGCGTCCTGGGGGCCGGGGCCGTCGCGGTCGGCCTGCCCGCGCTCGGTGGGCTGATCCCCGGTGGGCAGCCGGGCCTGCTGCTCGGCAGCCGGGTGCCGCTGCCCGAGCGTTACGCGGTGCGGCTGCCGATCCCGTCCGTGCTCCAGCCGACGCGCTCCGACGGCACCACCGACTACTACGAGATCACCGCCCGTCCGGGCCGGACCCATCTGGTGCCCGGTCACGACACCGAGGTCTGGGGCTACCAGGGCATGTTCCCCGGCCCGACGATCGAGTCGCGCTCGGGACGCCGGACGGTGGTCACCCACCGCAACGAGCTGCCGCACCCGACCGCCGTGCACCTGCACGGCGGCCACACGCCGCACGACAGCGACGGCTACCCGATGGACCTGATCGCCCCGCTCGGTGGCGGTACCGGCGGGCCCGGTGCGAGCGCCATGGGCGGGATGCCGGGTATGGGCCAGGCGAGGGTCCAACCCGAGCGCGTCTACGACTACCCGATGAACCAGCGGGCCGCGACGCTCTGGTACCACGACCACACGATGGGCTTCACCGGTCCGCACGTGTACCGGGGGCTGGCCGGCTTCCATCTGGTCCGTGACGACGAGGAGGCCTCGCTCGGTCTGCCGCACGGTCCGCGGGAGCTGCCGCTGATGATCGCGGACCGCTCGTTCGCCGCCGACGGCTCCTTCGCCTACCCCGCGCTGGACCCGAGCGAGGTCAAGCCCGGCGTCCGGGCCGGCTACATGAACGGCGTACTGGGCGACGTCATCCTGGTCAACGGCGCGCCCTGGCCGGTCGCGCCGGTGGACCGCGCCCGCTACCGGCTGCGCATCCTCAACGCCTCCAACGCGCGCCGCTACCGGCTGGAGCTCGACCCGCAACCACCGGGCGGTGGGGGACTGCTCCAGATCGGCTCCGACGGCGGCCTGCTGGAGCGCCCGGTCGCTCACGACGGGATCGAGCTGGCCCCGGCCGAACGCTTCGACGTCGTGGTCGACTTCGCCCGCTATCCGGCCGGCAGTAGCGTCCGGCTGGTGAACCGGCTCGGCAGCGGCGGAACGGCCGAGGTCATGCGATTCGACATCGGCAGCGCCTCGGTGAGTGACGACTCCCGGGTGCCCGGCGGCACGCTGGCCAAGGTCGAGAAGCTGGACCCGGCCAAGGCCGTGGCAACCCGGACCTTCGTCTTCCAGAAGTCGGAGAACAACTGGACGATCAACGGCCAGGACTACAAGCCCGGTCGATCCCTGGCCATGCCGAAGCTCGGCCAGGTGGAGATCTGGCGGTTCGTCACCGACTTCCACCACCCCGTCCACCTGCACCTGGACCCGTTCCAGGTGGTCAGCCGCGACGCGGCCGCCGCCGGGGCGTTCGACGCGGGCTGGAAGGACACCGTCGACGTGCTGCCCGCACAGGGTGTCGAGGTCGCGGTCCGCTTCACCGACTACGCGGGCCGGTTCCTGCTGCACTGCCACAACCTCGAACACGAGGACATGGCGATGATGGCGGAGTTCACCACCGCGCAGTGACGTCGCGTCACTTGGATCACTTGGACAGGGGCATGCGGGACATGACTCGCCGCGTGCCCCTACCGGTGACCGTGACGTGCGGGGCCTTGCCCAGGACGTTGCCCGCCGCTTGCGGACTCCTTTGCCTTTTCACAGCCGAGTACAAGGTCTGCCACAGCCCCCACCCACCCCCGCCCGGCAGTCTGCGACCGTGACATCTGCCACCGATCCCCTCCCCCACCCGACCGTGACCCCGGACCCGCCGGGGTCCGTCCCGCCCGCGACGGCACCGGACGCCGCGCCCCGCTGGTCGCTGCCCGCGCTGATCGCGATCCTGGTCCTGGCGGCGGTGCTCTACTCCTGGAACCTGTCCGGCTCCAGCCTCAACAGCTTCTACAGCGCGGCCGTCCTGAGCGGCACGCAGAGCTGGAAGGCGTGGTTCTTCGGCTCGCTGGACGCGGGCAACTTCCTCACCGTCGACAAGCCGCCCCTCGCGCTCATGGTCATGGGCCTGTCCTGCCGGATCTTCGGGTTCGGCACCTGGCAGATGATGGCGCCGATGATCGTGGCCGCGCTGGCCACCATCTGGATCCTGCACTCCTGCGTGAAGCGGGTGTGGGGACACGGCGCGGCGGCGGTCGCCGCGCTGGTGCTCGCCCTGACCCCGATCACGGTGGCCATCGACCGGGACAACAACCCGGACACGCTGCTGGTGCTGCTGATGGCCGGCGCGGCCGCGCTGGCGCTGCGCGCGGTGACGAACGGCCGACTGCTGCCGTTGTTGGGCTCGGCGGCCTGCTTCGGCCTCGCGTTCAACACGAAGATGCTCCAGGGCTACATCGCGCTGCCCGCCGTCTTCGCGGTCTATCTGTACGCGACCCGGCTCCCGTTGGTGAAGCGGATCGTCAACCTGGCGGTCGCGGCCGTGGTCCTGGCCGTCTCCAGCTTCTGGTGGGCGGCCGCGGTGTCCCTCGTGCCCGCCTCCGACCGCCCGTACATCGGCGGCTCCACGGACGGCACCGCCTGGGATCTGATCATGGGCTACAACGGCCTCGGCCGGGTCCTCGGCGGCGAGGGCAACGGCGGGGGCGGCGGTGGCGGAGGCGGCGGCTTCTCCGGCTCCGCCGGGCTCGGCCGGCTGTTCAACGACATCCTCGGCGGCCAGATCTCCTGGCTGATCCCCTTCGCGGCCATCGCCTGCGTCGGCGGCCTGGTGCTGTGCGGCAAGGCGCCGCGCACCGACCTCACGCGTGCCGCGCTGGTGCTGTGGGGCGGCTGGACGGCCCTGCACTACCTGACCTTCGCCATGGCCGAGGGCACCATGCACCCGTACTACACGACCGCGCTCGCGCCCGGCATCGCGGTGCTGTGCGGGGGCGGCGGCCTGATGCTGCTGCGCGCCTTCCGGGCCGACAAGCGGTGGGCGTGGGTGCTGCCCGTCGCCCTCGGTGTCACCGGGGTGTGGGCGATCGTGCTGCTGCGCCGGGCCTCCGGCTGGAACACCTGGCTGTGGCCGGTGATCGGCGTGGTCATGACGGCGGCGATCGTGGGCCTGCTGGTCTTCCGCTCGGGCAGCCGGGTGCGGCTGCTGGCGGCCTCGGTGGCGGCGGCGGTCGTCGCGGCGGTCGCGGGCCCGGCGGCGTACGCCTGGTCGGTGCCCTCGGAGTCGGGCGGCGGCGGAATGGGCGGTACGAACCCGACGGCCGGCCCGTCCACGGGCAGCGGCTTCGGCGGCGGGCCCGGCGGGGGCGGCGGCGGCCGGGGCGGGTTCCCGGAGGGCGGGGAGATGCCCCAGCAGGGCGGCCAACAGGGCAGCCAGGGCGGCCAGATGACGCCCGGCGGCGGCAACGGCGAACTCCCGCAGGGCGGCGGCTTCCCCGGCGGTCAGCAGGGCGGCGGGAACGCGGAGGCGGGCGGCCCGCCCAGCGGCACCAACGGCGGTACGCCCCCGGGCGGCACCGGTGAGAGCGGCGGTACGACCGGACGGCGCGGCGGCACGGGCGGCTTCGGCGGAGGCGGCATGGGCGGCGGCGCGAGCAGCGAGCTCATCGCCTACCTGAAGAAGCACCAGGACGGCGCCAGGTGGCTCCTGGCGGTGTCCAACTCGCAGAGCGCGGCGCAGATCGAGCTCAGCACCAGGCAGCCCGTCATCTCCATGTGGGGCTTCACCGGCAGCGACAACGCGATGACCGTCGCCAAGCTGGAGGAGCTGGTGAAGAAGGGCGAGCTGCACTACATCCAGGTCGGTGGCGGCGGCATGGGCGGCGGCCCTGGCGGGGGCGACAACAGCCTCAGCTCCGCGGTGACGTCGTGGGTGCAGAAGCACGGGACGGCGGTGAAGGAGAGCGCGTACAGCAAGAGTTCGTCGTCGACCGGCTCGTCGAAGTCCTCCGGTTCCGCCAACTCCACCAGCTCCTCGAACACTTCGACCGTCTACCGCCTGGATCCGTCCGACGTGAGCTGACGCCCGCCCGGCACCTCCAGCTGAACGGCCCCTGATCACCACTCCTGTCAGGGGCCGTTCGTCGTGTCACCGAACCGACACCTCACGTTCATTGCGTCGCCTGCATGTTCATGTCACGCTCCGGATGCCGCCTCCGATCAACCCGCGTAGAACGGACCCCACATGATGCTGGCGACACTCCCCCGCCGATGGAAGTCGGTGGCTCTGACCACGGCCGCCGTCCTGGTCGGCCTCACCGCTCCGACGCTGACGGCGACCCCGGCCTCGGCGACGACGACCTCGTACGACTCGACGTACTACAAGAACGCGATCGGCAAGACCGGCACCAGCCTGAAGTCGTCCCTGCACACGATCATCAGCAGCCAGAGCAAGCTGTCCTACTCCCAGCTGTGGGACGCGCTGAAGGTGACCGACCAGGACCCGAACAACAGCAGCAACGTGATCCTGCTGTACTCGGGCATCTCCCGCAGCAAGTCGCTCAACGGCGGTGCCAGCGGCGACTGGAACCGCGAGCACGTGTGGGCGATCTCCCACGGCGACCTCACCACCTCCACCGGCCCCGGCACCGACCTGCACCACATCCGCCCGGAGGACGTCGCGGTCAACGGCAAGCGCGCCAACCTCGACTTCGACGAGGGCGGCTCCACCTTCACCAACAGCGGCGGCAGCAAGGCCGACTCGGACTCCTTCGAGCCCCGCGACGCCGTCAAGGGCGACGTGGCCCGCATGATCCTGTACATGGCAGTCCGCTACGAGGGCGACGACGGCTCCGCGAACCTGGAGCCCGACGACAAGGTCAACAACGGCAGCAACCCCTACATAGGCAAGCTGTCGATTCTGAAGAAGTGGAACGACGAGGACCCGCCGGACGCCTTCGAGGAGCGCCGCAACCAGGTCATCTACGACTCCTACCAGCACAACCGCAACCCGTTCATCGACCACCCGGAGTGGGTGGACGCGATCTGGTAGGCCGGTCGTACTGGTTCTACTAGTTCGCTCACACAGGTGAGATCGATCTTGGACTCGGGCGTGTTGCCGCGTCCGGACAGGAGCATGGCGGCGCCCCGGCAGTTCCGCCGGGGCGCCCTGCCAACTGCCCTTTCCGGAGAGTCCCGTGAAGCTTCGTTCCTGGTCCCTCGCCGCTGTTCTCGCGCTCACCGCCCTTGCGGTCCCCGCCCAGTCGGCCTCCGCGCGGGTCGCCCAGCCCTCCTGTCCCGACGGGTCGGTGTGTTTCTGGAGCGGGGAGGGCTTCAGCGGCAGCTCCTGGGAGTGGACCGCCCGCAGCGGCTACCGCGACATGCCGTCCTTCCTGCACGACCACGTCGGCTCGGCCGTCGCGAGCACCAAGGCGTGTTTCATCAACTGGCAGCCCGTCGAGAAGCGGGACGTCTACAACGGCGACTGGCGCTCCCGCTACCTCGGCGACTTCGGCGGCCGTATCGACGGAGTGGGGCCGGGCAACTGCTGACCCAACGACGTCAGTCCAGGTGCGTCGCCGCGAACATCCGCAGCACCGCCGGAAGGACGACCACCGACGGGCCCGGTGACGCCAGTGCCTTCGCCAGGTCCGTCTCCAGGGTCTCCGGGGTCGTGCGGACCCCCGGCACCCCGAAGGACTCGGCGAGGGCCACATAGTCCGGGCGGGTCAGTTCCGTCGCCGTCGCCTGGCCGAAGGCGTCGGTCATGTACTCGCGCAGGATGCCGTAGCCGCCGTCGTCGACGATCAGCCAGGTGACCGGCAGGTCGTACTGCTTCGCCGTGGCCAGCTCGGCGATCGAGTACAGGGCGCCGCCGTCGCCCGACACCGCGAGCACCGGGCGGGTCGGGTCGGCGGCGGCCGCGCCGAGGGCCGCCGGGAAGCCGTAGCCGAGGCCGCCGGCGCCCTGGGCGGAGTGCATGGTGTTCGCGCCCCGGGGGT
Organism: Streptomyces sp. NPDC046915; assembly: GCF_040644935.1. Taxonomy (NCBI): domain Bacteria; kingdom Bacillati; phylum Actinomycetota; class Actinomycetes; order Kitasatosporales; family Streptomycetaceae; genus Streptomyces; species Streptomyces sp. NPDC046915. The sequence goes on along the minus strand of NZ_JBEYXB010000002.1, from coordinate 275,412 downwards.
CGAAGGCCGACCAGGCCCAGTACGCCAGGATCGTCATGTCCCAGAAGGACGGGGAGTCGGCGGGCAGGGCTCGGCGGACCGACGCCAGCACGTCCTGTTCCAGGGCCAGTTCCTGGGAGGCGATGCGTTCGCCGACCTTCGCGAGCAGGGTGCGGACGCGTTCGGGCGCCGTCTCGTCGTCCCGCTGCTCCACCGTCTCCAGCAGCGCCTGGAGCGCGAGGCGCGCGTCGGCGTGGATGCCGAGGGCCGGCTGGTTGGACTCGAGCTTGCCGAGGTCCGCCTCGATCTGGATCACGTGGCCTCGGGGTTTGAACGTGTGGTAGTTGGAGGAGAGTTCGCCGAGGCCGGAGCCGACGACGAGGAGGACGTCCGCGTCCTCCAGGAAGTCCGTCGTGTGGCGGTCCTCCAGCCAGGACTGGAGGGAGAGGGGGTGCTCCCAGGGGAACGCGCCCTTGCCGCCGAACGTCGTCACCACCGGCGCCTGGAGCCTCTCGGCCAGCCGCCCGAGCTTGCCGGACGCGTCCGCCCGTACCGCTCCCCCGCCCGCGATGATCGCCGGACGGGCGGCATGAGAGAGCAAGTCCGCTGCCACGGCGGTGAGTTCGGGGCGCGGGGGCAGCTCGTCGGGGGTGGCGTCCATCGCCGTGACCACCGGCAGAGTCGTCTCCGCCAGCAGGACGTCCTGCGGGATCTCCACCCACACCGGGCCGTGCGGAGCCGTGAGCGCCGACTTCCAGGCCGCGGCGACGGCGGACGGGATCTGGGACTGGGCGCGGACGGTGTGGACCGACTTGACGACGCCCCGGAACGAGGCCGCCTGGTCCGGGAGTTCGTGCAGATAGCCGTGGCGGCCGCCACCGAGGCCCGCCGTCGGGACCTGGCTGCTGATCGCCAGTACGGGGGCACTCGCGGCGGCGGCTTCCTGGAGCGCGGCCAGGGAGGTGAGGGCCCCGGGGCCCGTCGACAGCAGCAGGGGGGCCGCCTCACCCGTGATCCGGCCGTACGCGTCCGCCGCGAACCCGGCGTTGTTCTCCACCCGCAGGCCGACGTACCGCAGCGCGGAGCGGCGCAGGGCGTCGAACATGCCCAGTGCGTGCTGGCCGGGCAGGCCGAAGACGGTGGTCGCGCCGAGACCGGCCAGGGTCTCCACGACCAGGTCTCCGCCGTTGCGGCCGGGGGGAGGGTTCAGCGCGGCCTCCGTCTGGGCGGCCGTCGGGCGGAGCACCAGGTCGTGGTCGTGGGTCACTTGGCCGTCTTCTCCTGCTTCGCCGCCGCAATCTGACGGGTCATGATCGTGGTCAGTTCGTACGCCGTGTGGGACGCGGCCACCGACGTGATCTCGGCGTGGTCGTACGCGGGGGCCACCTCGACGACGTCCGCCGACACCAGGTTGCAGGATGCCAGCCCGCGGAGGATCTCCAGCAGTTCGCGGGAGGTCATGCCGCCCGCCTCGGGGGTGCCGGTGCCGGGCGCGTGCGCCGGGTCGAGGCAGTCGATGTCGATGGAGATGTACAGCGGGCGGTCGCCGATGCGCTGGCGCAGCTGGTCGGCGACCTCGTCGGCGCCCCGGCGGTAGATGTCGGCGGAGGTGACGATGCCGAAGCCCATCTTCTCGTCGTCGGTGAGGTCCTGCTTGCCGTAGAGCGGGCCGCGGGTGCCGACGTGGGAGAGGGCGGAGGTGTCGAGGATGCCCTCCTCGACCGCGCGGCGGAAGGGGGTGCCGTGGGTGTACTCGGCACCGAAGTAGGTGTCCCAGGTGTCGAGGTGGGCGTCGAAGTGGAGCAGGGCGACCGGGCCGTGCTTCTTGGCCATGGACCTCAGCAGGGGCAGCGCGATGGTGTGGTCGCCGCCGAGGGTCATCAGGCGGGCGCCGGTGCCGAGCAGTTCGTCCGCGGCGGCCTCGATGGTCTCCACGGCCTCGTTGATGTTGAACGGGTTCACGGCGATGTCGCCGCCGTCGGCGACCTGGGCGAGGGCGAAGGGGGAGGCGTCCTGCGCCGGGTTGTAGGGGCGCAGCAGCCGGGACGCCTCGCGGATGGCGTTGCCGCCGAAGCGGGCGCCCGGCCGGTACGAGACGCCGGAGTCGAAGGGCACGCCCACCACGGCGACGTCGGCGGTGCCGACCTCGTCGAGGCGGGGCAGCCGCGCGAAGGTCGCGGGTCCGGCGTACCGCGGGATGCGGGAGGAGTCGACGGGGCCGCGGGGCGTCTCGTTGCTGCTCATGGGTACTGCGCCTTCTTTCCTACGCTTCGTCGCGTATGTGCGTCTTGTTGTACGACTCTACTGGTGAGCCGGCACCGGTTCGGACAAGGGTTCGGGGTTCCGTCCCGCGAGGCGCTCGCGCCAGGTGGCGAGGACCGCGGCGTCGGTGGGCCGGGTCGCCAGGGACACGGCGACGTAGGCGACGAGGGAGGCCGACAGGCCGAGGTAGACGGGTTCGTTGGCGAGGATGCCGTACCCGGCCATCAGTCCGATCACCGCGAGGCCGCCGACGATCACCGAGGCGAGCGCGCCCTGCACGGTGCCCCGCTTCCACAGCAGCCCGCCGAGGATGGGCACGAGCAGTCCGCCGACGAGCAGGTTGTAGGCGACGGTCAGCGCCTCGACGACGTCGTTGAGCGCGATGGCCGTGCCGATCACGGCGAGGCCCATGACGAGGATGAAGGCGCGGTTGCCCCTGACCTCGTCGTGCTCGCTCCCGGCCCGCCGGGCGGCACCCCGCAGCCGCGACCAGATGTCGTTGTTGGCGACGGTGGCGCAGGCGATCAGCGCGCCGGAGGAGGTGGACATCACGGCGGCGAGGGCGGCGGCGAGCACCAGTCCGCGCACGCCGACGGGGAGTTCGTCCTTGACGATGGTGGCGAAGGCGTCGTCGGCGCTGCCCAGGTCGGGGTAGAGCACCTTGGCGGCGGTGCCGATCACGGCGCCGGCGAGGGCGTAGGCCAGACAGTAGGTTCCGGCCACCGTGCCGCCCCACTTCGCGGTCGTGTCGCTGCGGGCGGTGAACACGCGCTGCCAGATGTCCTGGCCGATCAGCATGCCGAAGGTGTAGATCAGCACATAGGTGAAGATCGTCTCGCCGCCGATGCCCAGCGGGTCGAAGTACGTGGTCGGCAGCTTCGCCTTCATCTCGGAGAAGCCGCCCGCCTTGACGACGGCGATGGGCAGCAGCAGGAGCAGCACGCCGACCGTCTTGACCACGAACTGCACCATGTCGGTCAGCGTGATCGACCACATGCCGCCGAGCGTGGAGTAGGCGACGACGATCGAGCCGCCGAGGATGATCGCGACGGTGCGGTTGAGGTCGAAGAGGACGTCGAAGATCGTGGCGTAGGCGATGGTGGAGGTCACCGCGAGCATCAGCGTGTACGCCCACATGACCACACCGGAGATCACGCCCGCCCGGCCGCCGTAGCGCAGGTCGAGCATCTCGGAGACGGTGTAGACCTTCAGGCGGGCGATGCGGGCGGAGAAGAAGACCGAGAGGGCCAGCAGGCCCAGGCCGATCGTGAGGACCATCCAGGCCCCCGAGAGCCCGTACTTGTAACCCAGGCCGACCCCGCCGATGGTGGACGCGCCGCCGAGGACGATCGCGGCCATGGTGCCGGAGTACATGGCGGGCCCGAGCCGGCGGCCCGCGACGAGGAAGTCGCTCTTGGACCGGGCGCGGCGCATGCCCCACCAGCCCATGGCCAGCATGCCTGTCAGATAGACGACGATCACTGCGTAGTCGACGGCCATGGGGCCCACCCTTCTTGCTTGCTTCATGGCTTAGGTGGTTCGTGGGTTGACCCTAGGTGGCTGAAAAGCGCCCTGGAAGTGTAGGTTTCATCCACTGTCGCCGTACCGGATGGAGGAATCGTCCACCATGCCGGACACTCCCGTACCACCCACACCACCGGTCCCGCTGGTCGCGCTGCTGGCCAGGGAGGACCTGGGCCTGCGGCAGATCGCGGGGCCGGAGGACCCGGGCATCGTCATCCACTGGGCGCACACCTCGGAGATGGCCGACCCGTACCCGTATCTGCTGGGCGGCGAGCTGCTGCTGACGGCGGGGGTGCATGTGCCGGAGGCGGCGGGTTCGGGCACCTACTTCGACGACTACGTGTCCCGGATCGTGGCGGCGGGCGGCGCGGCCCTCGGGTTCGGGCTGGCGCCGGTGCACGACACGGTGCCGCGGGCCCTGGCCGCGGCCTGTGACGCCCATGGGCTGCCCCTGCTGGAGGTGCCGCCGCAGACCACGTTCTCCGGCGTGGCCCGCGCGGTCTGGCAGCTGATGGCGCAGGCCCGCCTGGCCGAGCTGCGCCGGGTCACGGAGGCCCAGCAGAGCCTCGCCTCCGCCGCCTCCCGACCCGACCCGGTGCCCTCGGTGCTGCGCCGGCTGGCCCAGCGCCTGGGCGGGCGGGCGGTGCTGTACGGCCCGGACGGCGCACAGATCGCGACGGCGGGCCGGGAGGCGCCGCAGGAGGTACGGGAGGCACTGGCGGGGCTGGCGGCGGTCGTACGGCCCACCGGGGCGCAGACCTCCTCCGCCGGCCCCTCCGCCGGCCCCTCCTCCGCCACGGACACCGTCCTGGGCACCCACCTCGCCGTCTACGCCCTCGGCACCGGTCAGGGTTTCGTCCTCGGGGTCGCCACCGACCGGCGCGAGCCCGGGGACCACACCATCGCCTCCGTCGCCGCCGTCCTCCTCTCCCTCCTCACCGGCGAGCACCAGAGCGGCGCGGGAACGGCCCGTTCGTCGGCGCTGGTCCGACTGCTCCTCGGCGCCCCGCCCGAGGACGTGGCCCCGCTGCTCGGGGCTCAGCGGTGGGTCGTCGTGCACGCACGGCCGGAGGGCCAGGTGCCGGACGCGGTGGCCGCCTCGGCGCTGGGCGCCGCGCTCGGGTCCGCGCTGGTCGACCTGGCGGACGGCGTGGTACGGGTCCTGGTGCCCGCCGACCGGGAACCGGCCGCGCAGCCCGGCTGGGCCCTGGGGGTCAGCACCCCCGTGGCGCCGGACGACTGGGCGGCCGCCGACACCCAGGCGGCCCGTGCCCTGGCCCGCGCCCGCGCCACCCGCACGGCGCTGGTCCGGCACGGCGGCCGCCCGGGGCTGGCCGACCTGGTGCCGCCCGGTGAGGCCGAGAGCCACGCCCGCGCGCTCCTCGGGCCGGTCTCGGCGCACCCCGCGCTCACCGAGACACTGCGCGCCTGGCTGTCCCTGCACGGCAGTTGGGACCGCACGGCGGTGGCCCTGTCGGTGCACCGCAACACCGTGCGGCAACGGATCGCCCGGTGCGCGGCGCTCCTCGGCGCGGACCTGGACGATCCTGACGTACGCATGGAGTTGTGGTTCGCCTTGCGGAATCTGTGACCGACCACGGCTGACCTGCGAAGTGACCCACGTCCCAGCGGGTGATAAGCCAAGGACGCGCACAGGGCGCTGCCTCACAATGGGAGACATGCCGATACCCGGGACACCCAGCCGCGCCGAGCTCGTCGACCACCTTGTGAAGACCCGTATCGCGGGCGACGTCGCGACGCCCCGCGAGAACAACCTTTCCCACTACCGCAAGCTGGCCAACGGCGACCGCAACTTCTGGCTCGGCCTGGAACTCGGCGACCGCTGGCGGGACGAGCAGGACGTGCTCGCGGTGATGGCGGAGCGGGTCGGCGTCAACGACGACGCGGAGTACCGGTACGGGCAGGACACCATCGACCCCGATCTGACCGTCGACGCCCTGGAACGGATGGCGGCGCGGCTGCGCAAGGCGGCCGACGGGCGGCAGCGGGTGCTGTTCGCCACCGGCCACCCCGGCGGCCTGCTCGACGTGCACCGGGCCACGGCCGTCGCGTTGCGCGCCGCCGGCTGCGAGATCGTCGTCATCCCCGACGGGTTGCAGACGGAGGAGGGGTACGTGATGCAGTTCGCGGACGTGGCGGTGCTCGAACACGGCGCCACGCTGTGGCACACGCATTCCGGTGCGCCGATGCGGGCCATTCTGACGGGACTTGAGCGCGAGGGCCGCCCGCTGCCCGACCTGGTCGTCGCCGACCACGGCTGGGCGGGGTACGCCGGCCAGCACGGCGTCGACTCCGTGGGCTACGCGGACTGCAACGACCCGGCCCTGTTCCTCGCCGAGTCGGAGGGCACCCTCCAGGTGGCCGTTCCCCTCGACGACCATGTGCTCAGCCCGCGTTACTACGACCCGCTGACGGCGTATCTGCTGGCGGAGGCGGGCCTGACCTGAGCGGGGGCGGGCAAACCCCGTGATGTGCGGCGCCGTTGACGGTGCCGCACATCACGCCTTTCAGTGCGCGGAGTCGGCGATATCAGTAGCCGTGACCGCCGTTGTCGCCGTGGTCGCCACCGCCGTGGTCACCGTTGTCGCCGTGGTCACCGCCGCCGTGGTCGCCGTTGTCGCCGTGGTCACCGCCGCCGTGGTCACCGTTGTCGCCGTGGTCGCCACCGTGGTCACCGTTGTCGCCGTGGTCACCGCCGCCGTGGTCGCCGTTGTCGCCGTGGTCGCCACCGTGGTCGCCGTTGTCGCCGTGATCGCCATAGCCGCCGTTGTCGCCATAGCCGCCGTCGTCGTCATCCGACCAGCTGTAACCGCCGTTGTCGTGGTTGCCACCACAGTCGCCGGCCGAGGCGGTGCCCGCCGCGCCGAGCGCGGCGCCGCCCGCCATCAGGACGGTGGCGGCGGAAGCCGCGAGGAGACGCCTTGCGCGTTGTGCTCGCATGGGAAATACACCTTTCGTTCCATCATCTCTCGCGGCTCCGCTGTGGATTCACGAGATGGGATGGCCGCCGCCGCTGGGTGAGAATGCGACGCGGTCTCAGATGTCACCGCGCTTTCATGGAGGGCACGCCACCGGTACCGGATCGGCCGGGCGTGCCATGCATCGCGGCGTTCACTCCAAGAGCCTAATCCCGCATGCGCCACACGTCATCTCGGGAGACACCCCTGTCACACGGTCACCGCGGGACGCGGACGACACCCTCCTGGATGACCGAGATGGCGAGCCGGCCGTCCTGGGTGTAGATGCGGGCCTGGCCGAGACCGCGGCCGCCGTACGCCGACGGCGACTCCTGGTCGTACAGCAGCCATTCGTCGGCCCGGAACGGCCGGTGGAACCACATCGCGTGGTCCAGCGAGGCCCCGACGACGTCGCCGACGGCCCAGCCGCCGCGGCCGTGCGCGAGCAGCACGGAGTCGAGGAGGGTCATGTCGGAGACGTAGGTGGCCAGGACGACGTGCAGGAGGGGGATGTCGATGGCGCCCTCGAGCTTGCCGTTGGCGCGGAACCACACCTGGGAGTGCGGCTCGCGCGGCTCGCCGAACCTCCCGTACGGCGGCTCGTCCACGTAGCGCAGGTCGACCGCCTCGCGGGCCTCGATGAAGCGCTCCACGATCTGCGGGTCGAGATGGCTGTACCCGCGCAGCCGCTGCTGGGAGGTGGGCAGGGTGGCCGGGTCGGGCGCGGGTGGCATGGGGGTCTGGTGGTCGAGGCCGTCCTCGTGCGTCTGGAAGGACGCCGACAGGGTGAAGATCGGCCTGCCGTGCTGGATCGCGACCACCCGGCGGGTGGTGAACGAGCGGCCGTCACGGATGCGTTCGACGTTGTAGACGATGGGCGCGCCGGGGTCCCCGAGGCGGAGGAAGTAGGCGTGCAGGGAGTGGGCGTGCCGGTCGGCGGGGACCGTGCGCCCGGCGGCGACCAGCGCCTGGGCCGCCACCTGCCCGCCGAAGACCCGCGGGACGACGGCGGACCGGGACTGGCCGCGGAAGATGTTCTCCTCGATCGGCTCGAGGTCGAGCAGATCGAGGAGATCCTGGAGTGCCTGGCTCATGGAGTCGGTTGTATCCGCCGGCGATTGCGTGCGGCTTACAGGCCCATGTCCTTCGCGATGATCGACTTCATGATCTCGCTGGTGCCGCCGTAGATGCGGTTGACGCGGTTGTCCGCGTACAGGCGGGCGATCGGGTACTCGTTCATGAAGCCGTAGCCGCCGTGCAGCTGGAGGCAGCGGTCGATCACGCGGTGGGCGACCTCGGTGGCGAACAGCTTCGCGGAGGCGGCCTCGGCGGGGGTCAGCTCGCCGGCGTCCAGGGCCTCGGTCGCGCGGTCCACGACGGCCTCGGCCGCGTCCACCTCGGCCTGGCAGGCGGCCAGCTCGAACTTGGTGTTCTGGAAGGACGCGACGGTCTGGCCGAAGACGACGCGGTCCTGGACGTACTGCTTGGCGAACCGGACGGCGGCCTTGGCCTGCGCGTACGCGCCGAAGGCGATGCCCCAGCGCTCGGAGGCGAGGTTGTGGCCGAGGTAGTAGAAGCCCTTGTTCTCCTCGCCGAGGAGGTCCTCGACGGGGACCTTGACGTCGACGAACGCCAGCTCGGCGGTGTCGGAGGTCTTCAGGCCCAGCTTGTCGAGCTTGCGGCCGACGGAGTAGCCCTCGGCCTTGGTGTCCACGACGAAGAGGGAGATGCCGTGGCGGCGGTCCTCCTTGGTCGGCGCGGAGGTGCGGGCGCAGACGATCATGCGGTCGGCGTGCACGCCGCCGGTGATGAAGGTCTTGGCGCCGTTGAGGACGTAGTGCGTGCCGTCCTCGGAGAGCTTGGCGGTGGTCTTCATGCCCGCGAGGTCGGAGCCGGTGCCCGGCTCGGTCATCGCGATCGCCCACATCTCCTCACCGGAGACGAACTTCGGCAGGAAGCGCTTCTTCTGCTCGTCGGAGGCGAGCAGCTTGATGTAGGGCAGGCCGAGCAGCACGTGCACACCGGAGCCGCCGAAGGAGACACCCGCGCGGGCGGTCTCCTCGTACAGGACGGCTTCGAACTTGTACGAGTCGATGCCGGCGCCGCCGTACTCCTCGTCGACGCGGATGCCGAAGACACCCAGCTCGGCGAGCTTGTAGTAGAAGTCGCGCGGCGCCTGGCCGGCGGCGAACCACTCGTCGTACACCGGTACGACCTCGGCCTCGATGAAGGCGCGGACGGTCTCCCGGAACGCCTCGTGATCCTCGTTGAACAGCGTGCGGCGCACTCCGCCACCTCCACGGACTTCGGCATGTCTAAGCGCTTGCTCAGATCAAAGGTACCGGTGAGTACGGAAGCGGTCCAGAGTGATCGGGGTAACGCTCGTCACGCCGGAGCGAGCCCGGCCCCCGACGCCGCCGCGAACGCGCCCCGCGCCATCCGGTGCAGCAGCTCCGAGGTGGCCCCCCGGCCCGGGAGGAAACCGCCGCGGCCGAGGTGCGGCGTCGAGTTCAGCAGGCCGAAGACCGAGTGCACGGCCGAGCGGGCCGCCGGTTCGGCCAGATCCGGGTACACCTCGCGGACGACCTCCACCCACAGCTCGACGTACTGCCGCTGGAGCTGCCGGACCAGCTTGCGGTCACTGTCGCGCAGGCGGTCCAGCTCGCGGTCGTGCAGGGTGATGAGGGGACGGTCGTCGAGCGCGAAGTCGATGTGCCCTTCGATGAGCGAGTCCAGGACCGCCTCCGGGGCAGCCTTACCGTCGGCCTCCGCCAGGCGCCGCTTGGCCCCGGTCAGCAGCTGGCCGCTGATGCCGACCAGCAGCTCGGCGAGCATCGCGTCCTTGCCCGCGAAGTGACGGTAGAGGCCGGGCCCGCTGATGCCCACCGCGGCGCCTATCTCGTCGACGCCGACCCCGTGGAAACCGCGTTCGGCGAAGAGTCGCGCGGCTTCCTTCAGGATCTGCTCGCGTCGGGTGGGGGCGTCGGTTCTCGTGGCCATGGAAGCAATTCTAGACAGGGAGGTTAGCGCTCGTTAACCTGAAGGAAATGGTTAACGCTCATTAACAGTCGATCACTGGGTGAGGGGACCTCAGGATGCACGAGGCACCGGAGCTTCACAGCGCGGCCGATCCCGCGTCGGAGGCCTGGCGGGCCAACGAGGAAGCGCACCGCGAGCTGGTCGGGGAGCTGCGCGGCAAGCTCGCCGCGGCGGCGCTCGGCGGCGGCGAGAAGGCCCGCGCCCGCCACACCGCGCGCGGCAAGCTGCTGCCCCGGGACAGGGTCGACACCCTGCTCGATGCCGGTTCGCCCTTCTTGGAGCTGGCCCCGCTGGCGGCCGACGGGATGTACGAGGGGCAGGCCCCGGCCGCCGGGGTCATCGCGGGGATCGGGCGGGTCAGCGGGCGCGAGTGCGTGATCGTCGCCAACGACGCCACCGTCAAGGGCGGGACGTACTACCCGATGACGGTGAAGAAGCACCTGCGCGCGCAGGAGGTCGCCCTCGAGAACCGGCTGCCCTGTGTCTACCTCGTCGACTCCGGCGGCGCCTTCCTGCCCATGCAGGACGAGGTCTTCCCGGACCGCGAGCACTTCGGGCGGATCTTCTACAACCAGGCCCGGATGTCCGGCGCGGGCATCCCGCAGATCGCCGCCGTGCTCGGCTCCTGCACCGCCGGCGGGGCCTACGTGCCCGCCATGAGCGACGAGGCCGTGATCGTCCGCGACCAGGGCACGATCTTCCTCGGCGGCCCCCCGCTGGTGAAGGCCGCCACCGGCGAGGTCGTCACCGCCGAGGAGCTCGGCGGCGGCGAGGTGCACTCCCGGGTCTCCGGCGTCACCGACCACCTCGCCGAGGACGACGCGCACGCCCTGCGGATCGTGCGGAACATCGTCGCCACCCTCCCCGCGCGCGGGCCCCTCCCCTGGGAGGCCGTGCCCGCGGTGGAGCCGAAGGTCGACCAGTACGGGCTCTACGGCGCCGTGCCGGTCGACTCCCGCACCCCCTACGACGTACGCGAGATCATCGCGCGCGTGGCCGACGGCTCCCGTTTCGCGGAGTTCAAGGCGGAGTTCGGGCAGACCCTGGTCACCGGCTTCGCCCGGATCCACGGCCACCCGGTCGGGATCGTCGCCAACAACGGCATCCTGTTCTCCGAGTCCGCCCAGAAGGGCGCCCACTTCATCGAGCTGTGCGACCAGCGCGGGATCCCGCTGGTCTTCCTCCAGAACATCTCCGGCTTCATGGTCGGCAAGGACTACGAGGCCGGTGGCATCGCCAAGCACGGCGCCAAGATGGTGACGGCGGTCGCCTGCACGCGCGTGCCGAAGCTGACGGTCGTGGTCGGCGGGTCGTACGGCGCGGGGAACTACTCCATGTGCGGCCGGGCCTACTCCCCCCGCTTCCTGTGGATGTGGCCCAACGCCAAGATCTCCGTGATGGGCGGCGAACAGGCCGCCTCCGTCCTTGCCACCGTGAAGCGGGACCAGCTGGAGGCCCGCGGCGAGGAGTGGCCGGCCGAGGACGAGGACGCCTTCAAGGCACCCATCCGCGCGCAGTACGAGCGCCAGGGCAACGCCTACTACGCCACCGCCCGGCTCTGGGACGACGGGGTCATCGACCCGCTGGAGACCCGTCAGGTGCTGGGCCTGGCCCTGACCGCCTGTGCCAACGCGCCCCTGGGAGACCCCCAGTTCGGCGTCTTCCGGATGTAGAGGGGGGCTTCGCAATCATGTTCGACACAGTGCTGGTGGCCAACCGGGGCGAGATCGCCGTACGCGTCATCCGTACGCTGCGGTCGATGGGCGTGCGCTCCGTCGCCGTCTTCTCCGACGCCGACGCCGACGCCCGGCACGTCCGGGAGGCGGACACGGCGGTACGGATCGGTCCGGCGCCGGCGGCGGAGAGCTATCTGTCGGTGGAGCGGCTCCTTCAGGCCGCCGCGCGGACGGGCGCGCAGGCCGTCCACCCCGGGTACGGCTTCCTCGCCGAGAACGCGGGCTTCGCGCGCGCGTGCGAGGAGGCGGGGCTGGTCTTCATCGGCCCGTCGGCGGACGCGATCGCGCTCATGGGCGACAAGATCCGGGCCAAGGAGACGGTGCAGGCGGCCGGGGTGCCGGTGGTGCCCGGCGGGCGTGATCCCGAACTGGCCGAGGCGGCACACGCGTTGGGCGCACCCGTGCTGCTCAAGCCGTCGGCCGGCGGGGGCGGCAAGGGCATGCGCCTGGTGCGGGACCTGGCCGTGCTGGACGAGGAGATCGCCGCGGCCCGCCGCGAGGCCCGCGCCTCCTTCGGCGACGACACGCTGCTCGTCGAGCGGTGGGTGGACCGGCCCCGGCACATCGAGATCCAGGTCCTGGCCGACGGGCACGGGAACGTCGTCCACCTGGGCGAGCGCGAGTGCTCGCTCCAGCGCAGGCACCAGAAGATCATCGAGGAGGCGCCCAGTGTGCTCCTCGACGAGAAGACCAGGGCCGCGATGGGCGAGGCGGCCGTGCAGGCGGCGCGCTCGTGCGGGTACCGGGGCGCGGGCACGGTGGAGTTCATCGTCCCGGGCGGCGATCCCTCCTCGTACTACTTCATGGAGATGAACACCCGCCTCCAGGTGGAGCACCCGGTCACCGAACTCGTCACCGGGCTGGACCTGGTGGAGTGGCAGCTGCGGGTCGCGGCGGGCGAGAAGCTGGACTTCGCGCAGGAGGACGTACGGCTCACCGGGCACGCGGTCGAGGCGCGCATCTGCGCGGAGACCGTGTCGGTCAAGGAGGGCGCGCGCGGCTTCCTGCCGTCCGGCGGGACGGTGCTCCTGCTGAACGAGCCCCAGGGCGACGGCATCCGCACCGACTCCGGGCTCAGCGAGGGCACGGAGGTCGGCAGTCTGTACGACCCGATGCTGTCCAAGGTGATCGCGTACGGGCCGGACCGCGCGACCGCGCTCAGGAAGCTCCGGGCCGCTCTGGCGGAGACGGTCACGCTGGGCGTGCAGACGAACGCCGGGTTCCTGCGGCGGCTGCTCGGTCATCCGGCGGTGGTGGCGGGCGAGTTGGACACCGGTCTGGTGGAGCGGGTGGTGGACGAGCTGGTCTCCACGGACGTACCGGACGAGGTGTACGAGGCGGCGGCGGCCGTACGGCTGGAGGGGCTGAAGCCTCGTGGGGACGGCTGGACCGATCCCTTCTCGGTGCCGAGCGGCTGGCGTCTCGGCGGTACGCCGAAGCGGCCCGCCTTCCCGCTGCGGGTGACCGACCCGGTGACCTACGTCCCCCGGGGGGCCCACACCGTCACCGACGACCGGGTCGCCGTCACCCTCGACGGTGTCCGCCACACCTTCCACCGCGCCGCCGACTGGCTCGGCCGCGACGGCGACGCCTGGCAGGTGCGCGACCACGACCCGGTGGCCGCGTCCCTGTCCCGGTCCGCGCACGCGGGCGCCGACTCGCTCACCGCGCCCATGCCCGGCACGGTGACGGTGGTGAAGGTGGCCGTCGGCGACGAGGTGGCCGCGGGCCAGAGCCTGCTGGTGGTCGAGGCGATGAAGATGGAGCACGTCATCTCCGCCCCGCACGCCGGCACGGTCACCGAACTGGACGTGCGGCCGGGCACGACGGTCGCCATGGACCAGGTGCTGGCCGTCATCGCACCCAAGGAGGAGGCGGACGGATGAGCGTCGACGGACTGCCCATGGCCGTACCGGCCCAGGGCCTGCCCGCGCGGGTGCGGATCCACGAGGTCGGCGCGCGCGACGGGCTCCAGAACGAGAAGACGGCCGTACCCACGGCGGTGAAGGCGGAGTTCATCCGCCGCCTGGCCGACGCGGGCCTGACGACGATCGAGGCGACGAGTTTTGTGCACCCCAAGTGGGTGCCCCAACTGGCCGACGCCGAGGAGCTGTTCCCGCTCGTCGGCGACCTGGACGCGGCCCTGCCCGTCCTGGTGCCCAACCAGCGCGGCCTGGACCGGGCGCTCGCGCTCGGCGCCCGCCGGATCGCCGTCTTCGCCAGCGCCACGGAGTCCTTCGCCAAGGCCAACCTCAACCGCACCCTCGACGAGTCCCTCGCCGTGTTCGAGCCGGTGGTGCGGCACGCGAAGGACGAGGGCGCGCATGTGCGGGGGTACGTGTCGATGTGCTTCGGCGACCCCTGGGAGGGCGCCGTACCGCTCCACCAGGTCGTCCGCGTCTGCGGGGCGCTGATGGACATGGGCTGCGACGAGCTGAGCCTCGGCGACACCATCGGGGTCGCCACGCCCGGCCATGTCCGCGCGCTCCTCGCCGGGCTCAACGAGGCGGGGGTGCCGACGGACGTCATCGGCGTGCACTTCCACGACACCTACGGCCAGGCCCTCGCCAACACGTACGCCGCCCTGGAACACGGTGTGACGACGGTCGACGCCTCCGCCGGAGGCCTCGGCGGCTGTCCCTACGCCAAGTCCGCCACCGGGAACCTCGCCACCGAAGACCTCGTGTGGATGCTCCACGGCCTCGGCATCGACACCGGGGTCGACCTCGGCCGGCTCACCGCGACCAGCGTGTGGATGGCCGAACAGCTGGGCCGTCCCAGCCCGTCACGCACCGCCCGCGCCCTCTCCCACAAGGAGCAGTGATCATCATGGACCACCGCCTCTCCCCCGAGCTGGAGGAACTCCGCCGTACCGTGGAGGAGTTCGCGCACGACGTCGTGGCGCCGAAGATCGGCGACTTCTACGAGCGGCACGAGTTCCCGTACGAGATCGTCCGCGAGATGGGCCGCATGGGCCTGTTCGGGCTGCCGTTCCCGGAGGAGTACGGCGGCATGGGCGGCGACTACCTGGCCCTCGGCATCGCGCTGGAGGAGCTGGCCCGGGTGGACTCGTCGGTGGCCATCACCCTGGAGGCCGGCGTCTCCCTGGGCGCGATGCCGGTCCACCTGTTCGGCACCGAGGAGCAGAAGCGCGAGTGGCTGCCGCGGCTGTGCGCGGGCGAGCTCCTGGGCGCGTTCGGGCTCACGGAACCCGACGGCGGCAGCGACGCCGGGGCCACCCGCACCACGGCCCGTCTGGACCCCGACACGAACGAGTGGGTGATCAACGGCAGCAAGTGCTTCATCACCAACTCGGGCACGGACATCACGGGGTTGGTCACCGTCACGGCGGTGACGGGCCGCAAGCCGGACGGCAAGCCGCGGATCTCCGCGATCATCGTCCCGTCCGGCACCCCGGGCTTCACGGTGGCCGCCCCCTACTCGAAGGTCGGCTGGAACGCCTCCGACACCCGCGAGCTGTCCTTCGCCGACGTCCGCGTGCCCGCCGCCAACCTCCTGGGCGAAGAGGGCCGCGGCTACGCCCAGTTCCTGCGGATCCTCGACGAGGGCCGTATCGCCATCGCGGCGCTCGCGACCGGTCTGGCCCAGGGCTGCGTGGACGAGTCGGTGAAGTACGCGATGGAGCGCCACGCGTTCGGCCGTCCCATCGGCGCCAACCAGGCCATCCAGTTCAAGATCGCCGACATGGAGATGAAGGCGCACACCGCCCGGCTGGCCTGGCGCGACGCGGCGAGCCGGCTGGTCGCGGGCGAGCCGTTCAAGAAGGAGGCGGCGCTGGCCAAGCTGTACTCGTCGACGGTCGCCGTGGACAACGCCCGTGAGGCCACCCAGATCCACGGCGGCTACGGCTTCATGAACGAGTACCCGGTGGCCCGCATGTGGCGCGACTCCAAGATCCTCGAGATCGGCGAGGGCACGAGCGAGGTCCAGCGGATGCTGATCGCCCGGGAGTTGGGGCTGGTGGGCTGAGCTTGCCCGTCCGGCGCTGAAGGCCGGTCACACGTTCGGGCGCGGGGCGCCCCACCCTCTGGACATCAGCTGAGGTTAGGCTAACCTACCTTGGAAGTTGTCCGGCGGGCGCCTCGCCCCGTTCGAAAGCAGTCATACCCATGTCCAATGCCCGTGCCACCCACCTCACTCGTCGCGGCATCCTCGCCGCGGGCGGCGCCATCGGTCTGGGGGCCGCGCTCGCGGCCTGCGGGGACGACGACGGGAAAAGCGGCGGCTCGGACGGCAACACGACGGCGGGCAAGTCCGGCCCCTGGTCCTTCAAGGACGACCGCGGCACCACCGCGAAGGCCGACAAGGCCCCCTCGAACATCGTCGCGTTCGTCGGCGTGGCCGCCGCGCTGTACGACTACGGCATCCAGGCCAAGGGCGTCTTCGGCCCGACGAAGACCAAGGACGGCAAGGCCGATGTGCAGGCCGGGGACATGGACGTCAGCGAGGTGACGGTCCTCGGCAACGAGTGGGGCCAGTTCAACATCGAGAAGTACGCGGCCCTCGCGCCCGACCTCCTCGTCTCCACCATGTTCGACAACGTGGGCACCCTCTGGTACGTCCCCGACGAGTCGAAGAAGAAGATCCTGGCGGCCGGCGCCCCGAGCGTCGGCATCTCCGTCTACGACCGCCAGCTGACCGAGCCGCTCCAGCGCATGCTCGCCCTCGCCAAGTCCCTCGGCGCGGACACCTCCGCCGCCAAGGTCACCGAGGCCAAGAAGCGCTTCGAGGACGCGGCCGCCCGGCTGCGCGCCGCCGCCAAGGCCAAGCCCGGCATCAAGGTGATGGCCGGTTCCGCCAGCCAGGACCTGTTCTACGTCTCCGGCTCCAACCTCTCCGTCGACCTGGAGTACTTCAAGGCCCTCGGCGTGCACCTCATCGAGCCCCCGGAGAAGGCCAAGGCCAAGGGTGGCGGCTGGTACGAGTCGCTGAGCTGGGAGAACGTCGACAAGTACGACGCGGACATCATCATGATGGACAACCGCTCCTCGGCGATCCAGCCCGCCGACATCACCGAGGGGACGTGGAAGAAGCTGCCGGCGGTCAAGGCCGGGCAGGTCATCGCCCGCAACCCCGAGCCGATCCTGTCGTACGACAAATGCGCGCCGCTCCTCGAAGACCTCGCGAAGGCCATCGAGACCGCCAAGAAGGTCAGCTGACCCCCACACCTTCCTGACCGTCAGGAGCCCCGATGACGACGGCCGTAGCCGCCCCGTTCCGTTTCTTCTCGCTTCAGGTCGTACGGACGAGGCGGCTCGGCCCGTCCCTGGTCCGGGTCACCTTCGGCGGGCCCGACCTGCACGCCTTCCACTCCCACGGGCGGGACCAGTCGCTGTCCCTGTTCCTGCCGCACCCGGGGCAGCCCGAGCCCGCCGTGCCCGTCGAGCTGGGATGGGGGTCCCCCCGCTCGAGCGAAGCCGAGAGTGGGGGAGGCTGGTGGCAGGGATGGCGTGAACTCCCCGACGGCGTGCGGGCGGTGATGCGCTCGTACACCCTTCGGGCACTGCGCCGCGATCCCGACGAGATCGACATCGACTTCGCCCTGCACAGCCCGTCGGGCCCCGCCTCCCGCTGGGCCGCCGGCGCCACCCCGGGTGACCGCGTCCTCCTCCTCGGCCCGGCCGTCGCCGACAACCGCGCGATCCGCTTCCGGCCGCCCGAGGGGACCGACCTCGTCGTCATCTGGGGCGACGAATCCGCCGTACCCGCCGCCTGCGCCACCCTGGAGTCCCTGCCGGCCGGCACCCGCGTGCGCGCCTGGCTGGAGGTGAACCACGCCGCTGACATCCAGGACGTCGTGACCGACGCGGACGCCGAGGTGACCTGGCTCGTACGCGACCCCAGCAGCCACACGGGATCCCCCCTGGCCCTCGATGCACTGCGCGATGCCCAACTCCCGGCCGCCGAACGCCCCTACGCCTGGATCGCGGGCGAGTCCGGGTGCGTCAAGGCGCTGCGCCGGCACCTCGTCGGCGAGCGGGGCATCGACCGCCGGTGCGTCACCTTCGTCGGCTACTGGCGACGCGGGATGACCGAGGAACAGCTGCGGACTTCGGAGTAACTCCCTTTACAGTAACGGCAGTTCGTGGTGACGGCGGTCACGGGAGGGGCAGGTTTCGGCACATGCAACTTAGGTTAGGCTAACCTAAGTTGCACTCCCCGCACGGACCGTCCCCATCGGAGGACCCCCACATGCGCTCGCACCTGCTCAATGACCTCACCGCGGAGCACTACCGCCGCTCCGTGACCGAAGGAGTCGAGCGGGTGGCGGCCAAACTCGCCACCGCCGAACGTCCGTTCACCGGCGTCACGGCCGACGCCCTGGCCCCCCGCATCGACGAGATCGACCTCGACCAGCCGCTGCACGACACCACCGCGGTGCTCGACGAACTGGAAGAGGTCTACCTGCGGGACGCGGTCTACTTCCACCACCCCCGCTACCTCGCCCACCTCAACTGCCCGGTGGTCATCCCGGCGGTGCTCGGCGAGGCCGTGCTCTCCGCCGTCAACTCCTCCCTGGACACCTGGGACCAGTCGGCCGGCGGCACCCTGATCGAGCGCCGGCTCATCGACTGGACGGCCGCCCGCATCGGCCTCGGGCCGTCCGCGGACGGCGTGTTCACCTCCGGCGGCACCCAGTCCAACCTCCAGGCGCTGCTGCTGGCCCGCGAGGAGGCCAAGAGCGACTCCCCGTCGAAACTGCGGATCTTCGCCTCCGAGGTCAGCCACTTCAGCGTGAAGAAGTCCGCCAAACTCCTCGGCCTGGGCCCGGACTCCGTGGTCTCCGTCCCCGTCGACCACGACAAGCGCATGCAGACCGTGGCGCTCGCCCACGAACTGGAGCGCTGCAAGAAGGACGGCCTCGTCCCCATGGCCGTCGTGGCCACCGCCGGCACCACCGACTTCGGCTCCATCGACCCGCTGCCCGAGATCGCCGAACTCTGCGCCCAGTACGGGACCTGGCTGCACGTCGACGCGGCCTACGGCTGCGGTCTGCTGGTCTCCCGCAGTCGGCGCGACCTCCTCGACGGCATCGAGCGTGCCGACTCGGTCACCGTCGACTACCACAAGTCCTTCTTCCAGCCGGTGAGTTCGTCGGCCGTGCTGGTCCGGGACGCCGCCACCCTGCGGCACGCGACCTACCACGCCGAGTACCTCAACCCGCGCCGCATGGTCCAGGAGCGCATCCCCAACCAGGTCGACAAGTCCCTTCAGACCACCCGTCGCTTCGACGCCCTCAAGCTGTGGATGACCCTGCGCACCATGGGCGCCGACGGCCTCGGCGAACTCTTCGACGAGGTGTGCGACCTGGCCCGGGAGGGCTGGGAGCTGCTCGCCGCCGACCCCCGCTTCGACGTCGTCGTCGAGCCTTCCCTGTCCACCCTGGTCTTCCGCTACGTCCCGACGGCCGTCGCCGACCCGGCCGAGATCGACCGCGTCAACCTCCACGCCCGCAAGGCCCTGTTCGCCTCCGGTGACGCCGTCGTCGCGGGCACCAAGGTGGGCGGCCGCCACTACCTGAAGTTCACCCTGCTCAATCCCGAGACGACCGCGGCCGACATCGCCGCCGTCCTCGACCTGATCGCCGGCCACGCCGAGCAGTACCTGGGAGAGTCCCTTGACCGCGCGTCCTGAAGCCCCGACCGCTCCTTACGACTTCGTGGGGATCGGGCTCGGCCCCTTCAACCTCGGCCTCGCCTGCCTCACCGAACCGATCGACGAACTCAGCGGAGTCTTCCTGGAGTCGAAGCCCGACTTCGAGTGGCACGCGGGCATGTTCCTCGACGGCGCCCACCTCCAGACGCCGTTCATGTCGGACCTGGTCACCCTGGCCGACCCCACCTCCCCGTACTCCTTCCTCAACTACCTGAAGGAGAAGGGCAGACTCTACTCGTTCTACATCCGGGAGAACTTCTACCCGCTGCGGGTCGAGTACGACGACTACTGCCGCTGGGCCGCGGGCAAACTGAGCAGCGTCCGGTTCGGCACGACGGTCACCGAGGTGACGTACGACGAGACCGCCGAGCTCTACGTCGTCCGCACCGAGACCGGCGAAGCGTTCCGCTGCCGCCACCTGGTCCTCGGCACCGGGACGGTCCCCTTCGTTCCGGAGCCCTGCCGGGACCTGGGCGGCGACCTCATCCACACCGCGCGGTACATGCACCACAAGGCGGAGCTGCGGGCCAAGAAGTCCCTCACGGTCGTCGGCAGCGGCCAGAGCGCCGCGGAGATCTACCACGAGCTCCTCTCCGAGATCGACGTCCACGGCTACGAGCTCAACTGGGTCACCCGCTCCCCGCGGTTCTTCCCGCTGGAGTACACCAAGCTGACCCTGGAGATGACGTCCCCGGACTACATCGACTACTTCCGCGCGCTGCCCGAGGAGACCCGCTACCGGCTGGAGAAGCAGCAGAAGGGCCTGTTCAAGGGCATCAACTCGGAGCTGATCGACTCGATCTTCGACCTGCTCTACCAGAAGAACGTCGAAAGCGGCGACCGCCCGGTCCCCACCCGCCTGCTCACCAACTCCTCGCTGACCGAGGCCCGGTACGAGGACGGCGCGTACACGCTCGGCTTCCACCAGGACGAGCAGGGCAAGGACTTCGAGATCCGCACCGAGGGTCTGGTGCTGGCCACCGGCTACCACTACCAGCCGCCGGCCTTCCTCGACCCGCTGCGCGACCGCCTCCGCTTCGACGGCCGGGACCGCTTCGACGTGGCCCGCAACTACGCCGTCGACGTGACGGGCAGGGGCGTGTTCCTCCAGAACGCCGGGGTCCACACCCACAGCATCACCAGCCCCGACCTGGGCATGGGCGCGTACCGCAACAGCTGCATCATCCGCGAGCTGCTCGGCACGGAGTACTACCCGGTCGAGAAGAGCATCGCGTACCAGGAGTTCGCCGTATGACCTTCACCATCCGCCCCCTCGATCCCCTGAAGGACGCCGAGCTGCTGCTGGGCTGGGTCACACATCCCAAGGCGGCGTTCTGGATGATGCGGGACGCGAAACTTCAGGACGTCGAGCGCGCGTACACGGAGATCGCGGCCGACGAGCACCACCATGCCTTCCTCGGGCTGCACGACGGCGTCCCGGCGTTCCTCATGGAGCGCTACGACCCCGCCGAGCGCGAGCTGGTCGGCCTGTACGAGCCCCGGCCCGGTGACGTCGGGATGCACTTCCTCGTCGCGCCGGCCGACACGCCCGTGCACGGGTTCACCCGGGCCGTCATCACGGCCGTGATGGCACACCTCTTCGAGGACCCGGCGACCGCCCGGGTGGTCGTCGAACCGGACGTCCGCAACACGGCCGTGCACGCCCTGAACGAAGCCGTCGGGTTCGTGCCCGAACGGGAGGTCCAGAAGCCGGAGAAGAAGGCGCTGCTGAGCTTCTGCACCCGCGAGCGGTTCGTCGCCGCGACGGGGGTGGCCGTATGAGCCTCGCCGACGCCGTGGCCCACCTCTCCCCCGAGCGCTGGGAGGAAGCCAACCGCCTTCTCGTGCGCAAGGCGCTCGCCGAGTTCGCGCACGAGCGGCTGATCACGCCCGAGGCGGACGGGGACACGTACGTCGTCCGCAGCGACGACGGCCTGACCCGCTACCGCTTCACCGCCGTCCGCCGCGCCCTCGACCACTGGGAGGTGGACGCCGGCTCCGTCACCCGCCACCGGGACGGCACCGAACTCCCCCTCGTCGCACTCGACTTCCTCATCGAGCTGAAGCAGTCACTGGGCCTGAGCGACGAGATCCTGCCGGTCTACCTGGAGGAGATCTCCTCCACCCTGTCCGGCACCTGCTACAAGCTCGCCAAGCCGCGCGTCCCGGCCGCCGAGCTGGCCGGAAGCGGCTTCCAGGCCGTCGAGACCGGCATGACCGAGGGCCACCCCTGCTTCGTCGCCAACAACGGGCGGCTGGGCTTCGGCGTCCACGAGTACCTGTCGTACGCCCCCGAGACGGCGAACCCCGTCCGGCTGGTGTGGCTGGCGGCGCACCGGTCGCGGGCGGCGTTCACGGCCGGGACCGGCATCGAGTACGAGGCGTTCCTGCGGGACGAGCTGGGCGAGGCCACGCTGGAACGGTTCCGCGCCACGCTCACCGGCCAGGGCCTCGACCCCGCCGACTACCTGCTCATCCCCGTCCACCCCTGGCAGTGGTGGAACAAGCTCACCGTCACCTTCGCCGCCGAGGTGGCCCGCCGGCACCTGGTGTGCCTGGGCGAGGGCGACGACGAGTACCTGGCCCAGCAGTCCATCCGGACCTTCTTCAACGCCTCGCACCCCGAGAAGCACTATGTGAAGACGGCGCTGTCCGTCCTCAACATGGGCTTCATGCGCGGGCTCTCGGCCGCCTACATGGAGGCGACCCCGGCCATCAACGACTGGCTCGCCCAGCTCGTCGACAACGACCCCGTGCTGAAGTCGACCGGCCTGTCGATCATCCGGGAGCGGGCGGCCGTCGGCTACCGGCACCTGGAGTACGAGAAGGCGACCGACCGGTACTCGCCGTACCGCAAGATGCTGGCCGCGCTGTGGCGGGAGAGCCCCGTGCCCTCCCTCGCGGAGGGCGAGTCCCTGGCCACCATGGCCTCGCTGCTGCACGTGGACCACGAGGGCGGGTCCTTCGCGGGCGCGCTGGTCGAGCGGTCCGGGCTGTCCCCGGTGGAGTGGCTGCGGCGGTACCTGCGGGCGTACTACACCCCCCTGCTGCACAGCTTCTATGCCTACGACCTGGTGTTCATGCCGCACGGCGAGAACGTGATCCTGGTCCTGAAGGACGGGGCCGTACGGCGGGCGGTCTACAAGGACATCGCCGAGGAGATCGCGGTCATGGACCCTGACGCGGTGCTGCCGCCCGAGGTGCGGCGGATCCGTGTCGACGTCCCCGAGGACAAAAGGCTCCTGTCGATCTTCACGGACGTCTTCGACTGCTTCTTCCGCTTCCTGGCCGCCATCCTGGCGGGCGAGGGAATCCTGGAGGAGGACGACTTCTGGCGCACGGTCGCCGAGGTCACCCGCGAGTACCAGGAGGCGACACCCGAACTCGCCGACAGGTTCCGGCAGTACGACATGTTCGCGCCCGAGTTCGCCCTGTCCTGCCTCAACCGCCTCCAGTTGCGCGACAACAGGCAGATGGTGGACCTGGCGGACCCGTCGGGCGCCCTACAGCTCGTCGGCAGCCTGAGGAACCCGATAGCGGGGTTCTGACCCGGAGACGGGCGGGCACCCCGGTGTACGGTCCACCGGGGTGCCCGTCAACCTGCCTAGGAGCCCGTCGGCCAGGGCACCTGGGGCGACTTGTAGTACCCGATGCCGAGGGCGTCCCAGCGCGGGGCCTGGGCCGCGAGCCGGGTCCGGTAGGCGTTCCAGTCGTGCGTGGCCGCCGGGGACCAGCCCAGCTCGGCCGCGCCGGGCAGCCGGGGGAAGGCCATGTAGTCGATGTCGGCCGAGGTCCGGATGGTCTCGGTCCACAGGGGTGCCTCGACGCCCCTGACCGCCGAGTCCGGGACTCCCGGGAGGTAGGCGCCCGGGTCCCAGTCGTAGGACCGCCGCACCTCCACCAGGCCCGCCCAGTCCTGTCCGAGCGGGGTGTCCTCGGTGTACTTCATGTCCAGGTAGAGCCGGTCCGCCGGGGACAGGATCAGCCCGGTCCCGTGCTGGGCGGCCTTGACGACCTGTGCCTTCTCCGCGGGGTCGGTGTCGTCCAGGCCCCAGTACTGCGCCACGGCGCCCTTCGCCGGGGTCGCGCCGGTCAGCTGGTGCCAGCCGATGACCTTCTTGCCGTACCGGGCGACGATCGGCTGCACCCGGTCCATGAAGGTCACGTAGTCGGCGTGGCTGGTGGAGTGCGCCTCGTCGCCGCCGATGTGCAGATAGCGGCCGGGGGTGAGCGCGGTGAGCTCCCGGATGACGTCGGCGGCGAAGTCGTACGTGACCGGCTTCGGCGCGCACAGCGAGCTGAAGCCGACCTCGGTGCCGGTGTACAGCGGGGGTGCGGTGCCGTCGCAGTTCAGTTCGGCGTAGGAGGCGAGGGCCGCGTTGGTGTGGCCGGGCATGTCGATCTCGGGGACGACCTCCAGGTAACGGGAGGCGGCGTAGCGGACGATCTCCCGGTAGTCGGCCTTGGTGTAGTGGCCGCCCGGACCGCCGCCGACCTGGGTGGAGCCGCCGTACGTCGCGAGGCGGGGCCAGGAGTCGATGGCGATGCGCCAGCCCTGGTCGTCGCTGAGGTGCAGATGCAGTTCGTTGATCTTGTAGAGGGCCAGTTCGTCGATGTAGCGCTTGACCTGGTCCACGGTGAAGAAGTGCCGGGAGACGTCGAGCATCGCTCCGCGGTAGGGGTAGCGCGGCGCGTCCTGGACGGTGCCGCCCGCGATCTGCCAGGGGCCGGGCTGTACGGAGTTCTTCTCGACGGCGGCCGGCAGGAGCTGGCGGAGGGTCTGGACGCCGTGGAAGAGGCCGGCGGGCGTGCGGGCGGTGAGGGTGACGCCGTCGGCTCCGCTGTGCAGGCGGTAGCCCTCGGCGCCGAACGGGCCCTTGGCGAGGTGCAGTCGGATGCCGCCGCGGCCGTGCGCGGTGAGCGGCAGGCGGTAGCCCGTCGAGGGGCGCAGGATGTCCGCGAGGTAGGCGCCGACGCGGCGGACCTCGCGGCTGTCGTCGACACGTATGCGGGTGTCCCCCGTGATGCGGTAGGGCGCTCCGCCCGGTCGGGCGGAGGCGGGGGCGGGGACGACCCGGCCGAGCGGGATGGCGGCCGGCTGCCCGGCGGCCGGCGGGGCGGCGCCGACCGTGAACGCGCCCGCCGCCAACAGCAGCAGCGAGCCCAGCAGTCGGGTCATGCGGGGAGTCGTTCTGTGGTGCCGTCTCACAAGCGCGCTCCCTTCACTGCACGAATGGTCGAGACCAGTCTCCCGCGCATCCAGTGAAACAATCCCCGTATGGCGGAGATCATCCAGAAGGACGGCACTTGGGTTTTCGACGGCGACGCGCTGCGCCTGACCCCCGGACGGGACAAGAACGTCGGCCTGCTGCGCGCGACGCTGGGTGAACTGCTGGTCCCGCTGGGGGCGTTGGCGGGCGTCTCGTTCGAGCACGGCAAGAAGTCGGGGCGGCTGAGGCTGCGGCTGCGGGACGGCGCCGATCCGCTGCTGCACGCGACCGGGGGCCGGCTCGCCGAACCCCACGACCCCTACCAGCTGACCGTGGAGTCCGACCGGTACGGCGTCGCCGAGTACTTCGTGGACGAGGTGCGGGGCGCCCTGCTGCTGGACGAGGTGCCGTCCGGTCCGGTGACCGCGTACCTGCTGCCCGGCCCGTCCGTCCCGCTGTCGGCGGCCGCCGGGGACGGCACGGTGAGCTTCGACGGCGAGCACGTACGCCTGGAGTGGAACTGGAAGACGGAGGACGCCAAGGCGGCCGCCGGCGCCCGTACGATCCCGGTCGCCGAGATCACCGCGGTGGAGTGGCATCCGGCGGCCGGGCTGGAGAACGGCCATCTGCGGTTCACCGTGCGGGGCGCGGCCACCAAGGCGCCGCCGAAGTACGACCCGAACGCGGTGGAGCTGTGGGGCTTCAAGAAGGATCCGCTGATGGCGCTGGTCGCGGCGGCGGTGCAGGCGCGGCTGCCACATCCGTCGGCGGCCGGCGGGACGGAAGCGGGACCGGACGCGCCCCGGATTCCCGAGCAGCTCACGTCGTCCCCCGTCGAGGACGACCACGACGCCCTGCTGCGGCGGCTGCGGGAACTGGGCGAGCTGCGCCGCGAAGGGGTGCTGACGGACGAGGAGTTCACGATGGCCAAACAGGCGGTCCTCAAACGCATGTGAGGACCGCCTGCGGAGCCGTCGACGGCTACTTGGCCTTGCGCGCCACGGTGAAGTGGTCGATGCGGTCACCGGTCTCGGCGATGCCCGACACCTTCAGCTTGGCGTAGTGGCCGCGCGCCGCGGGCTCGACGTCCACCCGCAGGAACGAGTAGTTGAGGTAGCGCACCCGGGACCAGGCGACGGTCTCGTTGACCTTGCCGTCCTTGGTGTTGATGAAGGAGGCGACGGAGTCGACCTCGTTCAGGTGCCCCTCGTAGGAGTCCGGCGCGGTGAACGCGTACAGGCTGCGGCCGGCCGCACCCGCGGTCACGTAGACGACGCCCTCGGTCTCGGGGTAGGCCGTCTCGCCGATCGGGAGCTTCTTGGTGACCTTGTTGCCCTTGATGAGGTCGGTGCGCTCGTACTGGTGGTTGTGGCCGTTGATGACGAGGTCGACCGTGTACTTCTCGAACAGCGGCACCCACTCCTGTCGCACGCCCCCCTCCGAGGCGTGCGCCGTGGACGTGCAGTACGCGCAGTGGTGGAAGAACACGACGATGAAGTCGATGTCCTTCGAGGCCCGGAACTTCTTCAGCTGGGCCTCGAACCACTTGGTCTGGGTTCCACCGGATATGCCCAGGTTCGCCGGGATCTCGAAGGAGACGTCGTTCGGGTCCAGCGAGATGACCGCCGTGTTGCCGTAGACGAAGGAGTAGACGCCCGGCAGGTTCTTCTTGTCCGGCCCGTTGTCGGGCAGGGTGAAGCGAGCCTCCTCGCCGCCGTAGCCGTTGGGCGAGTACCAGGCCTCCATGTCGTGGTTGCCGTACGACACCATCCACGGCACGGACTTGGCGACCGACTCCGTCTGGGCGAGGAACTGGTCCCACACGCGCGAGTCGAAGCCGGTGTCGGTGGGCTTGCCCTGGCCGGCCGGGTCGCCGTAGGCGATGTCGCCGGCATGCAGGTGGAAGCTGGGGTTCTGGCCGAGGATCAGGCTGTCGTTGGCCAGCGCGTGGTAGCTGACGCCCTGGTCGCCGAAGGCCGTGAAGGTGAACGGCTGCTTGTGGCGGGGGGCGGTGGTGAAGGTGCCGATGGTGCTGGCGAACTGCGGGGAGGCCGGGTCGAAGCCGTCGTGGCCGACGCCGTAGAAGTACGTCTTGCCCGGCTTGAGGTTGGCCAGCTTGGCGTGCACGTAGTACTGGGTGTGGTCGCCGCTCGCGCCGATGCCGGCCGGGGTGTAGAGGGAGCGGACCTCGGCCTCGATCTTCACGGAGAGGTGCGAGGCATGGGTGCCGATGCGGACGAAGGGCTTCTTCACCGGGACCGGGACCTGCCAGGAGATCGTCATCTCCGTGCCGGCGTCGTCGCCGAAGGCGAGGTGGCGGCCGAACGGGGCGACGAAGGCGCCGTCGACGTGCTGAGCGGCGGGGGCGGAGGACTGGGTGGGGGCGGTGGCGGCCTGGGCGGTGCCGCCCAGTACGAAGGAACCGCCCGTGACGGTGCCGAGCGTGACGGCGCCGCCTCTGATCATGGAGCGCCGGGAGAACTTGGCGCGGAGGTACTCGTACTGCTCAGCCATGCTCATGCGGTCGGCGAGCTCATCCGGTACGCCCATACGAGGAATGTCCATGGCGTCTGAAAATCGTCTCCACAAGCAACGTGGCGCAAGACGCAGGATGGACAGGTTACGAACAGAGCCCCATAAGAGATTCAACAGGCTGTTGCCCGAAATCGGGCAGGATTCTTGCGAAACCGCCGCCCGTACCTCAGGATCTACCGGGTGCACGACGAACTGGTTGATCATCTGACCCGGTCCACGACCCTGAACAGGGGCGAGGCGCTGCGGGTGATCCAGGACGTGCTCGCCTTCTTCGACGAGACGACAGAAGACTACGTCCGTCGCCGCCACCGCGAGCTCCAGGCCCAGGGCCTGGTGAACACGGCGATCTTCGAACGGATCGGGGCGGACCTGAAATACCGTGCGGTGGCCCCGCCCGAGCTCACGCTCAGGCAACTGCGGCGCATCGTCTACGGCTGAACGGAAGCTTGGGGATACCTGTATATGTGCGGAATCGTCGGATACATCGGGAAGCGTGACGTCGCACCGCTGCTCCTGGAGGGCCTTCAGCGCCTGGAGTACCGCGGGTACGACTCCGCGGGCATCGTCGTCACCTCCCCGAAGACCGCCGGCCTGAAGATGGTCAAGGCCAAGGGCCGGGTCCGTGACCTGGAGGCCAAGGTCCCGGCGCGGTTCAAGGGCACCACCGGCATCGCCCACACCCGCTGGGCCACCCACGGCGCCCCCTCCGACGTGAACGCCCACCCGCACATGTCGGGCGACAACAAGGTCGCCGTCGTGCACAACGGCATCATCGACAACGCCTCCGACCTGCGCCGCAAGCTGGAGGCGGACGGCGTCGAGTTCCTCTCCGAGACCGACACCGAGGTCCTCACCCACCTGATCGCCCGCTCGCAGGCCGAGAAGCTGGAGGACAAGGTCCGCGAGACCCTCCGGGTCGTCGAGGGCACCTACGGCATCGCGGTGATGCACGCCGACTTCTCCGACCGCATCGTGGTGGCGCGAAACGGCTCCCCGGTCGTCCTCGGCATCGGCGAGAAGGAGATGTTCGTCGCCTCCGACGTGGCCGCGCTGGTCGCCCACACCCGTCAGATAGTGACGCTGGACGACGGCGAGATGGCCACCCTGAAGGCCGACGACTTCCGGACCTACACCACCGAGGGCACCCGCACGACCGCCGAGCCGACCACCGTGGAGTGGGAGGCCGAGTCCTACGACATGGGCGGCCACGACACCTACATGCACAAGGAGATCCACGAGCAGGCCGACGCCGTGGACCGCGTGCTGCGCGGCCGCATCGACGACCGCTTCTCCACCGTGCACCTCGGCGGCCTGAACCTGGACGCCCGCCAGGCGCGCCAGATCCGCCGCGTGAAGATCCTCGGCTGCGGCACCTCCTACCACGCGGGCATGATCGGCGCCCAGATGATCGAGGAGCTGGCCCGCATCCCCGCGGACGCCGAGCCCGCCTCGGAGTTCCGCTACCGCAACGCGGTCGTCGACCCCGACACGCTGTACGTGGCCGTCTCGCAGTCCGGTGAGACGTACGACGTGCTGGCCGCCGTGCAGGAGCTGAAGCGCAAGGGCGCGCGGGTGCTGGGCGTGGTCAACGTGGTCGGCTCGGCGATCGCCCGCGAGGCCGACGGCGGCATCTACGTGCACGCCGGCCCCGAGGTGTGCGTGGTGTCCACCAAGTGCTTCACCAACACCACCGTCGCCTTCGCCCTCCTCGCCCTGCACCTGGGCCGCACCCGCGACCTCTCCGTGCGCGACGGCAAGCGGATCATCGAGGGCCTGCGCAGGCTGCCCGCGCAGATCTCCGAGATCCTCAAGCAGGAGGACGAGGTCAAGAAGCTGGCCGAGCAGTACGCCGAGGCCCGCTCGATGCTCTTCATCGGCCGTGTGCGGGGCTACCCGGTGGCCCGCGAGGCCTCCCTGAAGCTCAAGGAGGTCTCCTACATCCACGCCGAGGCCTACCCCGCCTCCGAGCTCAAGCACGGCCCGCTCGCCCTGATCGAGCCCGCGCTGCCGACCGTCGCGATCGTCCCGGACGACGACCTGCTGGAGAAGAACCGCGCCGCCCTGGAGGAGATCAAGGCCCGCAGCGGCAAGATCCTCGCGGTCGCCCACCAGGAGCAGGCGAAGGCCGACCAGACCATCGTCGTGCCCAAGAACGAGGACGAGCTGGACCCGATCCTGATGGGCATCCCGCTCCAGCTCCTCGCCTACCACACGGCACTGGCCCTGGGCCGGGACATCGACAAGCCGCGGAACCTGGCGAAGTCGGTGACGGTGGAGTAGGAACTCGCCCGACCCGTCCCCGAACGTGAACGACCCCCTGTGCGCCACCTGCACAGGGGGTCGTTCCTTCAGGGGCCGGTGCTGCCCTGCTCCGGCCCGCCGCTGCGTCAGCCGGTGGCCGTCACTCCCCGGCCGGCAGCGCGCCTCGGAAGGGCCGTCGGCCAGTGCGCCAGCGCCGCGGTCGCCGCGTACCAGGCCACCGCGCCGGAGGCGACGGCCACCCAGCCGCCGGCCTTCGCGAGCGCGGAGCTGTCCGCGAAGCTCGCCACGGCCAGCACGAGCATCGCCAGGAACAGCAGTCCGTACATGCCCTGCCCGAGGGTGTCCCCGCCCGCGAGGGTCAACGAGAGCGCCACGAGGGCGAACAGGAGCAGGAAGAGTCCGGCCCCGTTGGCCGACGTGTGGCTTCCGGCCGAGACGGCCCAGGTGAACCACAGGGCGCCGAGCGCCGAGAAGGCCGTACCGGTGGCCGTGTCGCGGTCACGGAAGGCGAGGAGTCCGGCGACGAAGAGCGCAACGCCGCCTACATAGTGGGCCAGTGACACGGCGTCGGACGCCGCCACGCCGTCGATCACTCCGGTGGTACCGAGACCGAACGCCAACAGGGTGATGCCCAGGGCGAGTCGGCCGGCCACGATGGTGCTTCCGCTTCCCGCGGAGACGTCGTTGTCCACGGCGGGCTCCCTTCATGCATGTGCAGCTGTGCGGTGACCGGTATATGCCCTTCACAAGGGCACAAACACTTCTACGCACAAGTAGTTTTACGCTGCACAGAAGGGAGTTGAGAGGGAGTCGGGAGAGCCAGGAGAGACCTACGGGATGACCACCACGGGCCGCTTCGCCCGCTTGGCCAGCCGTCCGGCGACCGAGCCGAAGATCCGCCCGACGATCCCGTGCGTGGAGCCCACCACGATCGCGTCGGCCTCGTACTCCCGGCCCACCTCTTCGAGCTCGTGGCAGATGTCACCGCCGCGCTCGACCAGGATCCAGGGCACCTCGGCCAGATAGTCCGCACAGGCCAGCTCCAGACCCAGCACCTCGGTGCGGTGATCGGGCACGTCGACGAAGACCGGGGGCTCGCACCCCGCCCACACGGTGGTGGGCAGCCGGTTGGCGACGTGAACGATGATCAGACCCGAGCCGGATCGGTGGGCCATGCCGATCGCATAGGCGAGGGCGCGCTCACTGGACGTGGAGCCGTCGAAGCCGACGACGACTCCGTGCTTGAAGGCGGGGTCGCAGGAAGGACGCGCCTCTTCCGCCGCCAGGGGCTCGGCCGCCGTGGGATCGGCGACCGGCCGCTTGCGGTCCGCGGGTTCGAAGAATTCGTGACCGGCCATGGCTGTCTCGGCGTTGTGATCCTTTTTGGGTGGCGACGGTGTGCGGCGGAGCTGTGTCCGGGAAACATCTTCCCCACCCCATACCCCCAAGGGTACGGCGGCAAGCTTCCTCAGCCCAGATCCCGCACGGGTTCCGTAAGGCATGCCCCGGAGCCCGCAGGGGTTCCCCGGAGCATGCACGAGCGACGCCCGTAACGCAATGGTTGCTGCCCCGTACAGGCGGTTTGCACAGGATTCAACAGCCCGGCTTCATCCGGACGGCACGTACGGTGACCGACCGGGTGACTGCCCGGGTGACCGACCGGGTGACGGGCTGAGTGACCGACCGATCGAACACGCGTTGAACCTCTTGAGCCATCGCCGCGAGGAGTACGACCAGGGAGTACGAGATGCCCGGACGACGACCCACCAGAGAGCGCCGCCCCACCCCGGACACCGCCGGTGACGTGGTGCGCTGGGCGGTCTTCAGCTGCGTCCTCGTACCCGTGGTCCTGCTCTGGTACGGCACCTCGCTGGCCGGCGCCACCGGCACCGCCCTGGGTCTCGCCGCCGTCACCGGCGCGTGCCGGATCCTGCTGCGCCGCTCGGAGCGCTGCGCGGCACGCCCGACGTCGCAGGGAGGCGGACGTCACACCAAGGGTGGTACACCGGTCGACTGACCGGTTTCCGTGCACGCACCCGTATCTTTTCAGCCAACTTCTTGACACTGTGCGGGACAGGCCGGAACCACCCCCCAACCCCCGTTCCACCTGCACGGAAAGGACCCACGGGGCCCTGCGCACCCTACGCGGTTTGGCCACTGCGACGAGGCGCACTTCCCTGCACGGCCCACGAGTGCAACGCTTCGTGATCGAATGCTTCACGCCAAGTTGTCATGTCGACAATGTGCCGGATGCCGATCTGGTCACCGCGGCGGCGTGAGACCCAGTAGATTCGATCTTGATGTCTTACGGCGGGGGACTCGTGCAGGACCGAGGGGAAACGTGCAGGAGCGACACAACCGAGGAGCCGCGACCACCGAGGGGGGCTTAGCAGGATGAGCCACGACTCCACTGCCGCGCCGGAAGCCGCGGCCCGGAAACTGTCCGGGCGACGTCGCAAGGAGATCGTCGCCGTGCTGCTGTTCAGCGGCGGGCCCATCTTCGAGAGTTCCATACCACTGTCGGTGTTCGGGATCGATCGCCAGGACGCCGGAGTACCGCGCTACCGGCTACTGGTGAGCGCCGGCGAGGAAGGCCCGCTGCGGACCACAGGGGGCCTGGAACTCACCGCACCACATGGCCTGGAGGCCATCTCACGCGCGGGCACGGTCGTCGTACCGGCCTGGCGTTCGATCACTTCTCCGCCACCGGAGGAGGCGCTCGACGCACTGCGCCGGGCGCACGAGGAAGGCGCGCGCATCGTGGGCCTGTGCACCGGCGCGTTCGTGCTGGCGGCGGCGGGCCTGCTCGACGGCCGCCCGGCCACCACGCACTGGATGTACGCGCCGACGCTGGCGAAACGCTATCCGTCGGTGCACGTCGATCCGCGAGAGCTGTTCGTCGACGACGGCGACGTCCTGACATCGGCGGGCACGGCGGCCGGAATCGACCTGTGCCTGCACATCGTGCGGTCGGATCACGGCAACGAGGCGGCGGGCGCGCTGGCCCGGCGTCTGGTGGTCCCACCGCGCCGGTCGGGCGGTCAGGAGCGCTACCTCGATCGATCTTTACCAGAGGAGATCGGCGCCGACCCGCTCGCGGAGGTCGTCGCCTGGGCGCTGGAACACCTCCACGAGCAGTTCGACGTGGAGACGCTGGCGGCGAGGGCGTACATGAGCCGGCGCACCTTCGACCGCCGCTTCCGGTCGCTGACCGGCAGCGCGCCGCTCCAGTGGCTGATCACCCAGCGCGTGCTCCAGGCGCAGCGGCTGCTGGAGACGTCGGACTACTCCGTGGACGAGGTCGCGGGCCGCTGCGGATTCCGGTCGCCCGTGGCCCTGCGCGGCCACTTCCGGCGCCAGCTGGGCTCCTCGCCGGCCGCCTACCGGGCCGCCTACCGCGCCCGTCGCCCCCAGGGCGACAAGCCCGCCGACGCCGAGCCGGCCATGTCCGCGCCGACCGGCCCGGTGGGCCCGGTACCCGTCCTCCACCCCGAGGCCGGAGTCCCGATCCAGGCCCGCCGCAGCCTGTCGGTGAGCGTGCCGGGGCCGCGCAGCGGCGTGTGATCCGTCAAGGGGCCCGGGGCTGACACCCCGGGCCCCTGTATCGTCCTGGGGCTCCGCCCCAGCACCCCGGGAGCCTCTCAACCCCGGCCCGCATCATCCAGCCCGTCCGGCGTTTGAGGACGAGGCCCGTTCAGGGCCGACAGCGGGGGCCCGGGGGCGGCAGCCCCCGGCAGACGGCCACCGCAGCGCCGGGTACCCCATGCACGCCAGACCCGCGGAGCGACAACGCCCCGTAAGGTTAGACACATGAACGATCGCATGGTGTGGATCGACTGCGAGATGACCGGCCTCTCGCTGTCCGACGACGCGCTCATCGAGGTTGCCGCCCTCGTCACCGACTCCGAGCTGAACGTACTCGGCGACGGGGTCGACATCGTCATCCGTCCGCCGGACCAGGCGCTGGAGACGATGCCGGAGGTGGTGCGTCGGATGCACACCGCGTCCG
This sequence comes from Streptomyces sp. NPDC046915, assembly GCF_040644935.1. NCBI lineage: Bacteria > Bacillati > Actinomycetota > Actinomycetes > Kitasatosporales > Streptomycetaceae > Streptomyces > Streptomyces sp. NPDC046915. Next base: position 242,201 of record NZ_JBEYXB010000002.1, on the reverse strand, counting down.
GGCTGCTCGAGGAGCTCCCCGGGGGGACCACCCTGGCGGACGCCGAGGAGCAGGTGCTGGCGTACGTACGGGAGCACGTGAAGGAGCCCGGCAAGGCACCCCTGTGCGGGAACTCCGTCGGCACCGACCGCGGCTTCCTGCTCCGGGACATGCCGACGCTGGAGGACTACCTCCACTACCGGATCGTCGACGTGTCGAGCATCAAGGAGCTCGCCCGCCGCTGGTATCCGCGCGCCTACTTCAACAGCCCGGAGAAGAACGGCAACCACCGCGCCCTTGCCGACATCCGCGAGTCCATCGCCGAGCTCCGCTACTACCGCGAGGCCGTCTTCGTCCCGCAGCCCGGCCCGGACTCCGACACGGCGAAGGCGATCGCCGCCAAGCACGTCCTGCCCTCCCAGTAGCGGCGCCGCGAAACCCTGGCGCGAGCACCCCTTCGGACCCTGTACACTTTTTCTCGGCCGGTCGGGGAGAACACTCCTCGAAAAACCGGTCATGGTGGGTGTAGCTCAGCTGGTAGAGCACCTGGTTGTGGTCCAGGATGCCGCGGGTTCGAGTCCCGTCACTCACCCTGCGTAGTCAGCCGGTGACTTCGTCGAAAGACGAGGTCACCGGCTGCTTCGTTTCACGGACGCCGCGAGACGGCGCAGGACGCCGCCGGGCGGCGCCCCGCTCCCGTCAGGACGACGCCCGCGTCACCAGCTCCGTGGGCAGTACCACCTGCTGCCGCTCCGGCCCCCGCGAGGCGGCCGGACGGCTGTCCGCGATCTCCGTCAGCAGGAGGTCGAGCATCGCGCGGCCCATCTCCTCGATGGGCTGGCGGACACTGGTCAGCGGCGGGTCCATGTGGCGGGCGATGGCCGAGTCGTCGTAGCCGATGAGGGCCACGTCGTCGGGGATGCGACGGCCCGCCTCGCGCAGCACCTGGCGGGCGCCGGCCGCCATGACGTCGGAGCCGGCGAACACCGCGTCCAGGCCGGGGCTGCGCTCCAGCAGCGTCGTCATCGCGCGGCGGCCGCCCTCCTCGGTGAAGTCGCCGGGCTCGATGAGGAGTTCCTCCACGGGGTGCCCCGCGTCGAGCAGGGCCTCCCGGTAGCCGTCGACGCGCCGCTGGGCGCCGTACACGTCGAGCCGGCCGGTGATGTGGGCGATCGTGCGACAGCCGCGGGCCAGCAGGTGCTCCACGGCCGAGCGGGCACCGCCGTAGTTGTCCGAGTCCACCGAGGTGAGCGTCTCCCCCGCCGAGCGCGGGCCGCTGATCACAGCGGGGATCTCCAGCTGGGCGATCAGGTCGGGCAGCGGGTCGTCGGCGTGGACCGAGACGAGCAGAACGCCGTCGACGCGGTGCGCGGCGAGGTACTGGGCGAGCCGCTGCCGCTCACGGTCGCTGCCCGCGAAGATCAGCAGCAGTTGCATCTCCGTGTCGGACAGCTCGGCACCGACGCCGCGCAGGATGTCGGAGAAGTACGGTTCCGCGAAGAAGCGGGTCTCCGGCTCGGGGACGACGAGCGCGATCGCGTCCGTGCGGTTGGCGGCCAGCGCACGGGCGGCGGTGTTCGGGACGTAGCCGAGTTCGGCGACCGCCGCCTCCACGGCCGCGCGGGTCGCGTCACTGACCCGCGGCGAGCCGTTGATCACCCGCGACACCGTGCCGCGGCCGACGCCGGCCCGGGCGGCGACCTCCTCCAGGGTCGGCCGCCGAATGCCCCGGCTCCGCTCACCCTTGATCGCCATAGTCGCCGCCTTCCGTTCGCAGCCTTCAGGCCAGGAATGTAACAGTCGCGGCCCGGCCGCCCCGATCCCATCGTCCCTCGTCGACCGGGGCTTTCCCCGGTCGACGAGGGAGAGAGCCGCCGAGGGGCCGCGGCCGGTGCGACGGCGGCGTCCCCTCGGTCCGCGGCGTTGCCTCAGCCCCGCTCGCGGACGGCCGGCAGCGCGTTCCCGCGGATCACCTCGGTGTACCAGTGGGCGCTCGCCTTGGGGATGCGGCGCTGGGTGGAGTAGTCGACGTAGACGGCTCCAAAGCGCTTCGAGTAGCCGTAACCCCATTCGAAGTTGTCCAGCAGGGACCACAGGAAGTAGCCGCGGACGTCCGCTCCGTCGGCGACGGCCCGCCGGACGGCGTCCAGGTGGGAGTGCAGGTAGGCGATCCGCTGCGGGTCGTTCACCCGGCCCTCGGGCGAGATGTAGTCGTCGAAGGCCGCACCGTTCTCGGTGACCATCAGCGGCAGCTGAGGGTGCGAGGCGGCCAGGCCGGTCAGCAGGGTGTGCAGCCCGTCGGCGTCGATGGCCCAGTTCATCGCCGTGACGTCGTCGTTGGCGAGGTGGAAGGCGACCTGGTCGGAGCCGGTCCACGGGGAGTGGTCGCTCGCGCCGTGGCCGTCGTTCCTGGTGGTGCCGACGCCGTCGGCGGGCGCGGAGACCACGGTCGGCGAGTAGTAGTTGACGCCCAGCATGTCGATGGGGCGGGAGATCTCGGCCAGGTCGCCGTCGTGCACGAGCTCTGCCCAGTCGACGATGTGCGCGGTGTCGGCGAGCAGGTCCTCGGGGTAGGCGCCGTCCAGGACGGGGCCGGTGAAGATGCGGTTGCCGACCGCGTCGATCCGGCGTGCGGCCTCGGCGTCCCCGGCGCTGTCGGTGAGCGGGCGCACCTGGTGCAGGTTGAGGGTGATGGAGGTCTGCGCGGTCGACGGCAGGTTCGCCCGCAGCACCCCGATCGCCTGTCCGTGGGCCAGGTTCAGGTGGTGCGCGGCACGCAGGGTGGCGGCCGGGTCGGTGCGCCCCGGAGCGTGCACGCCGGAGCCGTAGCCCAGGAAGGCCGAGCACCAGGGCTCGTTGAGGGTGGTCCACACCCCGACGCGGTCCCCGAGGGACCGGGCCATGATCTCGGCGTAGTCGGCGAAGCGGTGCGCGGTGTCGCGGTGCGGCCAGCCGCCGGCGTCCTCCAGTTCCTGGGGCAGGTCCCAGTGGTAGAGGGTGGCGACGGGGGTGATGCCCGCCTGGAGGAGTTCGTCGGTGAGCCGCCGGTAGAAGTCCAGGCCCCGCTCGACGGCGGGCCCCCGGCCGGTGGGCTGCACCCGGGACCAGGAGACGGAGAACCGGTAGGCCTTGAGGCCGAGGTCCTTCATCAGCTTCACGTCGTCGCGGTACCGGTGGTAGTGGTCGGCAGCGATGTCACCGGTGTCGCCGTTGCGGACCTTGCCGGGGGTGTGGCTGTAGGTGTCCCAGATGGACGGGGTGCGGCCGTCCTCGCTGGCGGCACCCTCCACCTGGTACGCCGCGGTGGCGGCCCCCCAGACGAAGCCCGGCGGGAAGGATGCGTCTGAGGCCGACTGGGCGGTGGTCTCGGTTCGTACGGCGGTCATGGTGTGAGCGCTCCCGAAGTGGCGTGGGGAAGGGGTCGGACAGGGGGACCGACTGGACGGCGGAGAACGGTGGGCGGAGGACGCGGGGGCCGCGGGTGCGGGCGCCCGGCCGGGTACGGCTCGCGGGCGAGGCGGGCCGTACCGGACGGCGGCCGGGGGCACTGGACGGACGCACGGCCCTGTGGCGGTGTTCCGGTGTCAGCCCTTGACGGCGCCCGCCATGATGCCTCCGACGATCTGCTTACCGAAGATCACGAAGACCAGTAGCAGCGGCAGGGTGCTGATCAGCGCTCCGGCCATGACGATGCTCTGGTCGGGGGTGTAGGAGGCGCTGAGCTGGCCGAGCGCCACCTGGAGGGTGGGGTTCTCCTGGTTCAGGGCGAGGAAGGGCCAGAAGAAGTCGTTCCACGCCTGTACGAAGGTGAGCATGCCGAGCACCATCATCGCGGGCCGGGCCGCGGGCAGGACCACGTTCCACACGATGCGGATGTTGCTCGCCCCGTCGACTTTGGCGGCCTCGATGAGCTCGTAGGGCAGGGCCTCCAGCAGGTACTGGCGCATGAAGAAGACACCGAAGGCACCGACCAGGGTCGGGAAGATCACCGACTCCAGCTTTCCGCCCCACCCGATGTCCGCCATCATCATGAACAGCGGGACGACGCTGAGCTGCGGCGGAATCGTCAGGGTGGCGATGACGGCGGTCATCAGGGCACCGCGGCCGCGGAAGCGCATCTTGGCGAAGGCGTAACCGGCGAGGGTGCAGAAGAACAGCGTCGCCACGGTGATGCAGCCGGCCACGATGACGCTGTTGACGATGGCCTTCCCCAGGTGGGCCTGTTCCCAGGCCGACTGGAGGTTGCTGAACAGCCGGCCGCCCGGTATGAGCGGCGGTGGGCTGTCGAGGACCCGCTGCTGGTCGTGCGAGGCGGCCACCAGGGTCCAGTACAGCGGGAAGATCGACCCCAGGCCGATGACGACGAGGGCGACGTAGGTGAACGGGCCGCCCCTGAGCTGCTGGCCGGCTCCGATCTTGAAACGGCTGCCGCGTGGTGTCGTGGACGCGGTCGGCGGCGCCGACGCGAGGTCCGGCGCGGTCTTGGTGGGACTGGTCGTGGTCATCGATGTCGCTCCCGTCAGGCCGCGCTCTTGCGCACGAACCGGCCGACGATCCAGTTGATCAGGGCGATGAGCAGCAGCAGGACGAGCATGGCCCAGGCCACGGCGGCGGCCGGGCCCAGATGTCCCAGCTTCCACCCGTAGTTGAAGAGGTAGATGCTGAGGGTCTCGTACTGGTGCTCGTTGCCGCCGATGGAGCCGAGCGTGCCGCCCTGGAGCAGCAACGGCTCACCGAACAGCTGCATGGAGCCGATGGTGGAGATGACGATGGTGAACAGGATCGTCGGCCGCAGCGAGGGAATGGTCACCTTGCGGAACTGCTGCCAGCGCGTGGCACCGTCGATCGAGGCCGCTTCGTACAGGTCGGTCGGCACGGCCTGCATGGCCGCCAGGTAGATCAGTGCGTTGTAGCCGGTCCAGCGCCAGATGATGATGATCGAGATGGCGATCTTGGAGGTCCACTCCCCGTTGCCCCAGTCGGTGTTGCCGGCGCCGAAGAAGTGCAGCACCCAGTTGAGCAGGCCTCCGTCGGCCCTGAAGACCAGGGCGAAGACCAGGGCGGCGGTCGCCACGGAGGTGGCGTACGGGGTGAGGATCACCGTCCGCCAGAACGTGCTGGCGCGCAGCTTGTAGTTGAGCAGATGGGCCAGGCCCAGAGCCACGAGCAGCTGCGGGACGGTCGAGATGACGCCGATCAGGAAGGTGTTCGTGACGGCCGTCCAGAACTCCGAGTCCTGGAGGATCTTGGCGAAGTTGTCGAAGCCCACCCATTCCGACTGGCTGAGATTCGTCATCTCCACCCGGTGCAGGGCGATCCAGCCGGTGTAGAGCATCGGGTAGAGCCCGAAGGCGCCGAAGACGAGGAAGAAGGGAGCGATGTACGCGTACGGGGACGCGATGTCGTCGAAGCGCCACAGCCGGGTTCGCCACCGGCCGCGTCCGTCCGAGGCGGCGCCGGAGCCGCCGGGTGGCGGGGTGGGGGCGCCCCGTGTAGGGATTGTCGTTGCCACGGGGGGAGTCCTTCCCTGGGAATCTCAGCCGGGTTCGGGGCGGGGGTGGGTCGAGGCGGGCCGGGCGCACCGGGGCACGCCGTCGGGTTCGGTCACCGGCTGCGGGGGGCACGTCGCTGCGGCGACCGGTGAGTGTCTCCCGGACGCCGCGGCGCTGCCTGGCGTATCGACGACCGGCCGCCCTGTGCGGACGGCCCCCACGCCCGCGCTCAGGAGCCCCCGCCCGCCGCAGCGCGGTGCGGGCGGCCGGTGGGGCCGCCCGCACCCGCGGGTGTCAGCCGATCACCTTGTCGATCGCCTCGGTCGCCGCCTTCCACGCGTCGGCGGGCTTGGTGCCCCGCTGCTCCATGTTGTTGATCTGCGTGGAGATCGTGTCCTTGATCGTGGCGTCCTTCGCACCGAGCACGGCCTCGGGGATGGCCGCGGCCTCGTCGGCGTAGATCTGACCGATCGGGGCGTTGTTGAAGTAGGGGAGCTTCGCGTTCTTCACGTCGGCGAGCTCGTAGGCGCCCTTGTTGGACGGGAAGCTACCGATCGCCTTGAACACGGCGGCCTGCTGCTCGGGCGCGGTCAGCCACTTGATCAGGTCGGTGGCTTCCTTGACGTGCTTGCCGCCCTTGGGCACGGCCAGGAAGGAGCCACCCCAGTTGGCCGCGGTGCTGCCGGGCGCACGGGTGATGTCCCACTTGCCCTTGTAGGCGTCGCCGGAGTTGACGGAGATCTGACCGGCCATCCAGGCGGGGCACGCCACGGTGGCGACGGAGCCCTTGCGCAGGGCCGCCGTCCAGGGGTCGGTGAACTCGGCCAGGCCGTGGGTCAGTTTCTTCGACGCGGCCTCGGCGGCCAGGTTCCAGCCCTGCTGGACGGAGGGGCTGTCCTTGTAGATCGCCTTGCCGTCGGCGTCGTAGTACTGCTTCGCGGAGGAGCTGACGACCGCGTTGTACATGGCGCTCGCGGAGTCCATGAAGTAGGTGCCGGAGGGCGCCTTCTTCTGGTACTTCTCACCGAGCTTGAGGTAGTCCTCCCAGCCGCCCTTGACCGCGTTGGCGACGGCTTCGCGGTCGGTCGGCAGACCCGCCGCCTTGAAGAGGTCCGTGCGGTAGCACAGCGACATCGGGCCGATGTCGGTGCCGGCGCCGATGACCGTGCCGTCCTTGGCGGTGGCCTGCTTCTCCTTCCAGGAGACCCAGTCGCTCACGTTGATCGACTTGCTCAGGTCGGTGAACTTCGCCGCCTGGGTGTCGACGACCTCCTTGATGCGGCCGACTTCGATGCCGGTGACGTCCGCCAGGCCGCTGCCCGTGTTCAGCTGCTGAAGGAGCTTCGGGTAGTAGTCCTGCTCGTTGGTGGTGGTGTCTTCCTTCACCGTGATCTTCGGGTGGAGCTTGTGGTACTGGGCGAACAGTCCGGCTTCCTTGTAACCGAACTGCCCGAAGTCGGCCACCGTGAGAGTGATGTTCCCGTTGGAGTCCGAGGCGTCCGAGTCGCTGTCGTCGCTACAGCCGGTCAGCAGCAGGGCCGAGGCCGTCAGGACCGAGGTGGTCAGGGCCGCTGCTCTGCGGCCGCGACCGCCGCCGGTACGGGTGATGCGCATTCCACTACTCCTTGTTCCAGTGGGAACGGGGTCTCAGGAATCGGACCGCCGGGATTCGGCAGCCCCGACCTGCCCTCTCGGTTCGGGCGGCGGCCAGCCCGCAGCACTCGGCGTGCGGTGAAAAAGATGCTGGTCAACGGCGTGCGGTGCGAGACAGAGGGAAGGGCCGTGGGTGGTGCGGTCCACACGGGAGACATCCCCCGGCCATCCGTGGGACCGCTCCCACGCGGCTTGCCGGAAGACTCGTTCCTGCCGGGCTACGTGTCAAGACTTGAAAACGGCGTTGTTGCGCAAGCGTGCTCCGTACGTCACGGGAATGTGTCGCACCGCCACCGGTCACCGGTCGGCCACCGACCGCTTCCGTCCTCACCTTCCCGCAGCTCAGACCCGTAGCGCCCGCCGAAACCAGACACTCGGCACGCCCGTCGGGGCGACGCTCGGGTTTTCCGGACCGGAATGAAGCCCTCCTCCCGCCGAACACCGAGAGGTGAACGATGAGTTGGAGTGAACAGCCGTCGTGCGCACGCTCCGGCCCTTTGTCGTGGGAGCGCTCCCATGCATAATGAGACCTCCGGGACCCCCGACTCATGGGAGCGCTTCCATGCCCGAGACGTCCGTGACCTTTCCTCCCGGCTTCCTCTGGGGTGCCGCGACCGCCGCGTACCAGATCGAGGGAGCGGTGCGGGAGGGCGGCCGCACCCCTTCGATCTGGGACACCTTCAGCCATACGCCGGGCAGGACGCTGGGCGGTGAGAACGGTGACATCGCTGTCGACCACTACCACCGCTACCGGGACGACGTCGCGCTGATGGCGGAGCTTGGCCTGAACGCGTACCGGTTCTCCGTCTCCTGGTCGCGGGTGCAGCCGACGGGCCGGGGGCCGGCCGTGCAGGTGGGCCTGGACTTCTACCGCCGTCTGGTGGACGAGCTGCTCGCGCACGGCATCAAGCCGGCGGTCACCCTCTACCACTGGGACCTGCCGCAGGAGCTGGAGGACGCGGGCGGCTGGCCGGAGCGGGACACCGCGTACCGCTTCGCCGAGTACGCGCAGATCGTCGGCGAGGCGCTCGGCGACCGGGTGGAGCAGTGGATCACGCTCAACGAGCCGTGGTGCAGCGCCTTCCTCGGCTACTGCTCCGGGGTGCACGCGCCCGGCCGTACGGACCCGGCGGCGTCGCTGAAGGCCGCGCACCACCTCAACCTGGCCCACGGCCTGGGCGCCTCCGCCCTCCGCGCGGTGATGCCGGCCCGGAACACGGTCGCCGTGAGCCTCAACTCCCAGGTCGTCCGCACGCTCTCCCAGGACCCGGCTGACCTGGCGGCCGGCCGCCGCATCGACGACCTGGCCAACGGTGTCTTCCACGGCCCGATCCTGCACGGCGCGTACCCGGAGTCCCTGTTCGAGGCGACCGCGTCGGTCACCGACTGGTCCCACGTCCAGGACGGCGACCTCAGCACCATCAACCAGCCGCTGGACGCGCTGGGGCTGAACTACTACACGCCGGCGCTGGTTTCGTCGGCCGAGTCGGAACCGCGCGGCCCACGGGCGGACGGGCACGGGACGAGCGACCACTCCCCCTGGCCCGGCGCGGACGACGTGGCCTTCCACCAGACGCCCGGTGACCGTACGGAGATGGGCTGGACGATCGACCCGACCGGTCTGCACGAGCTGATCACGCGCTACACGCGGGAGGCCCCCGGCCTGCCGCTGTACGTGACGGAGAACGGGGCGGCGTACGACGACAAGGTGGACTCCGACGGCCGGGTCCACGACCCCGAACGCATCGCCTACCTCCACGGCCACCTTTCGGCGGTCCGCCGGGCCATCGCGGACGGCGCGGACGTGCGCGGCTACTACCTGTGGTCCCTGATGGACAACTTCGAGTGGGCGTACGGCTACAGCAAGCGCTTCGGCGCCGTGTACGTCGACTACGCCACCCTGGCCCGCACCCCGAAGTCGAGCGCCCACTGGTACGCCAAGGCGGCCCGCACGGGGACGTTGCCGCCGGTGGCGACGGGGGTCTGACGACACCGGACGGGACGGGGCGCGGCACTCGGAGGGGGGTGCCGCGCTTCGGTCATGGCCGGGTGTTTGTGGTCAGTTGAACGTTCCGAACGCCTTCGAGAAGGCGAACGCGTCCTGGGTGATCGAGCTGCACGTGGCGTCGGCGGTGGGCTTGGTGCCGCCCGCGCACTGCTTGTCGCGTGCCGCCGACCACATCGACAGCCCGCCCAGGCCCTTGGACTTGGCGAAGTTCACCAGCTGGGTGGCGTCGTCGACCTTGAAGATCTCGGAGGACACGTCGTTGACGCCGATCATCGGGGTGACCGCGACCGTCTTCCAGGCGGCGGAGTCGGCGAGGGCGAGGACGCTCTTGACCTGGGCCTGCGTGGCCGTGGCCGCCTGTTCGGCGTAGGTGCCCATGTCGCCGCTGTACGCGGGGCCGTAGTCCATCGCCATGATGTTGACGGTGCTGATCTTCACGCCGTTGGACTTGGCGTCGGACAGGAGGTTGACGCCGTCCTGGGTCAGGCCTTCGGGCATCACCGGGAGGGTGAAGGAGACGTCCAGGCCGGGGTGCTGGGCCTGGAGTTCGGCGATGGCCTGGGCGCGGCGGGTGTTGGCGGCGGTGTTGGGGAGTGCGCCGCCCTCGACGTCGAAGTCGACCTTGGTGAGTTTGAACTGGTCCACGGCCTTGCCGTAGGCGGCTGCCAACGCGTCGGCGGAGGAGCAGGTCGTGGCCAGTTCGGAGCCGGACGCTCCGCCGAAGGAGACCCGGACGTCGCCGCCCTTGGCGCGCAGGGAGCCGATCTGGGCGGCCACGCCGTCGCTCGCCAGGTCGGTGACGCCGCCCCACTTGGGTGTGCAGCCGCCGCCGTCGGTGACGAAGGCCAGGTTGTAGTTCTTCACGCCGGTCGCCTCGGAGCTGGCCAGCAGGTCGAAGGCGGGGTAGAGGGAGGTGTCGACGTAGGGGGCGAAGCCGGCGGAGGTGGTGGTTCCGCTGCCGGTGGTCGAGGTGGGGGTCGGGGAGGCGGTGGGGGTGGCGCTCCTGGTCGGCGTCGGGGTCGGCGTGGGCTTCGGTGTGACGGTCGGGGTCGGTGACTGGGTCGGGCGGCCGCTCGGCTCGGGGGTGGCGGTGCCGTCGGCCGAACAGCTCGCGCCGTCGATGTGACAGCCGGTGGGGTCGCCGGTGCCGTTGACGACGAAGCCGACGGTGACCGACTTGCCGGGAGCGAGGCCGTCGGTGTCCCACTTGGCGGGCTTCACGGTGACGTGCCGGCCGCTGACGCTCGATTCGGCGTTCCAGAGGGAGCTGAGTTTCGCGCCCGCGGGGAGGTCGAACTCGAGGGTCCAGGTCTTCTCGGGCTGTCCTGTGTTGTTCGTGACGACGTACTGGCCGGTGTAACCCGTCGTCCAGTCGCTGGTCTTGGTGTACGCGGCGCCGATCCCGGCCGCCTGTGCGATGCCGGTGAACAGCAGCGCGCCGCCACCGGCCACGGCCGCGGCGACGAGAGCGCCTATCGCCTTGTTCCTGCCACTGATCCTGCGCCGGTGCGTGGTCATGGGCGTGCCTGCCTTCGCTGTTCACGGGGGTGAGGTGCGGCAGCACGCTAGCGATACGGAATCAGACAAACGGCTTGATACGGACGGTGGTTGGGGATCTTAGGGTGCGCTTAAGGGAGGGATCGGGGGCGGTTAAAGGTAGAGACCAATCTGCGGGGCCGGCGGCGGCGCACGGCGCCCCGGTGACCTTTGCGCACCGGTTCCCGCCCGTCGAGCTGGAACCAGATCCGCACCTCCGTGCCGCCCAGCACCGACGAGCCGATCCGTACGTCCCCGCCGGTCGCCTCGGCGAGCCGGCTCACGATGTCCAGGCCGAGGCCGGTCGAGCCGTCGGTGCCCGAGCCCCGGCCGCGGGCCATGGCCGCCTCGGGGTCGGATATGCCGGGGCCCGCGTCGGAGACCAGGACGATCACCGCGTCCTCGCCGTTGTGCACGTCGACCGCGAAGGCCGTGCCCTCGGCGGTGTGCCGGAAGACGTTGCCGAGCAGCGCGTCGAGCGCGGCGGCCAGGTCGGCGCGGGCCACGGGTATCCGCACCGGCCGCTCGACCCCGGCCAGCCGCCACTTGCGGCCCTCGTCCTCGGCGAGCGCGGACCAGAACCCCATCCGCTCGCGGACGACTTCGGCCGCGTCGCATCCGGCGCCGGGCCCGGCGGCGGCGGTCTGCGGCTTGGCCTCGCGGGCGGTGCGGATGATGGTGTCGACCTCACGCTCCAGTTGGGCGACGGCGGCCCGGGTCTGCTCGGCGGCGGCTCCTTCGCCGAGCGAGGCGGTGTTCAGCCGGAGCACGGTCAGCGGGGTACGCAGACGGTGGGAGAGGTCCGCCGCCAGTTCGCGTTCGTTCGCCAGGAGTTGTACGACCTGGTCGGCCATGGAGTTGAACGCGACGGCGGCCAGCCGCAGTTCGGTCGGCCCGTCCTCCGGCACCCGTGCGCCCAGCCTGCCCTCCCCCAGTTCGTGCGCGCCCTCGACCAGCCGCTGCGCGGGCCGCACCATCCGTACGCCGAGCCGGTCGGCGACCGCGACGGAGCCCACGATCAGCGCGATGCCGACGGCGGCCAGCACCGCCCAGGCCGTGCCGACGCCGTTGCTGACCGCGGCCTCGGGGACGTACACCTCGACCACCGCGATGGCGCCGGAGCTCAGCGCGACCGGCTGGAGCAGACTGAAGCCGCCCGCGACCTCGGTGGTGGAGGCGCGGCCCAGTTTCCGTACCGTCGCGATGTCCCGGCCGGCCGCGCGCTGCCGCCCGATGTCGACGGCCGCCCGGCCGGACCCGTCCGCCGAGTCCCCGCCGGACGCCGGTATGTGCACGGCCATGCCGGTGTCCGAGCCCGCCGAGGCGAGCACGCGCTCCAGTTTGTCGCGGTCGGTGGTGATGGACAGGGCGGGCGCGATGGCGGCGGCCTCCCGCTCGGCGTTGGAGAAGGCGCGGTCGCGGGCCATCTCCTTGACGACCAGTCCGAGCGGGACCGCGAAGGCGACCACGACCATCGTGGTGACCGCGAGGCAGACCCTGACCAGTGCCCATCTCATCGGATCGGCTCCGCTTCCCCCGGGGGTTCCAGCTTCACGCCGACACCGCGCAGGGTGTGCAGATAGCGCGGCCGGGCCGCCGTCTCCCCCAGTTTGCGCCGCAGCCAGGAGAGATGGACGTCGATGGTCTGGTCGTCGCCGTACGACTGCTGCCACACCTCGGCCAGCAGCTCCTTGCGGGGGACGACGACCCCGGGCCGGCCGGCGAGGAAGGCCAGCAGGTCGAACTCGCGGCGCGTGAGGTCGAGGCGCGCCCCGTCCAACTCGGCCTGGCGGCGCAGCGGGTCGACGGTCAGGCCGCCGACGCGCAGGACGCTGGACGGCGGTGCGTCCACGGTGGCTGCTCGGGCGCGCCTGAGCACGGCGGCGATCCGGGCGGACAGGTGCTCGACGGAGAACGGCTTGGTCAGGTAGTCGTCCGCTCCGGCGTTCAGCAGCCGGACGATCTCGGTCTCGTCGTCCCGGGCGGTGGCGATGATGACGGGCACGTCGGTGATGCCGCGCAGCATCTTCAGCGCCTCGGATCCGTCCAGGTCGGGCAGGCCGAGGTCGAGGATGACCACGTCGAAGCGGAAATGGGCGACCTCGCGCAGCGCTTCCAGTGCCGTGCCGACGCTGCGCACGGTGTGCGAGGCGTCGGTGAGGTGCCGGATGAGCGCCGAGCGTACGAACTGGTCGTCCTCGACCACGAGAACACTTGCCATGCGCCGCACCGTACGCCATGCGGCACGGCCGGGTGCGGGCCTGTGGACAACTCCCGGCGGCTCCGAACGTGTGCGACGGATGGGGTTCGTGGGGCAGTATGGCCCGCGATGCGCAGAGGACTCGTACGCGGACTCGTACACGTATTCGCGTGGTCGCTCGCCACGGGCGCGGCGGTCACGCTGTCGTGGTGGGGGGTGCATTCGGTGCTGGCGGGCACGGCGTACGACCCGCCGCGCGCCCTGCCGATCACGGCGGCGGACGCCACCGAGCAGGGTTCAAAGCCGCTGGCGTCCTCGACGCCCCGGCCTCCGTCGCCGTCCCCTTCCCCGTCTCCGTCCGGGACGGCACGGAAGACGCCGTCTGCGCCCGGCACCCCGACACCCTCGCGGACCGCGGCGACCACTCCCGCCGCGTCCGCGTCGCAGACCGCCTCCGGTGAGGTCAAGAGCTATGACACCGACGGCGGGCGGGCGGTCTTCGACATCGGGAAGGCGGACGCGACGCTCGTCTCGGCGACGCCGGGGACGGGCTGGTCGATGCAGGTGTGGAAGACGGAGTCGTGGATCCGGGTGGAGTTCGCTTCGGGCGCGAACCGGGTGACGGTGTTCTGCACCTGGCACGACGGCCCGCCGCACGTGGAGGTCTACTGAACCCCTCAAAGTGAAAGACAACTAGATATTGACAGTGAACTCTCATTTGACGGTAATCTCTCATCAGGTTGCTCCGAATGGGAGGTCCCCATGTCCACGCACCACTTCGCGCACCGCCTCTCCGAATCCCCCCGCCGCTGGCTCGCCCTGGCCGCGCTCACCCTGAGCGTGCTGCTCGTCGGCCTCGACGGCACCGTCATCAACGTCGCCCTGCCGACCGTCGCGACCGAACTACACGCCGACAGCGCCCAGTTGCAGTGGATCGGCGGCGGTTACCTGCTGGCCCTGTCGGTGGCGATGCTCCCGGTCGGGTTACTCGGCGACCGGTTCGGGCACAAGCGGCTGCTGCTGTCGGGCATCACGCTCTTCGGTCTCGCCTCGCTCGGCGGCGCGCTGGCCCACTCGCCGTCGGCGGTCATCGCGGCCCGCGCCGTCCTCGGTCTCGGGGCCGCCGCGATCATGCCGCTGTCCATGGCGATCCTGCCCCGCGTCTTCGCCAAGGAGGAACTGCCCAAGGCCATCGCGGTGTGGACCGCGGCCACCGCACTCGGCATGCCGGTCGGACCCGTGGTCGGCGGCTGGCTGCTCGACCACTTCTGGTGGGGCTCGGTGTTCCTGTTCAACGCGCCGGTCGCCGCGCTCGCCGTCCTCGCGGGCGTGTGGCTGCTGCCCCGCGACACCGCCACCCGCGCCTCCGCGCCGTTCGACACCCTCGGCACCGTCCTCGGCGGACTCGGCATCACCGCGCTGGTCTACGGCACGATCCTGATCCCCCGCGACGGCTGGACCGCGCCCTCGGCCCTCGTCCCGCTCGTCGCCGCGGCCGTCCTGCTGACCGGGTTCGTGCTGCGCGAGCGCCGGTACGCGCACCCCATCGTCGACCTGCGCCTGTTCACCGACCGCCGCTTCCTGTGGGGCACGCTGATCGCCGTCTTCGTCAACTTCGCGGTGATGGGCATCCTGTTCGTCGTCCCGCAGTACCTCCAGTCCGTGCTCGGCAACAACGCCTTCGGGACCGGCCTGCGTGTCCTGCCCCTGATCGGCGGCCTGATGGCGGCGGCCGCCGCGAGCGAACCCCTCGTCCCCCGGCTGGGCGCGCGCACGGTCGTACCCGCCGGCCTGCTGGTGCTCGGCGCCGGTGGGCTGCTCGGTGCGACCACCGGCACCTCGGACGGCTACGGCTTCACCGCGCTGTGGCTGGGCCTGACCGGCCTCGGCTTCGGGCTCGCCGTGGTCCCGGCCACCAGCCTGGTGATGGCCGCACTGCCCGAGGACAACACCGGGTCCGGTACCAGCCTCCTGGAGACCGTCCAGCAGCTCGGCTCGGTCCTCGGCGTCGCCGGTCTGGGCAGCCTGCTCAGCTACGGCTACCTCGCCCGGCTGCACATCGCCGCCCTGCCCAGGCCCGCGGCCGACGCCGCCCGCGACTCCGTCTCCGGCGCCGACGCGGTGGCCGCGCAACTGCACGACGCGGCCCTGGCGTCGGGGGCGCACGAGGCGTTCGTCCACGGTATGAGCCTGGTCCTGACGGCCTGCGGCGCGATCGCCCTGCTCGGCGCCGTCCTGGCCGCCGTCTTCCTGCCCGGCACCGCCCCCTGCTCCCGTACGGTGGCCCGGTCCGCCGCACAGCCCGCAGAATCGGTCGCATGACGACGCACGAGACCTCCGCCGCACCTCTCGGCCTGCGCGAGCGCAAGAAGCAGCAGACCCGCCTGCGCATCCGCCGGGAGGCCTACCGCCTCTTCGCCGAGAACGGTTACGAGACCACCACGGTCGACCAGATCGCGGAGGCGGCGGAGGTCTCGCCCAGCACCTTCTTCCGGTACTTCCCCACCAAGGAGGACGTCGTCCTCCAGGACGAGTACGACCCCGCCCTCGCCGCCGCCCTGCGCTCCCGCCCCGCCGACGAACCCATCGTCGACGCGGTGCTGGGCGCCCTGAAGGGCCCCGTCGGGGAGATGATCCAGCAGGACCGCGACGAGCTCCTGCTGCGCACCCGGATCTCCTTCACCGACCCGGCCATCCGCGCCCGCACCGTCGCGGAACAGGAGCGCAGCGAGCGCGCCATCGCCGAGGTGATCGCCGAGCGCGCCGGCCGCGACGCGGCCGACCTGGAGGTCAAGTGCGCGGCGGCGGCGATCATCGCGGTCTTCACCACGCTGGTACGGCACTGGGTGGAGGGCGACGGCCGGGAGGACCTGGCGGCGCTGTACGAACGGCATCTGCCCTTGCTGTCGCGGGGCTTGGACTTCTAGGGCCCGTCCCAGCCGGTCCTCGTCGGCGGAACGTCAGTGGAACACCGAGGGCGGCGGGGCCGGTGAGGCCACCGCCGCCTCGTCCGTGACCGCGCCGGCCCCTCCCGTGAAGGCGAGCAGCGCCCTGCCGTGCTCGACCCGGGCGGGATGCGGGTCGGAGGCGGCGCGGCGGGTCAGTTCGGCGACCGGGAGCGGGCGGTCGGCGGCGACCAGGACCGCGTTGCCGAACCGTTTGCCGCGCAGCACGGCCGGGTCGGCGACCAGCGCGAGCTCGGGGAAACGGGCGGCGGCGGTGGCGATCTGGCCGCGCAGATGGGCGAGAGGGGGACCGTCGGCGAGGTTGGCGGCGAAGACCCCGTCCGGCGCGAGGGCCCTGCGGACCTCGTCGAGGAACTCGGTGGAGGTGAGGTGGGCGGGGGTGCGGGCGCCGCTGAAGACATCGGCGACGACCAGGTCGGCCCAGCCGTCCGGCACCCTGGCCAGGCCCTCGCGGGCGTCCGCCGAGCGCACCCGGATCCGCGCCCCGGGGTCCAACGGCAGCTCCCGCCGGACCAGTTCGACGAGCTTCGCGTCCCGCTCGACGACCTGCTGGGTGGAGCGGGGCCGGGTGGCGGCCACATAGCGGGCCAGGGTGAACGCGCCGCCGCCGAGGTGCACGGCGCGCACCGGCCTGCCGGGCGGTGCGACGAGGTCGATGACGTGCCCGAGCCGCCGCTGGTACTCGAAGGAGAGGTACGCCGGGTCGTCGAGGTCGACGTGCGACTGCGGCGCGCCGTCGATCAGCAGGGTCCAGGCCCGCCGACGGTCCCGGTCGGGTATCAGCTCGGCGAGGCCGCCGTCGACGTCCTCGACGACCGTCTCGGCGTCGGCCTGTCTGCGCCGGGGGTTCCTGGACTTGCCCATGGGGCCATTTTCGCAGGGCCCCGGCAGGTGGTGCCGGTCAGCGGCAGCTGTCCGCCGCCTCGAGCAGCCGTGCCGCCTCCCCCAGGGCCCGTCTGAGGACCGCGGGGTCCGTCGCCAGGTCGGCCTCTCCCGGCGGCACCAGCCAGCCCGAACCCTCGACCGGCGGCTGCGGGACCAGGTTCAGCCCGCGTCCGTCGGTCTCCGTACAGGTGCTCCCGGGGACGTCCCACGCGGCGGCGGTGCCCGGCGGGACCAGGAAGCCGAGCGTGTCGCACCCGCCGTCGTGCAGGACGGGCCCCACCGCGTCCCCGGCCGCACCGCGCCGCAGGATGTCGACCGCCTCCAGACCCTGCCGGGTCGGCACGGTCACCACCTCGCACGCGGTCGGCGACGGCGACGGCGCACAAGGATCGTTGCTCCGGCTGGTCTCCATCCCGGCCTCCACCACGCAGCCCTCTTGCAGTCCGCTGGGTCCAACGCGGCACGGCGTCAACGGCTACGGCACAAGTGCGCCGCAAAGGATGGCACTTCATGGCAGATCATGCATGAGATATCCGATTTGTAGCCAAACGCAGCGTGGCGGGCCCGACACAGCAGGTACGTTCTTGCCCGCCGGAACCGGGGCGCCGACACCGACGACCCGCAACGGATCCGGCATGGTTCGACGGTTCGCACGAGAGGACCCGGCCATGGCGTCGTCAACCGTGACCTCGTCACAGCCCGAACGGCCACCACGGCCGAACCTCGCCTTCCGGCAGCTGCGCGGCCGGCGCTCACCGGCCGAGTTCGCCGCCATGGTGCGGCGGGCCGCCCGCGAGATCGGCGAGCGGGTGAGCTGTGACGCGCGCTACATCGGCCGGGTCGAGGCAGGCGAGATCCGCTGCCCGAACTACGCGTACGAACGGGTGTTCCTGCACATGTTCCCCGGCCGCACGCTCGCCGACCTGGGCTTCGCGCCCCGCTCGTCCGTCCGCGGACGCGGGGCTCGCCCGGCGGGGGAAGCGTCCCCCTCGCTCGCCGCACACCCGGCGTTCGCCGGGGGTGAGACACAGGGGGCGTTCGAGCCGTATGACACGCAGGACCCGTACGACACGCACGAGAACCACGAGATCCACGAGGAGAGCGACGTGCTGCGTCGCGCATTCATGACGGGCGGGGGCGCCACCGTGGCCGCCGCCACGCTGGGCCCCCTGGGGGTCACCATCGACGCCGCGGCGTCGGACCGGCCGGTGCGCCGCGCCGGGTCCTCCGAGGCGGCCGCCCTGGAGGAGGCCGTGCGCCGTATCCGGCTGCTCGACGACCGGCACGGCGCGGACGGCCTCTACCGGCGCGCCGCCGCCCCGCTGCGCGCCGCCTACGAGCTGCTGGACGCGGGTGCCACCCGGCAGACGACCGCCGACCGGCTGCACTCGGGCGCCGGTGAACTCGCCATCTCCGTGGGCTGGCTGGCCCACGACTCCGGCCGCTTCGACGACGCCCGCTCGCACTACGCGGAGGCGCTCGCGACCGCCCGGATGACCGGGGACCCCGCCCTGGAGGCGCACGCCTTCTGCAACACGGCCTTCCTCGCGCGCGACGCGGGGCGGCCCCGGGAGGCGGTGCGGGCGGCGCAGGCCGCGCAGCGGGTCGGGCGGTCACTGGGGTCCGCGCGCCTGATGTCGCTGCTCGCGCTGCGCGAGGCGGGCGGCTGGGCGGGGCTCGCCGACCGCACCGGCTGCGAACAGGCGCTCGTACGGGCACAGGCCCTGTACGACCGGGGCCGTTCGGACGCCGACCCGGAGTGGATGACCTTCTACGGCGAGGCCGAGCTGGAGGGGCTGGAGGCGCAGTGCTGGTCGACGCTGGGCGACTGGACGCGCGCGGCCCGGCACGCGCGGCGGGCCGCGCAGCTCCAGGACCCCCACTTCACACGGAACATCGCGCTCTACACGGCCGAACTCGCGGACGACCTCGCGCGCGGGGGACGGCCCGACGAGGCGGCGGCGGCCGGGATGCAGGTGCTGGACCTGCTGGACCAGGTGCAGTCGTCACGGATCCAGACGATGCTGGCGGGCACCGCGCGGGTGCTGCTGCCGCACCGGCGGGCCTCCGGGGTCTCGGGGTTCCTGGAACGGCACGCCTCGCTGCCGCGGACGGCACGTACGTAGGCCCTGACCCCGTGGCCGGGTGGTCAACCGGCGAGGTGTCCCAGGTCGTTCCAGCTCTCGATCGCCGGTTCGCCGTACGCCCAGCCCAGGACGGACAGCGATGTCGGGTTGAGGCGGATCCGCGCGGCGAAGTCCAGCGGCTGGCCCAGCCACCTCGCGCCTATGGCCCGCAGGATGTGCCCGTGGGCGAACACGAGGACATCGCGGTCGTCGCGGTCGGCTGACCGCGCCCAGGACACCACCTCGTCCGCCCGATCCGTCACCTCGGCGAGGGTCTCCCCCTCGGGGACCCCGTCCCGCCAGATCAGCCAGCCGGGGCGAACGGCCTGGATCTCCTCGGGGGTCATGCCCTCGTACGCGCCGTAGTCCCATTCCAGCAGCGCGTCCCAGGTGGTCGCCCGGTCACCGAATCCGGCGAGTTCACACGTGTCACGCGCGCGTGACAGGGGGCTGGTGCGGACCTCGACCCCGGGGAGGCCGTCGAAGGGCGCGCGGTGCAGCCGCTCGCCGAGCAGTTTGGCGCCGCGCCGGCCCTCCTCGAGGAGACCCACGTCGGTCCTGCCGGTGTGCTTGCCGGACAGCGACCAGGCCGTCTGTCCGTGCCGGGCCAGCAGGATGCGCGGTGCCATGGGGGACCTTTCCGGGAGACATCGGGGAGGGATCGGGGAGAAACCCGAGGCGTAGCCCCTCCATCATCGCGCACCCTGTCCTTGGGCAACCCGGCGGGCGATCTCAGCGTCTATCTGGGCTGAAGCGCCGCCTGAGAGCCAACGGGTACGCCGCACGAGCGGACAGGTACGCCGTGAACGAGCTGACAGGTACGCCGTAAAGTGGCACGCCCGGCCCAAGGCGAGCCGCGGACCAGAAGGGGGAGGGCGATCGGATGCCGCAGACCGAGACACCGGGCACCGAGGTGTCCCCACGGACCCGGCTGCGGTGGTGGACGGAACTTCCGCTGATCCTGCTGGTGTACGGCTGCTACTCGGCGGGCCGCCTGCTCGCCCGGGGCGACGTCTCCAGCGCCGTGGACCACGGCCTGGCGATCCTGCGCGTCGAGAAGGCCCTGCACCTCAACGCCGAGCATCCGCTCAACCGCCTGTTCACGCGCGAGGCATGGCTCGGCGTCCCGGCCGACTTCTGGTACGCGTCGCTGCACTACCTGGTCACGCCCGCGATCCTGGTCTGGCTCTTCCGGTCCCGCAGCCACCACTACCGGGCGGCCCGCACCTGGTTGATGACGTCCACGTTCATAGGCCTGATCGGCTTCACCCTGCTGCCCACCTGCCCGCCCCGCCTGCTCTCCGCGGGCCACGGCTTCGTGGACACGATGGCCGAGTACAGCTCGTACGGCTGGTGGGGCGGCGAGGCCAGCGCCCCACGGGGCATGGGCGGCATGACGAACCAGTACGCGGCCATGCCGAGCCTGCACGTGGGCTGGGCGCTGTGGTGCGGAGTGATGCTGTGGCGGTACGGCGGCACGCGCATCGCCAAGGCCGTCGGCGTCGCCTACCCGCTGCTGACCGCGATCGTGGTGATGGGCACCGCCAACCACTACTTCCTGGACGCGGTCGCGGGCGCGGCCGTGATGGGGGTCGGGCTGCTGCTCGCGCCGTACGTGATGCGCGGCGTGGACCGGCTGCGGGCGCGGCTGCTGCCGGGCGACTCGGTCGTCGCAGCGGGCTCCGGGGGCACAGGCGCCCCGATTGTCAGTGGCGGATGCCAGACTTCCCCGGGTGAGCGAATTCCACGGCAGCGCGACGCGCGGCTCGGAGCCGCAGCCGAGCCGGACGCCGCCCCCACCGACGCGGGGGACGGCGCTCCGGCACCGGCTCGCTGAGCTGCGCGGCCCCGACGTACCGGCCAAGGCACTCGACGCGCGCGCCCTCGCGGCGCTCGCCGCGAATCCGGGGTGCAGACGGCGGGCGATCCTGGACGGGGCGGGCGTCGACAAGGCGGGACTGGCGAGCGCGCTGGGCGCGCCGTCCGCCTTCGGGCAGTCGCAGTTCGCCCTGACCCGGGGCAACGCGTTCGAGGCACGGGTGAAGGCCGACGGCGGCGCGGAGTTGCTGCGCCTGGTGCACGCGCGCCTGGACCCGGGCGCCGAGCCGCCGCGGGAGACCCACGTCCCCGACCTGTCCGCGCCCGGCCCGGCGGGACGGACGGCGCGTACGGCGCTGGCGTTGCGCGAGGCCGTCGAGGCGGGCGGCTGGACGCTGCTCGACCATCCGATGCTGGCACTGGACGTGGCGGGCTCCCCGGCGTTCCTGGAGCCGGACGCGGTGGTGGTGCACCCGGACGGCAGCTGGACGGTCGTGGAGATCAAGTCCTTCCCGATGCTCGACGGTTCGGCCGACCCGGCGAAGGTGGGCGCGGCCGCGCGGCAGGCGGCGGTGTACGTGCTGGCCCTGGAGGACGTCGCCGGACGGCTCGGCGCGGAGCCGGAGGGGCGCGCCGGTGTCGAGGGGACGAGCGCGCGGAGGCCCGAAGGGGTGAGCACGGTCGTCCCCTCGACACCGGCTGAGGCGCCGCGGAGGCGGAGCGCCCAAGACAGCGTGCCCGCCCCGCGCGTGCGGCAGCGCGTTCTCCTGGTCTGCCCCCGGGACTTCTCCAACCTGGCCACCGCCTCGGCCGTGGACATCCGCAAGCAGCGCGCGGTCACCGCCCGCCAGTTGGCCCGGCTCACCCGGATCGACGAGATCGCCGACGGCCTTCCCGAGGGCACCTGCTTCGCGCCCGGTCTGCCGGCCGAGGAGCTGACGGCGGCGGTGGAGTCGGTCCCGGCGACGTACGCGCCCGAGTGCCTGGCCGCGTGCGAACTGGCCTTCCACTGCCGCGAGCGCTCCCGCTCGGCGGGCGCGGTGACGACGCTGGGCCGCCCGGTCCGCGCCGAACTGGGCGGGTTGTCGACCGTGGACGACGTTCTGGCGGCGGCCCGCGGCGAGCTCGGCGACCCCGGGGATCCGGCGGTGGCGGCGCTGCGCAGGGCGGCGGCCCTGCGGGCGGAGGCGCTGTCCGGCCGGGAGGTGGCCGCGTGTCCCTGATCGCCACCCTCGCCCGTCTGGAGGCGGTCAGCACCGGCCGTGCCCGGCCCACCGCGACGGTCCGGCACCGGCATCTGTCCGACCGGCCGCTGGTGTTCGTGCCGCTCACCACCGCCGGTGAGGCGGGGGCCCCGCTCGGGGCGCTGGTCGGCACCGACCGGGACGCGCCGCGCCTGCTCGTCGTGGCGCAGCCGCGCGACCGCGATCTGCGTTTCGCGTTCCTCGCCGAACTGGCGGACATCGTCCTGCCCTACGTCGACTCGTTCGCGGAGGGCGTCGAGCCCGCCGAGCGCACCGAGACCGACCCGGAGACCGGCAAGCGGGTCAAGGTCGAGGTCGAACTGTGCGCGGACGCCCAGCAGCTGATCGTGCCGAGCCGCGCGGGCGTGGAGTTCGTACGGCTGCTCGGGCGGTCCATGCGCTTTCGCCGTACGGCGGAGCAGGACCCGGAGGCGCCCTACCCGGCGCCGCCCCGGGTGCCGTTGCTCGGGCGGTGGCTGACGCACTTCGGGGAGCGGGCCCGGGTGCCGGGTTCCTCGCTGCTGCACGCGCTGACGGACCTGCTGTCGCGGCACTGGGCGACCGGGCAGTCCAGCCTGGAGGACCAGCACCTGGGTGCGCTGCTCGCCTGGATCGACCCTCCGGAGGGCGTGACGGGCGCCGAGGAGGCGGCGCGGGCCGAGCTGGGGCGGGGCGCCGACGGCCAGTTGCTGTGCCCGCCCGCGGGTCCGGCCACCGACCCGGCGTTCGACAACAAGCTGCTCGCGCCCGCCCTGGAGCGTTACGACCGGGCGCGTACCGCCCTGGCGGCCGCCGAGGACGGGCTGGAGGCGGACGACCGGCTCGGCGCGCTCACCGCGGCCGAGCAGGAGATCCGCGACCTGGTGGCGAGCGTCACCCTGCCCACCTGGCAGGCGGTGTGGCGCGGTATCGACCTGCTGCGGGCGCTGCCGGAGGGGGCGCATGTCGAGGAGCGGTGGACGCGCGACCGCTGGTCGTTCACCGGCCACCGCGACCGCGTGGTCGCCGGGGAACCCCCGCAGCCCCGCCGCGACGACGCGGTGACGGCCGCCAACAAGCTGGCCACGCGCGAGCGTGAACAGGCCCGTCTCGAGGCGCAGGAGGCCCTCGACGACCCGCTGGTGATGGCCGGGCGCAGGCTGGCCGGGGAGGCGTTCGCGGGCGAGGTCACGGATGTCGTCATGGCGTACAGCGAGGGCAAGCGGCCCAGCCCGCGCCCGCTGGTGACCGTGCGCACGGACGACCGGCCGTACTTCGGGGAGCGGGCGAAGGTGTACCGCTCGCTGGGCGGGAAACCGCAGGCGGCCGAGTTCGTCGGGTTCGCCGGCTCCGAGGGCGAGGGTCTCGTCGTCCTGCGGATCGTCGACAAGATGGGCCGCGGCAAGGAGCCCGAGGCCGGGTCGGTCCCGGAGAAGGGCGACCGGCTCTGCTTCACCCTGTTCGAGCACGAGCAGCGCGGCGGGGCGAAGCTGCCCGACCCGGAGGAGACGCCGTGGACGCACGGCGGGCCGCCGGGTGAGGCGGCCGCCGTGGCCGAGTCCGCCGACCCCGTGACCGAGGAGGACCTGCTTTGAGCCCTCTCCCTCGCGAGCGAGGGAGATTGCTGGCTCCCGCCGCTCGATCGCTCAGCGAGCGACCGAGTCTTCCGCGATCAGCACCAGCCGGGTTGGAACCAGCCCGGGTTCCCCGGAGATTGGAGGTTGCTGTGCCGGCTTGGCTCTCGCTCAGCACGACGCGAGACTACCATCTGTCACATGGGTGGCACTCCCGGTGACCGATCGCGTCCAGCAAGCGGCGTTCGACCCCGGGGCCGCGGCCGCGCGGGCCACCGACGCGATCCTCCGCGACACCCTGCACGGCACCCACCGGGGCGTGGTCGTGGACTCCCCGCCGGGTGCCGGCAAGTCCACCCTCGTCGTCCGCGCGGCGCTGGAACTCGCCGACGCCGGGCGCCCGCTGATGGTGATCGCGCAGACCAACGCCCAGGTCGACGACCTGGTGGCCCGGCTCGCCGAGAAGGACCCCGAGCTGCCCGTCGGCCGGCTGCACAGCAGCGACGCCGACCCGTACGACAAGGCACTGGACGGCCTGCCGAACGTACGGAAGTCGGCGAAGGCGGGTGACCTGACCGGCATCCCGGTCGTCCTGTCCACCGCCGCGAAGTGGGCGCACGTGAAGGTGGACGAGCCGTGGCGGCACGCCATCGTGGACGAGGCGTACCAGATGCGCTCGGACGCGCTGCTCGCCGTGGCCGGGCTGTTCGAGCGGGCGCTGTTCGTGGGCGACCCGGGCCAGCTGGACCCGTTCGCGATCGTGGGCAGCGAGCAGTGGGCGGGCCTGTCGTACGACCCGTCCGCCTCGGCCGTGACCACTCTCCTCGCCCACAACCCCGAGCTGCCGCAGCACCGTCTGCCGGTGTCGTGGCGCCTCCCGGCGTCGGCGGCCCCCCTGGTGTCGGACGCCTTCTACCCCTACACGCCCTTCCGCAGCGGCACGGACCACGGCGACCGCCGCCTGGCCTTCGCCGTCCCGTCCGACGGCTCCGGCCCCGACCGGGTGATCGACGAGGCGGCGGCCTCGGGCTGGGGGCTGCTGGAACTGCCCGCGCGGCACACGCCGAGGACGGACCCGGAAGCGGTACGGGCCGTGGCCACGGTGGTACGACGGCTGCTGGACCGGGGTGGCGCGGCGGTCTCGGAGCGCTCACCGGACCCGGCCCCCCTCACCGCCGACCGGATCGCCGTCGGCACGGCCCACCGGGACCAGGCGGCGGCGGTGCGGGCCGCGCTGGCCGAGCTGGGCGTCGCCGATGTGACGGTGGACACGGCGAAC
Source organism: Streptomyces sp. NPDC046915 (assembly GCF_040644935.1). Lineage (NCBI taxonomy): Bacteria > Bacillati > Actinomycetota > Actinomycetes > Kitasatosporales > Streptomycetaceae > Streptomyces > Streptomyces sp. NPDC046915. Next base: position 217,462 of record NZ_JBEYXB010000002.1, on the reverse strand, counting down.
CGGCTCCAGGGCCGGGAGTTCGACGTCACGGTCGTCCTGCACCCGCTGTCCGGCCGCCCCGACGCCACCGCGTTCCACCTGGAGACGGGCCGCCTGTGCGTCCTCGCCTCCCGCCACCGGCAGGCGTGCGTCGTGGTGTGCCGGGCGGGGGTGGGCGACCTCCTGGACGACTATCCGTCGACCGAGCCGGTCCAGCTGGGAACGGTGGTGAAGTTCCCGGACGGCTGGGAGGCGAACCACGCGGTGCTGGCCCACCTCGCCGAACACCGGGTGCCTTGGCGGCCATGACCCGGCGACCGCCTCCCTCAAGACCGCCCTCCCGCCGGACGGAGGCCGGCACGCCGCCGGAGGCGGCCGAAGAACACAAACAGCCAGCGTCCCCTTGCGTGGGGGCGGGACAATGGAAGGCGGCCCACCCAGAAGGCGGCGCCCCTACCGAACCGTACGAGGAGGAGAAAGACATGGCGGAGCCCACGCCGCGTCGGCACGAACCGCGGCTACGCCCCGCGCCGCTGCTCTTCGAGCCCGCCGAGGCGGCCGCCGATCCCGAGCACTTCTTCGACCTGGAGTCGATCGAGGATCCGCGGGAGCTGCTGTCGCGGGCGACGGAGCTGACGCAGGCGTTCCGTGCGGCCACCGACCGGGCGATGGAGTTCCAGGCCGTCGCGGCGGCCCAGCTGGCCGATCCGCGGCGGTTCGACCGGCTGACGCCGGCGGACATCGCCGAGCGGGCGGAGTGGACCGAGGACTACGCCAAGAGAATGGTGGAGTTCGGGCGGGACCTGATGCGGGGGGCTGCCGCCGAGGCCGAGGGGCGGGGGTCCGCGGACCCGGTGTGATGCCGGCCGCGGCCAAGTCGCCCGGCATATGCCAGGCGGGCGGGCAAGATACCCCCTCACGGCTCGGCTTGTCCCCCTTTTCGGCAACTCACCGCTTTCCGGTGCTCACGGCCGGTAGATGTGATCGGTATGAGCAGTGCACGCAGCGACCTCGCGGGAGTCACCGCGGACGGCGCCGAATGGCTGGCCTCGACGGGGAGTCGTCCCCGGAGCGGGACCGGGCCGCTGGTGCTGCCCTGCGGAACCGTCTTCGACGTGGTGAACGTGCCGGCGGTCTTCGGGCGCCGGATGCTGGACCGGCTCTGGGACGAGGGGCCGGGGTCGGGCCCGGTCGCGGCGTTCCGGGGCCGCATGCTGCTGTTCGCCGCGCCGCGTACGGCACAGCGACTGCCGTCCCTGCTGGCCTGGGAGGAGTGGAGCTGGGCGATTCCCCCGCTGCTCTGCCACGGCAAGGGGGACGCCGTGACCGTCCCGGCGCTCACGGGCGGTGACCCTTCCGCCCCCGACGGTGCCCGCTGGCTCGTCGCCCCCGACACCCGCAACCCATGGCTGCCCGGCCCCGAGGTCGTGCTGTGGGCGGCCGTCCGGGCGGCCCGCGCCGCGGTGCGGATATCGATTTTTCCTCCCGCCGATCAGGGTGCTAAGGTCTACGACGTCAGCAGGCGCCGCTAGCTCAGTTGGTTAGAGCAGCTGACTCTTAATCAGCGGGTCCGGGGTTCGAGTCCCTGGCGGCGCACCAGACAGCAGAGGGTCACATTCGCGAGAATGTGACCCTCTGTCGTTGTGTACTCGCGGCCCCCGCTCAGCCCGCACCCCCCGGACTCGGCCCCGGCGTGATCTTCACCGTCCACGCCCCCGACGGCGTCCGGTCCTCCACCTCCACTCGTACGCCCTCACCCGGCACCGTGAAGCTCTCCCCCAGGGCGACCGGCGCATCGGCGAGGGGCGGGTACACCGAGTTCGCCCAGCAGGCCTCGGTGTGCGGGTGGGCGTCGACCACCTGGATCGGCCCGCCCCCGGACTCCGCCCCGCCGCGCACCCGGTACACCAGGACGCCCGACCGGCAGACCGCGCTGTCGTTCCCGGCCGGGCCGCGCGCCTCGAAGGCGAGGACGGATTCGGGGCCGGTGCGCACGAGGGCCAGTTTCACGCCGTCGCCGAGCCCGAAGGCGGGGGCGCCCGAGGCGCCGGCGACCGTGGTGCCCGGCCCCGCGGCCAGCGGCTCCAGCGTCAGCCGGGTGGGACCGCCGCCCCGCACGCACACGACCTGGCGCGGACCCAGCCAGCCCAGCTTCCACTTGTGCCAGCCGAACAGATCGGGGGCCAGTCCGAACTGGCTGCCCATCAGGTCCCAGTCCCCGACGTAGGTGTCCCAGTCGCCCTTGCCGTCCACCGGGCGGTGATACAGGTCCGGCAGGTCGAAGACGTGCCCGGTCTCGTGCGCGAGCACCAGCCGGTCGGGCGGATGCCTCTCGAAGACCGTGACCACCCGCCGGACGTCCGTGCCGTCGATGTGCGTCGGGGTGTCCAGGTTGACCACCTTCGTCGCGTCGGAGTCCACGCCGGGCGCGTCCGGGTCGGCGACGAAGTACACGACGTCGTAGCGCGAGAAGTCCACCTCGGGGTCGGCCGTGGCGAACGCGTCACGCAGATAGGCGGCCCGCCGGTCCGGATCCCAGTCCCGCCTCATGGCGTACGACGTCGACGGCTGCGGCATGCGCAGCCAGCGGCGCAGCGGATGCGGGCGCAGGGCGAACCGGCCGTAGGAGGCGCGCTGGAAGAAGCTGTTGGTGGCCGGGAAGTGGTCGGCGGTCAGCTCGGCGGGTGTGGTGCGGGGGGTGGAGTCCGGGAAGGACAGGAAGACCAGGACCGCGTCGAGCGGGCGGGACGGGCGGGTGTAGGCGTCGTTCCAGGTGTCGAGGCCCTCCGAGTGGTGCGCGTCGGTCCGCTTGAGGGCGCAGGGCGCCGTGGTGAACGGCTCGGCGACCGAGGGGACGGTCAGGATCGAGGTCGCGGCGAGCGCCGACATGACGGTGAACACGGCGGCGGTGCTGCGCAGTCGGGGCCGGGTGCCGATCCGTCCGAGCCTCGCGAGGGCCTCACGGGAAAGCCGCTCGAGGGGCAGCTGACGCGGCACGGGGACCTCCGGATGCGGTTTCGCGGGACACCGCATCCAGACTGTGTGACTTTGTCGCGATACGCCCTGTTTGCGTGCCCCAGAAGGGTGAGGGGTCGCGGAGTGCCCCGAATGGCCGACACCCCGAAGCGCTCACGGAACGTCACAAGCGGTCGGGAGCCCTAAGAACCCGCCCAGGGACGGGCAGAAACGATCTGTCACAACCGCCGGGTCATCCTGGACACTGGACAGTGACTGGAAGGCCCTCGGGCCAGCCTCTATGATCGGCACACTTTCCTGCACGGACAGAGATCGAGTGCACTGCGGGAGCGAGCGGTGAGCGGAACGTCCGAAGGGCCGACGCCCGCGGCAGACCTCGACCGGTCAGCCGTCACAGATAGTGACAATGCGACACCTACCCGTGCGGGGCGCGCCTACCGCTCCGTCTTCGAGGCCGCCCCGCTGGCGATGGCGGTGGTCGACCGGGAGGGCCTGGTCGCCGACGCCAACGCCGCCCTGGGCGCTCTGCTCGGCATCGATCCCGCCGCGCTGACCGGGCAGGTCGCCGCCGATCTGGTGGACCTGACCTCCGAGGCCCGCATCTGGCACGCCTATCGCGAGGTGCTGCGCGGCCGGCAGGCCAAGCTGCGCTGCACCCGCCGGCTGAAGCACCCCGACGGCCACGCGGTGTGGGTGCAGGTCACCGTCGCCCCCCTCGCGGACGCCGAGCCGGGCATCCTGCTGTCCGTCGCCGACATCGGCGCGCACCGTGAACTCCAGGCGCGCCTGCGGCACTTGCAGATGCACGACCCGGTGACGCGGCTGCCGAACCGCACGCTGTTCTTCGAGCGGCTGTCGGCCGCGCTGGAGGCGGAGTCGTACGAGCAGAGCGGTACCGGCCGGATCGGGCTGTGCTATCTGGATCTGGACGGATTCAAGGCGGTCAACGACACTCTCGGCCACCGCGTGGGCGACCGCCTGCTGGCCGCCGTGGCCGAGCGCCTGACCCGGGTCGCCGACGAGGCCGGGTACGCCCGGTCGAGCACGCCCCTCGTGGCCAGGCTCGGCGGCGACGAATTCGCGCTGCTGGTGGAGGACTCCACGGGGACGGAGCAGCTCGCGGAGCTGGCCGAGGCGGCGCTGGACGCCCTCCAGGATCCCTTCGATCTCGCGGGCCAGCGGCTGTCGTTGTCCGCCTCGATCGGTGTCGTGGAACGCCATGCGGCCGGCACCACCGCCACCGGCCTGATGCAGGCCGCCGACACGACCCTGTACTGGGCGAAGGCCGACGGCAAGGCCCGCTGGACGCTGTTCGACCCGGAGCGCAACGCGCACCGTATGACCCGCCAGGCCCTGTCCTCCACGCTCCGCCATGCCATCGACCGGGGCGAATTCGTGCTGGAGTACCAGCCGTTGGTGGCCATGGAGGACGGCCGCCTGCGGGGCGTCGAGGCGCTGGTCCGCTGGAACCATCCGCAGTTCGGCATCTTGACGCCGAATCGGTTCATCGGACTGGCCGAGGAGGACGGCTCGATCGTCCCGCTGGGCCGCTGGGCCCTGGCGACCGCCTGCCGTCAGGCCCGCCGCTGGCACCTGGACCACCCCGGGGAGCCGCCGATCTTCGTGAGCGTCAACGTGGCCGTGCGTCAGGTGTGGGACTCCGACCTGGTGGCGGACGTGGCGGAGATCCTCGCGGAGACCGGCCTCGCCCCGCACCTGCTCCAGCTGGAGCTGACCGAGTCGGCGGTGATGGGCTCGGCGGGCCGCCCGCTCCAGGCCCTGAAGTCCCTCAGCGGCATGGGCGTGGGCATCGCCATCGACGACTTCGGCACCGGCTACTCGAACCTGGCGTACCTCAGCCGCCTGCCGGTCTCCGTCCTCAAACTGGACGGCTCCTTCGTGCGCGGCTTCCAGTACGAGGAGGCCAAGGACACGACCGCCACCCCGCCGAACCCGGCCGACGAGGTCATCGTCGAGGCGATGATCCAACTGGCCCACCGCCTGGGCCTCACGGTAACCGCCGAATGCGTGGAAACCTCCGCCCAGGCCACCCGGCTGAGGCGGATCGGCTGCGACACCGGCCAGGGCTGGCTCTACTCCCGCCCGGTGCCGCCGGACCGTATCTCCGAGTTGCTCGGCGCCCAGACCTACGCGGTAGGCAACCCTTAGGCGACAGCGACGAGTTCGAACGCGACCACCACCTCACCGACCGACCGGCGACGACAGCGGCCAGAGCCGGCTCCACCCCCGCCCGGTGCCGCCGGACCGTATCTCCGAGCTGCTCGGCGCCCAGACCTACGCGGTGGGCAACCCGTAGGCGTCCGCGAGGAGTTCGTAGGAGCGGAGGCGTAGCTCGCCGCGGTGGGCGTGGGAGGTCAGCATCAGCTCGTCGGCTCCGGTGCGCTTGTGGAGTTCGTCGAGGCCGGTTCGGACCTCGTCGGCCGTTCCGTGGACGATGTTGCCGGTCCAGGAGGCGACGAAGTCCTCCTCCATGGGGCTGAATTCGTGGGCCTCGGCCTCTTCGGGGGTGGGGAAGAGGCCGGGCCGGCCGGTGCGCAGGCGGATCATGTTCAGGGCGGTGGCGCGTACTTGCCGGCGCGCCTCCTTCTCGTCGTCCGTGGCGAGCGTGGAGACACCGATCAGGGCGTACGGCTGGTCGAGCACCGCGGACGGCCGGAAGGACTCCCGGTACAGGTCGAGGGCCGGGATCGTGTTCTGCGCCGAGAAGTGGTGCGCGAAGGCGAAGGGCAGGCCGAGCAGGCCGGCGAGGCGGGCGCTGAAGCCGGAGGAGCCGAGGAGCCAGACCGGCGGGCGGTGCGGCGACTGGACGCCGCCCGGGGAGGTCGCCTGGACCGGCCCGGGTATGGCGTGGATTCGCCGGTAGGGATGCCCGTCGGGGAAGTCGTCGTCGAGGAACCGGGTCAGCTCGGCGAGTTGCTGGGGGAAGTCGTCGGCGCCCTCGTTCAGCGTGTCCGTGCGGCGCAGCGCGGCCGCGGTGGCGCCGTCGGTCCCGGGCGCCCGCCCCAGCCCGAGGTCGACCCGCCCGGGCGCCATGGCCTCCAGCGTCCCGAACTGTTCGGCGATGACCAGGGGCGCGTGGTTCGGCAGCATCACCCCGCCCGATCCGAGCCGGATCCGCTCGGTGTGCGCGGCGAGGTGGGCGAGGATCACGGCCGGCGAGGAGGAGGCGACCCCCGGCATCGAGTGGTGCTCGGCCACCCAGTACCGGTGGAATCCCCGCGACTCCGCGAGCCGCGACAGCGCGACGCTGGTCCGCAGTGCGTCGGTGGCGGTACTCCCCGCGCCGACGGTCACCAGATCCAGCACGGAGAGGGGGACGGGGGCGCTCCCCTGCGCGGTTCCCCGGATCTCGTCTGCCGACACGGTGGGTGCCTCCTGTTGCTCGGCGGTGGCCTGGTGGCCTGTGGAGAGGCTTAACAGGAGGGTGGCTCCGGTTTATTCCCGGGCGGCTCAGGTCCTCAGACCTGCACGATCGGCTCCCGCGTGAACAGTGCCCCCAGCGCCGGCGCGTTCACCCGGCGGTCGGCCAGCCGCAGCCCTTCCCACACCGTGACCTGGTTCGCCGTGAGGACCGGCTTGCCCAGGGACTCCTCGAGGAGCGGGAGGTACGCCGCCGTGTGCCACGCGGTGTCCGGCAGCACCACCGCCTCCGCGCCGGCCGCGTCCGCCGCCCGGGCCAGCGCCAGCGTCTCCGCCTCGCCCCACCCCGCGACCTCCTCCGGCGTCACGGCTCCGGCCGCCTGCACAGCGGCCACCTCCACGCCCCCGGCCCGCAGGAAGTCCGCGAACAGGTCGGCCACGTTCTGCGGACAGGGCGCCCCTACGGCCACCCGCCGCACCCCGAGCTCCCGCACCGCGTGCACGAAGGCGAAGGAGGTCGAGGAGGCCGGCATGCCCGCCGCCCGGGCCAGGGCGCGCACCTGCTCCTGGGCGCCCTGCCAGCCGTACCCGAGGCTGCCGCTGGGGGACGCCCACACCACCGCCTCCGCGCCCGCCAGCCGCAGCCCCTCCACGCTCGCCGCGAGCCGCTCGGGTGAGCCCATCTCCCGCAGCGCGTCGGTCCGGTGGATGTCCTCGGCGACCTCGATGCGGACCAGGTCCACCCGGATGTCGCTGCCGATGAGCTGCTCGATGCGCGCGTAGTCGTCCTCGGCGAAGTGACCCGGGTAGAGGATTCCGAGTGCGGTCATGTCCTGCCCTCCTGCGGTTCGTCCGGCCGGCGGTACGTGTACCCCGTGCGCGCCGCGTACCGCCGCAGGCGCGTGAAAACCGTGGCGCATAAGTAGCTTGCGTTCGGGTAGCCGCGCCGCCATGGCTCCACCACTCGGGTACGACCATCACACAACCGGATACGAACGCAGACGCACCCGCCGCTCGGTGCTCGCCGGTATCGCGGCGGCCGGTGCGCTGGGCGCCGCGGGCTGCTCACGCGTGGCCACCGCGGCCGGCACGAACGGCGGCGAGCTGCTCGACCGGCTCCGGGCCCAGGGCGTCGTACGTCTCGGGATCGCGGGCGAGATCCCCTTCGGATACATCGACAAGGAGGGCCGGCTGACCGGCGAGGCGCCGGAGTTGGCACGCGTCATCTTCAAACGGCTCGGCATCGACCGGGTGCAGCCGGTGCCGACCGAGTTCGGCTCGCTCATCCCCGGCCTCAACTCGCAGCAGTTCGACGTCGTGGCCGCCGGGATGTACGTCAATCCCGAGCGCTGCGCGCAGGTGATCTTCGCCGATCCCGACTACCAGATGCTCGACTCCTTCATCGTGCGCAAGGGCAACCCGAAGGGCCTGCACGACTACAAGGACTGTGTGGCGAAGAAGGCGAAATTCGCCACCGGGACCGGATACGCCGAGATCCAGTACGCCGTGGACGCGGGGTACAAGGAGAGCGACATCCTGATCGTCCCGGACCAGGTCGCCGGCCTGAACGCGGTGGAGGCCGGACGCGTCGACGTGTTCGCCGGTACCGCCCTCACCACCCGCGAGGTGGTGAAGAAGTCGGCCAAGGCCGAGGCCACCAAGCCCTTCACACCGCTCGTCGACGGCAAACCGCACGTGGACGGCGGCGCGTTCGCGTTCCGGCCCACCGAGACCAGGCTCCGGGACGCCTTCAACGTCGAGCTGCGCAAGCTGAAGAAGAGCGGGGAGCTGTTCCGCATCCTGCGGCCGTTCGGCTTCGGCAAGGCCGAGATGACCGATCTCACCGCGAAGGAGCTGTGCGGCGGATGACCACAGGGCTCTGGAAACTCGTACTCGAGGGAGTCTGGACCACGGTCCAGCTGCTGGTGTTCAGCGCGCTGCTGGCCGCGGCCGTCTCCTTCGCCGTGGGCCTCGCGCGCACCCACCGGCTGTGGATCGTCCGCTTCCTCGCCGGCTTCTACACCGAGGTGTTCCGCGGCACCTCGGCGCTGGTGATGATCTTCTGGGTGTTCTTCGTGCTGCCCATCGCCTTCGGCTGGCAGCTGGTGCCCATGTGGGCCGGCACGCTGGCGCTCGGGCTCACCTACGGGGCGTACGGCTCGGAGATCGTGCGCGGTGCGCTGAACGCGGTCGACCCGGCGCAGCTGGAGGGCGGGATCGCGCTCAGCTTCACGCCCTGGCAGCGGCTGCGGCTGATCCTGCTGCCACAGGCCGTGCCGGAGACCATCCCGTCCTTCTGCAACCTGCTGATCGAGCTGCTCAAGGGCACCGCGCTGGTCTCCGTCATGGGCATGGGAGACCTGACCTTCAGCGCCAACCTGGTGCGGCTGGCGCTCCAGCAGAGCGCGGAGATCTACACGTACGTCCTGCTGATCTACTTCGTGATCGCCTTCGTGATCACCCGGCTGATGCGGGTGCTGGAGAAGCGGCTGAGGGCCGGGATCGGCAAGGACCCGGGGACGGAGATGACCGCGCGTGAACGCAAACGCGCGCAGACGACCGGCGTGGGAGCCGCGGGCGGAGGTGCCGCATGAAGTGGGACTGGAGCGCCGTCAGCGGATTCATGCCGCGGTTCTGGGACGGCCTGGAGATCACCCTTCAGGCGCTGGCCCTCGGCTCGCTGCTCTCCTTCGCGCTGGGGCTGGTGTGGACGCTGCTGATGCGGACGCCGAGCCGCTTCGTGCGCTGGCCGGTGGGGGTCGTCACCGAGTTCGTCCGCAACACCCCGCTGCTGGTGCAGCTGTTCTTCCTCTTCTACGTGCTGCCCGAGTGGGGTCTGACCTTCTCGGCGATGGCCACCGGCGTCTTCGCGATCGGCCTGCACTACTCGACCTACACGATGCAGGTCTACCGGGCCGGTATCGAGGCGGTGCCCGTCGGCCAGTGGGAGGCCGCGACGGCGCTGAACCTGCCCCTGCGGCGGACGTGGACGACGGTGATCCTGCCGCAGGCGATCCGCCGTGTCGTGCCCGCCCTCGGCAACTACGTGATCTCCATGCTCAAGGACACGCCGATGCTGATGGTGATCACCGTGCTGGAGATGCTCGGTCAGGCGCGGCTCTACTCCCAGCAGCACTTCCAGTTCACCGAGCCCCTCACCGTGATCGGTGTGGCCTTCATCGTCATTTCCTACCTGTCCTCCCTTCTCCTGCGAGCCCTGGAGCGACGCCTTGTCCGCTGACACCCCTCTGATGAAAGAACCCGGCACCAGTGCCGGCCCGTCCACCGGCGGGAGCGAGCTGATCCGCCTGGACGGGATCACCAAACGATTCGGCACGAACACGGTGCTCGACCGGCTGAACTTCTCCGTCGACGCCGGCAAGCACGTCACCCTGATCGGCCCCTCCGGCTCCGGCAAGACCACGATCCTGCGGCTGCTGATGACCCTGACCAAGCCCGACGAGGGCACGATCACGGTCGACGGGGAGCAGCTCTTCCCGGCATCCGAGAAGCAGGTGCGGGAGGTCCGCAAGAAGATCGGGATGGTGTTCCAGCAGTTCAACCTGTTCCCGAACATGAGCGTGCTGCGCAACATCACCGAGGCCCCGGTGACCGTGCTCGGTCTGTCCAAGGACGAGGCGGAGGAGCGGGCCAAGGAGCTGCTGGACATGGTGGGCCTGGCCGACAAGACCGACGCCCGGCCGACACAGCTGTCCGGCGGCCAGCAGCAGCGGGTGGCGATCGCCCGTGCGCTGGCGATGCGGCCGAAGGTGCTGCTGCTGGACGAGGTGACCTCGGCGCTCGACCCGGAGCTGGTCGCGGGCGTGCTCGACGTCCTCAGGGACATCGCGCGCACCACCGACATCACGATGCTCTGCGTGACCCACGAGATGGGTTTCGCCCGGGACATCTCCGACCAGGTACTGATGTTCGACGGCGGGCGGGTCATCGAGTCGGGATCGCCGGAGCGGATCTTCGCTGATCCGGAGCAGGACCGGACCCGGGAATTTCTCAGCGCGGTCCTCTGATTACAGGAAGTGAACGCACCATCACGCGAGGTCCGGACGTCGGTTCGTGCCGTTGGCATATGCCAGTGAGCCTGCGCCGCAGTTGAGAGGCCGCAAGCGGGCCACATTCTCGCCAACAACCTCTCACTGTGCGGCTCTTGCCGGTTATCGTGATAGGGATCCGCCGTCCGGATCGCGGCCCACAGAGCGAGCGCAGGGGGAACCACCGTGGCGCTGAAGCACGAGCCGACCGCCCCGTACCACTCCGCCCAGGACGCCCTGCGCGTCCTGGAGACCGTGGCACGCCATGCCACCGGGGTGACCGACACCGAACTGGCCCGTCACACCCGCCTGGGCCCCGAGCGCCTGACCGCCCTGCTGCGCATGCTGCGCCGCGAGGGGTACGTCGAGCAGGACACCGACGGGGCGTACGTCACCGGGGCGGCCCTCGCCCGGCTCGCCTCGGCCCACGACCGCGAGGGCGCCCTGCGCGAGAAGCTCCAGCACACCCTCGACCGGCTGCGCGACTCGGTCGGCGCGGCCGTCTACATGAGCCGGTACGTCGACGGCGAGGTCAAGGTCACCCAGTGCGCGGTCGGCCCGGCCACGCCCGCGGTCAACGAATGGGTCGACTTCCGCTACTCCGCCCACGCCACGGCGATCGGCAAGAGCCTGCTGACCCAGCTCGACCACAACGCCAGGCGCGACCACCTCTCCCGTCACAAGATGGCCCGCCTCACCTCGCGCACCATCACCAGCGACAAGCTCCTGCTCTCCCGCCTGGAGTCCCAGCCGGCGACGGTGCCCGTGCTGGACCTCCAGGAGTACGCGGTCGGCACGGTCTGCGCGGCGGTCCCCATCACGGCGGGCGCCTCCGTGGGCTGCCTCGCCCTGTCCCTCCCGATCGAGCACGCCCACCGCCTGCGCCAGGCCGCGGACACCCTCAACCGGAACGCGGCGCCGGTACTGCTGTCACTGGCGATCTAGCGCGACCGAACCCGGTCCCGAGCACCCCTCGGGACCGGGTAGTATTTTCTTCGTCGCCGACCGCGGACAGCGGAAGGCGGGAGTCATGCGCCGCTAGCTCAGTTGGTTAGAGCAGCTGACTCTTAATCAGCGGGTCCGGGGTTCGAGTCCCTGGCGGCGCACGATGACGATGGCGAGCCACGTCCGCAGAAAGCGCGGACGCGGCTCGCCATCGTCGTGTCCGCGCGGCTTCGCCGCCCGTGGTGGGGGCTCCGCCACCCACACCCCCGCCCTCACTCGGCCGGGGTTTCCCGGCTCACCGGCCCAACAGTGCCTCCCGCCCCCGTACCCGGTACTCCTCGAACAGCGTGGCCCTGTCCTCGGCGGTCAGCCTCCGGTACGCGCACTCCCCCGGCGGCCGCCACCACACCGGATCCTCGCACCGGAAGCCCTCCCGCCTGAGCCACGCCCGCCGGATCTTGTTGGTGGCGGTCACCGGCATCCGCTCCACCACCCGGACGAACCGGGGCGCCATCTTCGTGCCCAGGTCGGGCTGGGCGAGCAGGAACTCGGCGAAGTCCGGCGGGTCGAAGTCCCCGGCGAGGGCCGCCATCACCTGGTCCCCGGCCACCGGGTCCGGCACCGCGTACACCGCGACGGCCGTGGCGCCCTCGTACCGGGCCAGGATGTTCTCGATCATCGCGGCGGCCAGGTTCTCGCTGTCGACGCGGAGGCGGTCGTCGGCGCGGCCGGTGAAGTAGAGGTAGCCGTCGGTGTCCCGGCAGAAGAGGTCGCCCGTCCAGTACGCGCCGTCCCGTCGGCGCTCGGCCTCCGCCTCGGCGTTGCGCCAGTAGCCCTCGAACGGGTTCGGCCCCCGGTTGACCAGCTCGCCTATCGCCTCGTCCCCGTTGACCAGCCGCCCGGCGGAGTCGAAGCGGGCCGGCGGGCACTCCTCGCCCGTCTCCGGATCGAGCACCACCAGCCCCGGTGCCGCCCGCCCCACCGCGCCGGACGGCGTACCCGGCGACCACTGGACGGCGGCGCCGCCCTCGGAGGAGCCGTAGCCCTCCACCAGCCGCACCCCGAACCGCCGCTCGAAGGCCGCGGCGTCCACCGCCCCGGCCTCCGTGCCGAAGCCGAGGCGCAGCGGGTTGTCCCGGTCGTCGGGGCACGGCTCGGTGGCCAGGACGTAACTCACCGCCCGGCCGACGTAGGTGAAGTACGTCGCCCGGTACCGGCGCACGTCCGCCAGGAACCCGGACGCAGAGAACCGCCGCCTGAGCGCCACCCCGGCCCCGGCCGCCAGCGCGGGCGCCCAGTCGGCGATCACCGCGTTGCCGTGGAACATCGGCATGCAGATGTAGTGCACGTCGTCCGGGCGGACCCCGAACTGCGCGGCCAGGGAGCCCCCGGCGGCGGCCAGGCGGCCCTGGGAGCAGATCGCGGCCTTGGGGGCGCCGGTGGAGCCGGAGGTGAAGTAGAGGAGCAGCCGGTCGCCCGGGGTGGCGCGGGCGGGGTCCGGTACGGCACCGGCGTACGGGGCGAGCAGGGCTTCGTACTCCGGGGTGCCGGTGACCAGGAGGCGTATTCCCCCACGCTCGACTGCGCTCGCGCGGGGGGACCCCATGGCAGGTCGAGGCCGTCGAGGAGCCGGAGGTGGGCCCGCTCGGTGACCAGGACCGGGCACTCGGTGTGCAGGATGTCGCGGGCCAGCTCGGGACCCCGGCGGGTGGGGTTGATCCCGGCGACCGCCGCGCCGGAAAGAGCGGCGGCGCCCAGCCACAGCGGGAACTCGGGGGTGTTGTCGAGCAGCACCCCGACGTGCGGCTCGGCACCGGGCGGCAGCAGGTCGGCGAGGAGGGCCGCGCGGGCGGCGGCCCCGGCCGCGACCGCGTGGTGGGTCAGCACCCGCTCCTCGAACCACAGTCCCGGCCGGTGGTCACCCCACCGCGCCGCCACCGACTCGGCTACCGTGCGCCTCCTGGACTCCCTGGACTCCATGTCGGCGCACGGTAGTTGACATACCGTCAGATGTGGAGGCTCATGCTGTGGTACGTCACCATGAAGCCGACGCAGAACACCACGATCACGCCGAGGAAGCCCACCAGGGCCAGCGCGCCGGCCGCGTTCCTGACCGGGCTCGGCCGGTGGGCGGTGGCGGTGATCTCGTGGCCCTGCGCGTAGTACACGGTCACGATGTCGCCCTCGACGATCGTCGCCGGGCCGTTCTCCTCCTCGAACCGTATGGCCCGTCCGTCGCGCGCCGTGAACTCGTAGACGTGGTGCAGCGTGGTGCGCACCGAGGTGTCGTTCGCACCGCCGTGCGTCGTCGTGAACATGCGCAGACAGCGCGCCTCGGCCGTGAGGCCGCTGTTCCAGGCGCTCCTGAGCTGCAAGGACCGGTGCACGACCCGGTACGCCATGAAGAGGGCCACGGCCATGACGAGGACCGGGATCACATAGAACATCGCTTCCATCGCACTACCCCCGAGATGCGTGCGCCGGCCCGAATGATCGGCGTGGCGGGAACGTACCCCGCCCGCCGGCGCACGCCCCTCAAGAGAAGCTCTGAACCGGGGCCGCGGTCAGAACGTGACGTCCGAACAGGCGTAGAACGCGTTGCCCGTGTCGGCGATCGTCCATACCGCGAGGATGACGTGATGGCCGCTCAGCCCGCCCGGCAGGGTGCCGCTGTGGCTGAGGGTGGCGGGCGGACGCTGGCCGCCGTAGGGGACCGTCAGGAACGGGGTGGTGTTGAGGTCCGAGCGGGACAGGGCGTGGTTCTGGTTCCAGCCCTGCTTGGTGACGTAGTACTTGAAGTCGGTCGTGGCGTGCATGGCGGTGAACTGCCAGCGGAAGGTGTAGCTCTGCCCGCCGGTCACCTTCGTCGTCGGCCAGGCCGCGCCGGACGGCGTCTTGGGCGAGCTGAGCTGGGCGAACCGGCTGAGGCCGCCGTTGCACAGCTGGCCGTCCGCCGGACCGGCCGCGGGGAAGCCCTTCGGGCCCTCGACGCTCTGCGGCTCCCACTGGATGTCGCCGCAGTTCGTCACCGTGCCGTTCTGGCAGAGCTTCTGCCTGCTGATGGGGAGGTCGGTGTAGCCGTGACCGCTCGCACCGCCGGTGGAGAGCACGAAGGCTCCGGCGGTGGCGAGGCCCAGCACGGCTGCGGACACCTTGGTCTGTGTGCGCATGCTGCCGCTCCTGGAGAACGTGGGGGAGGTTCAGTGAGCTGTGCAGGTCTAGACCAAGTTTCAGATTATTGCTGACCGTTGAACATGTCCATACCAATCAGGGGGCGCGTTTTCGCTCACACACCCGGCTGCGGCCGCCCCACGCAGAACGCCACCGTCAGGTCCCGCACCAGCGACTTGCGTTCGTAGTCGTCGAGGTCGACGAGCCCCCGCACGGTCAGCCGGGTCACCGTGTCCTCGACCGAGTCGACGACCGAGGTGAGCATGCGGGACCGCTGCTGGGCGTCCATCGCGGCGATCCGCCGGCGCTGCATCACCTCGGCGACCTCGGGCGCGTACTCGACCCGGACCGGCCGCACGGAGAACACCTCCAGGCCGACGGCCGCCGCGTCCGCGGCCACCAGCCGGGTCAGCGCGTCGCCCGCCGCCGCCACGAACGCCCGCCCGCCGTCCGGCATCTCCACCGGCACCCGGGCCAGCGCCGCCTCCACGCACTCCCGCAGATACGCCTCGTGGTCGTCGACACCGAGACAGGCCCGCGCCGTGTCCCGCACCCGCCACACCACGAGGACCACCACGCGCAGCGCCACCCCGTTGCCGTCGCCGGCCGGCATCGACTCGCTGCGCCAGTGCCGCAGCCGTACGTCGACCCGGTGCCGCCGGGTCAGCGGGTTGACCCACAGCAGGCCGGTGCGGCGCACCGTTCCTCCGTAGCGGCCGAACAGCCCGAGCACCCAGGCCCGCCCGGTCCGGCCCCGGGTGAGGCCGCCGAAGCCCAGCAGCCCGAGGGCGCCGGCCCCGGCGTACGCCGCCCACTGGGCCGGACCCACTCCCGCGGACGCCGACAGGTGCAGCGCGGGCGACGCGAACGACGGGAGGAGTCCCGCGCGCCACGAGGTGGCCAGGCACCCGGCGATCCCGCAGGCCCCGGCGAGCACCCCCGCCGCCCCGGGCAGCACCCGGGCCGGCCGTTCCACGAGGTCGGGGTCGGCCGGCGGCACCGGCCGTGTCCCGGCGGGGCCGGGCCGGCCCACCAGCCGCGGCTGCTCGCCCGTGCCCTGCCGGCGGCCCACCACGGCCGGCCGCAGCGGCACCGGCACCGGGTCGGGGTCGTCGCGGAAGAGGAGGTGGACGGGGATCTCGGTGGTGGCCTCGTTGTGGATCAGCCGGGTGGGCCTGGGCGGCTCCCCGGCGGACCCCTCGGAATCGGACGTGTGCTCGGTGGTCGTGCTCATGCGTGCCTCCAGCCTCCGCGCCAGACGCTTCACGAATGGATGGTCCCCGTGGTCGGTCCCCGTGCTTGGTCCTTGTCGCAGGGGCGGACGGTTACGAGAACAGCCGCCGCCAGGTCTCCGGCCCCGGGTAGCCGTCCGCCGCGCCGCCGCGCCAGCCCTGGGCTCGCTGGAAGGCCTCGACGGCCCGCCGGTCCGCCTCGCTCCAGCGCGCGTGGGGTCCGTCGGGGTAGTACCGGCCGAACCCCTTCTTCACCAGTCGCCGTCCGAGCCGGTCGACGTACGGGTTGTCCGCGCCCGGACGGAACAGGTTCCGGCCGGGATAGCCGGGGACGCCGTGCGAGGCGGGGGCGCCGGGTGCGATGTCCTTGCCCTTGCCGGTCGCCAGCAGCTCCCAGGTGCGCGGGCCGGGCAGCCCGTCCGCGCCCGCACCCGTCCAGCCCTGGGCGAGCTGGAAGGCCCGGGTCGCCCGCCGGTCCGCCTCGGTCCAGCGCGTGCCGGGCTGCTGGGGGTAGTACGCCCCTGCGCCCCGGGCGATCAGCATCCGGCCGAGCCGGGTGACGTACTTGTTGTCGGCGCCGGGGCCGAAGTACACCGCCCCGGGGAAGGGGGCCGGCTTCGCCTTGGCGGACGCGGGGGCCGCGTCGCCCGGCTTCGAGTCCGCCGTCGCGTCCGCCGCGGCGGTGGTCACCCCTTTGTAGCGGTAGGGGACGTACTTGTCGGAGTTGGTCCAGTAGGCGTACGGGGTGGCCTGGCGTCGGGTGTGCGGGGGTGTCTGTTCGTAGGCGGTGTAGTAGGTGTGCGTGTAGTCGGTCCAGCCGCCGAAGAGGACGACGTGCGAGCCCTTCTCCGGGTCGGCGGGGTTGTGGAAGAGCAGCATGTCGCCGGGTTGCAGCTCCTCCTTGGTGATCTTCACGCCGTACTGGTCGAGGCTGCCGGTCCATTCGTTGCTGCCCAGGTTCCAGGCCATCGAGACGTAGCCCGAGCAGTCCTGCCGGTACCCGTCGGACCAGTACTCGGTCATGCTGTACGGCACCTGCGCGGTGACCCAGGTCTTGGCCCGGTCGATGATCGCCGTGCGGGTGGTGGCGGGCGGGTCGGCCGGATCGGCGGGCTCGGCCGGTTTGCCACCGGGGCCGTGCAGCGGGGCCTTGGCACCCTGCGGGGTGCCGGGCACGTCGCCGTCCGCCGGGGCGTGGGGGCCGCCGGGCCGGTCCGGGGCGTGCGCCGCGACGAGGGCGGCGGCCGGGTGGCCCGCGCCGACGGCGGCGGCGGACGCGGCGGCGGCCACGACCAGGGACCGGCGGGCCGCCAGGTGGCCGCCGAACCGGCCGGTCAGGGCCGAGAGGGGCAGGCGCCGCCCGTGGGCGCATCCGGGGCAGTCGCAGTCGCTCGCGGGGTCGACGTCCTCGAATACCGGAGCCACCATGCGATCTGCCTCACATTCCGGGTCGATTTCCGGGTTGAAATATACGCGTTTGTGCACATTGATCAGTTTCCCAACTGTCGTCACCGTGCGCATGCTGACGGCCCGAATGATGTACGCGACACTCACCCGACCGAGGAGACCCGACCCCTTCGGCGGCACCCGACCGGCGCTCCGGTGGTCCGGAGCACCCTCCGAGGTCGGGTAGAGTTAACGACGTCAGCAGGCGCCGCTAGCTCAGTTGGTTAGAGCAGCTGACTCTTAATCAGCGGGTCCGGGGTTCGAGTCCCTGGCGGCGCACGACGACGATGGGTCTCTCGTACGAACGAGGGGCCCATCTTCTGTTTGGCCGGATACCCTCTGGCCATGGCAGCCCGAGACCTCCAGGAGCGGATCAAGAAGCTCATCGTCGACCGCAGGCTGCCCTCCGGGGCCCCGCTGCCGACCGAGCCCGAGCTGATGGCACTCCTCGGCGCCAGCCGGAACTCCGTACGCGAGGCACTGAAGGCGCTCCAGGCGATGGGCATCGTCGAGATCCGGCACGGCTTCGGCACCTACGTCGGCCCCATGTCCTTCGCACCCCTGATCGAGGGCCTCGCCTTCCGCACGGTCGCCGGGCACTACCGGGGCGAGGACTCCCTGCTCCAGTTGCTGGAGCTGCGCGAGGCGGTGGAGACCGGCCTGGTCTCACGGCTGGCCGGGCGGCTGCCGGAGGCCGACCTGGTGGAGCTGGACCGGCTGGTCGCCCGCATGGAACAGCAGGCCGAGCAGGGCGCCGGCCTGGCGGAGACCGACCGCGCGTTTCACGCCACCCTCTACCGGGGGCTGGACAACACCCTGCTGAGCGAGGTGCTCGAGGCGTTCTGGGACGCCTTCCACCGCGTCCAGCGGGACCTGGTGGAGGTGCCGCAGGACCCGCGGATCACCTGCCGCCAGCACCGGGAGATCCTGGACGCGGTGCGCTCGGGTGACTCCATAAGTGCGGAACGAGCCATAAGAGATCACTTCGGCAACATTCGCGCACGACTGTCCCCCGTAGCCGCGTTCGACCGGTGACACCACACTTCGCGACTTGCGATCATGCTGAACAGCGTAGAACCCTGGTTGTTCAACATGCCGCCGATTCGCGGTAGTTGGGGGGCGAGTAACCGGTTGTGGGGGCTACGGGATGAGGGGTCCCGTTCATGAACGGATGCCGAGGGGGGCGTCCGGCGACCGGAATGTCACGGTTCCCTGCCCTCAGGGAGTGGAAGACATGGTGACTGTGACTCACCAGGACCAAACAGACACGCGCTGACCTGCGTGTGGGGGGATGACTCATGACGTCGACGCCGACGGGCGCCCGGCATAATCACGAATCGTCACACAGTGCACACGATCGATCACAAAACGCACAACTGAGGGGGCCATCGCACCGGACCGGTACCACTGGGGTGTTCCACCGGACCAAGAAGAACCTGCCGAGATACGACTACGAGCACTACAGCCGGCTCGCCGGACCCCTCACCCAGCCGGACCCGGACAAGCCCTACCGGGTGCGCTACCGCTCACTGCTCTCGCAGGAGCCGCACCGCGTCCGCGCCGCGCTCATGCTGGGCGCGGCACCGCTGCTCTCGCTGGTCCTGCTGGGCTGGCTGCTCCAGCCCGGTCACTGGACCGAACGTGACTACCCGGCCTACGACTTCCTGCCGGCGCTGGATGTGGTGATGCTGGTCTCGATCGGTCTGATCGAGTTCTTCCGCTGCATGAACGTGCTGTCCAACGCCCACGCCACCCTGGTCGCCCGGGACCCCGTCCCGGTGGTGCCCGAGACCGGCACCCGGGTCGCCTTCATCACCACCTTCGTGCCCGGCAAGGAGCCGCTGGAGATGGTGACCAGAACCCTGGAGGCGGCCGTGCGGCTGCGCCACCGGGGCCTCCTGCACGTCTGGCTGCTCGACGAGGGCGACGACCCGGAGGTGAAGGCGGTCTGCGCGCGCCTGGGCGTGCACCACTTCACCCGCAAGGGCGTGGAGCGCTGGAACCGGCCCACGGGCCCGCACCGCGCCAGGACCAAGCACGGCAACTACAACGCCTGGCTGGAGGCGCACGGCGACGGTTACGACTTCTTCGCCTCCGTCGACACCGACCACGTGCCGCTGCCCAACTACCTGGAACGGATGCTCGGTTACTTCCGCGACCCGGACGTCGGCTTCGTCATCGGCCCGCAGGTGTACGGCAACTACGACAACTTCGTCACCAAGGCCGCCGAGTCGCAGCAGTTCCTCTTCCACGCGCTCATCCAGCGGGCCGGCAACCGGTACGGCGCCCCGATGTTCGTCGGCACGTCGAACGCCGTACGCATCAGGGCGATCAAGCAGATCGGCGGTCTGTACGACTCGATCACCGAGGACATGGCCACCGGATTCGAGATGCACCGCGCCCAGAACCCGGCCACGGGCCGCAAGTGGAGGTCCGTGTACACCCCGGACGTGCTCGCGGTCGGCGAGGGCCCGAACGCCTGGACGGACTTCTTCACCCAGCAGCTGCGCTGGTCGCGGGGGACGTACGAGACGATCCTCAAGCAGTACTGGAAGGGCTTCTTCTCGATGCCCCCGGGCAAGCTCTTCAACTACACGATGATGATCATCTTCTATCCGATGTCCGCCCTCAACTGGATCCTCGCGGCACTGAGTTGCGCCCTGTTCCTGGGCCTGGGCGCCTCGGGTGTGAACATCGACCCGACCGTGTGGCTGATGCTCTACGGCAACGCCTCCGCGCTCCAGATCGGCCTGTACATCTGGAACCGGCGGCACAACGTCTCCCCGCACGAGCCGGAGGGGTCCGGCGGGGTCGCGGGCATGGTGATGTCGGCGCTGTCGGCGCCGGTCTACGCCCGCTCGCTGATGGACGCCGTGCTGCGCCGCAGGAGCAGGTTCGTGGTGACCCCGAAGGGCGAGTCGGCCAGCCCCGACACGCTGTTCGGGACCTTCCGGATCCACTGGTTCTTCATCCTGGTCTTCGCCGGTTCGCTCGCCGCCGGCTTCGTCTTCGGCCACTCCCACCCGGCGATGACCACCTGGGCCTCCTTCGCCCTGCTGGTCACGGCCTCGCCGGTCTTCGCATGGCGGTACACGCTGTGGCGGGACAGGAAGCGGCCCACTGCCGGCACCGAGGCCACCGCCGGCACCGAGGCCACCGCGGGCACCGATGCCGCCACCGGCCCCGATGCCGTTCCCGGGCCGGCCGACCCGCAGGACGCCGTGCCCGCGGGATACACGCCGCACGCCCCGCAGCAGCGGTCCGCCCGGACCGCCGCGGGCGGGGGCGACGACCAGACCATGCAGATCGCGCTCGGTGGACTCGGGGGACGCAAGGAATGAACGACAGTGCCGGCCGCCGCCGGGCCCGTCGGTTCGCGATCGGCACGGCCGCGGTGCTCGCGCTGGCCGGGATGAACGGGCCGTGGGTGTACCGCGTCGGGAGCGAGGAGTACCACCAGTACAAGATCAACAGACCCCGCTACAAGGCCGAGAACGGCCACTGGGACATCGTCCAGTTCCCCGAGGAGTACCGCCAGGACACCATCCACGCGGCGCTCCTGCACACCGGCAAGGTGCTGCTGGTCGCCGGCTCGGGCAACAACCAGAAGAACTTCGACAAGAAGCGGTTCGACACCCGGGTCTGGGACCCCGTCAAGGGCACGATCAAGAAGATCCCCACGCCCAAGGACCTGTTCTGCACCGGCCACACCCAGCTGGCCAACGGCAACCTGCTGATCGCGGGCGGCACGAAGCGGTACGAGAAGCTCAAGGGGGACGTCACCAAGGCCGGCGGCCTGATGATCGTCCACAACGAGAACCCCGACAAGCCGATCACGCTGCCCGCGGGCACGAGGTTCACCGGCAGGGAGAACGGCAAGGCGTTCGTCTCCAAGGATCCGGTGCTGGTCCCCCGTGCGAAGAAGGTCTTCGACAAGAAGACCGGGACGTACCTGCGCAACGACCCCGGCCTCGGCCGGATCTACGTCGAGGCGCAGCGGAGCGGCACCAGGTACGAGACGGGCACCCAGGACAACTACCGCATCCGGGGCCTGACCGGCCTCGACGCGCGCAACACCTACGGCATCGCGCAGAAACTCGCCCTGGACAAGAAGGACTTCCAGGGGATCCGGGACGCCTTCGAGTTCGACCCGGTCGCCGAGAGGTACATCAAGGTCGACCCGATGAACGAGGCCCGCTGGTACCCCACACTCACCACCCTGAGCGACGGCAAGGTCCTCAGTGTCTCCGGACTCGACGACATCGGCCAGCTCGTCCCCGGGAAGAACGAGGTCTTCGACCCCGGCACCAGGAAGTGGTCCTACACGAAGAAGATCCGGCAGTTCCCGACCTATCCGGCGCTGTTCCTGATGCAGAACGGGAAGATCTTCTACTCGGGGTCCAACGCGGGCTACGGGCCGGACGACGTCGGCCGTGACCCTGGTATCTGGGACGTGGACAGCAACGAGTTCACCAAGCTGCCCGGCCTGAGCGACCCGGACAGGATGGAGACCTCCGGCACGGTGCTGCTGCCGCCGGCACAGGACGAGAAGTACCTGGTGATCGGAGGCGGCGGGGTCGGCGAGTCCAAGCTGTCCAGCAGGAGGACCCGGCTGATCGACCTGAAGGCCGCCGACCCGAGGTTCAGGGACGGGCCGTCGCTGGAGAAGGGCACCCGGTATCCGCAGTCCTCGATCCTGCCCGACGACACCGTGCTGGTGTCGGGCGGCTCCGAGGACTACCGGGGCCGCGGCGACTCCAACATCCGCCAGGCGCGGCTCTACCACCCGGACAGCAACAGCTTCACCCAGGTCGCCGACCCGCTGGTGGGCCGCAACTACCACTCCGGGTCGGTCCTGCTGCCCGACGGCCGCGTGATGTTCTTCGGCTCCGACTCGCTGTACGGGGACCGGGCCGACACCAAGCCGGGCAAGTTCGAGCAGCGGATCGAGATCTACACCCCGCCGTATCTCTACCGGAAGTCGCGGCCGGCGCTCGGTGGGGGTCCGCGGACCATCGCACGGGGAGCTTCGGGCACGTTCACCTCGCGGGACGCGGCGCGTATCAAGAAGGTGCGGTTGATCCGGCCCAGCGCGTCGACGCATGTGACGGATGTGGACCAGCGGTCCATCGCGCTGGACTTCAGGACGTCCGGGAGCAGGATCACGGTGACCGTGCCGAAGAACCGGAACCTGGTGCAGTCGGGGTGGTACATGCTGTTCGCGGACGACCGGCACGGGACGCCCAGTAAGGCCCAGTGGGTCAAGGTCCCTTAGCGGCGGTGGGCCGGTGGGGCGCCCCGCCCGGTCGGGAGGGGCGCCCCACGGGTCTTGCGACCGGGGTCCTGTGACTGGGGTCTTGTGACCGGGGCCTCGTGACCCGGGCTACTTGCTGGCCTTCGCGAGCCGCAACGCGTAACTCGCCCACCAGTCACCGGCTTTCGGGCCGCCCTTGCAGGTTCCGTCCGACTCCCCCGGACGCTTCACCCACAGGTACGCGTCCACCAGCGGGTCCGCCGTACCGGTCGTAGGGGTGTCCCCCAGTGCCCGGCCCGGCGGATTGCACCACCGTTCGGCCGGGTCGCCGCCCGTGTACGGGCCGTTGCCGTTGCGGCTGGTGTCGATGACGAAGTGCTTGCCGCCGACCTTGGCGGAGAGCTGCTTGCCGTAGGTGATGGAGTCCTGGGTGGAGTAGAAGTTGGCGACGTTGACGGCGAAGCCGTCGGCCCGGTCGATGCCCGCCCGCCGCAGGGGCTCGTGGATCTGGTCGGGGCGGCCCCAGCCGGCGTTCCCGGCGTCCAGGTACACCTTCGTGTTCTTCAGGGACTTGAGCCTGGTGACGGCGCTCTTGAGGAGGAAGTAGCGCTCCTCGCGGAACCGGTCCGGGGTGCAGCCGTCCACCAGGTGCAGGACGGCGTCGGGTTCGACGATCACCGTCGCGGCGCGGTCGCCGATGCCCCGGGCGACGGCGTCGATCCAGGCCCGGTAGGCGTCGCCGTCGGCGGCGCCTCCGCTCGAGTACTGGCCGCAGTCGCGGTGCGGGATGTCGTAGAGGACGAGCAGGGCCGTACGGTCGGACCTCTCGGCGGCCTCCGTGAAGCCCCGGGCCTCCCGCTCGGGGTTCTCGGGCCCGATCCACTCCGCGGTCGGCTGCTCGGCCATCTTCCTGATCTGCTCGGCGGCGGCCTTGTCGCCGCCCTTCTCGTAGGTGGCGACCTGCCGGGCCGCGTTCCCGTCCGGGTTCACCCAGAACGGGTCGGCGCCCTTGGGCTGTTGGGTGATCACCAGGCCCGGAGCAGCCGGTCCGTCCCCCCGCTCGGCCCCTCCCCCGGTCGAACACCCGGCGACCAGTAACGCCGCCCCCAGCACCATCGCCGACGCCCCGGCCCGTACCGGAGACAAGGCCCGTACCGAAGACAGGGCCCCCCAGCTGTCGTACATCCAATTCCCCCCTGGAGCACGGTATTTCAGGTGGCAATCGTGACATATCCGCCGTGCCGGTCACGAGGCCGGCCGAGGATGTCGGGGAGCTGTTACAGCCCGGTGGGCACGGGTAGGTGCGCGCGTGACGGATGCCTCGCAGCAGCGGCGGACGGTGAAGTGGAGGGCGCGCATGCACCACACCACCCGGGAGCTGCGGCTGGCGGCCGCGCTGGTCGAGGCGGCGGACACCCTCACCGAGGGCTTCGACACCGAGGAGTACCTGCGGCGCCTGTCCGACAACTGCGCCGAACTGCTGTCCGCCGCCGCGGCCGGGGTGATGCTCCTCGACGGCGCCGCGGCGGTGTCGCTGGCCGGGAGCAGCCGCGGCGAGGACATCGCCCTGGACCTGCTGCGGGCGCAGCGCGGCGGCGGTCCCTGCCTGGACAGTTACGGCACCGGCCGGCCGGTTCCGCCCGTGCGGATCGGGGCCGACGCTCGGTGGCCGGAGCGGTGGTCGCGGCGGTGGCCGGACTTCACCGGCGCGGCGCTCCGGCACGGCGTCGGGACCACGTTCGCGGTGCCGCTGCGCTGCCGCGGGACCCGGCTCGGGGCGCTCAACGTGTTCGCCCTGGCCGACGCGCCCGCCCCCGACGACGCGGCGGAGCTGTCGCTGGCCCAGGCCCTGGCGGACGCGGCGGCCGTCGGGCTCCAGAACCGGCGCGCGTACACCGGATACCGCACGCTGTCCGGGCAGTTGCAGCGCGCGCTGTCCAGCAGGGTGCGGATCGAGCAGGCCAAGGGCATGCTCGCCGAGCGCTGGGGCACCGGCGCCGACGAGGCCTTCACGGTGCTGCGCCAGTACGCGCGGCGCCGGCGGCTGCCGCTGGACGGGGTCGTGCGGTCGGTCCTCGAACGGTCGGCGGAGCACCCGGAGTTGCGGCCGCCGGGTGGGGAGGCGGGCGGCGGGCACGGGTAGCGGTCCCGCGGCGCTCCCTCGCGTTCGTTCCCTCTAGGCCAACGACGTCCCGCCGCTCTAGAGTCGTCACCGACGGCCCCAGCCCCCGGCCGCAGATTCACCCACCGTGGTCTCACAGACCTCCCGTGCCGTACGCCGGGTCACTCCCGCAGCCCGCGCGTGCACGGTCGAGGACCAGCCCGGTCGGCGGTCTCCGGGGGAGCGGGTCGCCGACCGGGTCAGGTGGCCGGGTCAGGTGGCCGGGCGGCGCCGGACCCCGGTGGGTGGCGCTCGCTCAGGGCCCGGTCCCCGTCAGATACGCCGACACCACCACGTTCGCCGTGTAGCTGCGGCTCGCCCGGTCGAAGGTGCCGCCGCAGGTGATCAGCCGTAGCTCCGCGCGGCCCGACTCGCGGGGACCGTAGGCCTGCTGAGCGTCGAAGCGGTCGCGGGGCAGGACCCGGACGTCGTCGACCGTGAACTCGGCGACCCGGCCGTCGCTGCGGACCACCCTCACCGTCTCGCCCGGCCGCAGCGCGCTGATCCGGTAGAAGACGGCGGGCCGGGTCTCGGTGTCCACGTGCCCCACCATCAGCGCGGTCCCGGCCGCCCCGGGCTTCGCCCCGGCCGCGTACCAGCCCACCACGCCGGCCTGGTCGAACGGCGGCGGGTCGATCGCGCCCCGCCCGTCCAGGCCACGGGCCACCACCGGCGCCTGCACACCGAGGTCGGGGATGTCGATGCGCTGCGGCAGCGCCTCGCTCAACGGCCGGGCGGCGGGCGGCAGCCCGGACCCGTCGGGGCGGCCCACCGCGGCCATGTCACCGGTGGCGGACCCGGATCTCACGGCGGGTACCTCGGTCACCTCGCGGCCCCACAGCCACAGCCCGAGCAGCAGCAGCGCCCAGGTCACGCCGGCCAGCAGGCGCCCGGTGCCGGAGGAGGGCTCGTACTCGGACATGACCGGCCGCCTCACCGCGTGCCGCGGCTCCGGCGGGCACCGAGCAGCCCGACGGCGCCCGCGGCGATACCGGCGAGGACCAGACCGGTCACCGCGTGGGCGGTACCGGGCGCGACCGCACGGGCGCCGGCCGAGGCGAGGGGGGCGGTTCCGCCGCCGCCGGCGTGGACGGGGGCGATGGGTGAGGCGGGGGCGGCGGGAGCGGCAGGCGAGACGGGGGCGGCCAGTGAGGCGGGAGCGGCGGGTGAGGCAGGAGCGGCCGGTGAGACAGGGGCGACAGGTGAGGCGGGGGCGGCGGGCTGTCCCGAGGTCCTCGCGGGGCCGACGGTGACGCTGCCGCCCACCACGTGGTCGGCGCAGGTGACCCGTACGTCGTGCGAGCCGGGCTTCAGCGAGGTGCGGATCCGGGTCTCGCCGGTGAGCGTGCCGTCGGCGCCGGTCAGCCGGGCGTTCGCGACGAACGCGTCCGAGACGGCGGTGCCGGTCGCCCCGGAGCAGCCGCTCACCCGGAGTACCACGTCGGTGCCGGGGGCGGGGGACGACGGGGCCACCGAGACAGCGGCGCCGGTGCCGCCGTCCACCGCGTGCGCGGCGTGTGCCGCCGGGGCGAACGCGACGACGGCGAGGAGTCCGGTACAGAGAGTGCAGGGAGTGCGGAGAGTGCGGGGAATACGGAGAGTGAGACGCGCTGAGCCCATCGTGGAACCTCCATGGATATCTGGAGGCTCCCCCCTACGGCGCCCCTCCGCATCCTCGGGGGGCGCCGTATTGCTCCGTACGGCGTAGGGCTTTCAGACCCGTTCCGCTCAGACCCGTTCCGCTCAGACCCGGTC
This sequence comes from Streptomyces sp. NPDC046915, assembly GCF_040644935.1. Taxonomy (NCBI): domain Bacteria; kingdom Bacillati; phylum Actinomycetota; class Actinomycetes; order Kitasatosporales; family Streptomycetaceae; genus Streptomyces; species Streptomyces sp. NPDC046915. The sequence continues at coordinate 191,113 of NZ_JBEYXB010000002.1, read as the reverse complement.
GACGAGGTCCGCGATGGAGTCGACCACCTTGGACGGCCGGTACGGGAAGTCCTCGACCTGCTCGGGCCGGGTCAGGCCGGTGAGCACCAGGAAGGTCTGCATCCCGGCCTCCATGCCGGCCAGTACGTCGGTGTCCATGCGGTCGCCGATCATCGCGCTGGTCTCGGAGTGGGCGCCGAGGGTGTTGAGGCCGGTACGCATCATCAGCGGGTTCGGCTTGCCGGCGAAGTACGGCTTCTTGCCCGTCGCCTTGGTGATCAGCGCGGCGACGGCACCGGTCGCGGGCAGCGGGCCCTCGGCGGAGGGGCCGGTCTCGTCCGGGTTGGTGCAGATGAAGCGGGCGCCGTCGTTGATCAGGCGCACGGCCTTGGTCATGGCCTCGAAGGAGTAGGTGCGGGTCTCGCCGAGGACCACGTAGTCGGGCTCGTGGTCGGTCAGGATGTAGCCGATGTCGTGCAGCGCGGTGGTCATCCCCGCCTCGCCGATCACGTACGCCGAGCCGCAGGGCCGCTGGTCGTCGAGGAACTTGGCGGTGGCCAGCGCCGACGTCCAGATGTTCTCGATCGGCACGTCCAGGCCCATGCGCGCGAGGCGGGCGTGCAGGTCGCGCGGGGTGTACATCGAGTTGTTGGTCAGCACAAGGAAGGGCTTCCCGGACTCGCGCAGCTTCTTCAGGAAGGCATCGGCGCCGGGGATCGGAACGCCCTCGTGGATGAGCACTCCGTCCATGTCGGTGAGCCAGGACTCGATGGGCTTGCGGTCTGCCATGGGCCGTCTCCTGCCGTACAGGGTGCTGCGTGGGCCCCAGCCTAAACACACCTCCGATCTTGCGGGAACGGCCTGCTCACTGTGTGGTCGCTCGGCCTCAGCGCCTGCGCCGCGTGAGCAGCAGCACCCCGCCGACGACGAGCAGGACGGCGGTGGCCGCGAGCGCGCCGTAGGGGGTGCCCAGGCCGGTGCGGGCGAGTTCGTCGGCGAAGGGGAGGTCGCTGAGGGGGGCGGGGGGCGGGGAGGCGAGGGACGGCGAAGGAGACCGTGAGGGGGAGGGCGAGGAGGCGGAGGAAAGAGAGGAGGACGTGGAGGAGGACGTAGAGGACGACGGGGAGGCGGACGGGGAGACGACGAGTCCGGGGATCGGGGTCAGGGCGGGGGGCGGTGTGGCGGTGGAGGTGAGGGCTGGGCCAGGGGTCGCGGCCGACGTGGTGCCGGCGGGCGGCTCGGGGGCGGGTTCGGTGTCGATCCCGAACCGGTAGTCACCGGACTCGCCCAGCCACTCGCCGTCGTCACCCCGCCGTTCCACCACGGCGGCCTTGGCGGTGACCTCGTTCGGTACGGCGTCGGAGGTGACCATGAGCCTGACCTTCACGGAGACGGTCTTGCCCGGACCCACGGCGAACCCCGGGAACCCGTCGTCGAAGGCCCCCACCAGCTCGTCCTCGTCGGTGCTCTCGAACTGGACCGGGTGGGCGCGCGAACCGTCGTAGAACTCCATCCGGGCCTGCTCGGGCTTCAGGGCCCGCTTCTCGTCGACGAGCACGACGACCGGGTGTACGGCGGTGCAGGCGCGGTCGGTGGTGTTGGTGAGGTCGATGTACCAGGTGCCGAATCCTCCGCCGGCCTCGTACGACGTGGGCCCGCCGCGAATCCGGGCCCCGAGCGGGAAGTCCCGCCCCTCGGACCCGGCACAGTCAAGACCGGCCTCCCGTCCGTGCGCCGGCCCCACGGGGCCCAGAACGACGGCGGCGGCCGCGGCGAGGCCAAGGGGCAGGGTCGTACGCAGTCGCATAACACATAACCCACCCACCCAGACCGCCACACAAACAACGCCACACCGCCCCACCCCCGAACGGCCCCCGACTTCCCCCCGTTCAGCGGCGGCACCCGCAGAGCCCACCCAGCTGCGGGCGAGTCGTGCCGCCGACGCAGCCACGCACCCACCTAGCTGCGGGCAGTCGTGCCGCTGGGGCGGCACGGGTGGGCGCAGCGGCACCCCGCAACGCCGGGCCGCGCAACCCTCACCCCGGCAGCAACCCCGGACGCCCCATCAACCCCGGCCCAGCAAACCCCCGCCACCCCCAACCCGTCACCCATCCACCCGCCCGAACAACCGCCCCAGCAACAACTGCGCCGCCCCCTCAGCCACCCCCCACCCCTCATCGCCGAAGGCAACCCGCACGGGCACCCCCACCGCCCCCTCCCGCCGAGCCCGCTCCCCCAGCACCGCCCCGACCCCGTCGACGAAGACCTCCGGCGCCCCCTCCACCGTCCGCCCGCCCAACAGCACCGCGTCGATGTCGAGCAGCCCCACCAGATTCGCCGCCCCCGCCCCGAGCACCCGCGCCGCCTCCCCCATCTCGCCACGCGCCACGGCCCCGAGGCACAGCACCTCCACGCACCCCCGGTTCCCGCACCCGCACACGGGCCCGTCGAGCTGGATCACCTGGTGCCCGAACTCCCCGGCCCCGGTCCGCGCCCCCCGGTGCACGCTCCCCCCGATCACCAGCCCGGCCCCCAGCCCCGTACCGAGATGCAGATACGCGAAGGAGCCAACAGAACCCGATCCGACCGAACCCGAACCCGAACCCGAAACAACCGAACCAGAGCCCTCGGCCCCCACCCCCCGCACCGCCAGCCCCAGCGCAGCGGCATTCGTGTCCTTGTCGACCACCACCGGCACCCCCAGCCGCCCGGCCAGCACCTCCCGCAGGGGAAACCCGTCCCACTCCGGGAACCCGGTGACCCGCCGCAGTACACCCCGTGCGTGATCGAGCGGCCCGGGCAGCGCGACCCCGACCCCGAGCACGGACGCCCCCGACTCGGACAGCAACTCCCCCACCTGCCCGGCCACGGCGTCGACGACCGCCTCCGCCCCGTCCCCCGGCCGGAGGTCGAGCGGCACCCGGCGCCCGGTCACCACGGCCCCCGCCAGATCGCACAGCACCACCCGCAGCTCGTCCCGGTCGAGATGCGCCCCCACCGCGTGCCCGGCCCCCGGCACCAGCCGCAGCACGGTCCGCGGCTTGCCCCCGGTGGACGCCCGCCGCCCGGCCTCCACCGCGAGCCCCTCCTCGCGCAACCGCGCGGTGATCTTGCTGACGGCCTGCGGGGTCAGCCCGGTCCGCTCGGCCAGCTCCAGCCTGCTGATCCCCTCGACCCCGGCGGTACGCAGCAGATCCAGCACCAGCGCGGTGTTGTGGCTGCGCACCGCGAGCAGGTTCGCCCCCGCCGGCCCGCCGCTCCTCGTCCTGTTCACGCGACCCATTCTCCCCACCGCTTGCACTTTGGCAACAGCGTTGCGAAAGTGGGACCCATGACTGGTACCCCTCTCCGCGTCGGCCTCATCGGCTACGGCCTCGCGGGCTCCGTCTTCCACGCCCCGCTGATCGCCGCCACCGAGGGCCTCGCGCTCGACACGGTGGTCACCTCGAACCCCGAACGGCAGGAGCAGGCGAGGGCCGAGTTCCCGGACGTCCGCGTCGCCGCCGCCCCCGGCGAACTGTTCGACCGCGCCGACGAGCTGGACCTGATCGTCATCGCCTCCCCGAACAAGACGCACGTCCCGCTGGCCACCACCGCCCTCAAGGCCGGCCTGCCGGTGGTCGTGGACAAGCCGGTCGCGGGCACGGCGGCCGAGGCTCGCGAGCTCGCCGCCCTCGCCGAGGAGCGCGGCCTGCTGCTGTCGGTCTTCCAGAACCGGCGCTGGGACAACGACTTCCTGACCCTGCGCAAACTCCTGGACGAGGGCGAGCTCGGCGACGCCTGGCGGTTCGAGTCCCGCTTCGAGCGCTGGCGCCCGCAGCCCAAGGGCGGCTGGCGCGAGTCCGGCGACCCGGCAGAGATCGGAGGTCTGCTGTACGACCTCGGCAGCCATGTCGTCGACCAGGCCCTCGTCCTGTTCGGCCCGGCCACCCAGGTGTACGCCGAGTCGGACATCCGCCGCCCCGGCGCCGAGACCGACGACGACACCTTCATCGCGCTGACCCACGCGAGCGGTGTCCGCTCCCACCTCCACGTCTCCGCCACCGCCGCCCAGCTCGGCCCCCGCTTCCGCGTACTGGGCTCGCGCGCGGGCTATGTGAAGTACGGCCTGGACCCGCAGGAGGCGGCCCTGCGGGAGGGGCGGCGGCCCGGCTCCGACTGGGGTACGGAACCCGAGTCCCTGTGGGGCCGCCTCGGCGCCGGCGAATCCCCGCTGACCGGCGGCGGCACCCCCGTACCGACCCTGGCCGGCGACTACCCCGCCTACTACGCGGCCGTGGCCGAGGCCCTGACCGGCGCCGGCCCCAACCCGGTGACCGCGCTGGAGGCGGCCGCCGCCCTCGACGTACTGGAGGCGGCCCGGCGCTCGGCCCGCGACGGTGTGGCGGTGGCACTGTGACCGACCGCCCGCGGATCACCCCGAAGTTCGCCCCCGAGCTCACCCCGTCGGTCGAGGAACTGGAGGCACAGGAACGCCGGCTGGTCTTCCGGCGGTTCACCCACGAGGACGCCTGGACCCTGGGCTCCCTCCTGGTGGACCTGGCCAGGGAGCGCCAGGCCCCGGTGGCCATCGACATCCACCGCGCCGGCCAGCAGCTCTTCCACGCGGCCCTGCCCGGCTCGACCCCCGACAACGACGCCTGGATCGCCCGCAAGCGCCGTGTGGTGGAGCGCTACGGCTCCGCGTCGTACCTGGTCGGCGCCCGCTTCCGGGCCAAGGGCACGACGTTCGAGGAATCCTCCCGCCTCGACCCCGACGCGTACGCCGCCCACGGCGGCTCGTTCCCGGTCAACGTCGAGGGTGTGGGCGTGATCGGCACGGTGACCGTGTCCGGGCTGCCCCAGTTGCAGGACCACCGGCTCGTGGTGGAGGCCCTGGAGCGGTTCCTGGGCCGGGATTAACTGGATGCCCCCTCCGGTTGGCACCGTCACAGGGGCCGTCACGGCACCACGCCCGACCGGAGGGAGCACAACCCGATGAGCGTCACCGCACTGAAGGAGACCGTCGGACGGTACGGCGTCTGGAGCGTCGGCCTCCGCTCGGAGGACCCCGCCCGGCGCGGCGAACTGGGCGAGGCCGCGGCGGAGCTGGAGGAACTCGGCTACGGAACCGCGTGGCTCGGCGGCAGCAGCGCCGCCCACCACGCCGTACCGCTCCTGGAGGCCACCGGCACCCTCGTCGTCGGCACCAGCATCCAGAGCATCTGGCAGTACGACGCCGGGGCCGGCGCGGCGGGCTTCGCCGAGGTGGACCGGGCCCACCCCGGCCGCTTCCTCCTCGGCCTGGGCGTCAGCCACGCCAAGCTCGCCGACCAGTACCGCCGCCCGTACTCGGCGCTGGTCTCCTACCTCGACGCCCTCGACGAGGCCGGAGTACCCGCCGGGCGCCGCGTGCTGGCCGCCCTCGGCCCGAAGACCCTCGAGCTGTCCCGCGACCGGGCGGCGGGCGCGGTGCCGTACCTGGTCACGGCCGAGCACACCGCGCAGGCCCGCGAAATCCTGGGCGCGGAGCCCCTGCTGGCCCCCGAGCTCAAGGTCGTCCTGGAGACCGACCCGGCCCGCGCCCGCTCCCTGGCCCGCGAGAGCCTCGCCCTTTACCTCACCCTCCCGAACTACACCAACAACTTCCTCCGCCACGGCTTCACCGAGGACGACCTGGCCGACGGCGGCAGCGACCGCCTGATCGACGCGGTGTTCGCCTGGGGCGACGAGAACCGCATCCGCGAGCGGATCAACACCTTCCACGCGGCGGGCGCGGACCACATCGCCCTCCAGGTGGTGGACGGAGGCCCGAGGGACGGCTTGCAGAGGGAAGCCTGGCGGCGGCTGGCTTCGCTACTGGCGTGACCGGTCCAACCTAAGGGGCGCGGGGAACTGCGCGACCAGCCCCCACAACCCGCACCCGAAAGACCACCCGCCGTCCCCCACTCCCCCTGCGGAGCGCCTACGCGTCCTTGAACGACTGGCGCTGGCGCCCGAGCCCCTCGATCTCCAGCTCGACGACGTCCCCGGCGCGGAGGAAGGGCTTGGGCTCGGGCCGCCCCAGCGCGACTCCCGCCGGCGTACCGGTGTTGATCACATCCCCGGGATACAGGGTCATGAACTGACTGACGTACCGCACGACTTCGGCGACGGGGAAGATCTGCTCGGCGGTGTTCCCGTCCTGCTTCAGCTCCCCGTTCACCCACAACTTCAGCGCCAGCCCCTGCGGTTCGGGCACCTCGTCCGCCGTCACCAGCCACGGTCCGAGCGGGTTGAACGTCTCGCAGTTCTTCCCCTTGTCCCAGGTCCCGCCGCGCTCTATCTGGAACTCCCGCTCGGACACGTCGTGCGCCACCGCGTACCCGGCGACATGCGCGAGCGCCTCCTCGTGCGACCCCAGGTAGCGGGCGGTACGCCCGATCACGACCGCGAGCTCCACCTCCCAGTCGGTCTTGGTGGACCCGCGGGGGACGAGCACGGTGTCGTAGGGGCCGACCACCGTGTCCGCGGCCTTGAAGAAGATGACCGGCTCGGCGGGCGGCTCGGCCCCGGTCTCGCGGGCGTGGTCGTGGTAGTTGAGCCCGATGCACACGATCTTGCCGATCCGCCCCAGCGGCGGCCCGACCCGCAGCCCGGTCGCGTCCAGCACGGGCAGCTCCCCGGCGTCGGCGGCGGCCCGGATCCGGCCGAGCGCGGCGTCGTCGGCGAGCAGCGCCCCGTCGATGTCCGGCACGATCCCCGACAGGTCCCGCAGGTTCCCCTCGGCGTCCCGCAGCGCGGGCCGCTCCGCCCCCGCCGTACCGACTCGCAGCAGCTTCATGGTCACCATCTCCCTCGATCGCGGGCGCCCGCCCGATGTGTGCAGCCATCGGAGGACTGGTCGATCCTCCAAGCCGAATGTCCAGTCCGCAAGACCCTGTTCACGAACTGGACCGTAACCGGAAGGGCCAGGGCCGGATCCGGACCGCTCAGCGGTACAGCGCCGCCCGCTCCACCGCGCTCCACGCCGTACTGGTCACCACGTACAGGGCGGCGGCCAGCGGCACCACGGCGACCGTGACGAGGGTGAAGAAGGACATGAACGGCATGACCTTGTTGACCGCTCCGAGGCCGGGTATCTGCTCGCCGGCGCCCCCGCCGACGGCGACCGGGTTCTTCGCCGTCGGCGCCGCCGTCGCCCCCACCGCGGCGGTCACGGTCGCCGCCGCCATCGTCCGCTTCGTACGGCGGTAGTTGAACACGGCAATGACCGCGACGACCACGAAGAGCCCGAGGTAGACCAGCCCGGCCGCGCCGAACACCCCTCCGTCGCCCAGCGCGTCCGCCCATCGTCCGCCGAGCGGCGCGGCGAACAGCTGGTGCGCCAGCAGCCCGTTGCTCTCTCCGCCGACCGTCGGGTTGGAGAACAGGTGGTAGAGGAGGAAGAAGGCGGGCAGCTGGAGCAGGCTGGGCAGGCAGCCGGACAGCGGCGACACCTTCTCCTCGGCGTGCAGTTCGAGGATCGCCTTCTGCAGCTTCTCCGGGTTCTTCCCGTATCTCTTCCGCAGCTCGGCGACCTGCGGCTGGAGCGCGGTCCGGGCGCGCTGCCCGCGCGCGGCGGCCCGGGAGAGGGGATGGACGAGGAGTCGTACGAGCGCGGTGAACAGGACGATCGCGGCAGCCGCCGCGGAGGCGTGGAAGAGAGGCTGGAGCAGGTCGGCGAGCTGCTCGACGAGATGCGCGAAAACGGACATGGGTGAGCCCTCCGTGGGTCACGTCGTGCCGGAGTGGAGACGGGCATGGCGGCATGACGACCCGCGCGGGGTCACGGATGTGGGAGTGCTCGCCCTACGCGGTGGTCGTCGCGAGGGCGTACCCGGGCGCCCGGGGCCTGCGGCGGCCCCGGGCATCCGGGTCGCGCTGCGGCAGGAACGCCGTACGCCGGGCCCGGTCGCGTATGGCCGTACGTATTCGCGTGGGCGGCACGGCGGGCGCGCAGCGCGCGGCCACCAGGGAACAGGCGGCGAGCGCGGCCCCGGCCGCGGCGGTGGCGGCGAGCGCGACGGTGGTGAAGAGGCTGCCGGTGTCGAGCAGCGCGACGGAGAGCAGGAAGAGCAGCAGCCCGACGGCAGGGCGGGCGACAGCCCAGTGCCGCATACGCATCATCGACCGCTACCCCCCTTTTTTGGATCACGTCGGTTGTGCCTGGTCTGTCTCTGTCTCGATGGGCTGCAAAAGCCGCTTGGGCCTGAGCAGCGCCCGGCTGACCGGGTCGGCCGGGTCCAGGTCGAGTCCGGGACCCGGTGTTACGAGAACGTCCGCCACCGGCACGAAAGTTCCGCAGGCGGGACATTCGCCGTACGGCCCGAGTTCCGTACCGCAGTCCGCGTGCCGGTAGTAGCGCAGCTGGGTCTCCATGAGCTGCTCGCGCCCCCAGAGGGCGAGCGCGCGCAGGGCGGGCCAGAGTGCGGCGCCGCGCTCGGTGACGACGTACTCGTCCCGGGGCGGCGACTCCTGGTACCGGCGCTTCTCGAGGATCCCCTCCTCCGTCAGCGTCCGCAGCCGGGCCGACAGGACAGCGCGCGGGATGCCGAGGTGGACGAGGAAGTCGTTGTAGCGCCGGACGCCGTAGATCGCGTCGCGGACGACGAGGAGCGTCCACCGCTCGCCGACGACCTCCAGCGCGCGGGCGATCGAGCACTCCTGTGTCGCGTAGTCCTTGCCCAGTGCCATGCCATCCACTGTAGCCATTTTCCGACGCCTTGGTTCAGTGACCGAACCGACATGCTACGGTCGGAGTCACAGGCAGGTTCAATGAATGAACTCATGCTCGACATGATCGCGAGAGGTCAGTCATGACTCAGCCGGACACCACGACCACGAACGCACCCCCGGGGACAGCGGCGAAATCGGCACCACACGCCGAGGCACCCCCGCACTCCCGCGCCACCCTGGCCCTGACCAGCGTCGCGACGGCTGTGGCCCTGATGACGTACACGGCCCCGATGGTCACGCTCCCGGACACGGCGGCCGCCCTGCACACCCCCCTCTCCGCCCAGGCCTGGCTCCTCAACGGCACCCCGCTCGGCCTCGCGGCCCTGCTCCTGGTGGCCGGCAGCCTGGCCGACGACTACGGCCGCCGCCGGATCTTCCTCGCGGGCACCCTGGCCCTGGGCCTGACCACCGCCCTCGGCGGCCTCGCGACCTCCACCTGGGCCTTCACCCTGGCCCGAATCGCCCAGGGCGCGGCCAGCGCGGCGATCCTGGCGAGCAGCCTGGGCCTGCTGGTGACGGCCTTCCCGACCTCCCGGGGCCGCCTCCACGCGACCGGCGTGTGGGGCGCGTTCGTGAGCGGCGGCATAGCGGCCGGCCCACTGGTGGCCGGGGCGCTTCCGTCCTGGCGGGTGGCGTACGGCGTCCTGGGCGCGGCGGCGCTGGCAGTGGCCGCCCTGGGCATGGGACGACTGTCCGAGTCCCGCGCGCCCAGGGACGGCCGCCCCGACATCCTCGGCGCACTGACCTTCGGCCTGGCCCTGGTCGCCCTGGTGGCCGCGCTGACGCTGGGCCGGGACGGATGGCTGCGGGCACCGGTGGGGCTGCTGCTGGCGGCGACGGTGGTGCTGCTGGGCCTCTTCGTGGTCGTGGAGCAGCGGGTGTCGAAGACCCCGATGATCGAACTGAGCCTGCTCCGCCACCCCCGCTTCCTCGGCTCCTCCGCCGGCGGCCTGTTCACGGGGCTGGCCGTGATCGGCCTGTTCAGCTTCCTCCCGGCGCTGCTCCAGCAGACGCTCGGCCTGTCCGCCATGGACACGGCCTGGCTGTTCCTGCTCTGGTCCGGCGTGTCCTTCCTGGTGGCCCTTCAGGCGAAGCGGCTCGCGGGCCGGGTGGCACCGCGCCGTCAACTGGCGGCCGGCTTCCTCCTCCACGCGGTGGGCACCCTGTCGATGCTGGGCGCGCTCGGCGCGGGGTCCTGGGTGCGACTGCTGCCGGGGCTGATCCTCGGCGGCGTGGGCAGCGGCCTGCTGAACGCGGCGCTGCCTCTGCTCGCGGTCGAGTCCGTACCGGCGGCACGGGCCGCGATGGGCTCGGGAGCCCAGCAGACGTTCCGCTACATCGGCTCATGCGCGGGCGTGGCCCTGACGATCGCCCTGGCCACGTCGTCCGGCGGGGGTCTGGCTCACGGTGCGAACGTGGCGATGGTGGTGTCGGCGGGTCTGGCCGTGGTGGGGGCGGCGGCTGTGACAGCGGCTCGCGGACGGGAGTGAGGGCGGTTTGGCGGGTACGCCGGATCAGTAGCTCCCCGCAGGGTAGGTACGGCTCTTGGCCAAGCGGGCAGCGGCGGCCCGGAAGGTGATCCCGGATCGCGGAGCGCCAAGGACGACGTCGAACCCCTCGTCCTCACCCTCGTCCTCGCCCTCGCCCTCGCCCTCACGGACGGACACCCGGACGTCTTTCGCTTCCTCGGCACCCCACCCGGTGACCATCAGCCGGCGCACCCCGGTGAAGACGACGTAGAAGTCGCGCCCCTCGCCCTCCTCCACCTTCCCGAACCCCAAGGTCACCGAGTCCCCGCGCTCGTCGATGTGCACGTAGAACAGCCCGTACCCACCGGCTTCCACCAGCCCCAGCCAGTCACCGCCCATAGAAGGTCTTCTCCTCCGTTCCGGGAAGCGACCGGTACCGCCGCGCATCGACCTTGCTCACGAACAGATGCCGCCCACCGTCCGACCCGTCGTCCCCGCCCCTGAACGCGCTCACATGCCCCAGGGTCACGAACTCACTGCACTCGAACCCCAAGGACACCCCGTCGCCGTCCAAGGCCACCCGCATACGCCGCTCGCTCCCGAACGAAGCGAAGTCGATGTCACTGACAGCAGGCGGGTCCCATTCACCGAGGGAGATACGTTCCACCGCCAGGAACTCCAACTGACACTGCACGGTGTCCACCCCCTCCTCGACCCACGCCGGTGGCGGCGGCTGAGGGAACGCCGGCAGATCGACGCGCAACGTCACGGTGGGCCCACGCCAGTTCAGATTGAGGGACCGGATCCGAACACCACCGCTCGGCTGCGCAGGAAGCTCGCCGTAGAGCGCCAGCAGTGCTTCGGGGTTCACCAGACGCTCGGCAATTCCCCGCATATGTCACCTCTCCGGCAGTTCCGCGGTAATCACAACACCCTTCTCCAGCAGGGCAACACCTTCCCCTGACAGATGAGCCTTCGCGCTGTAGGGCGGATCGACGGCGTCCATCCGGTGCCCGTAGCACTCGATCCAGTCGAGCAGGAGCGGCGACGGCCCTCCATCCGCCGAATCGGCAACGTCCGCGACGAATCTCCGTCCGGGACGCACGACCCCGCCGACACACCGGACGATGCAGGTGGCCGACCGCAGATCCCGCTCCTCCACCGAATAGACCTGAAGAGTCCCCGACTCCTCCCGCAGACACGCCAAGGCAGTACGAGCCGCTTCCCGCAGCCTCCCCCAGGACACCGACTCCACCACGGCCCGTTCACTCCACTCCTCCCGGGAGGAATCCGTCATCACCGCCAAGACCTCATCCACCGGCCTCACGACCTGAACGACAAACCGCGCCAGCCGCCCCTCACTCACCACCCCCGAGGCAACCCGGAACGCATCATCGAATTCCAAGGCCATCTCGTCGGCCCCGACCTCGGCACGGCGCATATAACCGAGCTGCTGATCAGCACTCCCAGCAAGAGTCTGCAAGGCCTGCTCAAGCGACGCGAGGACGAGCCCTGCCTGCATACACCCTCCCTCCCTATGCCACTTCGTCTAGCCGCTTCCGTCGAATTCGGCGATCCAGACGTCGAAGTCGTCCCGCCCGTGCAGGTACTGCCCTGGCGCCACCATGAGATCCACGCCCGACAAGCGGTCGAGCGCGGTCCAGATCCCGTCGTCACGCAGTTCGGGTGCGCCCGACTCCAGTACGTTCATTGCCCAATCGGAAAGCTCACCACGACTGACGGCGCCCACAACGAGGAGGCGCAGCCGGGAGCCGATTTCGGCCGCCAACTCTTCGCCGCCCATCAATTACCAACTCTCATTGAAGCCCCACCCGCTCGACGAAGAACTCGAACTGGTACTCCTGCTCGGTGACCGCCGCCACCGTACTGAGGTCGTTCGCCAGGAACACCCATGGGCTGTCCTTGGCCTGCCGGACCGAGACGAACCAGTCCCGCGGCATCCTGAACTCGATCCAAGGCGCCCGTTCCAGCCCGGTGTACAGCAACGCAGAGGTGTGGAAGCCGTACCGGAGAAGGAGTGCCTCCACCCATGCGTTCAGGCGTTCCTGGGGAACCTGGTCGCTCAGTGTCGCGGCCGGCTCGGTGGACATGTCCCAGAAGCTCCGGACGGCTTCGATGACCTGCTCAGGCGGATCCACGGATGCCGACGCATGCCCAGTGACGATCCTGGAGGCGCCACGCAACACACGCTCGAGTTCTTGGCGCTCTCGTCGCTCCCTGAGCGCACGCTGCAATTCGCCGGCCATCCCATCCACCTGACATCACCCCCTGCCCCTGGGTCAGGAGGCACTCGCCGCGACCCAGTCACCCGCACCCGCCAGAACGGGACCAGTCACTTCCTCGCCACCGGAGACGTAGGCGAGCCACCTGAAGTCGTCGCAACCGAAGAACGCCTCACCCCACGAGTCCACCCAGACCCGAGCAACACCATCACCCGTCTCCGTTAGGTCCCACCAGGCCCAGCCACGGGACTCGTTCTCCGGATCGAACTGATAGAGCCAGTTCTGCAACTCCCACTTCCCGTTCCCGCCGTCACGGCTCGCGGCGGCGAACCAGTCGGGGACGAGGTCGACGGGAAGGTCCGCACCGTCGAAGGGGTGGGAGAGCGCAAGGCGCAGAGCGGCATCCAGCACCGCCCGCATCCGGGTGTCGAACTCCGCCACAGAGCGGTTCGTGCGGACATCGAAGGCAGACAGAACCGGAGGCGCGTCCCCCGGCGACGCTCGCCGCGACAGTCGCGACAACTCGCGCTCGATGTCCTCGATCTCGTGAATCACTCGTTTCCCGGGTCCCTGGCCGCGCCCTGGCCGGTCAAGGGATCCAACCAGGGCGTCGGCCGTGAGTCAGAGCTGGTAGGGGTAGAGCTGGATTTCCGGTGTGTCGAACATGATGGACGTCCCGGGCTGCGGGAGCACGGTTTCCTTGGAAATTTCGACGAGCACGATGTCGCGGCCGACGCGGACACTGGTCACGAAGTCCTCACCCACCGTCTTAACCGTTCCGCACAGCGTCACAACTCGTCGTCGGTAACGGCCACCTTTGAGCATTCCGATTTCCTCTTCGACCGCCAGCCAGGTTGTGACCGCCTCGGGAATGTCGACCTCCACGTCGAACTGCCCCTCGCCCGGCAGACCGTCACCTTGCCACACCCCCCAGGCCTCCCCCAGTTCGCTCCGGAATCGCACTTCCCGACGTTCCACGTCGAGGATCTCGAGCACTTCGATTCGCATTTACTTTAATCCCAATGGAACTCTGACCACCGTATTACCCCTATGAACCACGAGCTGGCAGTCGTCACCCAGCGAGAATCAACAAGGGTCACTACCCATCTCCTCTTATGCTCGACGACGCGAGGATGGTGTTCAAGAGTCGACTGCTACCCACACACTTCCATTCCGTCTCGTTTGGCACAGGAATCCCCGTTGCACGATATCCGAGAACTCGAGGCACGGGACGCAGCGTAAACTCACGGAGTCCCGGACGCGATGAATTCAAGCACGCTGCCGGAGAGTCTGTTTCCACAAACAGGACACACTGTCTGATACGAGTGGATGCGCGAGCGCTCGGTGCTGTCAGGGAAGAGAGGAAGAACCACGTCGAGAGCGACAACGCGGAGGCCAGCGCCGCAGTCCGGATGCGTGATACTCAGAGGCTCTCCGACGACGGCCCCTTCGAAGTCCGCTTCGGTCGCCGCCCCGGAAGCCACCCGCCTGTCGAGTGAAACCAGGTCGGTTCCATCGCTCCAATGCAGGTAGTAGCGGTGCAACGGCCAACCAGGGCGTCCGCGCACAAGGATGCGGCGCATCCGCGGGTGGCCAGCGAGCAGGCGGTCCTCAAACTCGTCGAAACCAGCGATCGGCTCGGCAGCCGCGACGGGCTCCCCAGCGGGAAAGTAACGCGTCTCCCATTTACGGAAGGTCATGGTCAGCCCGTCCACGGCTCCACCTTAATCATGTTGGGGATGAGAACCTCACTCTCGCCTGCTCCGGGCAGGGTCTGCCAGATACCTTCACTCGGATGAATCATGGCTCGATAAACAGGACCGCCATTGGCGAAGTATTTCGCGACTTCAGGGTCCGTCGTGAATGACATCACCGACCTTGGGCCATAGGCCTGTTGCATCTCCGTCCCAAACTCAGAATGGGCATGCGCGAGTGCCTCAGGGCCGCCCCACTCCGCGAGCGCGGCGCCGTGTGCCTCCTGCGACGCACGCAGCGCATCCTCGACCGAGCCGCCCTCAAAGTAAGCACGCTGGGCCGCCTCGCTCATCAGCAGACCGGTCTCATCAGCGATGGAGGTCTCAGCCATTCGGTCCGTCCCTCGATAGATCGGGACGGCTTCGTCACAGGGCGCGAGCCCGAGAGGATCGGCCCAAGTATGCGGGTTGTGGACGTAAGTCGATGGGTTGGGCGCCGGGTTCAGCCCGAGGGGGTCCGGGGTGAGATAGCGCGCGGTCTCTGGGTCGTAGTGACGAAAGTAGTTGTAGTGAAGTCCGGTTTCGGGGTCGTAATACTGACCGGGGAAGCGCAGCGGGGTGTACGCGGTGCTGTTCGCGGCCCAAGTGGTCTTCCCCCACACAGTGCTGCGAGTCCGCCAGGCTATCTCGCCTTGCTCGTCCACGAGTTCGCTCGGGGTGCCGACCAAGTCGGTGACTATGGCGAAGAAACGTGAGTCGATCTCTTCTTGTGTAGCACCGGTCGCGGTAATGCGCTCCGTCTGGGTGATGGGGTGAGGGCCCAGGTGGTCCCAGGTGAGGGTGACAGGGCTGGGCAGGTCGGGGGACTCGGTGGTTTGTTCGCAGAGTGTTGTGCCGTCCCAGGTGAAAATCACCCGCTCGACGATCGTTTCGCCATCACCGGCCAGGCGGAATTTCGCCGTGCGGCGGCCCAGCGGGTCATAGGTGTAGACCCAGCGGGTGCCGTCGGGAGTCGTCACCGATGTCAGGCGGTCCTCAGCATCCCACTCGTACCGCCAGGTGTCCGGCTTGCGGGACAGACGCGTCTTCTGGCGCCGGACGATGCGACCGAGGAGGTCGTGTTCGTAGCGGATATTGCCCGCTCCGGTGAGGCGGGTTCCCTCGTACGTACGTGAGCCCGTCGCCTCCCGACCGGGGTGATCCGCCGGCCAGTGAGCCTGTGTCTGATTGCCCGCCTCGTCGTAGACGTACCGCTCGCTCCAGTCCGTCGCATGCACCGCCGTCACACGGCCGACCGCGTCCAGGTCGAAACGACGCTCACCGAGAAGCTGATCGCCAATGCCGGTCAGATTGCCGTCGGCTCGATAGGTGTACACCCGACGCTGAACCGGGATGCCGGACGCTCCGGTGACCGACTGACTTGTCAGACGTCCGAGGGGATCGAAAGTGTGCGCCAGGGTGACTCTCTCGTCAACCTGACGGGCCAGTTCACGGCCCGCCAAGTCGTAGGTGAAGTCGACGGCGTGGCCCTCCACGACCATCCCGGTGCGCCGTCCGGCAGCATCGTGCGCCCACGTAGTCGTCGCGCCAGTCGGAGTGGTACGGCCGATACGCCGTCCCACTTCGTCATATACGTACGTCAGTTCGCGGCCATCGACCGTCTCCGAGCGCACCCGCCCGAAACGGTCCCGCTGCACCGTCACCGTCGTGCGGTTGGGGCCCGTCGCCTGCGCAAGCTGGTCCGTCAGATCGTACGCGTACGTCGTTACCTGGTCGGCCGCGCACTTACGAACCACCTGGCCCAGCTCGTTGCGCTCGTACGTCACCGTTTGTGCCAGCGCGTTCGTTCGCGAGGCCAGGCGCCCTGCCAGGTCATGCGTATACGTGAGAGCACGGCCGTCGAAGTCCGTTTCCACGACCAGACGCCCGGCGGCGTCAAATTCGTAGCTCCACTGCATGCCCCGAGGGTTGGTAACGTTCTTGAGGCGCAGTTCCGTGTCGTGCTCGAATTCGTAGCGCACCCCGTCCGGCCCCGTGCGGGCCGTGAGCAGGTCGAAGTGACCGTACTCGAAGCGCGAGATGGCGCCCATCGCGTCGGTGTGAGCCACACAGTTGCCCTCACCGTCGTAGGTCCACGATTCTGTGCCGGCGTCCGGTGCGGTGCGGCGCGCTGGTTTGCCCTCGACGGTCCACTCCAGACGAGTGACATTGCCTAGCGGATCGGTAAGGGCGACAGGCCGCCCGAAGGCATCTCTTTCGTAGAGGGTTGCGGCGCCGAGCGGGTCGGCAATCCGCTGGGCGAGTCCTGCGGCGTTGGAGTGGACCCGCGTGGTGTGGCCGAGTGCGTCGACTACCCCCGTGAGACGGCCGGCCATGTCGTACGTGTAGCGCGTCACGGCCCCGGACGGATTAACGGCAGAGACGAGGTTGCCGCTTTCGTCGTACTCCCTCTGCCAGTGGGATCCGCTCGGCTGAGTGACCGATGTCGGCAGGCCGAGCGCGTTGTATTCGACACTGATCTGCCGACCGTCAGGTCGCGTCACCGATACGACTCGCCCTTGCTCGTCGTAGTCGTAGCGGGTGGTGTGGCCGAGTGGGTCGGTTACTGCGACGAGTTGCAGTTCCTGGTCCCATTCCTGGCGTGTGATGTTGCCGAGCGGGTCGATCTCCTGGATCAGGCGCAGGTTCTCGTTGTGCGCGTAGAGGCGAGTGTGGCCGAGGGAGTCGGTCACACGGGTGGTGCGGGTCGCGTCGTCGTAGGTGAGGGTGGAGGCCAGAGCGCCGCCAGTGCCATCGGTCGCGATGACCCGGCCGTGGTCGTCGTAGGTGTACCGGTAGGTGGTGTTGTTGCGGTCGGTCCAGGAGGTGATGCGGCCCTCGGTGTCGTAGGTGTACCGCAGCGGCAGACCTGAGGAGTTGGTCTCCTCGGTCAGGTGTCCGTGCTCGTCGTAGCCGAAGGTGAGCAGGGTGGTTCCGGGCCGGTCCGGGGCGGCGGGGTCGAGCAGGCGCAGCCCGGTGATCCGGGACCGTGCGTGGTCGTGGTCGATCGCGATGCGGTAGCCGCCGGAGTGGACCACGGCGCCGGGGATGTCGCCCTCGGCGTACTCGATGGTGATGCGGTTGCCGTTGCGGTCCTGGATGTGTTGCAGGGGCAGGTCCACGGCCGTGTCGTCGGCCGCCGCGACCGGTGAGTGGAAGACGTACGTCAGCCCGGTGTCCGGATCGCTGACCCGTACGCCGCCGTCGGTCTCCGCGTCCCAGGACAGCAGCAGGCGGGAGCCGGACGTGACCGGGCGGACGGGCTCGTCGGTCTCGGGGTCCGGGCGGGGGAAGCACAGGCGGGCGCCGTCCGCCGTCGCGTGGACGAAGCCCTCGTCGTCGGCCTGGACGCGCTGGTCGAGCGTCGAGGCCCAGGACGGCCCGAACCAGCCGCCCCACCGGTACGACGAGAGGTGCGTGCGCTCCAGGACCAGCGGCAGCACACCCGGCAGCGACACGTCCGTACGCGGCAGCGACATGTCCCCGGTGGCCACGTCGATCGGGTCCCGCACGAACTTCTTGACCATGTTCCGGATCGAGGCCGGCAACTTGTCGAAGCCCGGGTTCAGTTTCAGCCGCTCGAACGCCGCGCAGTCCAGCCCCATCGACTTGCTCAGCTTCGCCAGAGCAGCCGGCCCCAGCGCCTTCAGCCCCTTGCCCAGCGCCTTGCCCAGCACCCCGAACCCCACGCCCATCAGCGCGCCCTCGGCAAGGATCCCCGCCAGCTTGTCCGGGTCCCCGAAGGCGGAAGGGTCCTCCAGCATCGTCTGGAAGGCGGAGAACTCCATCCCCTCCTTGGCCATCTTGCCGACCGCCGCGACCCCCCGGATCTCCTTCAGCGCCTTCAGCGCCCGCTCGACGCCCCGGATGACCTCCATCACCCCCCGCACCACGGACCCGAGAGCGGTGCCCTCCTCCTCGATCCGCCCGACCAGCGCGACCACCTTCAGCGCCCGCTCACCGGCCATCAGCGTGGACGCCACCTCCGACGCGCCCGCCGTCAGGATGGACAACGCCAGCCCCGCGATCTCGAACTCCGCGATCTCCGCGAGCATCACACCGATCTCGGACAGCAGCTCGTGCGCCTTGTCCGCGAAGTCGTCCAGCGCCTTCGCGCCCTCCCGCAGCGAATGCGCCATCTCCGTCGCGGACTTCCGGGCCGCCTTGGACCGCTTGTGGAAGGCCTTGGCCGCCTTGCCCTCCCACACCACCCCCGACAGCGCACGGTCGGAGGCAGCGGCCGCGTCCTCCAGGCCCTTCGCCAGATGCCGCCACTTCTTCGCGATCTCCCGGACCCCGTCCGGATCCACCGCCGGATCCGAGATCCCCAGGAACTCCAGACCACTGGCGATCGAATCGCCGAACATGTGGTTGAACTTGTTGATGTAGTGCAGCGGGTTGAGATCCACCATGGTCCGGCGCCTCAGCCCTTCTTCGCCCGGGCCTGGGCGGCCAGCAGCAGGTCCAGCAGATCGAAGGCGTCGGACACCTCGCCGATCAGCTTCGCCTCCGCCTCCCACTCCTCATCAAGCTGCGTGGTCAGCTTGGACAGGGTGGTCATGCCCTTCTCTATCTCGTCCTTCGCACCCAGCAACGACCCCAGCGCGCCCAGCGCCTTCAGATCGTGCTGCTGCTCCTTGAAGTCCGCGAGCGGCTTGGCCGTGTGATGCCCCACCGTCCGCAGCCCCGCGGCGGCCTTGTGCATCGACGTGGCTTCCTTCTTCAGGTCAGACATGCGGCCCATCCCCCGTACTTCACTCTGTGCACATGCCAACCCCTCGACACTAGGGAGACGGGTTATGCGGGAGGTATGGACAACCCCAAGGACACGCAAAGAACCGCCGGTGAACGGTCGCCGTGGTCAGCGGATGCGCCGACTCCCCGTTGGTGGGACGGTGGTTGTAGAGCTTGCGCCTCGGCCCGAACGGGTCGGCCAGGCGTCAGACACGCGCCCGCGGAGGCGGTGCGACGCCGCCCCGTCCGGTCCCCGCATTCGCCTCCGCCTCCGTCAGCGCCCCTGCCCGCTGTGGCCGGGATGGCGCCGATGGCCCCGGGGCGTGCCGGCCGGGCAGCCGCAGCCGCAGCCGCAGCCGCGCCAGATCATCCTGCCCGACCACCATGGAGATACCGCCATGACCAACGAGTACGGGGAGAGCCGGAACACGCTCACCGCACCCCCGGTAGACCTGTGCGGAGACCCCAGGGACACAGGCGAGTTCCTCTGGAACATGGCCTGGAACTGCCAGGAGAGGCAGATCAGCAGCTTCTGGCTGGTGTCCAAAGGGGAGCAGGGATTCCTCCTGGTCGCCACCGACCGCATCAAGGGCATCGAGTGCCCCGACCTCGTGTCCGGCGCCTTCGCCGGCAACAACTACTGGCAGGTCGCCGCCGACAGAAGCGTCTACTGGTTCCGGGGTCCGGCGTGGGGCACCACCGGACTGGGGATCAACGCGGCCCACCACCGCTCCCACGAGCAGTTGCACATCCACATGTCCGCGGTCCGCCCAGGGGTGAAGACCGAGCTCGACAAGGCCTGGCAAGCGGGCAAGATCGCCAAGGACCTGAAGAGCTGGCCCACCGTGCTGACCGTGGTCACCGGACGGGACTCCAGCGGAAATCCCCAACCGCGGTGCTACCGCGTCGTCCACATCGGCAACTTCAAGACCCTGAACCTCTTCAAGGAGCTGTACGACAACATCGTCGTCGCCACGCGCGGTGAGGAAATGGGCGATCAGACGATGATCGTCATCGAGGCGGGCGCCGGGCCGGCCGACGGGTACTACGTTCTCAACAGCTGGGAGAACCTCGCCCATCCTCCGGGCGCCCCTCCGGGCATCGCCGTCTGCGACAGCGTCCTCATCTGCAAGTGAGCCGCCCCGGTCAACTGGACGTACGCGGCCGCATCGACACCAGCTTCCCCCACACCACCATCCGGTACCGGGAGGTGAAGTCCGGGGTGCACGTCGTCAGGGTGATGTAGTACCCCGGCTCGCTGTACCCGTACGCCGGCCTGACGAGGGACCGCGGTACGGGCCGGATGACGCCGGAGTCACGTGAGGAGGTCTGCGGAAGGATCTTGTCGACCGTGTACGTGTAGGTCGCCGACCGCGTCTCGACCCGCACGGTGTCCGCGCGGCGCAACCGCGGCAGATGCCGGAAGGGCTCGCCGTGCGTGTTCCGGTGCCCGGCGACCGCGAAGTTCCCGGCCTGGCCCGGTTGTTGGGTGCCGGGGTAGTGACCCACGTACCCGTGATTGAGGACGTTCGGCTTGCTCACGCCCTCGGCGACCGGGACGCGCAGCCCGAGGCGCGGGATGGTGAGGATGGCGTAGGCCTGGGAACGGCGGGGCCCCGTCGAGCCGACGCCGTCGGCGTACGAACGCTGCCCCGCGGCAGCCCCCGTACCCGACGGGGAAGACGACGTGGACGACGTATCCGTACCGGAGGACGCGCCCGAGGACGCACCGGAAGACGCCCCACCGGCTCCCCCGCCGGCGCCCCCGCCGAAGGAGCCGGAGGCCCCCGCTCCCCACTCCCGCTCCAGCGCCTCCACCTTCCGCTCGGCCCCCCGCCGGGCCTCCCGGTTGGTCCACCACAGTTGATGCACGACCAGGAGCGCGAGGACGACCCCGACGGTCACCAGGGCCTCGCCCCCTCCCCACAGCACCCGCCGGCGCCGAGCACGCCGCCGCAGGGTGCTGTGCCGTACGACAGGCAGGGCTGGAACGACGGAAGCCCGCATACGCGGTACGCCTCCTCAACCGGGGTCGGGGCAGGGGCGGGGCCGCCCGCACGATAAGGCGCAGGCCTCCAAGTCACCAGAGCCGTGCGGGTGTTCCGGGCCGCACGCCCTCCGTCGCCCCTCTCGCGCCCCTTCCGCACGCTTCCGCACGCCCACTCGCACGTCCACTCGCACGTCCACTCGCGCGCCCTCCCGCACGACTTTCCGCACCCTCCGGAGGATCACTTCCTCCACTGGTTTTAGAAAGGGCTGACACAACTCTCGACAACCTCACACACCACACCTGATGCTTCCACTTGGCATGCGGGGGGACGAGTCAACACCGGCCCGGACGACCGGTGTTTGAGCCGCACGGAGAGGCAGACACAGAAGCCATGATCCGACGCAGAACACTCCTGGCCGCCGCGGGAGGCGGCCTGCTGGGCAGCGCGCTCGCCACGGGCACCGCGCACGCCGACGCGACGATCGCCGTCAACCCGTCGACCACCTACGGAACTTGGGAGGGCTGGGGCACCTCCCTGGCCTGGTGGGCGAACGTCTTCGGCGCCCGGGACGACTTCGCCGACATCTTCTTCACCACCAAGTCGACGACGTACAACGGAACTTCGCTCCCCGGCCTGGGCCTGAACATCGCCCGCTACAACCTCGGCGGGTGCAGCTCGAACAGCGTGAACGGCGCGAGCATGGTGGTCTCCGCCAACATCCCCGCGTTCAAGCAGATCGAGGGCTACTGGCAGGACTGGAACAACGAGGACCCCACCTCCTCGGCCTGGAAGTGGACGGCGGACGCCACCCAGCGCGCGATGCTGGTGAAGGCGACGGCCCGCGGCGCGACCAGCGAGCTCTTCGCGAACTCCCCGATGTGGTGGATGTGCCTGAACCACAACCCGTCCGGCGCCTCCGACGGCGGCAACAACCTCCAGTCCTGGAACTACCGCCAGCACGCCTCCCACCTCGCCGCCGTCGCCCTGTACGCCAAGAACAACTGGGGCGTGAACTTCGCGACGGTCGAGGCCTTCAACGAGCCCAGCTCCAGCTGGTGGACGGCGACCGGCACCCAGGAGGGCTGCCACATGGACGCGACCGTCCAGTCGGCCGTACTGCCGTACGTGCGCAGCGAATTGGACAAGCGCGGCCTGACGAGCACGAAGGTCTCCGCGTCGGACGAGACGAGTTACGACCTGGCGCGCACCACGTGGGGCTCGTTCAGCTCCACCACGAAGGGCTACGTCAACCGTGTCAACGTCCACGGCTACCAGGGCTCGGGCGGTCGCCGGGACCTTCTCTACACGGACGTGGTGACGACCGCCGGCAAGGCCCTGTGGAACTCCGAGACCGGCGACAGCGACGGCACCGGCATCACCCTCGCCAGCAACCTCCTCTACGACTTCCGCTGGCTGCACCCCACCGCCTGGGTCTACTGGCAGGTCATGGACCCGAGCTCCGGCTGGGCGATGATCGCGTACGACGCGAGCACGCTGAAGGCCGGCGCCGTGCAGACGAAGTACTACGTGATGGCGCAGTTCAGCCGCCACATACGCCCCGGGATGACGATCCTCGACACGGGCGTGAGCTACGCGGCGGCGGCCCTGGACAAGAGCGCCAAGCGGCTCGTGATCGTCGCGGCCAACACCGCCTCCTCCGCCCAGACCCTGACCTTCGACCTCTCCCGCTTCACCACGGTCACGGGCGGCTCCGGCGGCCTGGTCCCCCGCTGGAACACGGTCACGACCGGCGGCAGCGACCTGTACGCCTCCCACTCGGACACCTACCTCTCCGGCAAGACGGTGAGCGTGCCGTTCGCGGCGAAGTCGGTGCAGACGTTGCAGGTGGACGGGGTGACGGTATGAGGCGCCGGGCGACGCCGACGCGACCGCCCCTCGGCTGACCGCGCCCAGGGGGACACCACGGACCGGGACCCGGCCCGGAACCCGGCCCGGGACCGGCGACCAGGGCACATGCCTCACCCTTTGTCACCGGTCGGCGCTACGGTGTCCCCCATGCGCCCCGACACGCCTGCCGAGACCGTCGACCACACCGCCGAAGCGGCACGCCTGGAGCGGACCGCCGGCCTGTACCCGGAGGACGCCGAGGCCCTGCTCCTCCAGGCCGCGGCCCACCTGGAACTCTCCGGCGACCGCCCCGCCGCGACCGCGCTCTACGACCGCCTGCTGTCCTCTTCGGCCGGCTCTTCGGCCGAGCTGGAGAACCCCCACCTGGTACGGGCTCTCAAGGCCTCGAACCTCTGGGAGTACGACCACGAGGCCGAGGCCCGCGCGATCATCGACGGCGTCCGCGCGACCGCTCCGCGGGACGCGGCCCCCTGGGTCATCGTGGCGGAGGCCCTCGAGTCCCACGACGAGCTGGAGGCGGCGCACGACACGTTCACGGAGGCCGCGACGCTCCTCCTGACGGACGCTGCGGAACCCCCCTACTCCACCCACCCCCTCCTCTACGGCCGCCACCGCGTCCGCCGCATGCTCGGCCTCCCCCACGACGACTGGGACGCCCTGGCCGACACCCTCCACTCTTCGCCGGTGTCGCTGGACGAACTCCACGACCCCAAGCGGGTCTGGTCCCTCGGCTCGGACAACCCCGCCGAACTGGAGGCAGAAATCTCCCGCCTCCGGGCAGAACTCGGCGCCTACCGCGAGGCCCTCTCCCGCCCCTTCCCCGTCGCGGTCCTCCACTGGCCGGCGACCGAGCTGGCGGAACTACTCGCCGCGTACCCGGGTCTCGCGGCGGAGTACCCCACCCACGAGCAGCACCTCGCGACCATAGAGTCCTCGCTGCGCGAACTGGCCTCCTCGGGCACGCCGAACCTGGGCATCGTGACGGGCACGGTCCCCTCTTACGAGGCGTTCGCGGCGTCGGAGGGGGCTTCTCCGGCGGACGTGACGTTGCTGCCGCAGTACGCGACGACGTTGGCTGCGCGGGGGCGGGCGGTGGCTTGGCCGCCGCAAAGGGGGGCTGGGTGTTGGTGTGCGTCGGGGACGGCTTACGAGGGGTGCCACGGGCTGGCGGCTTAGAAGCAGAGCACGGGGAAGTGGACTCCTCGCCCGACTGAGCAGTGGTCGCGTCTGGCCGGCCGCAGTCGAAACAGCGGCAATCCATGGCATCTGCGGGCGGGCTTGGCCACCACCCCAGGCACGCCGGCAGAATGCTTCCGTGTCTGGTGCTGTTCCATCCTCCCCTTCCGTCTCCGTCCGCATGAGCCGACAGGGCTCTCGCGACACGGCACCGGAGGTCGCGGTCCGACGCCTGCTGCACGCCTCAGGACTGCGCTACCGGGTCAATGTGCCTGTACCGGGCATGCCTCGCAGAACCATCGACATCGTCTTCAGTAAACTCAAGATCGCGATCTTCCTGGACGGCTGCTTCTGGCACGGCTGCCCCGAGCACGCAACGCAACCGAAGGCCAACGCGAAGTGGTGGCGCGCGAAACTCGACAAGAACATGGCTCGCGATCTTGAGACGACCGAGCACCTCACCGCCGCGGGGTGGACAGTACTGCGCTTCTGGGAGCACGAGTCCGCCGCGGATGTGGCCTACCGCATTTCCGCATCCTTGGCGTCCAAGCGACCATCGCCGCCCGAGCCCCCCTCCGGCGCAGGCCTCGCCGAGAGTGGCGGCGACGACAACCAGTCATGCCCCTGATTCACTTATCAACCACCACCTCACCTAATAATGTGTAGGGGTTGTGCAAGTGGGGTGCCCACCTGGCCTTCAGAGCGCTCTGCCACGATGGCAGAGCTCTGCGGTCGGGCGGCGCGACGAGCGAGAGCGGGGGCGGTCGAGTCCTGTGACCGACGAATTCGATGACATGTATGAGACGTTCAAGGCAATCTTGGACGCCTTTCCCCCGTCGGAGGCTGTGAAGCGGCTGGAACAGATGGGCGTCCAGTCGGAGGTCATCCAGCAGATCCGCGATCGGCACGAGCAGCAGACGATACGCATCAAGGAACTCGAAGAACCCCACGCCGTCGTTCTGGGCAACCGCGACACCTGGTACACGGGCCCACAGCCCAAGGACAAGTGCTGGCCCGCAATCGAGGCCCTACTACTCAAGGACGGCTGGTCCAAGGACACCGCCATCCGGAACCTGGACGACTCCTCGACTCGAGTCGTCTCACTGCTGAACCACCCAAAGGAAAAGGCGTTCTCCACGCGAGGCCTCGTAGTCGGCTATGTCCAGTCCGGCAAGACCACGAACTTCACGTCGGTCATGGCCAAGGCTGCCGACCGCGGATACAAGCTGTTCATTGTCCTTGCGGGCATTCACAACGGCCTTCGCCGACAAACCCAGGCCCGCCTCGTTCAGCAGCTCGTGGAACCCAACCCCTCGCTATGGTCCCAACTGACCGATCTCGACAAGGACTTCACCCCTCAGGCGAATCCCGCCTCGTACTTCGGCAAGAGCAACAAGACGCACGTGCTGTGCGTGGTGAAGAAGAACGCCACCGTCCTGCGCAAGCTCTCCGTGTGGCTGGACAAGGCGGCGGACTACCTGAAGGACTGCCCCGCGCTGATCATCGACGACGAAGCAGACCAGGCCACGGTCGCGACGAAGTCCATCAATCCGCTGATCCTCAGCATGATGAAAAGCCTGCCGCGTTCCGCGTACGTGGGATACACGGCATCGCCGTTCGCCAACCTGCTGATCGATCCGAGCGCCGAGGATCTCTATCCGCGGGACTTCGTAGTCAACCTGCCCAAGCCGGAAGGACACTTCGGTACGGAGGTTCTCTTCGGGCGCTATGCGCTGGACGGCGAGGATCCCGAGCAGGTCGACGACGGCCACGACATGATCCGGTCGGTGCCGGAGGACGATGTTCCGTGCGTGCGCCCTGAGACGAAGGCTGACGCGGAGGGTTTTGAACCCGTCATCACGGACACCCTCCGCAGGGCGGTCGAGTACTTCTGGCTCGTGACAGCCGCTCGTCGTGTTCGCCGTACTGGCAATCCGCATAGCACGATGTTGATCCACACGAGTGTCAACACTGCCGTGCACAACAGCTTCGAGCGACCGCTGAAGCATCTTCTGAACCGGGCCGCGCAGAGCCTGAGCGACGCTGTCTTCCTCTCCCGGTTGCGTGATCTCTGGGATGATGAGACGGCACGCGTTCCCGCCGAGGACTTCGGCGAAACAAAGGTGCCGTTCGACGACCTGGTGCCGGAACTGCCCGCGGTACTCCGCAGTTGCCGCATCATCATGGACAACTCCAGTAGCGAGGCACGTCTCGACTACGAGAATGGTCCAGTCGTGGCCATAGCCGTGGGCGGCAACACCCTCTCGCGCGGACTCACCCTCGAAGGCCTGTCGGTCAGCTATTTCGTGCGTGCCGTCTCCGCATACGACACTCTGCTGCAAATGGGGCGTTGGTTCGGTTTCCGGAACGGCTACGCCGACCTGCCCCGTATCTGGATGACCGACGAACTGGCCGAGTGGTTCCGGCACCTGGCCACGGTCGAGACAGAGATGCGTCGTGACATCGACATCTACATAACCGAGTCCGAGACGCCCCTCACCTTCGCCGTACGTCTGCGCACCCACCCTGCTCTGCGTGTAACCGCTGCCGCCAAAATGCGCGATGCGGTCACGGCTGCCTCCTCGTACGGAGGCCAGCGGGTTCAAACCCACTACTTCCACACCAACGCCGACTGGCTGCGTGGAAACACCACCGCTGCACGTGACCTGGTCACTGCGGCGCTCTCGGGTGCCGTCAGGGTGGAGGACCGCTCAACCGAAGGCCGCTACGTCTTCCGGGCCGTGCCGTACGACGTCGTGACCGACTTCCTGGCGACCTACAAGTTCCACGAGAAGTCACCCGAGAACGACGCGGACCTGATCAGCGGCTACATACGAAAGCGGGTCGCAGCCGGCTCGTTGCGCCGATGGAACATTGCAATCGTCGGCAATCCCGCAGGAGAGCCGTTCGTATTCGTGCCTGGTGTATCCGTCGGACGCAACATCCGTAGCCGCGTTGCCGTGACCAACCCGACTCCGGACTTCGCCGACATCAAGACGCTCATGAGCCGCCGTGATGCCGCCGTGGACCTGGCTGGAGACACTACGAAGCTCAACGAGAACCGCATCATCGAGGAACGTCGCGTCCAACTTCCGGACACGGGGCTGCTCGTTCTGTATCCCATCGACAAGACGTCCGAGCCTGGCCCGGGAAAGAAGCTGCGTGCCCCGCTGAACGCAGAGGAGGACGTGATCGGAGTCGGCATCGTCTTTCCGAAACCACAGTACGGGGACAGCACGGTGGAGAAGTACATCTCCGCGGACCTGTCGGGTGTGCGATTGGAGGCCGAGGACTTCAGCCTCCTCGAGGGTGACGACGCATGACCGGCCACATCTTCCGTGAGGTTGTCGAGGAGCACTGGGGCGCGCTCGAAGCGGCACCGACCAGCAGCGAGCGCAGCCTCCGCGTTTCACAGCTTCCGGTGGTGACCGATCAAGGCGACTTGGTAGCGGCGGTCGATCACGACGGGTTCCGTCACGTGCTCGTACCCGTCCACTCGCATCTGAAAATTCGTTCCGGCCTCGACGGTCCCGTCCTCCGTTTGCGCAAACGCCCCTTGGAGGACGAGGAGACATACCAGACGTACGCCGATCTCGCCTGCTTGCGCACGGACCTGAACGACCTGTTCACAGAACTGTGTGCGGACATATTGGATGCGACAGGGAAACTACCCAACAACCCGGTCAAGGCGCTCTATCGAGTCCTCGACCGCTGGAAGGCTCTGTTCCAACCACAGGGGGCTGTGCTGGGTCCCGAACAGCTCGCGGGTCTTTTCGGGGAACTGCTGGTACTCGACCGCCTCCTGCAGTTGGACTCCAGCGCGCATCGCCTCTGGCGTGGACCAGGTGGCCACCACCACGACTTCACCACCGGAAACCTCGCTGTCGAGGTGAAGACGAGCGCCAAAGGAGAAGGACGAAGGCCACGAGTTCACGGGCTCGACCAACTCGACGCCCCGGAAGGTGGGACCCTCTGCCTGGCCTGGTTCCGCCTGCACCGCGCCATCGGCGCCAGTTCGGGTGTCGGCTTCTTGGAACTTCTCGAACACACGCTCCGATCCTGTGACGACGAAAGCGCCCTCCTCGAACTTCTCGCCCAGGCCGGGTACCGGTCCGTCGACGCCGATCAGTACCGCGATGTGCGCTACGTCGTCGACGAGGAGCGTTGGTACGAAGTGACCCCTGACTTCCCCACGTTGACGACCCGGGCGCTCGGCGCAGCAGGCGTGCCGATTTCCGTTCTCGACGTCGAATACACCATCGACCTCTCCGGTGAGACTCCAGTCCCCATGGCGCCCGCCGCGGTGTCCGGAACGATCGACCGCATGATCCAGGAGCCCGCGTGACAGAACCCCGCTGGTTCTCCCAGCCCTACCCTCCGGAAGGTGCGAGCGCCGCCGA
The DNA here is from genome assembly GCF_040644935.1 of Streptomyces sp. NPDC046915. Classification (NCBI taxonomy): domain Bacteria; kingdom Bacillati; phylum Actinomycetota; class Actinomycetes; order Kitasatosporales; family Streptomycetaceae; genus Streptomyces; species Streptomyces sp. NPDC046915. Next base: position 162,783 of record NZ_JBEYXB010000002.1, on the reverse strand, counting down.
GGGTATTCGCAATCAGCTCGGGCGGCCCGAACTCGATCTGCTCACCATCCTGGTGCGGGAGTCGGCACAGAACAGTTGGGATGCCCGGCTCGAGAAGTCCTCGGTGCCCGTGGACTATCGCATCGACATGTGGACAGTCGGACCGGCCCACGCCGGCGCCTGGCGAGAACTTCTTCTGGCCGACGCCCCCAACCACGCCGAAGATTTTCCGCTTCGCGACACACTCAAGCGGGGCCCGATCCGTGTTCTGTCCGTATCCGATCGCGGGACCCGCGGCCTCGGAGGCCCGACGCGAGCAGACAATGCCGTGGGCCCCGACCGTGACTTCGTCTCCTTCATACGCAACATCGGGGAGCCACGCGACACGGCGCTCGGCGGCGGCACCTACGGCTTCGGCAAAGGCATTTTCTACCTCCTGTCCAGGCCCGGCACCGTCATCGTCCATTCCCGCTGCCGCACCGCCGTGGGAAGGCACGAAACGCGCCTCATCGGCTGCACTCTTTGGAAGAGTTACGTTGCCTCGGAACCCGACGGCAATCGCCGCTACACAGGTAGACACTGGTGGGGCGACACGTCGGGCGAAGTGGTCGAGCCATTGGTCGGCGAAGAGGCGGAAGCCGTGGCTCAACGCCTCGGCCTCAAGGGGTTCGGGCCGGAGGAAACCGGAACGACGGTGGTCGTCGTCGACCCGAGTCTGGACGACCTCCAGCCCGTGGAGGCGGCCGACTATCTGAGTGACACCATCGCCTGGCACCTGTGGCCCAAGATGATCTCCACCGCCGGCAAACCACCTGCCATGCGCTTCTCGGTGGCCTACGACGGAGTGCAGCACCCAGTACCCGATCCGCGCACGACGCGTCCCCTCAACATGTTCGTCGCGGCGTACGAGGCGATGGTCGGCCCGGACGGTAGCGACCTGGCTTGTCTCAAACCCAAGAAGCACCTGGGGCGACTCGGCCTGGTGAAGCGCATCATGCCCTCCCTGGAGCCCACGCGTGCCTCCCGCATGCTGGACATCGAGGACCTGATCCACCATGTCTGCCTCATGCGCCCTGCCGAGCTGGTCGTCACGTATCACCCCGGACCAAAGCCACCGAGCACAAATCAGGGCTACGCCGGGGTGTTCAGGGCCGACGAAGCCATGGACGACGTGTACGCCAAGGCCGAGCCGCCCACTCACGATGCCTGGAACCCGCATTCGCTCGACAGGCCGGAGAGCACCTACGTTCAGACGACATTCCGGCGCATCGGCGAAAGTCTGGAGCAGTTGCTCTCCTTGAGCGGCACTGCGCGCCCCGGAGCCAGCAGTGTCGCGCTGGGAGCGGCCAGTTCGCTCTTTTCGGGGCTGGTCGGGGGAGCCTGGGGCATCGGTGGAGCCACCGCCTATTCCAAGCCTGGCAGCACCGCCATGGCTGCGTCCAGGTCGACCAACGCCGAGGACCCCGCAACACACAAGGTCGCCGATAGTCGACGTCCCCCAACACGGTTCACGGACCGGACCGACCTCGACAACAGACATCCCACCGGGGACTTCGGCAACGACGGCCGGCCGGACACAGGAAAGCCGGGAAGTGGTGCCTTCGAGGCTCCACGTCGCCGTCCCCGAGTGCAATACGTCGGCGACCCCTACTACGACGACCGCGAAGACGCCTCCGTGCTGGTGCAGGAGTTTCGACTGCCGGTGCCCGGGCCTCAGCGCGTACGCATTGACCTCGCGGTCACCCTGCCCGGCACCGGGGGGCGAGAGACCGATCCCCCCATCGGAGCGAGCATGCCCGTACTGATCGGCTGGGAGGACGAGACCGGACGACTCCACACCTCCGATCCGCAGGTGGTCGAAGGCGGCGACTCCATCTGGCGAGCCGTAGTACGGCCGGCTCCGGACACCATGACCGAGATCGGCATCAAGGTCGAGGCGGTGAGGACTTCGTGACACGACGCGTACTTCCCTACCGAGCCCCGACCGAGGGCGTCGTGACACCAGAGCCCTGGCGCCTGGTGATCGAGGACGGCGAGGTGGCCCTACCGGAGGCCTTGCCCGACTGGGACTACCAGATGGACGTCCACGTACGCAGAGCCCTCCGGGTCGACCTGGACCAGGTCCGACAGCAGACGGGGCTGTCGGTGAACGCTCCGCTCATGCTCTCGGTCGTCTGGACTGCCACAGGCTCCAACCTCAGCGGCCCTGCTCAGCATGTGCGCCTGTCCGAAGCCGGTACGAGGACAGTCGAATTCGATCTCCGGTTGCGTGGTGCCGATCTGGGCGGCCTGCTGCTCCTGGACACAGCACTCGTGCTCGCCGAGCGCGTGAACGACGCACGGCCTTCCTCGCCAAGGCGAGCAGGATCCGTGCTGTGGAGTGATCGCTCGGCCCTTCGCCTGCAGGGCGATGCTCCACAGTTCCCCATGGCCGTGATCGATTTCGCGCGAACCTCATTCCCGGAGGACGCCGCCTGGCATCTGCAAATCAGCGGAGGCCTGGAGAGCGCCACCATGGGTGCGCTCCTGCTCCTGGTCAACGAGCAGAACACGGTCACGGCCACCGCGTTTCAGAACGCGGGCAAGCCACGCCCCGTGGATCGAATCGTTCTTTCGGCGGTGTACGCGGATGCCGCCCGGGTCATGGTGGAGCACGCTCTCACACATGAGGAGTTCGTCGAGGACGCAGACTTCCCCGAGGGTTCGCTGGGGGCCACCCTGCTGAGCTTGTTCGACCAACTGTTCCCGGGTCAGTCGATCACCGACATACGCCTCCGCCACCGGCAGTCGCCGGCCCTGTTCTCGTCGGATCTGCAGGCCGCCGTCAAGATCTTCGAGGTGTCATGATGAGCTTTCTCTACCCTCGACTCCTCGCCGAACAGGCAAGACCCCTCTTCGAGGAGTATTGGCACCTCGCGCCGGCCGACCTGTCCCGACGCGTCGCCCTCACCCACGACTCCGCGGTGTACGTGGCCACGGGCGGCGACCGCGTCCCCTCCGGTCAACTCCGTGAACTACGGGAAGGCGTGCTGGAGCTCGCGAAGCGTGCCGGTTTCCCCGATGATTCCGACCGTGCGCGCAATGCGGAGTTCGACCTTCGGCTGGCCGCTCTGCTGCACGCCGAGATGGGCATGGTGCCCGCCGAAGCCGCAGCCCGCGATGTCTGGGCTTTTCTGGCCCTCGTCGTCCTTCCCGATGTTGCGTTCTGGCGCTATCCGCAACCGCCGAAGGACCGGGTCCTCGGCACCGACCTCACCCGGCACGTGTTCGGGCGTCTCTGGTGGCGGGCACAGCTCGTGCGAGCGCCCGAGGAGTCGGAGCCGTACCGCGCTCTTGAGATCCTCGGTGAGGCTGCTTTCGACCAGATTTACGCGCGCCGCACTGCACTGGGTGGAAGTCCTCACTTGGTGAGGGCGATCCTGCGGGTCTGGAAAGATCTCGACCTGACCGGTCTGAACGAGCGCGAAACCCTTCGTGACTTCCTCAAGCGACTGCTCCGGCTCGCTCCGTTCGTGTTGTTCGACGGAATCGAGGAGCACGCTCTCGACGGCGAGTTGCGCGCAGTCGCCCAGGAGTCGGTGGACGCTCAGCGCCCAAGGCCCTCCACGACGAATGCGCTTGAGGTTGTTTCGGATCCGGCGACTTCGGTCGACGTCCTCGATCCGAATCCTGTTTCCGAGTTCCCTGACGAGCAGTCGTCGCCTCCAGGAACACCACCGGCTCCCGTCGAAGTCCGACGATTCACGTCGCTGGAGGTCTGTGCAGGAGCGGGAGGACAGGCACTCGGCCTCGAACTCGCCGGATTCGACCCTGTACTGCTCATCGACAGCAAGGCGGACGCCTGTTTCTCGATCGACCTCAACCGACCTGCTTGGGACGTCGTGTGCATGGACGTAGCCCAATTCAGCCCGAGCATGCGTCCCGACGCCACTGATGTCGATCTCGTCAGTGGCGGCCTGCCACGCGTGAAGTCGTCGGCGACAGTCGGTCGGGCGGAGGACACAGAGGAACGACGGGTACTACGCGCCGCGATCAGCCTGGCCTGCGGCATCAGGCCAAAGGCCGTGCTCTTCGAAAACGTCCCTGACCTGGTCGACGGCCCGGAATTCGCCGCGGATCGCGCTTGGATTGACCACGAGCTGCACCAAGCCGGCTTCCGCACCAGTTGGAAGATCCTCAATGCCTCGGACTTCGGTGTCCCCCAAAATCGGAAGAGTGGCTTTCTCGTCGCTCTGCGAGATCCATATTTCGGGCGTTTCTCGTGGCCCCTACCGAATGAGGAACCGCCGCCCACGGTGGGGGAGGCCCTCGGTCCGTCCATGTCTGCGGGAGGTTGGCCCGGTGCCGAACGCTGGATCAAGAACGCCGACCGTATTGCCCCCGCTCTCGTCGGTGGCTCCGACCGCAGAGGCGGGGCCGACCTTGGCCCGACGGGCAGCAAGAAGGCGTGGGCTGCGCTCGGTGTCAACGGCAACAGCCTGGGGGACGAGCCTCCTGGAGCCGACTTCCCGATGGACGAACCGCCCAAGCTGACCGTCGAACAGGCGGCGACGATCCAGGCCTTCCCCGATCATTGGAAGCTCTTCGGTGGCAAGACCTCCAGGTATCGTCAGGTGGGCCACGCGATGCCACCTCCACTCGCGTCCGCTGTTGGTCAGGCCCTCGCAACCGCACTCCGAAGCTAAGATCGCCCTATGCTCACGCCCCGTTCCGCCACCCCCGACCCCATCACTGTCGTCGACCTCTTCAGCGGCTGCGGGGGCTTCACCCAGGGTTTCCACGACTTCCGCCCCACGGGGAAGCATGGTGCTGGGCCCGTCTTCCACAGCATCGCGGCCGTCGAACACAACCACGCCGCAGCGGCCACGTACGCTGTGAACTTCGGGGAGCTTCGCAAGGACAGGCGGGTGCCGGCGGCTCGTGTGCATGTCGGAGACATCGAGGCCTGGAAGCCGACTCCGGAGGCCCTCCACGCGGACGTCGTCGTCGGAGGGCCCCCTTGTCAGGGCTTCTCGGCCTTGAACCGCGCGAAGAAGGGCACCGAGCGCAACCGCCTCTGGGAGGAATACGTACGAATCGTGGCGGAAATCCGCCCAAAGGTATTCGTCATCGAAAATGTGGACCGCTTCCTGAAGTCGGACGAATTTCAGAACCTGCTCAACGAGGTGAAGAAGGGGGGCCGGCTATCCGAGTACCGGCTGGTCGATCCCCCTGGCCATGAGCCCACCGACTCAGAGGAAGAAAAGAACAAGCGCTACCTCCTCAACGCTGCGGACTACGGTGCCGCACAGGCTCGCCGCAGAGCCATCGTGATCGGTGTTCGCCGCGACGTCGAAAACGGTCGCACGATGACATATCCCATCAAGTCGCACTTCCGTCGCCCGAAAAACGGATCCACTCCGGCAAGTCGACCGATCGACGGTGTCGACGCCGGGATCTCGTACTGGGAAGCCGTGGACGACATCTTCCGCGAATCCTCCAAGCGCGCGCTCGTCGACCTTCCCGGCATAAAGAATTTTGTACCTGAGTTGAAGGCCGAACTTCCCGGTATCTTCAGCACTGAAAATCTTCACTTCGGCCGGAACCCGGAGACGATCTCTCTGGCCCGATACGGCGCCATCCCTCCCGGCGGGAACCGTAAGCACCTCAGCGGCGTGTGGTACACCCAAGACGAATTTGGTGAATTCAAGTACTTCAACACGTCGACCCCTCCCGGAGTGAGGACAACTGTCGGGTACCTCTCGACCGCCAGTTGGGACAAGCACAACTCCGGAACCGGTGACGTCATGGGGAGGCTCCGCCTCGGCGAACCATCGGTGACCATCCGCACCGAGTTCTTCAAGCCCGAGAAGGGGCGCTACCTTCACCCGTCAGAGGATCGTCCCATCACGCACTTCGAGGCGGCCCGCATCCAAGGGTTCCCCGTGGACTTTCGCTGGTGTGGTACGAAGACAGAGATTGCCACACAGATCGGGAATGCAGTACCAATTCCGTTGGGCAAAGCTATCGCAGGGGCAATTCACGCCTATCTGCGTGACTGACTCGGCCTGCCGTGGATGCCTGCGGTAGAGCAGTGACTGGCACCTGACGCAGAGCCACCCCTCCCAAGGCGGGGGATATCGGGTGGCCTGCGCGATGCATTTCCGCTCGCCACGCATGAGGACGCCTCATAGGTTTTCTACGCCAGGTGCTCAGCCTACGAGGCTTCATTTGCTTCAGCCGCCCAGTTCAGCGTCGTAGCGCGTTTGAGCACGATCCAACGCCTCGTCCACGTCGCAACCGTGCACACGAAGCCAGTGAAGAAAGTCCGTGATGACCGTAATCACCGACTCCTCGGCCAGTGCCTTCCCCAGCCTTCCCGGGCCGGTCCGGAGGGGCGGTTTCGCACCCGCGTAGAACTCCAACAGAGCCTCGGCCCGCCGCACACCAGGGCCCTCTACATGGCCGTTCGGCGAGGTGAGACCCGTCGCCAGCTCACACCAGGTGACCTTGTGATCGAGGTGGAGTTGGACGCCCCAGCGGGCGGCGACGGCGTCGACGAGGGCCATGCCTCGCCCGCCCACCGAGTCCACGTTCGCATCGAGGAGGGTGGGTAGGGCGCGGGTGTCGGGGTCGTGCACCTCGATACGCAGATGCACTCCGTTCATCGAAACCGCGAGTGTGGCCGGGGTACCGGGGCCGACATGCGTGATGACGTTGGACGCCAACTCGCTGACGCAGAGCTGGGCTTCATCCGTGACTTCGTGCAAGCCCCAGATGCCCAGATGCAGCCGTATGGCCCGACGTAGGGCTGCCACCTCCGTCGGCTCGGCCGTGAAGGGAAGGTCCCAGGGCTTGCGCGTCATACATGCTTCCTGGCCCACGCAATCTCCTCTCGTTGCGGCGACACCGCGAGCAACTCAACGTCACCGCTCATCACGATGAGTTGTGTCGCTATCAGAGTGCTGGGTGCAGATCCCCTCGTGCAATGTGCAGGGCGAGATTCCCACTTCTGAGTGATTGGCAGGCACTTCCCTTGGCACGAGACTGAACACTCGTTGTGGAGAGAGGGTTGAGATGGCCGGATCACCGACGGCGCGCCGGCGCCGTCTCTCGATCGAGCTGAAGAAGCTTCGGGAGAAGGGCGCGTTCACCTGCGCGCAGGTAGGCGAGGCTCTGGACTGGAGCGGCTCCAAGGTCAACCGAATGGAGACCGGAAGCGGCCGGGTTCAGCCGTCCGACATCGACGCTCTTTGCCGGTTCTACGGCACCAGTGACGAGCTGCGCGAGTTCCTCAAATCTTTGGCCCGGGAGGCCAAGACGCGCGGATGGTGGCAGGTGCACGGAGCGGGCATCCCGGAGTGGTTCAACATCTACATCGGCTTGGAGCAGGACGCCTCAACATTGCGTCAGTACCAGTGCGAGTTGATCCCCGGACTCATGCAGACAGAGGCCTATGCCGGCGAGCTACATAGAACGGGTGCTCACATGACCGCCGAGGACATTGAGAGAGCAGTCCGTGTACGGATGGAACGCCAGAGCATGCTGACTCGCGCCGATGCGCCTGATGCATGGTTCGTCGTGAATGAGGGTGCGCTTCGCAATGTCATCGGGGACGGCGGCCTCATGCGGGAGCAGCTCGAGCGCGTCTTGGAGGTCGCCGAGCTGCCATCCGTGACGCTGCAGGTCCTCCCCTTCGACTCGGGCACCTATCCGGCCACCGGGACGTTCACCATGCTGGGCTTTCCCGCCCCTGAAGATCCGGATCTTGTGTACCGGGACGGCATCACCGATGCCGTGTACTTGGAAGGCGAGCATCATGTCCGTGAGTACGGCAAGGCATTCAACGGGCTGCGGGCGGCGGCCCTGAGCCCTCAGCGTTCGGCACGGTTGATCGAGTCGGCCTTGAAGGAGTACGCAAAGTGAGCGTTGCAGAGCCCTTCGGTTCCAACCGACTGGTGTGGTTTACGTCGTCGTACAGCAATGGCGCCGGTGGAGAGTGCGTCGAGTGCGCGTGGGCCGGAGGCAGCGCCCTCGTACGTGACTCCAAGAACTCGAACGGTGCTGTCGTGGCTGTTGAGCAACACACCTGGCAGGCGTTCGTCGATATGTTGCGGCGCGAAGTCCTGGGCGATGCCTGAGACTCGAGGACACAACCGCCCGGTGATTGGCAGATCTGTGCCAGGAGCGGAAGAAGAAACCGCAGGTCACTGAGCTTGGGCGTGGGACGTATCTACCAATCGTGCCCAACACCCACCCGGTGTGCGGCCGCGCTCCCGTCACGCCCCGAGAGGGCGGCCCAGGGAGAGCAGGATCCTGGCGGGCCGGGGTATGGCTGGAGTACCTTGCTCAGCCTGCGCAGGGCTCGAACCACTGGACGACGAGCGACTGGGCCAGATGGACCTCCCTGGCCACGAGTCCGTGGTGGAGATCCCACGACGCATGGTTCAGTTCGTTCTGGAGATAGAGCATGGCCACGGTTCCGACGTTTGAGGAGCTGTTCCGCGACTGTCGTGAGTCGGCGGTCCATCTGGAGATGCGGGACTCCTACATGAAGTCGGACCCGGCCTATGTCGACTGGGCCGCCGGTGTCGCCATCAACCCCGCCGAGAGGTGGGCCGACTGGCTCGCCCTGGTCTCCGAAGCGACGAGCCGGGGCGTGAAGGTCCGCCGCGCCCGCATCGTGTCCGAGCCTGTCAGCAAGTACATCCAGTTCGAGCACGAGGTGACGGACGGCCTGAACATCGCCGCGGGTGAGGAAGTGTGCTGGCTTCCGCGACGGAGCGCCACCGGCATAGCTTTGCCCGGCAACGACTTCTGGCTGTTCGACTCGTCCTTGCTGCTGGTGAACCATTTCGACGGCGAGGGTGAGTGGCTGGAGCCGTTCCTGAGCACGGACCGCCGGGAGATCGAGCTCTGCGCAAGCGCCTTCGAAGCGGTCTGGGAACTGGGCATCCCGCACGCCGAGTACCAGCTCGTTTGACCGGCCGGGGAAGAGTTCTGCGTCAACACCACCCTTCCCTTCCTCAAGCGTCCAGGAAGCCCGTAGGGCTCTCGGCAAGCGCTCGAAAACCAGTGGTGCAGCGCCGCTGTGGGCCGTTACCGTGCTGCCGAACCAAGTCGTCTAGGCAAGGACGTGCCGTTGTACACCCTGTGAGACCTCCCGAGCGCTGATTGGTCGCGCGTCGCGCATGTGCGCCGCGCTGCTTATTGCTGCGGACTTCTCACTGGAACCGGTGTACTCCTGTGCTCAATAGCTGGGTGGTCATGCCCACCTGCCTGCCGCTCGTCCTCCGTCGTTGCCACGCGTGCGCTTCAGAGCGCTTCCGGGCGAACGGTAAATTTCGCGTCAACGCAAACCACAAGCTCATCGACGCCTGGCTCCTCGCACTCTGTACCGCTTGCGGGGACACCACGAAGCTCACGGTCCTGGAGCGGATGAACGTGCGCTCCGTACGGCCTGAACTGCTGGACCGGCTGCATGACAACGACCCTGGTCTGGCAGCTGAACTGCTCCAGGATCAGGTCGTGCGGCGTCGTAATCGCATCGCCCTCGACTGGGACGACGCCTGGCGCCTTGACACCGGCGGATCGGATCACCTGGACCGCGAGGTGATCGACGTCTCCGTCCGCTTCGCGGCGCGGATTCCTGTCCGGCCGGTGCGACTGATCGCTGACGGTTGCGGTCTTTCACGGGCCGAGGTCGAGCGACTGATCACGGAGGGGAAGCTCGTTTCGGCGGTCCGGCTGAGCGGCAAGCTCTCCGGCGACTTCACCTTCACGCTCAAGCGCTGAGCCCTCCTCGGGACCAGGGCCTGTCCGGCAAGAGCCGCCGGACAGGCCAGACGCGCGTAAGAGTCAGGGAGGGAGAGGGTCCCGGGCGGTCAGTGGTCGGGACCCTCTTCGTTCCGTTACTTGATGTAGACGAGGCCGTCGGTGGTGATGGTGGGGCGGCCTGTGGTGCCGGCTGCGACGATCTTGATGGTGTGTTTGGTGCTGGTGGACCAGGTCTTGGTCCAGATTGCCTGGCGGTAGAGGGTGGTTGAGGATGCCAGGTCCACGGTCGTGACCTTGGTGCCGTCCACGTAGATGTATGCCTGGCCGGAGGTGGTGGCTCGGGAGACCAGCCAGGCGGTGGAGCGGCCGGTGAAGGTCCAGGTGAGGGTGGCGCCCTTGGAGGCGGTGGAGTAGGACTTGCCGCCCAGGTAGCTGGTGGAGGAACGGGTTGTCCACGTGCCGGACTTGGTGGCCGAGGTTTCCGGCACGATCACCGGGGTGAGCGTGGTGGAGGACGTTGTGGTGTTGCCGGCGTAGTCGTAGGCCCGTAGCGACCAGGTGGTGGCGGTGCCGGGCGTGGCGGTGCGGCTGGAGCTCGTGGTGGTCGGGCCGAAGGTGGCCGTCGTGGGGGAGAGGAGTTTCACGGAGCTCAGTGCTGTGTTGTCGGTGGCCTTCCAGCCGAGGGTGACCGGGACGGCGCCGGTGTTGACGGTGCCGGTGCGCAGGGAGAGCTTCGTGGGGGTGGTGAAGGTGGGTGCGGTGGTTTCCGCGACCACGTTCAGTGCGGCGGTCGTCGCCGTCTTGCCGGACTGGTGCACGGCCCGCACGGCGAGGGTGTGGCTGCCCTGGGGGAGTATGGTTCCGGCGGACGTGGCTGTTCCGGGGGCGGTGGCGGCGGTCTTGCCGTCGACCAGCAGCTCGAAGCCCTTGATGAGCGCGGCCGGTGTGGTGGTCGTCCAGTGTGCCGTTACCGCGCCCCTGGTGTAGTACGTCGAGCCGGAAAGGCCCGCGCCGGTGAGCGAGGTGGTCTTCAGGCCCTGCACCGGGCCGGAGGCCCAGCTGCGGATGGTCGGCAGTTGGGCGTAGAGGGAGTTGCCGGGGCACTGGGTGTTGTAGCCGTCCCGGTGTCCGGAGATCCGCTGGAAGGTGTACTTGCCGCCCGCGGTGAAGGCGGTGGCGGAGTAGTTCGTCTGGGCGGCGCCGGCGGTGAGCTGGACGGTTCCGGACGGGTCGGCGCCGTACTGGCCGAGCTTCCAGGACGCCACACGGGCGATCGAGGCCAACGCGGCGTCGGTGGCGCCGGTGGAGGTGTACTCACCGAGCACCGCGATGCCGGTCGACTCCCGGTTCCAGCCGTAGGTGTGGGCGCCGAGCACCGGCAGGTCGACGCCGCCCTTGCGGCCCTCGAAGATCGTGCCGCACTTGTCGACCAGGAAGTTGTAGCCGATGTCCTTCCAGCCGTTGACCTGCACGTGGTAGGCGTAGATGCCCCGCACGATCGACGCCGAGTCGGCGCAGGAGTAGTCGTTGCTCCCGTCGGTGTGGTGGACGAACACCGCCTTCACGTCCGCGTTGTACTCGGGCGCGTCAGGGCTGAGGGACTCGTCGGCGCCCCAGTCCACGCGCGAGACGATCGGCGGCTCGGGCACGGTGGACGGCGGCGCGGAGGGCGGCACGGACGGCTGCGCGGACGGCGACGCGGAGGGCACGGTGGCCGACGGGCTCGCGGAGTCCGTGGGGGATGTGGAGTCCGTCTGGGGTGTGGAGTCCGTGGGGGCCGCCGGCTCTGACGGTGCGGTGGAGTCGGTGGCTGGAGAGTCCGTGGCGCCGGGAGTCGTATCGGCGACGAACGCGGCCGGTTCGGCGGTGCCGGCCTTCGTCTCGGCTGCGGTCACCACCCCGGGGTCGACCAGGTTGACCTCTAGTCCCTTGGGGAGAACGGGGCCGCTGGTGCCGTTTTTACGGACGACCTGCACCTGCACGCCGTCGGAGGGGCCGACCCACAGCGGCTCGGACGCGCCACGGACGCGGGCGCCGGGCTTCTCCGCCGGATCTACGTTGAGTTCGAGGTGCTGCCAAGCGCTCCACCGGCCGGTCTCGCGGCTGCGCGTGCGTACCTGCGCCGTGCCCTCGAGCCGTTTGGCGGGCCCCGTCCAGGAGACGCCGAGCAGCGAGAACTGGTCGGTGTCCGTGCGCGGCAGGTCCCGCCTGTCGGCCGCGCTGCCCTTCAGCGTGAGGTCGTACACCTTCACCGGGCGCTTCGCCCGGCCCGCCGCGCCGGGGTCGGTGGACGGGCTGGCGACGGCGTAGGTCACCACTCCCCCGCCTCCGAGGAGCACCGCACCGAGCGTCAGCCACGCCCGTCGTCTCTTGCTCAGCGGTTTGTACGCATGCGTTGTACGGCGACTCACGGTTCCTACCCCCAGGAGGCCCGGAAGGGCCCACAGATGGAAATCACACGAGGCACACCCGTCACTCAGGCAGCCGCCCTCTACAGCGCAGCTCCCCCGGTGAACATCACGGGAGCGCTGAAAGTCGTGACGCAGGTCACTGCAATTCGCCATCGGTGACTGTGACTTGGCGTGAAGGTGAGCCCCGGAGCTCGCCCCCGTCCTCGGATACTGGCCGGCATGGCGCTCTACGACTCGCTCGGTACGACGTATGCGCAGACCCGGCGGCCCGATCCGCGGATCGGGGCGCGGATTCATGCCGCGCTGGATGGCATGGCTGATGTGATCAACGTGGGGGCGGGGGCCGGGTCGTATGAGCCGGATACGACTGTGCTGGCCGTGGAGCCCAGTCGGGTCATGGTGGATCAGCGGCCGGTGGGGACGGCGCCTGTGGTGCAGGGGGTGGCTGAGCGGTTGCCGGTGCGGGATGGGGGCGCCGATGCGGTTATGGCGCTGCTCACCGTGCATCACTGGGGTGATCTGGCCGCCGGGGTGCGGGAGTTGCGGCGGGTGGCTCGGCGGCGGATTGTTGTGCTGACCTGGGATCAGGTGGTGTTTCGGGAGCGGTTCTGGCTTGTGCGGGAGTATCTGCCGGAGGCGGTGGCGTTCGACGACGCGCGGGCCGTGCCGGTGGAGGCGTTGGCTGAGCTGCTCGGTGGGGCCCGGGTGGAGGCCGTGCCCGTTCCGCATGACTGTACGGATGGGTTCGGGGCTGCGTACTGGCGTCGGCCCGAGGCTTATCTCGATCCGGAGGTGCGGGCGGGGATCTCGCTGTGCGCGCAGACCGGGGAAGATGTCATCGGGCCTGGGCTGAGCCGGCTCGCGGGTGATCTGGCGAGTGGGCGTTGGCGTCGGCGGCATGCCGAGTTGCTGGGGCTGGAGGAAATCGATGTGGGTTACCGGCTCCTGGTCAGTAGCGTGTGACGTCTGACGGATGGGAAGAGGGGGGCCGGAGTGAACGCGGTGGTTACGGCGGTCAGCAGCAACGGCGAGTACTCGTTCACCAAGCCGAACCGGGAGAGCATCACCCTGCTCGCCGGGCTCGGGGTCGAAGGGGATGTGCATTCCGGGGTGACCGTCAAGCATCGGTCCCGGGTCGCGCAGGATCCCACGCAGCCGAATCTTCGTCAGGTGCACCTCATTCATGAGGAGCTCTTCGGGGAGGTGCGGGGCGCGGGCTTTCGGGTGGTGGCCGGGGAGCTCGGGGAGAACATCACCACCCGGGGGATCGATCTGCTGGCGCTGCCCACCGGCGCTCTGTTGCGGATCGGGGACGAGGCCGTGGTCGAGGTGACCGGGCTGCGGAATCCCTGCCTTCAGATCGACAACTTTCAGCGGGGGCTGCTGAAGCAGGTCGTCGGGCGAGGTGAGGACGGGAGCCTCGTGCGGAAGGCCGGGATCATGAGTGTCGTCGTGGTGGGTGGGGTCGTGCGGCCCGGGGATGCCGTCAAGGTCGAGCTTCCGGAGGGGCCGCATCGGGCGTTGGAGCGCGTCTGAGTCGCCTTCCTCACCTTTTCAAGAAAGCTGCTATCGATTCGTACAGGGCCTCCGGCTCGTCCAAGTGGACGTCGTGCGCGGCGCCGCGGATGACCGTTGCTGTCGTCGAGGGGCGGCGGGTCCGCATCTCCGTCGCCTCCGCCTCGCGCATCGTGCCCTTTTCGCCCCTGATGACCAGCGTGGGGCAGGAGATCCGCGACCACTCCGTCCAGTAGTCCTCGGTGGCCAGTTCCGCCACTGCCGCGATCATGGTGTCGCGGTCCAGCCTTGAGTGCCAGCCGTCCTCGCGTTCGTCCAGGCCCCTCACCCATGCCTCGTGGCCGAGGAACGCCAGTGCCTCTGCTCGGGTCCTGAAGACGGGAGGCCAGGTGTCCAGCCAGGCTCCTATGCGGGACGGCAGTTGTGGGTCCCGGCATGCCGGGCCCGCCTCCACCAGGGTCAGGGAGTCGACCAGAGGGGCGTGCCTCGCCGCCAGCAGCAAGGCCGTCAGGCCGCCCAGGGACTGGCCGATGAGGGTCGCGGGGGCCAGGTGCAGGTGGTTGATCAGGGTCACCGCGTCGGCGACCGCCGCCGCCCTCGTCATGTCCGGGGGTGTACGCGTGCTGTCGCCGTGGCCTCTCGCGTCGTACGTCACCACGCGGTGGCCGTCGGCGAGGAGGCGGGCGGTCAGGTCGTCCCATTCGGCCATGTGGCCCGCCAGGCCGTGCAGGAGGAGGACGGGGCGGCGGCCGGGGCGGGCCCCTGGTGGGGTGTGGTCGCGGTAGGCGACGCGGGTGCCGTCCGGGGTGGTGATGTGAGCGGGGGCGGGGGGCAAGTCGGTTGCCGCTCCTGGCTGTCGGGGGTGCGTCGGGGCTGAGCCTATGGCTCGGGTTAGCCTCGCCGCAGACAGAAGAAGGAGGCAGGTATGGCCAAGGTTCCCAGTTCGGTGGTGGCCGCCACGGGGCTCGTCGGTGGGTACGGTGTGGCCCGCTGGACCAAGAAGCGGCAGCTCGGCGGGGCCGTTCTGGCCGTCGCGGGGGCGGCGGCCGCGCAGCAGTGGCGCAAGCAGGCCGGGGGGAAGGCCGCGGGTGCGCTTACCGCCGCCTACGTCGCTGCGTTCGCCGGGTCCCATCCGCTGGCGAAGAAGGTCGGGGCGTGGCCGTCGGTGTTCGGGGTCGCCGGGGCCGTGGCGCTGGCCTCCTGGGCGGTTGCCGACCGGCGGGCGTAGGCGCCTACGAAGCACGAGACGGGTCTGGCGATAATCCGTTGGGTACTGGCATTATCGCCACTTCCGCAAGATCGCCGCGCGGCCTAGCGTCGGCCCGTGAACAAGTTCCTCCTCGCCGTCCACGTCCTCGCCGCGATCGTCGCCGTCGGGCCCGTCACCGTCGCCGCCAGCATGTTCCCGCCCGCCGCCCGGCGGGCCCTGGAGGCGCCGGACGATCTCCGGGCCGCCGAGACCGTGCGGCTGCTGCACCGGATCTGCAAGGTGTACGCCGTTTTCGGTGTCGTCGTCCCGGTCTTCGGGTTCGCCACCGCCAGCAACATGGGTGTGCTGGGCAGCGCCTGGCTGATCGTGTCGATCGCGTTGACGGCGCTCGCCGCGCTCGTGCTGGCCGCGCTGGTGCTGCCCAGGCAGAGCGCGCTGGTGGAGGGCGGCGGTACGCGCGAGGCGACCGTGCGGCTCGCCATGTTCACCGGGATCTTCAATCTGCTGTGGGCCACCGTGACGATCCTGATGATCGTGCGGCCGGGGTCGACCACCGGAGCCTGAGTCGTCGACGAGCGGGGCTGAGTTTTTGTTATCGGCGGACCCCAGACCCCGTCTCCGGGGCATGCACGAGACTCGACACCTCACCCGCCGCGGTCTGCTGAAGGCCGCGGGAGCCGTAGGAGCCGCCGCCGGAGCGGCGGGCACCGTCGTGGGCGTGACCGCCCCCTCGGCCGCGGCCGCCGGCGGGGCCTTCGCGCACCCCGGGCTGCTGCACACCCGTACCGACCTCGACCGCATGGCCGCCAAGGTGAAGGCGGGTGCCGCGCCCTACACGGCGGGATTCGCCAAGCTGACCGCCAACCGGCACGCGCAGAGCGGCTGGCGGGCCAATCCGCAGGCGACCGTGTACCGGGGGGCGGGCAGCCCGCAGAACTACGCGGTCCTCTACAACGACATCCACGCCGCCTACCAGAACGCCCTGCGCCACCACGTCAGCGGCGAGAGCGCCCACGCGGACACCGCCGTGGCGATCCTCAACGCCTGGTCGGCGAAGCTGACGTCGATCGCGGGCAGCGCCGACCGGTTCCTCGCGGCCGGGCTGTACGGCTACCAGTTCGCCAACGCGGCGGAGCTCGTCCGCGACCGCCCCGACTTCGACCTGGCAGGGGCGAAGAAGGTGCTGCGCGAGGTGTTCTCGCCGCTCGGCGAGTCCTTCCTGACCCAGCACAACGGCGCCGTCATCACCAACTACTGGCCCAACTGGGACCTGACCGCCATGGCCTGCGTCCTGGCCGCCGGCATCTTCTGCGACGACCGGGACAAGGTCGACCGGGTCGTGGAGTACTTCAAGAACGGGGCCGGGCTCGGCTCGGTGAAGAACGCGATCCCCGTCGTGCACGAGGACGGGCTCGCCGAGTGGCTGGAGGCCGGCCGCGACCAGGGGCACGCGCTGCTCGGCGTCGGTCTGATGGGCACCGTCTGCGAGATGGCCTGGAACCAGGGCATCGACCTGTACGGCCACGACGACAGCCGCTTCCTGAAGGGCGCCCAGTACGTGGCCAAGTGGAGCCTGGGCGGCACCGTCCCGTACACCGTCAACACCCGGAGGAAGGGTGCGGTGGGCGGCTGGTCCGGCTCGGAGACCGCCGGTGCCGCGGCGGCCGTCGACCCGGGCATGACCCGGCCGATCTGGGCGATGATCGCCAACCACTACACCAGGCGCCGGGGGCTGTCCGCCACCTACCTCACCCGGATCGCCGCCAAGGCCGCGCCCGAGGGCGGCGGCGGGGACTACGGGCCCAACAGCGGCGGGTACGACCAGCTCGGCTTCGGCACGCTGGCGTACACGCGGGACAAGGCGGCGGACCCGACGGCCGCACCGACCCCGGCGGCCACGGCGGCCACGGCCAAGACGTCCACGAGCGGCTCCGGGACCCGCCCGCAGTCGGCCGCCTCCCCCTCACCCGCCACCGGCTCCGGCTCGGGCCACGACCTCGCCGCCACCGGTTCCAGCGACCTCCTCGGCTGGTCCGCCGCCGCGGGCGTCACCGCCGTGGCCGGGGGACTGCTCCTGCTGCGGCGGCGGGACCGGGCGCGGCGCGAGAGCTCGTAACCGCGCCGCCCTCCCCCGTCCGCTACGCCATCCGCCCCTGTGTCCTCGACGACCTGGAGCGGGCGGCGTCCTTGCGGCCCTTCGTCACCGCCTTCGCCTTGCCCGCCACGGCCGACAGCGGGCGGGCGACGTCCTCCAGGGAGCGGCGTTCCGCCCGTACCGCGAGGAACGCGGCGACCAGGCCGGCCGCGCACATCAGGGCGGCGCCGATCTGGAAGGCGAGGACCGTGTCGCCGACCTTGCCGGTGCTGGTGAGGTCGGCGAACAGCAGGGGGCCGCTGATGCCGCCGGCGGCGGTGCCGAGGGCGTAGAAGAAGGCGATGGACATCGCCCGGGTCTCCATCGGGAAGATCTCGGAGACGGTCAGGTAGGCGCTGGAGGCGCCCGCCGAGGCGAAGAACAGCACCGCGCACCAGCATGCCGTCAGGGTGCCCGCGCTGAGCGAGCCCCGGTCGAAGAGCCAGGCGGTGCCGAACAGGAGCAGACCGGAGAGGAGGTAGGTCGAGGAGATCATCACGCGGCGGCCCACGGTGTCGAAGAGCTTGCCGAGCAGCAGGGGGCCGCAGAAGTTGCCGATGGCGATGACGGCGAAGTAGTAGCCGGTGTGGTCGGCCGGCACGTCGTAGAACTTGGTGAGGATCGCGCCGAAGCCGAAGGTGATGGCGTTGTAGAGGAACGCCTGGCCGATGAAGAGGGAGAAGCCGAGCGTGGCCCGCTTGCGGTACTCGCCGAAGACCGTGCGGGCGATCTCCAGGAAGCCGACGGTCCTGCGCTGGTGGATCTCCAGCTCACCCTCGGGTTCCGCGAGCGGCTCGCCCTTCTCGGCCTCGACCCGCTGTTCGATCGAGGCGACGATGTCCTCCGCCTCGCGTTCCCTGCCGTGGATCAGCAGCCAGCGCGGGCTCTCGGGCACGTGGCGTCGTACGAGCAGGATCACGGAGGCGAGGACGGCGCCGAGGGCGAAGGTCAGGCGCCAGCCGACGTTCGCGGCGAGCAGGCCGGTGTTCAGGGCGACGATCGACAGCAGCGAGCCGCCGACCGCGCCGAGCCAGAAGCTGCCGTTGATGATCAGGTCGACGCGGCCGCGGTAGTGCGCCGGGATCAGCTCGTCGATCGCGGAGTTGATCGCCGCGTACTCGCCGCCGATGCCGAAGCCGGTCAGGAACCGGAAGAGGAAGAACCACCAGGCGTCGGTGGACAGGGCGGTCAGGGCGGTCGCCGCGAGATACACCGCCAGGGTGATCATGAAGAGTTTCTTGCGGCCGAAGCGGTCGGTCAGCCGGCCCCAGAACAGGGCCCCGGTGCAGGCACCCGCCACGTACAGCGCGGCCGCGACGCCGGTGACCTGTCCGGAGGAGATCGACAGCCCGCTGCCCGGCTCGGACAGGCGGCTCGCGATGTTGCCGACGACCGTCACCTCCAGGCCGTCGAGGATCCACACGGTGCCCAGGCCGATGACGATCGTCCAGTGCCAGCGGGACCAGGGCAGGCGGTCGAGCCGGGCGGGGATGCGGGTGGTGACGGTCCCGCCGGTCGAAGCCTCGCTAGTGGTCATGGATTCGCTCCTCCTGACCTCCTCCGCGAGGTCGAAGTGCGGGTTCCCGTGACCTGCGCTCCTACGCCCCTACGCCCCCCTGTGCCTCTGCGCCCCTACGCCCTTACGCCCCCAGGACCCGCGACACCGTGAAGATCAGCAGCCCCACCAGCGAGCCCACCACGGTGCCGTTGATCCGGATGAACTGGAGGTCACGGCCGATGTGGGCCTCGATCTTGCGGGTGGTGTGCTCGGCGTCCCAGCTCGCGACCGTGTCGGTGATCAGAGAGGTGATCTCCTTGCGGTAGGTGGTGACGACGTGCACCGCCGCGCCCTCGACCCAGCTGTCGACCTTGTCCTGGACCTTGGGCTCGACGGCCATCCGGGAGCCCAGGGAGAGCAGGGAGGCCCGGACGCGCAGCCGCAGTTCGCTGCGCTCGTCCTCGGCCGCGGAGACGATCATGGCGCGTACGGCGGTCCAGGCGGACGCGATCAGGTCCTGCACCTCGCCGCGGCCCAGCACCTCGCCCTTGAGGCGCTCCACGCGCGCGCGGGTGTCCGTGTCGGACTGGAGGTCGGAGGCGAAGTCGGTGAGGAAGCGGTCGAGGGCGCCGCGCGCGGGGTGTGTCGGCATGTCCCGCATCTCCGTGCAGAAGCGCAGCAGCTCCTTGTAGACGCGTTCGCCGACCTTCTTGTCGACGAAGCGCGGGGTCCAGCCGGGGGCGCCGCCCTGGACGGCGTCCATCACGCTGTCGCCGTGCAGGACGAGCCAGTCGTGGGCGCGGGCGACCACCAGGTCGACGACCCGCCTGTGGCCGCCGTCGCCGACGACCTTCTCCAGCATCTTGCCGATGCCGGGTGCGATCTCCTGGGCGTCGGCGCGGCGGGTGATCGCCTCGCCGACCACCGCCTGGACGTCCTGGTCGCGCAGTACGGTCAGCGCGCCGCGCAGGGCGGTGGCGAGTTCGGCGGTCACCCGGTCCGCGTGTTCCGGTTCCGCCAGCCAGGCACCCAGCCGGCTGCCGATGCCGACGGCGCGCAGCCGCTGCCGTACGACGTCCTGGGAGAGGAAGTTCTCGCCGACGAACTCGCCCAGGGAGACGCCCAGGGCGTCCTTCTTGGTGGGGATGATCGCGGTGTGCGGGATGGGCAGGCCGAGCGGGTGGCGGAAGAGGGCGGTGACCGCGAACCAGTCGGCCATCGCGCCGACCATGCCCGCCTCGGCGGCCGCGGCGACATAGTCGGCCCAGGGGCCCGCGCCCGCGTGGGAGGCCACCTTGGCGAGGACGTACACCACGGCCACGAACAGCAGCATCGCGGTCGCCGTGAGCTTCATGCGCCGCACCCCGCGCTGCCGCTCCTCGTCGGCGGGGGTGAAGGCGGTCATGGTGCGGTAGGACTGCGTGCCGCCGGGCGTCCCCAAGACCGCTCCCGTCGTTCCCGGTGCCCCTGAGGTCGCTTGCGTTCTCGTTTCCGTACGTTCCATCTGCTCCACCCGTCCGGTGATCCCGCACACAATTGTCCCTTCCTGACCTACTCCCGGAACAGAAAAGGAGTTCCCGGCGTCTGTGTGGGCGGGTCCATGACGCATCATGGGCTCATCAGATCGGAGCCTGAGGCTCCCATCGCCCCGAGGAGAACAACACACGCATGACCAAGCGTCATGGTTATGTGCTGCTCAGTGCGCTCGTCGCACTGGTCGTGGCCCTGTCCGCCGCCATCTACGTCGGGGTCGCGGCCGACGAAGGCACCTCCAGCGGCACCGTCGCCGACGGCCGCCCCCACCACGGCACCGCCGTCGCCCCCGCCTCCACCGGCACCTGGGTCGGCGCCTGGTCCACCTCCCCGGCGGGAGCCGAACCCGGCACGGAGACGAACGGCATGGCGGGCCGCTCGGTGCGCAACGTCGTGCACGCCGGCACCGGGGGTACGAGTGCCCGCGTCACGCTGTCCAATCTCTACGGCCAGTCCCCGCTGACCATCACGCACGCCACGATCGCGGTCGCCGCCGACGAGAACACGGCGGCGGCAACCGCGGAAACGATGCGGCGGCTCACCTTCGGCGGCAGCACCACCGTCGTCATCCCGGCCGGCGGGCAGACCGTGAGCGACACGGTCCGCGTCACCATCCCGCTGGGCACGGACGTCCTGGTCACCACCTACTCCCCCACCCCCTCGGGCCCGGTGACCTACCACCCGCACGCGCAGCAGGTGTCGTACATCGCCGCGGGCGACCACACCGAGGACACCACGGCCGCCGGCTACACCGAACAGACGCCGTACTGGCGCTACCTGACGGCCCTTGACGTGCTGAGCAACGAGTCCGACGGCACCGTCGTCGCGCTCGGCGACTCCATAACCGACGGCATAACCTCCACCGTGGGCGCCAACCGCCGCTGGACCGACGTGCTCGCCGAGCGGCTGCGCACGGCCGTCGAGGGCGGCGCCGACCTGCCCCGCTACAGCGTCGTCAACCAGGGCATCAGCGGCAACCAGGTCCTCGCCGACGGCCTCGGGCGGCCCGCCGACAACCAGAGCGGGCTCGGCCGCTTCGGCCGCGACGTGCTCTCCCGGACGAACGTCAAGGTCGTCGTCATAGACCTCGGCGTCAACGACATCCTGCGCAACCCGCGGCTCGCCGACCCCGCCAAGGTCACCGCCGGTCTGCGCACCCTGGTCCGCCAGGCCCACGCCCGCGGCCTGAGGGTCGTCGGCGCCACCCTGATGCCGTTCGGGGGCCACCGCGGCTACACGCCGGCCCGTGAGGCGGTGCGCGAGCAGATCAACGCCGAGATCCGCGCGGGCCGGGTCTACGACGCCGTGGTCGACTTCGACAAGGCCCTGCGGGACCCGTACGACCCGCGCCGGCTGCGCTCCGACTACGACTCGGGCGACCACCTGCACCCGAGCGACCTGGGCTTCCAGAAGATGGCCGAGACGTTCGACCTGCGCGAACTGAAGGGGGCGGGGCAGGCGGAGCTGTAGGCGCGGTGGAGCGGCCGGGGCTCAGTGCTCCCCGTACCGGCGGTGCTCCCGCTCCTCGCGGCGACGCTCGCGCTGCTCGTGCCGGGCCTCGTGCAACTCGTGCCGCTCGGTCCTGCGGTCCAGCTTCTCCTGGCGCCGCTCCTCCTTCAGGCGGGCCCGCTCGGCGCGGGTCCGCTTGCGTTCGATGCCGACGCCGCCCCAGAGGGCGAAGCCCGACACGATCACCCGCGGGGCTCCCGGCTCCGCGGGGACGCCGTCCTCGCGGTGGTCGAAGCCACCCATGATCCCGAAGCCGCGCACGACGACCTCGACGCCGGGCGGCACCACGATCTGCATCCCGCCCATGATCGCGACGCAGCTGATCTCCACCTCGTGGTCCGCGAAGTCCGCCTCCCGCAGGTCGATCTCCCCGCCGCCCCAGAAGGCGAAGCAGTTGAACCGCTTCGGCATCGTCCAGCGCCCCTTGCGCTGGAAGCCGGACATGATGGCGACGGCCCCCGAGGACGAGCCCTCGCCGCCCACGATCCGCCCCGCCCAACTCCCGCTCGGGACAGGCTCCTTGCGCATGGACACGGCGGGCGCGCCGCCCGTACCCGCACCGGACGCCGGCAGGTCGCGGGTGATCGGCGTCAGCTCCCCGTAGGTGCGCGCCTTGTACGTCGCCTCCAGCCGCTCCTCGAACTCCTCCATGTCGAGCCGCCCTTCGGCCAGGGCGTCCCGCAGGACCTCGGTGACTCGCTCACGATCGGCGTCGGAGGCACGCAGTTCCGGGGCATCGTCGGTCATGACAGCAGCCTACGAGTTCGCCGCGCGCAGGGCTACGACACCGGCTCCTCCCGGCCGCCGCCCCGCGCCCCCGGCACCGCCTTCTCCGACTGCTCGGCGTACATCGTCGCGATCACCGCCTCGATGTCCGGCTCCCGCACCGACAGGTCCACCAGCGGATACTCCGCCGCGACCCGCGCCACCAGCGGCGCAGCCGACTGCGCGGCGGGGAACGCCAGCCACTGCCGGGGCCCCTCGACCTTGACCACCCGCGCCTCAGGCACCTCGATCGGCGGCAGCTCCCGCTCCAGGTCCACCACCAGGGTCCGCTCGCTCTCCCCCACCTCGTGCAGGCCCGCGAGCGGACCGTCGTACATCAGACGGCCGTGGTCGATGACCATCACCCGCGAGCACAGCTGCTCGATGTCCTGGAGGTCGTGCGTGGTCAGCAGGACCGTCGTGCCGCGCTCGGCGTTCAGCTCCCGCAGGAAGCCGCGCACCTTGGCCTTGGAGATGACGTCCAGGCCGATGGTCGGCTCGTCGAGGTAGAGCACCTCGGGATCGTGCAGCAGCGCCGCCGCGATGTCGCCGCGCATCCGCTGGCCTAGGGAGAGCTGACGGACCGGCACGTCCAACAGGTCGGCCAGCTCCAGGAGTTCCACACAGCGCTCCAGGTTCTCCTGGTAACGCCGGTCCGGGACGCGGTACATGCGGTGCACCAGCCGGTAGGAGTCGATCAGCGGCAGGTCCCACCACAGCGTCGTACGCTGCCCGAACACCACCCCGATGCGGTGCGCCAGCCGGGAGCGCTCCCGGGAGGGGTCGATGCCCGCGACCCGCAGCCGGCCGCCGCTCGGGGTCAGGATGCCCGTCAGCATCTTGATCGTCGTCGACTTCCCGGCACCGTTCGGGCCGATGTAGCCCACCATCTCGCCCCGCGCCACACGGAAGGAGATCGAGTCGACCGCACGCACCTGCCTGCGCTCCCGTTTCAGGAAGCCGGTCTTCCTGCGCACGTCGAAGACCTTCTCGACGCGGTCGAGTTCGATGAAGTCACTGTCCATTTCGGGGTCCACTTCGGGATCCATTGCGAGCTAACTCCCTGTACTCCGATACGACCGAAGCCCCACCCGCCACGCCAGCCCCGCCAGCGCACAGCAGCACACCGCCACCAGGGGCGGAGTGAACGCCGTCCACTCCGGCAGATCGAGCGGATACGGCCGCCCCAGCACGTAGCTCGCGGGCAGCCAGTTGACGAAGGCCAGCGGCAGTACGAAGGTCACCCCGCGCACCAGCTCCTTCGCGAACACGGTGGGCGGATACTGCAGCAGGGTGGTGCCGCCGTAGGTGAACGCGTTCTGCACCTCGGAGGCGTCCTGCGCCACGAACTGGAAGGCCGCCCCGGCCACGAACACCGCGCAGAAGATCCCGGCACCGCTGAGCACCATGAGCGGCATCAGCAGCAGCTTCGGCACGCTCCAGTCGATGCCGACCCTGCTCAGCGCGTAGCCGAGGACCAGTGCGCCCTGCGTGATCCGGCCCAGGCGACGCAGGCCGAAGCGGTCGGCGGCCACCTGCGCCAGCACCGGCGCGGGACGCACCAGCAGCGTGTCCAGGGTGCCGTCGCGGACCCGGCGACCCAGCCGGTCCATCGAGCCGATCGCCAGGTCGGCCAGACCGAACGCCACGCTGGACACGCCGTAGAGGAAGGCCACCTCGGGCAGCGAGTAGCCGCCCAGCACGTCGACCCGGGAGAACATCAGCAGGATCGCCACGAAGTCCAGACCGGTCGCCGTGAAGCTCCCGATCGTGGTCATGACGAAGGAGACCCGGTAGGCCATCGTGGAGCGGATCCACATCCCGGCGATCAGCCGGTAGGCGCGCACGCCCTCGGCGAGCCGGCCGGTCTCAGCCACCCTGGACCACCACCCGCCGCGTCGCCACCGACTGCACCAGCCGTCCCGTCGCCAGCAGGGCCACCGCCCACGCCCCCTGGAACGCGAACGTGTGCCACGGATCGGCGTGGCCGAGCAGTACGTCCGCGGGCGCCTGGAGGAGCGACGACCACGGCAGGGCCCGTACGATCTCGCCGAGCGCACCCGGGAACACGTTCAGCGGAAGCGTCATCCCCGAGCAGAACACTCCGACGATCCATGCCATGTACGTCACACCGGCCCCGTCCAGCAGCCAGAACGCGCTCAGCGCCACCAGGAACCGGATCCCGAAACCGACCAGCGCCGCGAGCAGCAGGGTGCACAGGAAGGCGGCCCAGGTCGCCACGTCGGACGGCAGGGACACCGGGTAGCACAGCGCCCCGAACACGAACGGGATCGCTCCCCGGCCCAGCAGCTGGAACAGCGCCCGCCCCAGATCGGCGGCCAGCCACCACAGTTGCAGGTCGGCCGGCCGGTACAGGTCGATTGCCACGTCACCCGTACGGATACGTTCCATGAGCTCGTCCTCGACGCCGCCGCCCGAGATCGCCAGCGTGGCGAACAGCGCCTGCCCGAGCCACACATAGGTCACGGCCTGCGCCTGGTCGTAGCCCCCGAGGTGGGGCCGCTGGTCCCACAGGGCCAGGTAGGTGTAGACGAGGATCAGGCCGAAGACCGTATTGGTGAACACCCCTGCCGCAGTGGCCGCGCGATACGTCGCGTACCGTCTGAAACCCCCCGCCGCGACGGCCGCGTACAACCGTCCCGCGCCCACGTCTATCTACCTCCCGGAGCCTTTGACACCGAAGCGCAGGAGCCTACTGCGCGGCCGGTCCGGCCGGCCACGCATTTTCCCGCCGGACGCGCGCCGGAATCCGGGAACGGAACGCTTGGTGCGAGAGTCTTCACTCGGGGGTGCAGAAGACGTACGAGTGCGTACGGCGACACGACGTTACACAGGAGTCCGTGCACGACATGAGCGACGAGCCGCAGCCGCAGCAGCCGAACAAGGGCGGGGCGCCGAGAGAGCCACTGGCGGCTGAAGGGCCCGGAGAGCCGGAGGGCCGGGAGGAGACAGCGGACAAGGGAGACAAACCCGACAAGGTCAGCAAGGCCGACCGGCACGGCGAGAACGGCGACCAGGGCGAGAACGCCCCGGCCGCCGGAGCAGGCCGGACGGGCAGGGGCCGTACGGATGCCCCGGCGGCGAAGGCAGCCGCGGAGCCCGGGGCGGCCGAGAAGACCCAGACCCTCCGGCGCATCAAGGCGACCCAGGCGACTCCCGCGCCTCCGAAGGACGGGGCGGCCTCCGCTGCTCCGAAGGGTCCGGCGACTCCGGCGACCCCTGCTGCTCCGTCGGCGCCCTCGGCCAAGGGGAGCGCGGGAGCCAAGACGCCCGAGGAGCCCGAGGCCGCGGAGAAGACCCAGGTCCTGCGCCGTATCAAGGCGACCCAGGCGACGCCCGCGACTTCGCCGACGCCCGCAGCGCCGAAGAGCCCGGCGGCCCCCGCTGCCGCGGCGAGCTCGGCCGGTTCGGCGGGTTCGGCGGCTGAGCGAGCCGAGGCGGCCGAGAAGACCCAGGTGCTCCGGCGCATCAAGGCGACCCAGGCGTCCCCGGCAGCCCCCGCGAATCCCGCGGCTTCGGCAGGTCCGGCAGCTTCGGCAGCCGCGGCGGCCATGGCGAGCGCGACACCCCCCGCTCCCCCCGCGCCCAGGGTGCCCCACCAGCCCAAGGCGGCCCAGGCGGCGCACGAGTCCGAGTCCCCCGCGACCACCCGGCTCCCCCGGCAGACCGCCCCGGCCCCGGCAGCGGCCACCCCCGAGGGCAGCCCGGCCGGCGGCGGAGGCGACGGGACCGGCGGCGGCAAGGGCAAGGGCAAGAAGCCCAAGCGCCCCAAGCGCACCGGCTGGCGCCGGCTGCTTCCGACCTGGCGGATGGTGCTCGGCACCTTCGTCGTCGGCGTACTGCTGCTCTTCGGCCTGTTCTTCCTCGGCTACTCGATGGTGCAGATCCCGCCGGCCAACGCGCTCGCCATGAAGCAGAGCAACGTCTACCTCTACGCGGACGGCTCCCAGCTGGCCCGCGACGGCGAGATCAACCGGGAGAACGTCACCCTCGCCCAGATCTCCAAGGACGCCCAGCACGCCGTCCTGGCCGCCGAGGACCGCGACTTCTACACCGAGTCGGCCGTCGACCCCAAGGCGATGATCCGCGCCGCCTGGAACACCGCCACCGGCAAGGGCAAACAGTCCGGCTCGACGATCACCCAGCAGTACGTGAAGAACTACTACCTCGCGCAGGAGCAGACCGTCACGCGCAAGGCCAAGGAGTTCTTCATCTCGATCAAGCTGGACCGCAACAAGTCGAAGGACGACATCCTCGAGGGCTACCTCAACACCAGCTACTTCGGCCGCAACGCCTACGGCATCCAGGCCGCCGCCCAGGCCTACTACGGCCGGGACGCCGCCGGCCTCGACCCGGCCCGCGCCGCCTACCTCGCCGCGCTGGTCAACGCGCCCAGCGAGTACGACGTCGTCGCCCACCCCGAGAACAAGTCGGCGGCCCTCGCCCGCTGGAACTACGTACTGGACGGCATGGTCAAGAAGGGCTGGCTGAGCCAGTCGAAGCGGGCCGGCATGAAGTTCCCGATGCCCAAGGAGCAGACGATCTCCACCGGTCTGTCCGGGCAGCGCGGCTACATCAAGAACGCGGTCGAGGACTACCTCATCGAGAACAAGATCCTCACCAAGGACCAGCTCGAGGCCGGCGGCTACCGCATCACGACCACCCTCCAGAAGAGCAAGCAGGACGCCTTCGTGAAGGCCGTCGACGACAAGCTGATCTCCAAGCTGGACAAGAAGAACAACAAGGCCGACAACTACGTCCGCGCGGGCGGCGCCTCCGTCGACCCCAAGACCGGCAAGGTCGTCGCGATGTACGGCGGCATCGACTACGTCAAGCAGTTCACCAACGGCGCGACCCGGGGCGACTACCAGGTCGGCTCCACCTTCAAGCCGTTCGTGTTCACCTCGGCCGTGCAGAACGGCTCGGCCACGCAGTCCGGCCAGACCATCACGCCGAACACGTACTACGACGGCACCAACCAGCGGCCCGTGCAGGGCTGGAGCGGCGGCGCCTACGCCCCGGAGAACGAGGACACCAAGTCGTACGGCGAGATCACCGTGCGCAAGGCGACCGACCTGTCCGTGAACTCGGTGTACGCGCAGATGGCCGTCGACGTCGGCCCCGCCAAGGTCAAGCAGACCGCGGTCGACCTCGGCATCCCGCCCGCCACCAAGGACCTCCAGCCGTACCCGTCCATCGCGCTCGGCACGGCCACCGCCAGCGTCCTGGACATGGCGGAGGCGTACGCCACGCTCGCCAACCACGGCAAGCACGGCACGTACACGATGATCGAGAAGATCACCAAGGACAACAAGAACGAGGTGCAGCTGCCCGAGCAGAAGACCAAGCAGGCCGTCAGCCGCGAGGCCGCCGACACCACGACCTCCATCCTCCAGAGCGTCGTCCAGACCGGCACCGCGACGTCCGCCCAGCAGGCCGGCCGTCCCGCGGCCGGCAAGACGGGCACCGCGGAGGAGGACAAGGCGGCCTGGTTCGCGGGCTACACGCCCGACCTGGCCACGGTCGTGTCCGTCATGGGCCAGGACCCGGTGACGGCCAAGCAGATGCCGCTGTACGGCGCCCTCGGCCTGCCCCGCATCAACGGCGGTGGCGCGCCCACCGATATCTGGGCGCAGTACACCAAGGCCGCGTTGAAGGGTAGGTCGGCGAGCGACTTCGACCTGGAGCTCCAGCAGGGCGCGGACGTCCAGGCGCCCAGTTCCAAGGCACCCACCCAGCCGGGCACCGGCGGCACGACCGACGGTGGCACCCCGTCCGCCGGCACCCCGAGCACCGGCAGCCCGGACACCGGGGGCCAGACGGCGGGCCAGACGGACGGCGGCACCACCGCGGGCACCACGGACGGCGGCACCCCGACCAACGGCGGGACGACGACGGGCCAGACGGACGGCGGCACCACCGCCGGCACGACGGACGGCGGCAACACCGCCGGCACCACGGACGGGGGCACCACCGCCGGCACCACGGACGGCGGCACCCCGACGGGCGGCGGCCCCGGAGGCACGGGGGACACGGCAGGTACGGACGCCGGTACCCAGGGGCTGGCCAGACGTCAGTGACCGCGGGCATGTGAAAGGGCTGGTGACCAGAGACGGTCACCAGCCCTTTCGCCGCTACAGGTACCGCTACAGGTACCGCGTACCGCTACAGGTACAGACCCGTGGAGTCCTCCGACCCCTCGAACCGGTCCGCGGCCACCGCGTGCAGATCACGCTCGCGCATGAGCACGTACGCGACGCCCCGTACCTCGACCTCGGCCCGGTCCTCCGGGTCGTACAGGACGCGGTCGCCCGGCTCCACGGTCCGTACGTTCTGCCCGACCGCGACGACCTCCGCCCAGGCCAGCCGGCGCCCGACCGCCGCCGTCGCGGGGATCAGGATGCCGCCGCCCGAACGCCGCTCGCCCTCGCCGGTCTCCTGCCGGACCAGAACCCGGTCGTGCAGCATCCGGATGGGCAGCTTGTCGTGATGGGTGCTGTGCACGTTTCTGTTGGCGCTCACGTTCTCGAACCTACCTGCCTTTGCCGCGCGCGGACGCCGCCGGGTCAGCCCTTACGACGGCGAGTCCCCAGGGCGAGCAGCCCGACGAGCCCGACGGCCACGAGCGCCACGGGCACGACACGCTCCAGCCGGGGAGCTCCGTCCTCGTCCACGAACCGGGCCCGCACCTCGCTCACGGCCCGGTTGACCTGGATGTAGGCGCGCCCGAGGGTGTGGTCGATGTTCGAGACCACCTTGGCCTTGGCGTCTCCGACGATGGTCTTCGGATGCACCCGCACCCCGATCTCGTCCAGCGTCTCGGCCAGCACCTCGCGGCGGAGCTTGATGTCCGCCTCGATCTGCGCCGGGGTTCTGGTGTCCGACGTCTCCGCCACCGTACGGCCTCCGAAGTCTGCTGAGTGCGCTTTGTGCTGGACAGTCTGTCAGCTCCGGGGTCGGCAGCACCGTCAGGACCCCCGGTTACGCTAGATCGATGAGCGAGCGACTCCAGCCCGGGGACGTGGCCCCCGCCTTCACCCTGCCCGACGCCGACGGCACCGAGGTGTCCCTGGCCGACCGCAAGGGCCGCAAGGTCATCGTCTACTTCTACCCCGCGGCCCTGACTCCAGGCTGCACCAAGCAGGCCTGCGACTTCACCGACAACCTCGACCTCCTGGCCGGCGCGGGCTACGACGTCATCGGCATCTCCCCCGACGCCCCCGAAAAACTCGCGAAGTTCCGCGAGAAGGAATCCCTGAGGGTCACCCTTCTCGCCGACCCCGACAAGAAGGTCACCGAGGCCTACGGCGCCTACGGCGAGAAGAAGAACTACGGCAAGACCTACCTCGGCGTCATCCGCTCCACGATCGTCGTGGACGAGGAGGGCAAGGTCGAACGGGCCCTGTACAACGTCCGCGCGACGGGCCACGTGGCCAAGATCATCAAGGATCTGGGTATCTGAGGGCCCCCTTCTCCGCTTGGCGGGCGGCTCGCACCGGGAAGACCCTGCGCGGGCCGCCCTTCGCATGCGGGGCGTGACCGTCCGATAAACGGTTCGTTACTCCGTACGAGGTCGCGAACGGGTGGCCGATACGCGGAGAGGCTAAGAACGTGGGGAACACACCGGAACCGGCAGCGACGATGGCCCGCGGAGCCGCGGTCCCGTCTTCGGACCCATACGGCAAGGAACGACTCGCACGACCCGTGGCCGAGGCCCGCAACTGGACGGATCTGATGCGACGGCTCGGACTCAAGACGAGCGGCGGACAGCGACGCGTCCTCCAGGAGAAGGTTCTCGAGCACGAACTGGACACCAGCCACTTCGTCAAGCGCAGCCCATGGCGCAAGTACCCAGACTCGGCCATTGCCGAGGCCGCAGCGTCGTCTTCCTCCCTCCGCGAAGTAGCACTGAAGCTGGGTGCGACCCCAGCGACAGGAACCCTGTCCCACATCCGGCGTCGGATCAGTGCCGCGGGGATCGACGTCAACCACTTCCCCGGTATCGGCAGCTCCGAGCCGGATCTACCCTTCACGACCGAGGAACTTCGGGCAGCGGCTGCCACCGCCAACAGCGTCCGCGGTGTGGCCCGTTCGCTGGGTGTGCCGGACGACAGCCGCTCCCGCGCCACGCTGGCCCGCATGCTGCGCGCCCGAGGGATCGACATCGGGCACTTCTCACATCGGCGTCTGTCGATCCCCGAGGACCGGGTGCGCACCCTCGTACGAGACTCGACAAGCTACGCCGACGTTGTGCGGGGTCTCGGCTTGGAGGTCAATGACACCAATCACAGGCGGATCCGGCGCACAGCCGCGCGCCTCGGTATCGACACAAGTCACTTCAAGCGACGGAGTTGGGGCCGGCCCGAGCGCCCCGCACCTGCGGCAAAGGCAGACAAGGTCCTCGTTGTCCTGTCAGAACACGCCGGTCGGACCAATAGAACGCAGCTTCATCGGGCCTTGGTCGAGATCGGGATGCCGTACATGTGCGTGGAGTGCAGCAACAGTGGCGAATGGCTTGGTCGGCCGATCACCTTGCAGATCGACCACATCAACGGGAACTGGCGCGACAATCGCCAAGAGAATCTGCGCTACTTGTGCCCCAACTGTCACGCGATGACGGAGGCGTGGTGCCGCCGGAAGGGAGCGGCGCCTCTCGCGGGGTAGTCCTTCCGACACGTAGACTGAGCGCCGCCGGTCGAGCACGATGACCGTTTTTGAGCGGCCGTGATGGAATTTGGCAGTCATGCTGGGTTTAGGTCCCAGTGGGTTCACACCCGTGTGGGTTCGAGTCCCACCGGCCGCACACACGTAGGGGGGCCGTCCAACCGGACGGCCCCCCTGATGTCCCTCAGCCCAACAGCTCCCGAACCACCGGCACCAACGCCCGGAACGCCTTCCCCCGATGGCTGATCGCGTTCTTCTCCCCCGGAGAGAGTTCCGCGCACGTCCGCGTCTCCCCCTCCGGCTGGAGGACCGGGTCGTACCCGAAGCCGTTCGTCCCGGTCGGGGTGTGGCGCAAGACCCCCCGCAACTGGCCCTCGACCACCCGCTCCCGGCCGTCCGGCAACGCCAGGGCCGCCGCGCAGGCGAAGTGGGCGGCGCGGTGTTCGTCCGCGATGTCGGAGAGCTGGGCCAGCAAGAGGTCCAGGTTGGCCTTGTCGTCGCCGTGGCGGCCGGACCAGCGGGCCGAGAAGATGCCGGGGGCGCCGTTGAGGACGTCCACGCAGAGGCCGGAGTCGTCGGCGACGGCGGGCAGGCCGGTGGCCTGGGCGAGGGCGTGGGCCTTGAGGAGGGCGTTCTCGGCGAAGGTGACGCCGGTTTCCTTGACGTCGGGGATGTCGGGGTAGGCGTCCGCGCCGACGAGTTCGTGGGGCAGGCCTGCGTCGGCGAGGATCGCCCTGAGTTCGGTGATCTTTCCGGCGTTACGGGTGGCGAGGATCAGGCGGGTCATGCATCCAGTATCAGTGGGTGCAGACCTTGGTCAGTTCGCCGGTCGCGTCCTTGACCGGGCTGAGGTCGGGGGTGCTGTCGCCGTCCTTGATGGCGGTGCGGACGTTGTGGACCGCCTTGTCGAGGTCGTCGGCCGCCTTGTCTACGTCCGCGTTCTCCGTCTTGTTCTTTATCTCCTTCAGGTCCTTGTCGATGTCGTCGAGGGAGGCGTCGGCCCGTTTCGGATTGACGGCCGCGTGCGCGGCGGCGAACTGTAAGTCGGTGACGTCGTCGGCGACGGAGTGGGCGGTCTGCATGCAGTCCAGGGCCTTGTCGACGGCGGAGCAGCTGGCGGCCAGGCAGGCGGTGAGTGCGATGCCGGCGGCGGCGACGGCGAGCGCGGTACGGCGGTTTCGGCACACGGCCATGGCTGGGTTCCCTCCCCTGGTCGGGCCCCCGCGGGAGGCCCCCGTTGGTATCCGTTGGGACGCGGGGGCGGGGGGCCGGGTTGCGTGCGCCGACCGCCCCGCCTGATGCTCCCGACGCCGGCTAGGGGACGTCTCGAATACCGCCTGAGAACCGCATGAGGCCGGCTACTTCGTGAGGACGGTCTCCAGTGCCTTGCGCTGAAGGTCGGCCAGCTCGGTGCAGCCGGCGACGGCGAGGTCGAGCAGGGCGTTGAGTTCGTCGCGGGCGAAGGGCTCGGCCTCGGCGGTGCCCTGGACCTCGACGAAGCGGCCGTCGCCGGTGCAGACGACGTTCATGTCGGTCTCGGCCTTGACGTCCTCCTCGTAGCGGAGGTCGAGGAGGGGGGTGCCGCCGACGATGCCGACGGAGACGGCGGAGACGGTGCCGGTCAGCGGCTGGCGGCCGGCCTTGATGAGCTTCTTGCCCTGGGCCCAGGCGACGGCGTCGGCGAGGGCGACGTAGGCGCCGGTGATGGCGGCGGTGCGGGTGCCGCCGTCGGCCTGGAGGACGTCGCAGTCGAGGACGATGGTGTTCTCGCCGAGCGCCTTGTAGTCGATGACGGCGCGCAGGGAGCGGCCGATGAGGCGGCTGATCTCGTGGGTCCGGCCGCCGATGCGGCCCTTGACGGACTCGCGGTCGCCGCGGGTGTTGGTGGCGCGGGGCAGCATGGCGTACTCCGCGGTGACCCAGCCTTCGCCGCTGCCCTTGCGCCAGCGGGGGACGCCTTCGGTGACGGAGGCCGTGCAGAAGACCTTGGTGTCGCCGAAGGAGACGAGGACGGAGCCCTCGGCATGCTTGCTCCAGCCGCGTTCGATGGTGACCGGGCGGAGCTGTTCGGGGGTGCGGCCGTCGATTCGAGACATGGCGATGAGCCTAGTCGCAGATGGGGGCGGGGCTCCTCCCCCGATGGGAGGAGCCCCGTCCGGGTGAGCCGGAGGCTCACATCATGTCTTCGATCTCCGCCGCGATCGGGTCGGCGTCGGTGCCGATGACGACCTGGATGGCGGTGCCCATCTTGACGACGCCGTGGGCGCCGGCGGCCTTCAGGGCGGACTCGTCGACCAGCGAGGGGTCGGCGACCTCGGTGCGCAGCCGGGTGATGCAGCCCTCGATCTCCTCGATGTTGTCGATGCCGCCGAGCCCGGCGACGATCTTCTCAGCCTTGCTGGCCATGTCCGTCTCCCTGAATTCCATGGTCCGAACCGCTGTGTCGCGGTAATCACAGTTGGTCCGATTTCGCTCGCTTTCATGCCGGACATACCGAATGATGGCGATCGCGACAGTGGAACCGAACCGTACCGACTGGTCTACACCAGCTGACCGACGGTCGCCAAGCCCGGCAGGCGCGGGCATCCCTGATTGGGAATGGTGGGTTCCTTATGCCGTCTTCATCTGCTACAACATGGTCTACACCACTGAGTGGTGTAGACCAGAGACGCCGCCGTCCTCCCTCCCCACGCTCCGGGGCGGCGCCCTGCCCACATGGAGGAAGTATGAGCACCGCCACCGCGCCAGCGGCGGTCCCCACGAAGAAGCGGGGATCCGGCCTGATCCAGGGCCTGCAGAAGGTCGGCCGCAGCCTTCAGCTCCCGATCGCCGTGCTCCCGGCGGCGGGCATCCTGCTTCGGCTGGGCCAGCAGGATGTGCACGACAAGCTCAATCTGCCCGACAAGGTCACGGCGGTGTTCGCCACGGCCGGTGGCGCGATCTTCGACAACCTGCCGCTGCTGTTCTGCATCGGTGTCGCGATCGGCTTCGCCAAGAAGGCGGACGGCTCCACGGCCCTGGCCGCCCTGGTCGGCTTCCTGGTCTACAGCAACGTCCTGAAGGCGTTCCCGGTCACCGAGGCGAAGATCCAGAAGGGCGCGGACATAGCCGCGACCTACAACAACCCCGGGGTCCTCGGTGGCATCCTGATGGGTCTGCTGTCCGCCGTGCTCTGGCAGCGCTACCACCGCAAGAAGCTGGTGGACTGGCTCGGCTTCTTCAACGGCCGCCGGCTGGTGCCGATCATCATGGCCTTCGTCGGCACCGCCATGGGCGTCTTCTTCGGGCTGGTCTGGAAGCCGATCGGCGAGGGCATCTCGAACGTCGGCGAGCAGATCACCGGTCTCGGCGCCGCGGGTGCCGGTCTGTTCGGTCTGATCAACCGCGCGCTGATCCCGATCGGCATGCACCAGTTCGTGAACTCCGTCGCCTGGTTCCAGATCGGCGACTTCAAGGACTCCGCCGGCGCGGTCGTGCACGGCGACCTCACCCGCTTCTTCGCCGGTGACGCGACCGCCGGACAGTTCATGTCGGGCTTCTTCCCCATCATGATGTTCGGTCTCCCGGCCGCCGCGATCGCCATCGCGCACTCCGCCCGCCCCGAGCGCCGCAAGGCCGTGCTGGGCATGATGATCTCGCTCGCGCTGACCTCCTTCGTGACCGGTGTGACCGAGCCGATCGAGTTCTCCTTCATGTTCATCGCCCCGGTGCTGTACGCGATCCACGCGGTGCTCACCGCCCTGTCCATGGCGATCACCTGGGCGCTCGGCGTGCACGCGGGCTTCACCTTCTCCGCGGGCTTCATCGACTACGCGCTCAACTGGAACCTCGCCACCAAGCCCTGGCTGATCATCCCCATCGGCCTGGTCTTCGCGGCGATCTACTACTCGGTCTTCCGCTTCGCCATCACCAAGTGGAACCTCCCCACCCCGGGCCGGGAGCCCGAGGAGGAGGTCGAGGACCTCACCAAGGCGTGAGTCCCGCCCCGGCACGACGAAGGCCCCGGAACCCGAGCAGGGTTCCGGGGCCTTCGTGCACGCGGGAGTCAGATCTCGTACGACTTCCTCGGCGCCGCCAGCTCCACCGGCCCGTCGAAGACCTCGCGGGCGTCGGTCAGGTTGGCCTGGGGGTCGGTCCACGGGGGGATGTGGGTGAGGACCAGGCGGCGGGCGCCGGCGCGGGCGGCCGTCTCGCCGGCCTCGCGGCCGTTGAGGTGGAGGTCGGGGATGTCCTCCTTGCCGTGCGTGAACGCGGCCTCGCACAGGAACAGGTCGGCGTCCCGGGCCAGCGTGTCGAGCGCGTCGGTGACGCCGGTGTCGCCGGAGTACGTCAGCACTTTCCCGCCGTGCTCGATGCGGATGGCGTACGCCTCCACGGGGTGGCGGACCCGCTCGGTGTGCACGGTGAACGGGCCGATCTCGAACGTGGACGGCTTCACCGTGTGGAAGTCGAAGACCTCGCTCATGGAGGAGGCGGTGGGGGTGTCCGCGTAGGCCGTGGTCAGGCGGTGCTCGGCGCCCTCGGGGCCGTGGACCGGGATCGGGTCGCAGCGGCCGCCGTCGTGGCGGTAGTAGCGCGCCACGAAGTACCCGAGCATGTCGATGCAGTGATCGGCGTGCAGATGGCTGAGGAAGATCGCGTCGAGGTCGTAGAGACCGCAGTGGCGCTGCAACTCACCGAGGGCGCCGTTGCCCATGTCGAGGAGCAGCCGGAAGCCGTCGGCCTCTACGAGGTAGCTCGAGCAGGCCGATTCCGCGGACGGGAACGACCCCGAGCAGCCGACGACGGTGAGCTTCATGAAGCAGAAACCTCCGTTGGCGGAATAACCGGGATAACCGGGATAAGGGGCGAAATTGGGGGCTGACGAGGGTCGTGCGGTGCGTCGAGCGTAAGGCGCAAAAGCGCCGGTCGCTCCTCCGCCAGGGGCCGTTGTGGGCGAACTCACCTGTGCTGTCACCGGTTCGGCTGGACCCGGGGCGCAATAGGCTTACGAGAGGGCGCGCAATGGGAATCGCGCGCCGGTAACGTCATCCGTATGGACACGTCCTGGTGGCTCGCGCTCGCGGCAGTGGTATTGCTCGCGCTGGTAGCCACGCTAGTCGACGGCTGGGGGCGGGGCCGCCGGCCGCCGCGGCGCAGGACCCGCCCGCCGGGCCGCCCCGAGGGCTTCCACGGTCGGGCGGCCGGTCCGCACCCCGGGGACATCTGGTGGGCCAACGTCCCCTACGAGGACGGTCCGGGCGGCAAGGACCGGCCCTGCCTGGTGCTGGCGGTGCGCGGCAACCGGGCGACCGTCGCGAAGATCACCAGCAAGTACCACGACGAACGCGCCGGGGTGATCCCGCTCCCGCCGGGTTCCGTCGGGGACGCGCACGGGCGGCCGAGTTTCCTGGAGACGGACGAGCTCAGGCACGTGGCGGTGTGGGACTTCCGGCGCCGGGTGGGCGTGGTGGACCCGGTCCTGTGGGACCAGGTCCGGCACTTGGCGGGCTGAGCACGCCGTCTCGCAGGCCGCGTGTCGGACTCAGCGGACCTCCACGGTCACCTTCCAGTCCTGGATGCCCTTGCAGGACATCTGGCCGGGGCGGCTCGCGCACAGCGGGCGGGACGAGGTCAGGTGGGCCGTGCCGGGCGCGACGGCCTCGAACGCGGCGACCGCGTCGCCCGGCTGGATCACGAACCCCGGGTTGGCGGCCTTCAGCGCGCCGCCCTCGACGGCGACCGGCTTCCAGGGCCGGCCCTTGGTGCCGTCCAGGGTGAGCCGGAGCGTCTGGCCCTTGGCGAGGCAGACGGTACGGCCGTTGTCGGTGGCGTCGAGCTGGGTGCGGGGGGTGCAGGACCCGGCGGACCCGGTGGGGGAAGGGGAGGACGACGGTGACGTGCTCTGGGACGCCGAGTCGCTCGGGGTCGGGGACTGCGACTGCGGGGGTGACTGTGACTGCGACGGCGAGGGGGACACCGAGCCGCCGGCCTCCCCTCCCCCGTCCTGCGAGCCGCAGCCGGCGAGGAGCAGCGCCGCCGCGGTGGCGGCCACGGCGAAGGTGCGGTGGAGCGTCGTACGGGGCATCGGGTGACGGCGCATGGGTGGGGTCCGCCCTTTCCGCGGTGACCGGTCCTGGTACGGATGTGACGTACCGGACGCGCATCCGGATCCACGGAGGGCCCCGGCCGTCGCGGCCGGGGCCCTCCTATCAGCGGCGG
Source organism: Streptomyces sp. NPDC046915 (assembly GCF_040644935.1). Classification (NCBI taxonomy): domain Bacteria; kingdom Bacillati; phylum Actinomycetota; class Actinomycetes; order Kitasatosporales; family Streptomycetaceae; genus Streptomyces; species Streptomyces sp. NPDC046915. The sequence continues at coordinate 125,587 of NZ_JBEYXB010000002.1, read as the reverse complement.
TGCGTCAGCTGGTGGTCACGGCCGTGTCGTCCAGGACGAAGCTGGTCTGGAGCGAGGAGTCCTCGGCCCCGCTGAACTTCAGCGTGACCGTGGACCCGGCGTACGAGGACAGGTCGAAGGACTTCTGGGTGTAGCCGGAAGCCGCGTTGAGGTTGGAGTAGGTGGCCAGGGTGGTCGAACCGGCGGTCACCGTCAGCTTGTCGTAGGCGGTGCTGCTGCTGGTCTCCGCCGTGTCGACGTGCAGGTAGAAGGTGAAGGTGGCCTTGCAGCCGGAGGGGACGGTCACCGACTGGGACAGCGTGTCGGTGTGCGTGGAGCCGTAGCCGTCGAGCCAGGCGTAGTACGAGCCGCCGTGGGCCGTCTCACCGCTGTCGTTGGTGATGACGCCGCTGGAGGCGGTCCAGGTGGTGCTGCCGGACTCGAAGCCGGGGTTGCCGAGCAGTTGCGCCGAGGTGCAGGTGCCGCCGCCCCCGCTGGAGCTCACCGTCCAGGTGAAGGAGGCCGAGCCGGAGGCGCCGGTGGAGTCCTTCGCGGTGACGGTGACGCTGTAGGTGCCCGCGGTGGACGCCGTACCGGAGATCAGGCCGGTGGAGCTGTTGATCGACAGGCCGGTGGGCAGGCCGCTCGCGCTGTAGGTGAGGGTGGCGCCCGCGCTGTCGCCGGCGCTGATCTGGAGGCTGGCCGAGCCGCCGGTGGTGGTCGACTGGCTGCCGGGGTTGGTGACGGTCACCGTGTTGCCGGTGCTGGTGCCGGAGGTGAAGGCGGCGGTGCCGTCGGGGGTGCCCCAGCCGGTCGGGCCGTCGTAGCCGGTGCCCGCGGTGCAGAAGTACGAGGTCGAGCAGCTGCCGTTGTTGCCGCTGGTGACGTCGTACAGGTTGCCGGTGTGGCTGTAGGGGTACTTCGCCGGGTAGTCGCTGGAGCCCGGGGCGCCGGCGAGGGCGTACACGCCCGCGATGATGGGTGCCGAGGCGCTGGTGCCGCCGTAGACCGCCCAGCCGGAGCCGCCGTAGGTGTCGTAGACCGCGACGCCGGTGGCGGGGTCGGCGACGGCGGAGACGTCGGCCTCCATGCGCTTGGAGCAGCCGGTGTCGGTCTGCCAGCTCGGCTTGGCGTCGTACGAGGAGCAGCCGGAGCCGGTGCCCTCGGTGCTGGACGTCTTCCACACCGACTCGGTCCAGCCGCGGGAGTTGGAGGACGTGGACAGCGCGGTGCCGCCGACGGCGGTGACGTACTGGGAGGTCGCCGGGTATTCGGCGCCGTAGGCCTCGTCGCCCGAGGAGACGGTGATGGCGACGCCCGGGTGCTTGAAGTAGGAGGTGTCCTCGCTGGTCTGGGAGGAGGACTCGGAGCCGCCCCAGCTGTTGGAGACGAACTTGGCGCCGAGCGCGACGGCCTCGTTCTCGGCGGTGCCGAGGTCGGAGTCGGTCGCGGAGTTGGCCTCGACGAGGATGATGTTGCAGTTGGGGCAGACCGCACTGACCATGTCGACGTCCAGCGCCTCCTCGCCCGCCCAGCCGCTGTCGTTGGACGGCAGGGAGGTGGTGGAGCCGGTCTGGCTGACCTGCTTGAAGCAGCCGTTGGCGACCGTGCACGCCGACAGGCCGTAGGTCGAGCGGTAAGTGGCCAGGTCGGAGGCGGCGTTGGGGTCGTTGTAGGCGTCGACGACGGCGACGGTCAGGCCGGAGCCGCCGGTCGAGGGCAGGGCGTACGCGCTGTGCAGGTTGGCCGGGCTGAGGCCGGAGGGCGCGGCGGCGACCGCGGCGGCGAGCCGCTGCCTGATGTCGGTGCGGCGCTGGGCGAAGCAGGCGGCCTGACCGGGCTTCGCGGTGGCGCACAGGTGCTGGGTGGGCACCTTCTGGCCGGCCTTGCCGGTGGAGTGGAAGGTCTGCCGTTCGGGGGCGGTCAGGGCCTTGGCGTTCTGGGTGGTGCGGGAGGTGTGCGCGGCGGCGGGGGCGGCCTGGGCGCCGGCCGTGGGGGCCGCGACGAGTCCGGCGAAGGTGAGGGCGAGGGCGGGCATGGCGACGGCGAGGAGTCTGCGCAGGCTCCGTCTCCGCCTGCTCGGGCGTGACTCACGCATGGGGTACTGCCTCCATCGGTGGGGTCGAACTGGATGGGCAGGCCCGTGACGCGCGTAGCGGCGGCGAAACCGCGCAGTCATGAGCATGACATTACTGGGGAGATGTGTCCGGAAAGGGGAACACCCCGCGTGCCGAGCTGAGCAAGACATGACAGGGTGCGGGCAGAACGTAGCCCCCACGAGCGGGCGACGGCAGACCCGGACCGGCTTCTTTGCCGTCCTGTGGACAGCGCTTAGCCCCCTCATGAGAGGGGGATGGCGCTTCGATGATGAGCCCTATGCCCAGAGCTGGCCCTGGAGCGTCTCGATGGCCTCCTCGGTGGTGGCCGCCGTGTAGACGCCGGTCGAGAGGTACTTCCAGCCGCCGTCGGCCACGACGAAGACGATGTCGGCGGACTCCCCCGCCTTGATCGCCTTGTTGCCGACGCCGATCGCCGCGTGCAGGGCGGCGCCGGTGGAGACGCCCGCGAAGATGCCCTCCTGCTGGAGGAGTTCACGGGTGCGGGTGACCGCGTCGGCCGAGCCGACGGAGAAGCGGGTGGTGAGCACGGAGGCGTCGTACAGCTCCGGTACGAAGCCCTCGTCGAGGTTGCGCAGGCCGTACACCAGGTCGTCGTAGCGCGGTTCGGCGGCGACGATCTTCACGTCCGGCTTGTGCTCGCGCAGGTAGCGGCCGACGCCCATCAGGGTGCCGGTGGTGCCCAGGCCCGCGACGAAGTGGGTGATCGAGGGCAGGTCGGCGAGGATCTCCGGACCGGTCGTGGCGTAGTGGGCGCCCGCGTTGTCCGGGTTGCCGTACTGGTAGAGCATCACCCAGTCCGGGTGCTCGGCGGCCAGCTCCTTGGCGACGCGTACGGCGGTGTTGGAGCCGCCGGCCGCCGGGGAGGAGATGATCTCCGCGCCCCACATGCCGAGCAGGTCCCGGCGCTCCTGCGAGGTGTTCTCCGGCATCACGCACACCATCCGGTAGCCCTTGAGCTTGGCGGCCATGGCGAGGGAGATGCCGGTGTTCCCGGAGGTCGGCTCCAGGATCGTGCAGCCGGGGGTCAGCCGGCCGTCCTTCTCCGCCTGCTCGACCATGTGCAGCGCGGGACGGTCCTTGACCGAGCCGGTCGGGTTGCGGTCCTCCAGCTTGGCCCAGATACGGACCTCGGGGGACGGCGACAGCCGCGGCAGGCGCACCAGAGGGGTGTTGCCCACCGCGGCCAGCGGGGAGTCGTAGCGCATCGCTGATCAGCGGCCGATCAGGCCATGCCGCCGGCGACGGCGGGCAGGATCGTCACGTTGTCGCCGTCGGACAGCTTGGTGTCGATGTTGTCGAGGAAGCGGACGTCCTCGTCGTTCAGGTAGACGTTGACGAAGCGGCGCAGCTGGCCGTTGTCCACGATGCGGGCCTGGATGCCCGAGTGCCGGGTCTCGAGGTCGGCGAACAGCTCGGCGAGGGTCTCACCACTGCCCTCCACCGCCTTCTGACCGTCGGTGTAGGTGCGGAGGATGGTGGGGATGCGGACCTCGATGGCCATGGTTGCGGGCTCCTGTCGGAAGGTGTCTGGTCTGTGGGCGCGCGGCGGCGCGGAGTGCGGGTCGTGCTCGGGGTGCCGCGGCTCAGGCCGTACGGCGGCAGGGCAGCGTCAACAGATGGCGCTGTTCAGCCTGCACAGGTCGACGTGCAGCCGCGCCACGAGCAGCAAACTCGGCGCCTTCTCGCTCACGTCGTTCAGAACCATGGGCTCATCGTATCGATTCCCGGTGCGGGTCTCGGAGTGTGATCTCGCATGCTGGATGAATTCTGATCGAATAGTGAGATCAGTAGCTCTCCACGACCTTGACCTCCTCCTCCGTGACCTCGCCCTCCACGATGCGGTACGAGCGGAACTGGAAGTCGCCGAGGCCGTCGGTGTCGGCGGTGGACACCAGGACGTAGTGGGCAGCGGGCTCGTTGGCGTAGCTGATGTCGGTGCGGGACGGGTAGGCCTCGGTCGCCGTGTGGGAGTGGTAGATCACCACCGGCTCCTCGTCGCGGTCGTCCATCTCGCGGTAGAGCTTGAGGAGGTCGCCGGAGTCGAACTCGTAGAACGTGGGCGACATGGCCGCGTTCAGCATCGGGATGAAGCGCTCGGGACGGTCCGAACCCGCCTGGCCCGCTATGACGCCGCACGCCTCGTCGGGGTGGTCCTTGCGCGCGTGCGCGACGATCTGGTCGACGAGGGCCTGGGTGATGGTCAGCATGGTGGCCAATATAAGCAGTAGGGCCGCCCCGTACCGAGGTGTGGTACGGAGCGGCCCGTATGCCGGACGCCCTGAGCGGCAGCCGGAGCGGGTGCCACGAGAACCCGCTGCGGCCGGACGTCCGCGGGGAAGGTCAGGGGGCGAAGGTCAGCCCACCTTCTCCATCTCCGGCTCCGGCTCGCGGCGGTCGGCGACCTCCGGGTTCCGGGCCTTCAGCACCAGCCAGCCGACGCCGAGGGCGGCCGCCCAGCCGGCCATCACGTACAGGCAGACGCGCGAGTCGGCATCGTACGCGATCAGACCGGTGACGAAGATCAGGAAGGCGATGGCGATGTACGAGCACACCGCGCCGCCCGGCGCCGGGAAGGAGGAGGCGGGCAGCCGGCCCGCGTCCACCGCACGGCGGTAGAGGACGTGGCTGACCAGGATCATCAGCCAGGTCCAGATGCCGGCCGCGGTCGCCACCGAGGTGACGTAGCCGAAGGCCTTCTCCGGGACGATGTAGTTGAGGATCACGCCGATGCCCATGAAGGCGACCGAGACGGTGATGCCGAGCGCGGGGGTCTTGGAGGCGGAGAGCCTGCTGAAGGCGCGGGGGGCCTCGCCGTTGTCCGCGAGGGTGCGCAGCATGCGGCCCGTGGAGTACATGCCGGAGTTGCAGGACGAGAGGGCGGCGGTGAGCACCACGAAGTTGACGATGCCGGCGCCGGCCGGGATGCCGATCATCGCGAACGCCTTCACGAAGGGGCTGACGCCCGCCGCGAACTGGGTCCACTTCACCACGCACAGGATGACGGTGAGGGCGCCGACGTAGAACAGCGCGATGCGCCAGGGCAGCGTGTTGATGGCCTTCGGGAGGGTCTTCTCCGGGTCCTCGGACTCCCCGGCGGTGACGCCGACGAGCTCGACGGCGAGGTAGGCGAACATGACGCCCTGGAGGGTCATCAGGGAGGAGCCGACGCCCTTGGGGAAGAAGCCGTCGAACTGCCAGAGGTTGGCGACGGAGGCGGTGTCGCCGGCGGCGCTGAAGCCGAAGGTGAGCACTCCGAGGCCGATCACGATCATGCCGACCAGCGCGGTGACCTTGACCATCGAGAACCAGAACTCGATCTCACCGAAGAGCTTGACCGAGATCAGGTTGGCCACGAACAGCACGACGAGGAACACCAGTGCCGTCACCCATTGGGGGATGGCGGGGAACCAGTAGTTGACGTAGATCGCCGCGGCCGTCAGCTCGGCCATGCCGGTGACGACCCACATCAGCCAGTAGGTCCAGCCGGTGAAGTAGCCGAAGAACGGGCCGAGGAACTCGCGGGAGTACTCCGCGAAGGAGCCTGAGACCGGACGGTAGAGCAGCAGCTCGCCGAGCGCGCGCATGATGAAGAAGATGATCACGCCCGCCAGGGCGTACATCAGGATGAGGCTGGGGCCGGCCTTGGCGATGTTCGCCCCGGCGCCCAGGAACAGGCCGACGCCGATGGCGCCGCCGATCGCGATCATCTGGACCTGCCGGCTGCCGAGCCCGCGCTCGTAGCCCTCTTCCGGGGCCTCAGTGGCCTCGCTGACCTGCGAAGAGGTCATGTGTGGTGCGCCTTTCTCCATGCCGACCCGGGCCGCTGGTCGGCCTCGGACCGGGTTTCGATCCCCCCGGATGACTGGAGTGAGCGGGTTTCGCGAGCCCGCTCGTGCCTGGCCGGCGGTTGCCGGCTCGGTGGCGCACCCGGCCGAACATGGGTGGTGTTCGCCGGGCGGTCGTGAAGATTTATCACGGCCGCAATATTGGTCATCCGTGCGGAATGTGGCGCACCGCATAGGAAAAAGCGGACAAAGAACGCTCGAATGCGGCAAAATGGGCCGCAACGGTAACGCGATCGTTATCCGGATTTGAGCGTCCGCTGAGCGAACAGAAAACGAACAGGAAATCGGACGAAATCAGGGCATCAAGTCATCAAGGCATCAAAGTGGAGACGAGCGTCTCCTGGAGCCCGCCCAGCCAGAGGTACGCCATCACCATCGGCTTGCGCGGGTCCTCGTCCGAGAGCCGGTAGAGCAGGTCCGTGTCGTCCTCGTCGGCGATCTCCAGCCGGGCCCCTATCGCCAGGCGGAGATCGTTGAGGGCGCCCAGCCAGTGCCGGGACTCCTCGGAGCTCAGGCTGAGGACCGTCTCGTCCTCGCCGGCGGACCCCAGCTCGTCCAGCGAGCGGATCACCGACAGCGCGTTCTCCCGCTTGCCCGCCCGCAGGTCGTTCTCGGTGAAGCGGCGGAACTCGGCGGAGTGCGCGCGCTGCTCCTCGGCGGCCCCCGGCGAGGCGGGGGCCTGCTCCGGGTCGCTGTAGGCGTCCGGGAAGAGGCGTCGCAGCACCGGGTCGGCGGGCGGCTCGCTCGGACCCTCGGCGAACAGCTCGGCGAGCGGGTCGGCGGGGGCCTCCTCGGTGGGGCCGGGGCCGATGAGTTCCAGGAGCTGGACGGCCAGCGACCGGATGATGGAGATCTCGACGTAGTCGAGCGCGACGGCCGCGCCGCCGCCGGGGAGCGGTTCGAAGGTTCCGGGCATCGGTGGGTCGTTTACTCCGGTCTATTTCCGGTTACTTCCGGTTACTTCCGGTCCTGCTGAAGGGTGGCCCACAGACCGTAGCCGTGCATCGCCTGCACGTCGCGTTCCATCTCCTCGCGGCTGCCGCTGGAGACGACCGCCCGGCCCTTGTGGTGGACGTCGAGCATGAGCTTGGTGGCCTTGTCCTTGGTGTACCCGAAGTACGTCTGGAAGACGTACGTCACATAGCTCATGAGGTTGACCGGGTCGTTGTGGACGATCGTCACCCACGGGACGTCGGGCTCGGGGACGGCGAAGACCTCCTCCGCCGACTCGGTGCGTTCGATCTCTACGGGAGCAGGTGACGTCACAGTGCCATGCTGCCACGCACGCCAGAAATCGTCACACTGACGAGATTGGAGTAGCATCGACTGCCATGCCGCATACACCGGGGGACAACCCCCGGACCCCCGGCCGGGGCTGGGGGTACCCGGAGAGTCGTGACTAGGAGAGCTTTCGTGGCTGTAGCGGACCTTGGGCTGCCGGTGGACGTTCCCTCGACGGCGCTCTTCACCGACCAGTACGAGTTGACGATGCTCCAGGCCGCTCTGAAGGCGGGCACCGCCGAACGGCGCAGCGTCTTCGAGGTCTTCACCCGGCGGCTGCCGGACGGGCGTCGCTACGGCGTCCTGGCGGGCGTCGGCCGGGTGCTGGACGCCGTGGAGAACTTCCGCTTCGACAACGACGTCCTCGGCTTCCTGCACGAGCGGAAGATCATCGACGGGAAGACACTCGACTGGCTCGCCGGCTACCGCTTCTCGGGCGACATCTGGGGTTACCCGGAGGGCGAGATGTACTTCCCGGGCTCGCCCCTGATGCGGGTCGAGGGCACCTTCGCCGAGTGCGTGCTGCTGGAGACGGTGATCCTGTCGATCCTCAACCACGACTCGGCCATCGCGGCCGCGGCCTCCCGGATGAACTCGGCCGCCGGCGGCCGGCCGCTGATCGAGATGGGCGCCCGCCGCACCCACGAACTGTCCGCCGTCGCCGCCTCGCGCGCCGCCTACATCGGCGGCTTCGCCTCCACCTCCGACCTCGCCGCCGGCTTCCGCTACAACATCCCGACCGTCGGCACCTCCGCCCACGCCTTCACCCTGCTGCACGACAGCGAGCGGGACGCCTTCCAGGCGCAGGTCGACTCGCTGGGCCGGGGCACGACCCTGCTGGTGGACACCTACGACGTCGCGGAGGCGGTCCGGACGGCCGTGGAGGTCGCCGGGCCCGAGCTGGGCGCCGTGCGCATCGACTCCGGCGACCTGCTCCTGGTCGCCCACCGGGTGCGGCAGCAGCTGGACGAGCTGGGTGCGCGGGACACGAAGATCATCGTGACCTCGGACCTGGACGAGTACGCCATCGCCTCGCTGGCGGCGGCGCCGGTGGACGCGTACGGCGTCGGCACCCAGCTGGTGACCGGCTCCGGGCACCCGACGTCCGCCATGGTCTACAAGCTGGTCGCGCGCGCCGAGTCCGACGAGCCGAGGGCGCCGCTGACGCCGGTGGCGAAGAAGGCCAGGGGCGGCAAGACCTCCATCGGCGGCCGCAAGTGGGCCGCGCGGCGGCGGGACGCGTACGGGGTGGCGGAGGCCGAGGTCGTCGGCACGGGCCCGGTCCCCAGGGAGCTCGCCGACCGGCAGCTCCTCGTCGAGCTGGTCAAGGGCGGCGAGATCGTCGCCCGCGAGCCGCTGGACGCCGCCCGTGACCGGCACGCCGCCGCCCGCGCCGACCTGCCCCTGTCCGCGACCCAGCTCTCCCGCGGTGAACCGGTCATTCCGACGGAGTACGTGCACACGGGCTCGGGTAACTAGGTCACATCCCCGGAGCTCCGGGTAGCCGGGGCAGCTCCCCGGAGCGCGGGGCCGCGCCCGCGCGCGGTGCGTGCCCCCTCCCGCGCCGGGTGTGAAGTCTCTAGGCTCGGAGGTTCCCGGCCGGGCCCGCGCCCCCTCACCACCCGAGATCCCATAGCCGAAGGACACCGACCATGCGCCGCGCCTTGATCGTCGTAGACGTGCAGAACGACTTCTGCGAGGGGGGCAGCCTCGCGGTGGCCGGTGGTGCCGACGTGGCCGCCGCCATCACCGAGCTGATCGGGCAGGCCCCCGCCGGCTACCGGCACGTGGTGGCCACCCGCGACCACCACATCGCGCCCGGCGGCCACTTCGCCGACAACCCCGACTTCGTCCGCTCCTGGCCCGCGCACTGCGTCGCCGGCACCGAGGGCGTGGGCTTCCACCCGAACTTCGCCCCCGCCGTGGCCTCGGGCGCGATCGACGCCGTCTTCGACAAGGGGGCGTACGCGGCGGCGTACAGCGGCTTCGAGGGGGCGGACGAGAACGGCCTCGGCCTGGCGGACTGGCTGCGGGCCCGGCAGATCGACGAGGTGGACGTGGTCGGCATCGCCACCGACCACTGCGTGCGCGCCACCGCGCTGGACGCCGCCCGCGCGGGCTTCCGCACGCACGTGCTGCTCGACCTGACCGCCGGGGTGGCCGCGGAGACCACCGAGCGGGCGCTGGAGGAGCTGCGCGAGGCGGGGGTGGAGCTGTCCGGCAAGCCGGTCGTCTCCGCCTGAGCGGGCCCGTCCCCCGCTGCCCCGCTCCCCCTCAGGCCCGGGCGGCCGGCTGTCTCAGCAGGGCCCGGATCGGACGCCACAGCTCCGTGACCAGCTCGGGCGGGGTGACACCGTTGTCAGGGGCCGTTCGCCATATCAGGCCGTCCGGGTGGTGCAGTACGGCGGTGATCTCGTCCGGGGTCGGCGGGGCCGCGTTGCCCCGCAGATAGACCGCGCGCATGCCGAGATTGCGCAGCCTGGTCAGGGCGCGGGCGCGGTTCTGGGCGTGCACGAGCACTCGCACGCTTCCGGGGCCGCCGGCCGGGGGGCGGGGCAGGTTCAGCGCCACCACCACCGTGCCGTTCGGCAACTTGCAGAAACCTCCTGCGGCCATGCGGTCATACCCCCGTGTCGGTCGGTGTCAATAAGAGAGCCACAGGACGCACCTAAACACGATCGGCGGCAGCCCGCCAAGGGGCTACCGCCGATACGCTTCTGACCTGCGAAAACGCGGACTACTTCACCGCGGGTCCGACTTCCAGCTCGATCGTCGAGCCGTCGTGGGCCTGCTTCAGGATCTTGATCTTGGTGTTGGTGTCAGTGATCTTGACCCCGGCCGCCGGGTTCGAGGCGTCGTAGTAGGTGCTGGTGTGGTCGTTGAAGACCGGCACCCCCTTCAACGACTTGATCTTCGCCGCGACGTCCGCCTTGTGCAGGGTGATGCCGTCGGTGCGCTCCAGGCTGAAGGGCGAGTCGTAGGCCTGGATGCGGTTGCGCATCAGCGTGCCGTCGGTCCACTTCAGCGGGGTCGGGTGCGAGTCGATCGGCAGGATCAGGCCGGTGCCGGCGTGGTCCTTGGTGTTGTTGTCCGCCTGGGAGGTGTCCCACTTCCAGATCAACAGACCGTTCTGGTACGGGTAGTGCTCCACCCAGTCCGGACGGGTCGACGTGAAGCCGAAGTTGTACGGGCCGACCTTGAGGGTCTTGTCGTACGACACGTACTCGCGGTTCTCGGCGATGTAGTACTGCTTGTAGTCCTTGGTGAAGGACGAGCCGATGCGGGAGAAGCCGTTCACGGTCCAAGCGGCGTCCGCGCTCTCGGCGTTGTCGGAGAACAGCGCCGAACCGTCGGCGGTCAGCGTGATCTCGTCGGCCGCGAAGCCCTTCAGGGCCACACCGCCGTCCGTCTGGTAGCGGAAGCGGAGCTGGATCTTCTTGCCCGCGTACGCGTCCAGGGAGTACGACAGCTTCTTGTAGCCGTCGACCGTGCCGGTCAGGGCCGGGGTGTTGCTGGCGTCACGCGGGATGGCCTGGCCGTCCACCGTGCCGTCCAGCGCGGTCCAGTTGGTGCCGCCGTCGGTCGACACCTCGGTGTAGACGTAGTCGTAGTTGGCCTCGGTGTCGTAGTAGCCGTCGAGGCTCAGCGTCGCCGAGGACTTGCCGGTGAGGTCCACGGAACGGGTCAGCGTGTTCTTCAGGTCGTTGCCGCTGCCGCTCCACCACTGGGTCGAGCCCTGCGCCGGGGTGACGACCTGGGTGGTGACCGCCTTGTCGGGCAGGTTGACCACCAGCGCCTGCCGGTGCTTGGTGTTGTACTCGGCGACACCCAGCTTGTGCCAGGACTTGATGCCGGCCTTGGCGGTGTCGTAGTTGAGCCAGCCCAGCTGGAGCTTGTCCCAGGCGTTCATGTCGCCGGGGAGGTCACCGATGGCCTCCTTGCCGGTGCCCAGCCAGGAGCCGGAGGACATCAGCGTCCAGAAGCCGGTGGAGTTCTCGCCGCCGTTGGTGTCGTACTCGTCCGGCAGGCCGAGGTCGTGGCCGTACTCGTGGGCGTAGACGCCCAGGCCGCCGTTCTCCGGCTGGATGGTGTAGTCGCCGACCCAGATGCCGCTGTCGCCGATCTGCGTGCCGCCGAGCTTGTTGCCCGTCGGGCCGGTGGCGCCGGCGTCGGTGCCGAAGGCGTACCAGCGGTGGGCCCAGATCGCGTCGGTGCCCTGGACGCCACCGCCCGCGGACTCGTCCTCACCGGCGTGCACGATCTGGAAGTGGTCGATGTAGCCGTCGGGCTCGTTGAAGTTGCCGTCGCCGTCGTAGTCGTAGCGGTCCCACTGGTCGAACTGCGCCAGGTCCGCCTTGACGGCCGCGTCGGACTTGCCGGCCGCCTTCTGCTGCGCGACCCAGGCGGTCACGCCGTCGCTGACGACGTTCCACACGCTCGGGCAGTTGGTGGAGCCGCAGGCGTTGTTGCCGTAACGGGCCTCGTTGTACGGGACCTTGACCCAGTCGGCGACCTCGCCGTCCACCGAGTAGCGGCCCGAGGACTGCTTCTCGTAGTACTTCTTCACCGACTCGGTGTTCTTGCCGGTGCCGAAGTACAGGTCCTGGAAGTGCTTCTGGTTGTAGTCCTTCTGCCAGGCCGTCGAGTTGTCCTTCGTACGGTCCGGCGCGGCTATCTTGTTGTGCAGGGGGCCCGCGGTGCCGCCGTACTTCGGGTCCGTCTGGTCGCCGAACTCGACCAGGATGGTGAAGATCTTGTCGGTCTTCTCCCGGCTCAGCTCGACGTACTTGCCGTCGCCCTTCTTGCTCTTGAGCTGGACGACCTTCGAGCCGTTGCGGTCCTTGGCCTTGGCCTTGCCGGATATGACCTGGTTGAGGGCCTCTTGGCGCTGGGCCTTCTGGGTCTTGCTCAGCGGTCCGTCGAGGTCGTGCTCCCGCTGCTTCACCGGCGCCGGGTCGTGCCGGTTGGTGGCAGCGGACTTGGCGGTGGTGCTCGCCTCCGCAACGGCGAAGGTCGAGAACGTGGCGGAGGCCGCCGCGAGCGCGACGCCGATCGCGGCCGCTCTGAACGTCCAGGGTCTGCTGGTCACTTGAGTTCCTCCCCCGCGCCCGCGCACACGGAAAGAGGGTCCCGGTCATGGAAGGAAGCCCGTGCGCGCCTGATCAACGCGTGTAGTCAAGTGACGACATTTGACTAGAGGTTTAAGAGAAAAGACAGACCTTGACTTGAGCAGGTCAAGTGCACTATGCGGAGCCGGGGTTCGCTTTACGAACACCTCGCGTCCCACTCGACGGGCGCGTGAGCCTGTCCACTTGCTGGACCCCATGACTCCGTGCGCCCCCTGTGCACCGGTACCGTGGGTTAGGTCACGCTTACCAGGCGTTCCACTCGGGCATGCAGGCGAATAGAGTCGAATGGTGGAACGCCCGGAAGTCGGCGGAAACACAGGCCGGCGTCCCGTCTCACCCCCAAATCTTCCGAGGACACGATTGCCATGCCTCGTCCGACCGCCGCACAGCTCGCCTACGGTTCCTGCACCGTGATCTTCTCGACGCTCGCCATGCTGCTGCTGTCACAGACGAGTTCGGGCCTCGGGATCGCGGTCATCGCCCTCGCCGCGCTCGCCCTCGGGCTCCTGGTCGCCATGACGGTCCCGCTGCCGAAGCCACGCACGCTCGCCGGCCCGGCCGAGGAACCGGCCCCGGCCCCGGCCCCGGCCCCGGCCCCGGCCCCGGTGGTCCGCGAGCGGGTGCCCGTGCGGCGGGAGCCGGTGGCCGCCGCCGTCGAGCCGGTGCGCGAGCCCACGGCCCCCTGACACCCCCGGGCCGTCAACCGGTGCTGACCACCACCGTCTTGGCGGCCTTGTCGTGCAGTCCCTGCTTGTAGGGCTTGTCGAAGAAGCTCCAGCCGCCGCAGATCGCCGTCCAGATGCAGGCGCAGCAGAAGGCGAACGGCAGCCACAGCACCAGGGCGCGCAACAGTGAGGTCTGCCTGGAGGGCGTGCTGCCGTCGTTCAGGTTCGCCACCCGCATGCGCAGCCACTTCTTGCCGAGGGTCTGGCCCGACCTGGCGATCAGGATCGTGTCGTAGGCGACGTAGCACACGGCGGCGATGAGCGACTGCGTGAGCCCCTTGCCGACCTCGATCCGCTCACCGCTCATCTGGTACTCGCGCACCCCGAACCCCCAGGTGAGCAGCCAGACCACGATGCCCACCAGGATCATGTCGATGATGCGGGCCAGGGTGCGCTTACCACTGTCCGCGAGCGGGGGCATACCGGCGAGCGGGTCGCTGGGGTAACCGCCGGCTCCGGGAGGACCGCCGTAGGGCGGGGGCTGACTGCCGTACGGCGGCTGCTGACCACCGTAGGGCGGCGGCTGCTGACCACCGTAAGGCGGCGGCTGCTCACCGCCAGGGGGCGGGGGCTGCTGACCACCGTACGGCGAGCCCGGCCCCTGGTCCGGCGGGGGCGGTTTCCTGAACGGGTCGTCCTCCGGGGGCTGCGGTCCGGAGCCGGGGGGCGGTTCGCTGCTCATGGCCCGAGTCGATCGCGAACACCCCGGCTCCGCACCCGGCGGACGGCCGTCCGGAGTACGCGGTCCGCTCAGCCCGCCACGAAGGTGTGGGCCGCCTTGTCGTGCCAGCACTGGTGCCACGGGCGGTCGAACAGGCACCACAGCACGCCGACGACGCCGATGCCGAGCAGGCCGGGGACGCTGTAGACCAGCCAGCGGCGCAGGGCGAGCCCGAACGACGGCGGCTCGTGCCCCTCGATGTCCCGCACCTGAATACCGCACAGCTTCTTGCCCAGCGTGCGGCCCCACTTGGCGGTGGGCAGCACCTCGTACAGCACGCCCGCGAGGAGCAGGACGGCGAGGACGATGCCGAGGCAGGCGCCGGTCGTGCCGTCCAGCAGCCAGACCGTGACGGTACGGCCGGACAGCTTGGCCGCGTCGATCTTCTCCTGGACGTGGTCGGCCACCTTGGCGCCCAGCGGTACGGCGGCCGCGGCGGTGACCGCGCCGAGGACCAGCGTGTCGACCAGACGGGCGGCCAGCCGCTTGCCGAGGCCCGCGGGCCGTGCCGCCGCCTGCCGTCGCGCGACCGCCTGGAACGGGTCCTCGACCGGCGGCTTCCACGGCGTCACGGGCTGCTCGTCCCCGGCGCCCGCGAGCCGGTGCACCTGCTGCGCCCAGGACGACTGCCCGCCGCCCACCCCGCCGGCCATCGGGGTGCCGCCGCCGGACAGGGGGGCGCCCGCCTGGGGAGGCACCGAGGCGGAGGCCGGAGCCCCCGGCGTCTGGGAGACCGGCCCCGCCTGAGCACGGCCCGCGTCACCCTGCGCCTGCCCGGGGACCTGGGCCTGGCCGTGGCCCGGGGCGCTTCCCTGGGGCGGGGCCGAGGCCTGGCCGGGAACCCTGGCCTGGCCCTGGCCCTGCGCCTGCGCGGCTGCCGCGCGGGCCGCGGCGGCCTTCCCGGCGCCGAACCCGGGCCCGGACGGGGCTCCGGAGGAGGCCGCGCCACCCGCTTGCGAGCCGCCGGAACCGGCCCCGACGGGGCCCTGCACACCGAACCCGGACCTGGAGCCGCCCGCCCCCTGGCCACCCGGCGCCCCGCCGCCGCCCTGGCCGGGGGCCGGGCCGTTCGGGGAGACCGGCCGGAACGTCATCGTCCCGTCGTCCGCCGGACCGGCGGAGCCGCCGGTCGGGCGCCGGAAGACGAAGGTGCCGCCCGAGTCGATGTCGCCGGGGGCCGGATCGGCGGGCGGGATCGTCGCCGTGCCGTCGGTGCGGGCCGACCGGCCGTCCGGCTGGGCCGGGGAGTCGGCCGGCACCCGCGGATCGGCGCCCCACGAGACCCGGCGGTCCTGGTCGCCGCCGAAGCCGGACTGCTGCGCCCGGTCGGCACCCCACGCCGACGCCGGCTGCGCCGGGCCGCCACCCGGCGGGTCCTCGTCGAAGAAGTGCGGGCCGGTCTCCTCGACCGACGGCGGGGCCGACGCCGGACCCTGTGACCGGTCCGGCCAGCTGCCGGGCGGCGGGGCGAGCGTCTCGCCGTCCTCCGGCGCCGGCCGGCTGGTGCCCGGCACCCAGGCGGCGCCGTTCCAGTACCGGACGTAGCCGGGGATGGACGGGTCCGGGTAGTAGCCCTCGCGGGGCCTGTCGTCGCCGGGGGCCGGGGTTGGGGCGCTCATGTCCGCGTCGTCCCGTATCTGCTCGGGGGTCGTATAGGGGGCTCCACATCTATCAGACGCACGCCATCCCGAGCGCCAGTCACGCAGGACCCACCCCTTTCCGGGCGACCCCGTGCTAGGGCTTCACACGTCCCGTTGCCCTGGGTTCGAAAAAAGTCCCCGAACCCGCGTAATGCCCGGATCCCGGCCCCCTCTCTCCTCGTACGGGCCACCTCCCGGCGGCCCCGGAGAGAGAGGAACGGCACGTCATGCGGCACACCGTGGTGGAACGCGAACTTGAACTGCTGCTCATCCTGTCCCCCGAGTGGAGCATCCCGGTCCCGGCCCGGCTCGGTTACCGCTCGGACGACCCGTACGCCGTCCACATCACCTTCCACATCACCTCCGAACAGCCCGTGAACTGGACGTTCTCCCGCGATCTGCTGGTGCAGGGGGTGTTCCGGCCGTGCGGGCAGGGCGATGTCCGGGTGTGGCCGACGCGGGTGGAGGGGCGCGGCGTCGTCCTGATGGCGCTGAGTTCACCCGACGGTGACGCCCTGCTCCAGGCGCCGGCCGCCCAGCTGTCCGCCTGGCTGGAGCGCACGCTGCGCGCCGTGCCCCCGGGGAGTGAGGCCGAGCGCCTCGGGATCGACGACGCGCTCGACCATCTCCTCGCCCAGTGACCCTGGCGGGGAACCGTCAGAACAGCTTGCCGGGGTTGAGGATTCCCAGCGGGTCGAACACCTGCTTGACCGCGCGCTGCATCTCCAGGCCCACCGGGCCGACCTCGCGGGCGAGCCACTCCTTCTTCAGGACGCCGACGCCGTGCTCGCCGGTGATGGTGCCGCCGAGTTCCAGGCCCAGGGCCATGATCTCGTCGAAGGACTCGCGGGCCCGGCGGGACTCGTCGGCGTCCTGGGCGTCGAAGCACACGGTCGGGTGGGTGTTGCCGTCACCGGCGTGGGCGCACACGCCGATGGTCAGCCGGTACTTCTCCGCGATCCGCTCGACGCCCTCGAGCATCTCGGCGAGCCGCGACCGGGGCACGCACACGTCGTCGATCATCGTCGTGCCCTTGACGGCCTCCAGGGCGACGAGGGCCGTCCGGCGGGCCTGGAGGAGGAGTTCGGACTCGGCGGCGTCCTCCGCCGGGACCACCTCGGTGGCGCCCGCGGCCTCGCACAGCGCGCCGAGGGCGGCGAGGTCGGCGGCGGGGTCCGGGGTGTCGAAGGCGGCGAGGAGCAGCGCCTCGGTGGTCTCCGGCAGGCCCATGTGCCCGAGGGCGTTGACCGCCTTGACGGTCGTACGGTCCATCAGTTCGAGGAGGGACGGCACATGGCCGCCCGCCATGATCCGGCACACGGCGTCGCAGGCGTCGGCGGCGGAGGAGAACTCGGCGGCCAGCACCAGCTGCCGCGGCGGCTTGGGCCTGAGCGCGAGCACGGCCCGCACGACGATGCCGAGCGAGCCCTCCGAGCCGACGAACAGGCGGGTCAGGTCGTAGCCCGCCACGCCCTTGGCGGTGCGGCGGCCGGTGGACATCAGGCGTCCGTCGGCGAGGACGACGTCGAGGCCGAGGACGTACTCGGCCGTCACCCCGTACTTCACACAGCACAGCCCGCCGGAGCCGGTGCCGATGTTGCCGCCGATGGTGCACATCTCCCAACTGGAGGGGTCCGGCGGGTAGTACAGGCCGTGCTCCTCGACGGCGCGGGAGAGGGCGGCGTTGATCACGCCGGGTTCGACGACCGCGACGCGGTCGACCGGGTTGATCTCCAGGATGCGGTCCATGCGGGTCAGGGACAGCACGACGCAGCCGTCGGAGGCGTTGGCCGCCCCGGACAGGCCGCTGCGGGCGCCCTGCGGGACGACCGGTACGCGCAGCTCGGTGGCGGTGCGCATGACGTGCTGGACCTCCTCGACCGTGCGCGGCAGCACCACCACGGCCGGGGTGCCGGCCGGGCAGAAGCTCGCCATGTCGTTGGCGTAGGAGGCGGTGACATCGGGGTCGGTGAGGATCGCCTCGGCCGGCAGGCCCGCGAGCAGCCGGTCGGTGAGGTTGCCCTGGGCTTCGTCACGCGGGGCTTCGATACGGCTCATGATCACAGCGTCGCACCCGGGGCCATCGGTGTGAACCCCGTCCACGGCTCCCTTGGGCCACCCGGATGTGCTCGTCGTATTGACGCACAGTGTGCGCCATGGAGAAGCGACAGTCCGGTCCGGGAACGTCCCTGGTGGCCGAGCGGCCCCGGCGGCGCCGTCGCCGTCTGCTGCGACGGGTGCTGGTGGTCTCGGTGACGGGCACCGCGGCGGTCGGCGGTGCGCTGATGCTGCTGCCGAAGGAGACCCCGCACAGGGCCGGCCTGCCCGCGGCGGGCCCGAGGGCGCAGGCACCGGCCGTGGTGACCGCCGGGGTGCCGGCCGCGCTGCCCGACCTGACCCGGTTGATCGGGGACCGCGAGAGGCATCTGCGGACGCATCCGCGGGACGCGCGGGCATGGGCGGTGCTGGGCACCGCCTATCTGGAGCGGGGCCGGCGGACCGCCGACGCCGCGAACTACCCGCGGGCCGAGCGTGCGCTGCGGGAGTCCCTCGACGTCAAGGGCGCGAAGAACGTAGAGGCGCTGGAGGGGCTCGCGGCGCTGGCGAACACGCGCCGGGACTTCGAGGTGGCCCGGGACTGGGGCGAGCAGGCGCAGAAGCTGGCGCCGAAGCGCTGGACGACGTACGGGGTGCTGATCGACGCCTACACCGGGCTCGGCGACTACAAGGCGAGCCGCGGCGCGCTGGACAAGCTGCTGGCGTTGCACACCAAGGGCGCCGCCCGCCCGGCAGTGATGGCGCGGGCGTCGGCCGTCTACCGCGACCGGGGCTGGCGCGAGGACGCGGCGGCCCAGCTGGCCGACGCGGCGGCGGCCGCCCGGACCCCCGCCGAGCAGGCCGACTACCTCGCCCGCGCCGGGCAACTGGCCTGGGAGCGCGGCGACCGCGAGGACGCGCTGCGGCACTTCCGGGCGGCCCTGCGCGTCGACCCCGGCCAGCGGGCCGCGGCGGCCGGCCAGGGTCGCGTCCTGGCCGCGCTGGGGCGGACCTCGGAGGCCCTGACCGCCTACCGGGCGGCGCTCGCCGAGCGGCCCTGCCCCGAGTACGCCCTGGAACTGGGCGAGTTGTACGAGTCGCTGGGCAGGGAGGAGGAGGCGAAGGCGCAGTACGACCTGGTGCGGGACCGGGCGGCACGGGACGAGGCCGACGGCGTGGACGAGGAGCTGCTCCTCGGGCGGTTCGAGGCGGACCACGGGGACCGGGAGGAGGCCGTCGAGCGGTTGCGGGACGAGTGGGGGATGCAGCCGGGCATCGAGGTGGCCGACGCGCTGGGCTGGGCGCTGCACCGGGTGGGTGAGGACGAGGAGGCGCTGGAGTTCGCCCGGATCGCGACGGACAAGGACAAGGGGGGCGGGGTGCGCAGCGCGCTGTACTCGTTCCACCTGGGCATGATCGAGGGGGAGCTGGAGCTCACCGCGCCCGCGCGGCGCCATCTCCAGGAGGCGCTGCGGATCAACCCGTACTTCTCGCCGTTGCGGGTGCCGGTCGCGCGGGCGGCGCTGGCCCGGCTCGGCGAGCCGCCCAAGGAGGATCCGCCGGAGAGCTGAGCTACTGCTTGTAGTAGACCGAGAACCGGCGCGCCCCCACCTGACCCGACGCGAAGCCCACGCACAGCCACGGGGTCGGGGACCGGCGCACGGCGAGGCCCTCGGGTTCGCGGAAGTCGAGGGAGTAGCCGGCCTCGGTGCGCCGCTGCTGGAGGAGTGCGCCGGTGCGGATGTCGAGGCAGGACAGGTAGGTGTTGCCGTGTCCGGCGGGCGGGTTGGCGTCGTCGTAGGCCGATCCGGCGAGCTGGTAGAGGTGGTCGCCGCACAGCGCGTACCCCTGGAACGGGATCTCGGGGTCGGGGTGGGCGCCGCTCTGGGCGAGGTCGGCGACGGGGTTCGCGTAGTCGCGGGCGACGAAGGCGTCGAGGTCCCAGACGCGGTAGCGGGGAACGTCGTCCAGGCGGTGGCGGACGGCGATGCGACGGGTGGCCATGCACACGGCCGGCTGGTTGTCCGTCGAGCCCTTGACCGGGTAGCGGATCTTGACGTCCTGGGCCGTACGGGTGGCCCCGTTCGCGAAGTGGAAGCGGGTGACGCCCCTGCCGTAGCCGTGCAGCGCGTCGGCCTCGGTCCAGATCCAGGCGGTGCCGTCGGTGTCGTTCTGCACGCCGGTGCTGACGCCGTGCCCGAAGCCCTTCAGGTACATGTGCCCCAGCGGGGCGCCCTTGTGGTCGAGCCGGTTCAGGCACAGGTCGCCGGCTTCGCGGCCCGCCTTGGTGACCTGGAGGACGTACAGGTGCCGGTTCACCTCGTCGAAGGCGAAGGACTGCGCGACCGTCGGCTCCCGGAGGGTGCCGAGCCGGTGCAGCCAGCGCTGGGCCGGCGCGGCCAGGTCGACGCGCTGGTCCACTGTGCTCACGGGACCACCTCACCTCCTGCGGGTGCCGCTCTGGCACCCGCAGGACATGAGAGCGTCAACCGGTGTTACCCGGTAGCCCGTTCGGCGGATTCACAGGTTCCCGCGGCGCTCCTGCTCCCGCTCGATCGCCTCGAACAGGGCCTTGAAGTTGCCCTTGCCGAAGCCCATGGAGCCGTGCCGTTCGATGATCTCGAAGAAGACGGTCGGGCGGTCCTGGACCGGCTTGGTGAAGATCTGGAGCAGGTAGCCGTCCTCGTCGCGGTCGGCGAGGATCTTCAGCTCGCGCAGGGTCTCGACGGGCACCCGGGTGTCGCCGACCCACTCGCCGAGGGTGTCGTAGTAGGTGTCGGGCGTGTTCAGGAACTCCACGCCGGCCGCGCGCATGGTGCGTACCGTCTGCACGATGTCGCCCGTGTTCAGCGCGATGTGCTGGACGCCGGCGCCGCCGTAGAACTCCAGGTACTCGTCGATCTGGGACTTCTTCTTGGCGATCGCGGGCTCGTTGATCGGGAACTTCACCTTGAGCGTGCCGTCGGCGACGACCTTCGACATCAGGGCGCTGTACTCGGTGGCGATGTCGTCGCCCACGAACTCCTTCATGTTCGTGAAGCCCATGACCTTGTTGTAGAACTCCACCCACTCGTTCATCCGGCCGAGTTCGACGTTGCCGACGCAGTGGTCGACGGCCTGGAAGGTGCGCTGGGCGGGCGGCTCGACCATCGGCTTGGCGGCGACGTAGCCGGGCAGGTAGGGGCCGTCGTAGCCGGAGCGGTCGACGAGGGTGTGGCGGGTCTTGCCGTACGTGGCGATGGCGGCGAGGACGACCGTGCCGTGCTCGTCCTTCAGCTCGTACGGCTCGGCCACCGAGCGGGCGCCGTGCTCGATGGCGTAGGTGTACGCGGCACGGGCGTCCGGGACCTCGATGGCCAGGTCGATGACGCCGTCGCCGTGCTCGGCCACGTGCTGGGCGAGGAAGTGGCCCCAGGTGGTGGCGGGCTTGATCACCGAGGTGAACACGAAGCGGGCGGAGCCGTTCTCCAGGACGTAGGCGGCGGTCTCGCGGCTGCCGTTCTCCGGTCCGGAGTAGGCGACCAGCTTCATGCCGAAGGCGGTGGAGTAGTAGTGCGCGGCCTGCTTGGCGTTGCCCACGGCGAAGACGACCGCGTCCATTCCCTTGACCGGGAAGGGGTCGGCCTGCCGGGCGGTCGTGTCGGGAGTGTGGTGTGTGGTCTGCGTCATGTCCGAAGGGTGGCTCCGGTCTGCAAGGTGCGCAATAGTTTGCGTATTCGCTGAGCATTCTGCTCAGTGGCACGACCGTTTCGACGGGCTTTCTGTACAGGATGACCACCCGGGAGGCGGGTATGGGGATCGATCAGCTGGACGGGCGCATCATCGTGCTGCTGGCCCGGGAGCCGCGGATCGGGGTCCTGGAGATGTCCCGGCGGCTGGGGGTGGCGCGGGGCACGGTGCAGGCGCGGCTGGACCGGCTTCAGTCGAACGGAGTCATCCGCGGATTCGGTCCGCAGGTGGACCCGGCGGCCCTCGGCTACCCGGTCACGGCGTTCGCCACGCTACAGATCCGGCAGGGGCAAGGAGCCGATGTACGGGCCCACTTGGCGACCGTGCCGGAGGTACTGGAGCTGCACACCACCACCGGCAGCGGGGACATGCTGTGCCGCCTGGTCGCCCGCTCGAACGCCGATCTCCAGCGGGTGATCGACCGGGTTGTCGGCTTTGATGGCATCGTCCGGGCCGCCACGGCGATCGTGATGGAGAACCCCGTCCCGCTGCGGATCATCCCGCTGGTGGAGCAGGCGGCGGAACACCCGGAGGAGAGGACGTCCTAGCCGACCTGGGGTGAGGCCGCGTGAGCTTCTGGGAGTATCTGGCCGACCGGCACCAGCAGTTGCTCGCGGATGCCTGGCAGCACGCCTCCGCGGTGCTCCAGTGCATGGTCGCGGCCACCGCGCTGGGCGTGCTGATCGGCGTCGCCGCCTACCGCAGCGACTGGGCGGGCAGCCTGGCGACCACCGCCGGCTCGACCCTGCTGACCGTCCCGTCGCTCGCCATGATCGGCCTGCTGATCCCGGTCGTCGGCCTCGGTGTGGCCCCCACGGTGATCGCCCTGACGCTGTACGGGCTGCTGCCGGTCGTCAGGAACGCGATCGTCGGGCTGCGCGGGGTCGACCCCGACCTGGTGGACGCGGCCCGGGGCATCGGGATGTCCCGCCGGGCCCGGCTGCTGCGGGTGGAGCTGCCGCTCGCCTGGCCGCCGATCCTGACCGGCATCCGGGTCGCCACCCAGATGCTGATGGGCATCGCGGCCATCGCCGCCTACGCCTCCGGACCCGGCCTCGGCAACGAGATCTTCCGCGGGATCGCCTCGCTGGGCAGCGCCAACGCCCTGAACCAGGTGCTCGCGGGCACCCTGGGGATCATCGTCCTGGCCCTGCTGTTCGACGCCGCGTACGTCCTCCTCGGCCGGCTGACCATTCCCAGGGGGATCCGTGCCTGAGCTGTCCACCACGGGGGCGGCCATCGATCCGGAGCACCCCTGGCGGCCGCCCACGACCGGCGTCGCGGCCACCGGCGCCTACACCTCCGGCCCCACGCCTGTCCTGACCGGACCGCCCGCCTCCGGGGGGACCGTGTCTGAGACGTCCACGACCGAGGCCGCCACCGCACCCGAGACCACCCCGACCGGCATCACGGCCACCACCGCCCACCCCTCCGGCCCCACGTACGCCCTGACCGGACCGCCCACCCCCGGGGAACCCGCGCCTGAGACGCCCACGACCGAGGCAGCCACCGAGCCCGAGAACCCCTGGCCGCCGCCCCCGACCGACATCCCGGCCACCGGCACCTACACCTCCGGCCCCACGTGCGCCATGACCGGACCGCCCGCCTCCGGGGGGACCGTGTCTGAGACGCCCACGACCGAGGCCGCCACCGCGCCCGAGACCACCCCGACCGGCATCACGGCCACCACCGCCCACCCCTCCGGCCCCACGCCTGTCCTGACCGGACCGCCCGCCTCCGGGGGGACCGTGTCTGAGACGCCCACGACCGGGGCGACCACCGCGCCCGAGACCACCCCGATCGGCATCACGGCCACCACCGCCCACCCCTCCGGCCCCACGCATGCCCTGGCCAGACCGCTCATCCCTGGAGGGGACCGTGTCTGAGACGTCCACGACCGGGGCCGCCATCGAGTTGGAGAGCCTCACCAAGCAGTACCCCGGCAGCCCGCACCCGTCGGTCGACCACGTGAGCATGACCGTCGAGGCGGGCGAGACGGTGGTTCTGGTCGGGCCGTCGGGCTGCGGGAAGTCCACGACGCTGAAGATGATCAATCGGCTGATCGAGCCGACCGGCGGCCGCATCCGCATCGACGGCGAGGACGTCACCGGCATGGACCCGGTGCGGCTGCGCAGGAGGATCGGGTACGCCATCCAGTCCTCCGGGCTCTTCCCCCACCTGACCGTCGCCCAGAACATCGCACTGGTGCCGAGGATGGCCGGCTGGCCGAAGTCCAGGGTCCGGGAACGGGTGGCGGAGATGCTCCACCTGGTCGGACTGGACCCCGGCGAATTCCAGGACCGCTATCCGCGCCGGCTCTCCGGGGGTCAGCAGCAGCGCGTCGGCGTGGCGCGGGCGCTGGCGGCCGATCCGCCGGTGCTGCTGATGGACGAGCCGTTCGGCGCGGTCGACCCGGTCACCCGCGACCACCTCCAGGACGAGCTGCTCAGGCTCCAGCGGGAACTGCGCAAGACGATCGTCTTCGTCACCCACGACTTCGACGAGGCGATCAAGCTGGGCGACCGGATCGCGGTGCTGCGCGAGCGTTCCCGCATCGCCCAGTTCGACACCCCGGAGGCGATCCTCACCGACCCGGCGGACGAATTCGTCTCCGGCTTCGTGGGCGCGGGCGCCGCCCTGAAGCGGCTGAACCTCACCCGCGTACGGGACCTGAGGGTCGGGAGCTGCCCGACGGCGACCGTGGACACCCCGCTTCAGGAGGTCCTCGGCAGGCTGCGCGGCAGCGGCACCACCGAGATCCTCCTGCTCGACCGGCACCGCCGCCCCCACAAGTGGCTCAGGCGCCGAGACCTGATGCGGGCCCGCGGTTCGCCGGCCCGCGCGGGCAGACCGGTGCGGCACACGGTGACCCGGGAGGCGACGCTGCGGGACGCGCTGGAGGCGGTGCTGAGGAGCGACTCGGGGCGGGTTCCGGTGACGGGACGGCACGGCGTGTACGAGGGCGTGGTGGACATGGAGACGCTGATGAACCGCGTGCGTGAACTGCTGGACGCCGACCGCGTCAACGCCCTGGAGCACCGGAGCGGGTGGCCGCGTGACGGGGAGCGGGCGAGGTGATCACGGCCGAGGTGGAGCGACCGGCGGAACCGGGAGGCGCGGCGGAGCCGCGGGGAGCCGCGCCGCCGACGCGGCCCGCCGGGAGGCGGTTCACCTGGCAGCAGCTGACGCTCGTACCCGCGTTCCTCGTCGCGGTGCTGCTGGCGACCTGGCTGTGGTTCCGGCAGGCGCACCTGGACGCGGTCTCGGCGAACGCCCTGTCGAACGGTCAGGTCTCCAAGGCCCTGTGGCAGCACATCGAGCTGACCGTGATCTCGACCTTCTTCGTCCTGGTCATCGCCGTCCCGCTGGGCGTGCTGCTGACCCGTGCGACCTTCCGGCGGGCCGGCCCGGTGGTGACGGCCCTCGCCAACGCGGGCCAGGCGACACCCGCGATCGGCCTCCTGGCCCTGCTGGTGATCTGGCTCGGCATCGGCCGGAGGGCGGCCCTGGTCGGCATGATCGCCTACGCCGTCCTGCCGGTGCTGGCCAACACCGTCGCGGGCCTGAGGGCCAACGACCCGACCCTGCTGGAGGCGGCCCGCGGCATCGGGATGTCCCCGCTCGGCGTGCTGACCCGGGTGGAACTGCCGCTGGCCGTCCCGCTGATCCTCGCGGGCGTCCGTACGGCCCTGGTCCTCAACGTCGGCACGGCGACCCTGGCCACCTTCGGGGGCGGCGGCGGTCTCGGCGTGCTGATCACCGCCGGCATCACCAACCAGCGCATGCCGGTGCTGGTGCTGGGCGCGGTGCTCACGGTCGTACTGGCCCTGCTGGTGGACTGGCTGGCCTCGCTGGCCGAGGTGCTGCTGCGGCCACGGGGGCTGGAGACGGGGAGTTGAGACGGCTCGCCGCTCCGCTGGCCGCCGGCGCGCTGCTCGTGGCCTCCGGCTGTGGCCTGAGCAGCGGCTCCCCCATGGCCGACGACGTCGGGCCCGGCTCGCTCGGACGGGGCGAGCCGCTCAAGGGCGCCCGTCTCACCGTGACCTCCAAAGCGGACACGGAGAGCCTCATCCTCGGCGCGATGGCGGGGATCGCCTTCCGGGCGGCCGGTGCGGACGTCCTGGACCGGACCGGCATCCAGGGTTCCATCGGCAGCCGGGAGGCGGTCAGGGGCGGGGACGCGGACGCCATGTACGACTACACGGGCACCGCCTGGATCACGTACCAGGGCCACAGCGAGCCCATCCCCGACCCGCACAAGCAGTGGCAGGCGGTACGCGACGCCGACCTGCGCAACGGGCTGACCTGGCTGCCGCCGTCCCGGCTGAACAACACCTACGCGCTGGCCATGAACCGCGCCGCCTTCAGGAAGTACGGCACCCGGACGCTGTCCGACGTGGCCGCGCTGTCCCGGTCGCGTCCCGGGGCGGTGACGCTGTGCGTGGAGGGCGAGTTCGCCAACCGGACGGACGGGCTGCGGGGCATGCAGCGGGCGTACGGCATGCGCGTGCCGGCCAAGGACATCACGCAGATGGACACCGGGATCATCTACACCCAGGTGGCGAAGGGGAGTTGCACGTACGGGGAGGTCTTCACCACCGACGGCCGCATCAAGGCGATGGACCTGGTGGTGATGGAGGACGACCGGAAGTTCTTCCCCGACTACAACGCGGCCCCGGAGATCAACTCCCGGACCCTGAAGCGGTGGCCGGCCATCGCGGGCGTACTGGACCCGGTCACGAGGAGGCTCGACAACACGGTGGCGCGGGAGCTGAACGCGAGGGTGGACGTGGGCGGGGAGGATCCGCATCAGGTGGCGTTGGAGTGGCTGCGGGCGGAGGGGTTCGTGCGGTAGGCGCGCGCCGCTGACGCAAAGGAGTCGATGCAAAGAAGACGATGCAAAAGACCTGTTGCAAAGAAGACTTTGCAAGTCTACCTTTGTACGCATGACGGAGCACGAAGAGCGGAAGTACCGGCGCCTGGATGCCCACGCACTGCGCGGCCTCGCCCACCCGCTGCGGATGCAGCTGCTGGCCGCACTGCGGCAGCGCGGCCCGGCCACCGCATCCCAACTGGCCTCGCGGCTCGGCGAGTCGAGCGGCGCGACCAGCTACCACCTCCGTCAACTCGCCGCACACGGCTTTGTCGAGGACGCCCCGGAGCAGGGCAAGGGGCGGGAGCGCTGGTGGCGGGCCGTGGAGGAGGGGGTGGACTTCGACGGTACCGAGTTCGAGGGCGCCGGCCCCGAGGTGCGGGGGGCAGTCGAGATGTTCCTGCACGAGATCGCGCACACCCATGCCCGGGAGCTGTCCACCTGGCTCGGCACCCGTGACCACTGGCCCAAGGCCTGGCAGCGCGCCACCGACATGAGCGACATGACGCTACGGCTGACGCCCGAACTCGCCGCCGAACTCACCCACAAGGTGCACGACCTGATCGACGACTACCGCAACCGCGTGCCCGACGCGGACACCCCCGGCGCCGAGCAGGTGCGCGTTCACACGCACCTCTTCCCCATCGAAACCGACTGAGACGAACCGAGAGGCTTCCCCATGTACACGCATGTCTTACTCTCCCAGCACCACATGGCCGAACTCCGCGCCCAGGCCGATGCCTACCGCCTCGCCGCCCAGGCCCCCGCCGCCAGGCGCCCCGGTGTACTGCGCACCCGCCTCGGCTGGACCCTCGTGGAGGTCGGCCTGCGTCTCGCGGCCACGCGCGAGCCGTCCCCGGCGATGGCCTAACAGCTCGACGATGGCCTAACAGCTCGGTACGGAGCCCTTCCCCTTCTCCAGGGCCACCAGGGAGTTCACCGCTCCCTTCAGCGTGGTCACCGGAACCAGCCTGAGCCCCTTCGGCAGCTCACCCTTGGCGTCGGCGCACTCGGCCTTGGGGACCAGGAAGACGGTCGCCCCGTCCCGCCGGGCGGCCTGCGTCTTGAGGCCCACACCGCCGACCGCGCCCACCGTGCCGTCGGCGTCGATCGTGCCCGTACCGGCGATGGTGCGGCCACCCGTCAGGTCGCCGCCGCTGCCGTCACCGTGCAGTTTGTCGATGATCCCGAGGGAGAACAGCAGTCCCGCGCTGGGCCCGCCGACATCGGCGAGCTTGAGGGTGACCTTGACGTCCTTGCTGTTCAGGCTCAGGTACTTCAGCGCCGCCTCGGTCGCCGCGTCCTGGGACTGCTGCATCTGCTCGATGTTGTGCTTCTCGATCTCCTTGACGGTGTCGCCGCCCGGGTAGACCGCGTCGCGCGGCATGACCGCGCGGTCCGTGCGGAACCAGTTGTCGAGCACCTCGCCCAGCGACACGCGCGTGTCCGGAGAGGTCGCCACGATCGTCGTCATCCGCAGCTGCCCGCTCGTCGCGCGGGTCGGCGCGCCGGAGACGGTGATCACGGCGGTGCCCTTGTTCTTGCCCAGCACGTTCGCCGTCATCCCCGGCTGCGCCACCGAGAACGGCAGCGGCGCGAAGACCGCGGTGGCGATCAGGGCTACGACGGGGGTGGCGCAGACGGCGACGGCCTGGAGGCGCGTGAGACGAGAGAGCACAGGTTCAATCTACGGGACGAGCACTTCCGGCCACGGCCCGGTCAGCCCACGTCAGCCCGCGTCAACCCGCGTACAAGTCCCGTCGCGCCCGTATCCGCGCCCCGCCAGGTTCAGCGCAGGGCTTCCGCGACCTCCCTCGCCGCGTCGACGACCCGCGGCCCCACCCGCTCCGGCACGGCGTCCGCGAGCATCACGACACCCACACTGCCCTCGACCCCCGTGACCCCGAGCAGTGGAGCCGCGGCCCCGCTGGCCCCGGCCTCGAGCTCCCCGTGCGTCAGGATGTACCCCGGCTCCGCCGACGGCGACTGCCGCGCGGAGAGTATCGCCCTGCCGGCGGCTCCCCGGTCCAGCGGATGCCGGAACCCCGCCCGGTACGCCACGTGATAGTCCGTCCACGTCGGCTCGACCACCGCGACGGCCAGCGCCTCGCTGCCGTCCACCAGGGTGAGATGCGCGGTCGCCCCTATGTCCTCCGCCAGCGACCGGAGCGCGGGCAGCGCGGCCTCCCGTACCAGCGGATGCACCTGCCGCCCCAGCCGCAGCACCCCGAGCCCCACCCGGGCTCGTCCGCCCAGGTCACGGCGTACGAGGGCGTGCTGTTCGAGCGTGGCGAGCAACCGGTACACAACGGTCCGGTTGACGCCCAGTTTGGTGGAAAGCTCGGTGACGGTCAGCCCATGGTCCGTGTCGGCCAGCAGCTTGAGGACACGCAGTCCCCGGTCGAGCGTCTGAGAGGTCTCCGCGGTCACGACGCCCACTCCTTAGTGGTGAGGTCGGCAACCCCTGCGCGGCGGATGCGTCACCGAGTCCCGTCAGCGACGCGCTTCAGAGGCCGCCGATCGGCAGGACGGCCCGGCGGCTCCGGGCCCAGTCGCTTCACGGCTGCGCTCCGCGGCGGCGCTGCCACGGGGCGTGTGCGTAGCGGGACAGTAGCGAAGCCGGTTCGCTGAGCGGAAGCCTCCGTCCAGAATCCGGGCATCGTCCGACATGACCTGCGACCTTCGTCCGGATACGTACGGCGCGCCCCGGGCGCCGCACGCCCCGTCACTTCATCCGTGTCGCCCACTCCTGCACCTTGGCGATCCGCTGCCGCAGCTGACCGGCCGTCGCCTCGGCGCTCGGCGGGCCGCCGCACACGCGCCGCAGCTCGGTGTGGATCACCCCGTGCGGCTTGCCGCTCTGGTGCACATACGCGCTGACCATGGTGTTGAGCTGCTTGCGCAGCTCCATCATCTCCTTGTGCGAGACCACCGGCCGCCGCTCGGCGGGCAGCTCCAGCAGGTCGGCCTCGGTGTCCGGCTTCTTGCGGCTGTGCGCGATCTGCCGGGCCTGCCTCTTCTGGAGCAGCATCTGCACCTGGTCGGGTTCGAGGAGCCCGGGGATGCCGAGATAGTCCTGCTCCTCCTCGCTCCCCGGGTGGGCCTGCATGCCGAACTCGGCGCCGTCGTACAGCACCCGGTCGAAGACGGCCTCGGACTCCAGCGCCTCGAAGGAGAACTGCTCCTGCTCGCCGGTGTCCTCGTCCTGCTCCTTGTTCGCCTCGTCCATCTCCTTCTCGGACTCGGCGTACGGGTCCTCCTCGCCCTCCTTCTTCGGCTTGTCGAGGGCGTGGTCGCGTTCGACCTCCATCTCGTTGGCGAAGGTGAGCAGGTCGGGGACGGTCGGCAGGAAGACGGAGGCGGTCTCGCCGCGGCGCCGGGACCGTACGAAACGCCCGACGGCCTGGGCGAAGAAGAGCGGGGTGGAGATGGTGGTGGCGTACACGCCGACCGCGAGCCGGGGCACGTCGACGCCCTCGGACACCATGCGGACGGCCACCATCCAGCGGTCCTCGTTCCCGCTGAAGTCGTCGATCCGCTTCGAGGCGCCGGCGTCGTCGGACAGCACGAGCGTGGCCTTGCTGCCGGTGATCTCCCGGATCAGCTTGGCGTACGCGCGCGCCGAGTCCTGGTCGGAGGCGATGACGAGGGCGCCCGCGTCCGGGATGGCCTTCCTGACCTCGGTCAGCCGCTGGTCGGCGGCGCGCAGCACGGCGGGCATCCATTCGCCGCGCGGGTCGAGCGCGGTGCGCCAGGCCTGGCTGACGGCGTCCTTGGTCATCGGCTCGCCGAGCCGGGCGGCGACCTCGTCACCGGCCTTCGTGCGCCAGCGCATGTTGCCGCTGTAGGAGAGGAAGATGACGGGCCGGACGACGTGGTCGGCGAGCGCGTTGCCGTACCCGTACGTGTAGTCGGCGGCGGACCGCCGGATCCCGTCCTGCCCCTCCTCGTACGTCACGAAGGGGATGGGGTTGGTGTCGGACCGGAACGGCGTACCGGTGAGCGCGAGCCGCCGGGTGGCCGGCTCGAACGCCTCCAGGCACGCCTCGCCCCAGGACTTGGAGTCGCCGGCGTGGTGGATCTCGTCGAGGATGACGAGCGTCTTGCGCTGCTCGACCCGGTTGCGGTGCAGCATCGGCCGCACGCCGACACCGGCGTACGTCACCGCGACGCCCTGGTAGTCCTTGCCCAAGGGCCCCGCGCTGTACTCGGGGTCGAGCTTGATGCCCACCCGCGCGGCCGCCTCCGCCCACTGCTTCTTCAGGTGTTCGGTCGGCGCGACCACGGTCACCTGCTGCACGACGTGATGGTGCAGCAGCCAGGAGGCGAGCGTCAGCGCGAAGGTCGTCTTGCCGGCACCGGGCGTGGCGACGGCGAGGAAGTCACGCGGCTGCTCCTGGATGTACTTCTCCATGGCCCCCTGCTGCCAGGCACGCAGCTTGCTGGCGGTACCCCATGGGGCGCGGCCGGGGAAGGCGGGAGAGAGGTGGTGGTTGTGCGTGGAGGAAGCGGCGGTGGTAGTCACGGTCTCCGTGCGGGGGTTGGGCGGCTCGGCTGGGTATGACAACCGGGCCACCCTACCGGCGGCCCGGCGGTGCCCATGCGCGGACGAGGGCGGGTCGGGGTGGGTGGGATCCACGTCACAGCACGCGGAGTCGCGCGGCGATCACGGCGACGTCGCTCTCCTTTCCCGAGGCCACATCGATGACCAGGTCGTACGCCGTGTCCTGGTCGACGGCGGCGAGATCGACGCCGTTGAGGGCGAGGAAGGTGGCGGTGGCGAGCCAGGCGGTGCGCTTGTTGCCGTCCACGAGGGGGTGGTTCGTGGCGAGGGCGTGCAGCAGTGCGGCCGCCTGTTCGTACAGGTCCTCGTAGGCCGCCGTACCGAACATGCGGGCGCGCGGCCGGTGCACAGCCGATGCGAGCAGCCCCGGCTCGCGCGTCTCGGGCGCCCGGCCGCCGAAGGCGATCTCGGCGAGGGCGGTGACGTCGGCGACGGTCAGGTGACGGGTCACTCGCCCAGCCTCCTCAACAGGTCGGCGTGCGCCCCGGCCAGCCGCTCCGCGACGGCCCGTACGGCCAGGGCCTCCTCGCGGAGACACCTGTGCACGGCCTCCAGCACCACCTCTTCCGCGGAGCGGTCCTGCGCGTCCGCGAGGTCGTCGAGGGCCTGACGGGTGGCGGGGTCCAGGGAGACGGTCAGTTGGTGCATGCGGAGGAGAGTAGGGGCGGGGCCACGGCTCGGCGACCGGTTTACGGCGGCTCAGCGCTCCCGCAAGCGCGTCGTCACCCAGGCCCCCACCAGCGCCACCCCGGCCATCGGCAGGAACACCGCGGCGAAGGCGGCCGGGTGGGTGCCGGAGGCGGTCGTGGCCTGCGCCGCCGTGGTGGCCGCCGTACTGCCGCCGCCCAGGGTCGCGAAGGCGGCGCCCGCCGCCGCGAGCAGGACGACGTTGGCGAGGGCGTCGGAGATCTGGAGGGCGGCAGAGTTGGCGCCGGCCTCCTCAGGGGCGGAGAGCTGGAGCAGGAGCACGCTGGTGGACGAGATGACCAGCCCCATGCCGAAGCAGCCGAAGGCCCAGGCAACGGCCGGCGTCCAGGCCGGCACGGAGTGGACCAGCACGCTCGGCGCGGCGGCGACGGCGGCCGCCACCAGCACCATCCCGACGGTCATCAGCCGCTCCCGGTACGGCTCCACGCGCACCCGCGACTGCACCCAGGAGGCGAGCGCCCAGGTCCCCCCGCCCGCCGCGAGCGAGAGGCCGGCCAGGGTCGGGGACAGCCCCCGCTGGGTGACCAGCATCAGCGGCACGAAGGACTCGGCGGCGATGAAGGAGCCGGCGGCCACCCCGCGCAGCAGCACGACCGACGGCAGTCCGCGCGCCGCCCGGTAGGTGCCGCGCGGGAGCAGTCCGAGCACGGCCGGTACGAGCAGTGCGGCGCCGGCGGCACCGGGCAGCAGGGAGATCCACCGCAGGTCCTGCGCGGCGTACTGGAGCAGCCCCGCGCCGAGGGAGATTCCGAGTGCGAGCCGGATGCGGCGCCGGTCGAGAGCGGCGACCGCGCCTGCCTCGACGGGTCCTCCGGCCCGCCGCCGTATCTGCGGCAGCGCGAGCCCCAGCGGGAAGACGACCAGCACCGGGATGCCGAGGAACACCCACCGCCAGCCGAGGTGCTCGGTCACCGCACCCGCCGCCAGGGGGCCCACGACCGACGGCACGACCCAGCTCGCCGCGAACGCCGCCATGATCGCCGCCCGCAGCCGCTCGGGATAGGCCCGGCCGACGACGACGTACAAGGCCACGATCACGAGTCCGCCGCCGAACCCCTGGACGGCCCGCCCCACGATGAACATCCACATCGTCCCGGCGGTCCCGGCCACCACCAGCCCGGCCGCGAAGGCCCCGATCCCGGTGGTCAGCGCCCCCACCGGTCCCCGCCGGTCGGACCACTGCCCGGAAAGCACCATCCCGAACAGACTCGTCGTGAAGTACCCCGAGAACGCGAACGCGTACAGCGACACCCCGCCCAGCTGCCGCGCGGCGACCGGCATCGCCGTACCCACCGCGGTCGCCTCGAAGGCGATCAGCAGCACGACCGACACGATCCCGATGCTCAGCGCGCGGTAGGACCGCCCGAGGACCGTGTCCTCCGGGCTGTCGACAAGGGTGTCGGCGACTCCGGTGTCGCGTCGTTCAAGGGCAGCCATGGTCGCCAGCGTAAGGTGCGCAGCTCGGTTTGACCCCTGTCCGAAGTCGCCCTCGACCTGCGACCTTGGTCGTACGCCCCGTACCCCCCGGCCTGCCCCGCCCCCCTTTCATGAACGGCGTGTGGCAGTCCTATTGCAGCCCCGGCGATTCCCTTGAGGCCCTCCCGGGGCGACCGTACATTCATTTCACGAACACGGCCGTGTGCCCGAGTGGTTCAGGGACTCGCCTGCGCTGCATCCATCGGCGAGCTCCGCTCGCGGGGAGTCACGTGGGTCCGATTCCCACCACGGCCGTGGGGACGAGATTCAGTCACGGCCGTGTGCCCGAGTGGTTTAGGGACTCGCCTGCAAAGCGAGTTACGTGGGTTCGATTCCCGCCACGGCCTCTGGTTGCCTGACCAGGCAAGACAGAAGGGCGGCACCCTCACGGGGGTGCCGCCCTTCTGGCCCTCCGTCTCAGTTCCCGTCTCAGTTGACCATCGCGGGCATCTCCGTCCCGGACGGCTGCGCGATACCCACTGGGCTCAGACAGACATCGCACTCTGGGCCCGAGCCCACGGCGCCTCTACGATGTGCCCCGTGGACTGGGGGACTCTCGCGGGCACAGCGCTCGGTGCCGTTCTGGGTGTCAGCACTACCCTCCTTGGCGAACGGTCACGATGGCATCGGGAGAATACGTCCCGCGAGCGTGCCGCAAAGCAACAGCTGTACGGCGAATACCTTGCGGCACTCTGGCTGACGAGACATCGGCTACGAGACCTGAAGCGAAGCGCCGGGATCATCAGGGAAGAACGCATCAAGCAGGCAGGGGAGATCCTTGGGTCCGCCAATGCCTTTCAGCTCCTCTATCAGATGCACATCATGGCGCCCGAGCCTCTGAGTGACGCGGCCGAGCAAGCCTTCTTGAGGCTCCGAAACCTACGAGATCGCTTCGATGAGCACGACGTGACTACAGATCCAGAATGGTCCGCGACTCAGGCAGCGTTGGGTGAAGCTCTTGAGGCCCTCCGGCACGCCATGCGTGCAGACCTTACTTCTCTCTAGGCTCACGAAGTGAGGCGAGCCATCTCACGAGGGATGCCCCAGCTCAGCTCTTCGCCACCTGACTGACACGTATGCCAGCCGTACCATCGCCGCCGTCCCGCCGGTCTGCTTCGGGTTTCCAGATCAGGCCGTCCACCTGCCGTGCGATGTCTGTCCGCACGGCATCCACCATGTGCTGATAGCGGGCGGCCATGGCCGTGGTCGACCACCCCATGAGGCCCATGACGGCCCGCTCGGGGACACCGAGGATGAGTAGGACCGTGGCGGCCGTGTGGCGCGCGTCGTGCAAACGCCCGTCCCGCACTTCCGCCTCTGTCAGGAGAACTTTCCACTCGGTCCAGTCCCGGCGGTGGGACGGGCTACGGCCGTATTCGTCCGGGAAGACCAAGCTGTTGTCCTCCCAGCGCTTCCCGGCCACCGTTCGCTCCACTCCCTGCGCCTTGAGGTGCGCACCGGTGGTGGACAACTCCGGGTTGGTTCGTCGCCTCTGAGGGCAGTACCCGGCGGCCTTGCGTCCGCAGGGCTCCGTACACCCGTGGGCGTACTGCGGGCGGTGGCGACTACGGCGGACAACAGGGAATCCACCCTCAAGGTCCACGTCGTCCCACGTCAGCCCCAGCGCCTCCCCTTGACGCAGTCCGAGGGCGAGCGCGACGGCCCGTCGTGCGGAGTCGCGGTGCCGGTCAGCGGCCTTCAGCAATCGCTGTACCTCTTGGACGCTGTAGGGCTCCACCTCGCAATCCCCCGCCGCCGATGCCTTGGCCAACAGGACAGGGTTCTTGCCGAGGTGACCGTGCACGTTGAGGCACCTTCCGCGCGGGGAATCACTGCCCGCCGAATATTTGCCCAATGCCCATTTGGCATCCGAAATCCCAAGGCTGACACTTCCTGGGCGGCGGGGGGCAAACCCTTACCTTGACCCATTCGCAGCCGTTGTAGATTGTGCATTGAAGGTGCGTCTCGTAGTGGCAACCGGCGGCAGATTGCGCGCACGGTTTCACTTGCGGTGTCGCTTGTGCCGTGCCGCTCGGCATCGCCCAGCCACCTAATATCAGAACGGCAGCACCAGCGGCGGTCGCGGCACGAGCCATTGTCCTCCTGATCATTGCAGGCTCCAGCAGCTAATGGGGTATTGCGTATCGGCTTTCTGGGTCCCCAGGAGACTCGACCGAGGGCGCCGCGAGCGGCCATTCATGGCTTGTCCGACATGGCGGAAGCAAGCTCGTCACAAACCAGTGTGACTCGCTGTCTCTCGTGCTGCAATCTCGGGTGTCCCTGCGAGAGGTTTCACATTCGACTATCGAGGCGTCACCAAGAGTTGGGCTCGCAGGTTCCGTCCTGCAAGTCCGTTGCGAACAGCGGCGTCTGGGCGCCCACGTGCCCCGTCTCAGTTTCCGTCTCGTTCGTCGCCAGTGGGTTCGATTCCCGCCATGGCCTCTGGTGTCTTGACCAGGCCAAAAGAAAAGGGCCGGTAAGACGGACGGCGAGAACTGCGAGTCCATGCAGTCCTACAACCCCAGGGCGAAGAAGGACCAGTTCACTCCCGCGGCATACAGCCAGTACGTCAGAGCACGCCGCCCGCTTCGTCCTGGAAGAGTTCCGTCCAGTAGTGCCAGTCGGCGTCGGTCGTGGTGCCGGTGGGGTCTACGGATGCCAGGGTGTGGATCATGGCTGCGGCCAGTTGGTCGTAGGCCTCGGTGGTCAGTTCGTGGTTCAGGTGGTCGTCGATGGTCCGCTCGTGGTGCAGCAGCCAGAGGGTGAAGGCGAGGGTGGAGACGTCCGTGTTCAGCGGGTACAGGGTCGCCTCGGGCTCGCTGTAGTTCAGGACCGCGCCCGTCGTGCCGTCGACCACCAGGCTGTTGTCCTCGACGAGGTGGCCGAGGCGTATGAGGCGGTCGGCATGGGCGGGGAGGTCCTCCAGCGGGTAGTCGTCGGGGCGTTCCGAGGTGAAGTACTCGGTCAGCGTGGGGAGGGGGACGTCCGTGTCCAGGTGGAAGAGGACCGCGTCCTCGGGCAGGCCGGTCTCGCGCAGGAAGCGGCGCGTCGGCCCGTGGGTGAGCGTGACGGGGAAGTCGACCTCCTCGAAGCGGGCCACCCGGCCCTGGCCGAACTCCTGGTCCAGCAGCCGGCCGGGGAGGTCCAGGGCGAGGCCGGAGTCCGTGCCGGGGCCCGCGACCAGGGCGAGGGGGCGGATCAGCGCGGCCGCCTTCCAGTACGGCGGGATCTCACCGTCCGTGCCCTCC
Source organism: Streptomyces sp. NPDC046915 (assembly GCF_040644935.1). Taxonomy (NCBI): domain Bacteria; kingdom Bacillati; phylum Actinomycetota; class Actinomycetes; order Kitasatosporales; family Streptomycetaceae; genus Streptomyces; species Streptomyces sp. NPDC046915. Next base: position 89,512 of record NZ_JBEYXB010000002.1, on the reverse strand, counting down.
TCGAAGAGGGCGAGGAGGCGGCGGGACGCCTCGGTGGCGGCCTTGGTGCCGTAGCGGCCCGCGTAGGCGGCGAACTCGCCGCGCAGACCAGCCAGTTCCTCGGTGACGGAGGCGAACCGCACGAGTGCCTCGAGCGAGGGCGCGAACGGGCGGCTGTCCATCGCGTCGAAGAGGAACGTGGTCGTGATCTCGCCCGTGCCGCCGTCGAGGAGGAGGGATTCCGGGTCCATGCCCGCCGGGTTGAGCAGTGCGCCTATCACCAGCCGGTCCCGCAGGTTCTCCGCCGGGTCGTCCGTGGCCTGCGCCAGCGTGCGCAGCCCGTCCGTGCGCAACGGCTCGAAGGTCAACAGGCCGCCACCGGCGGGCAGTCCGGGGCCGGTCAGCCAGTGGCGCGTCGGCGCGTGCGTGACGTACGGACCGAGGTCGTCCTCGGTCAGGGTGATCGCCGCGACACCGGCATCGGTCGTGCTCATCGCTCCCCCGCGATTTCAGTCGTACCTGGTACGTCCCGTCGGAGCGGCCAGGAGCAGCCGTCCCCCACTGCTCAGCACACTACGCCGCCCCACTGACAACGCGCCCCGGGAAAAGGACGCCAGGCGCCCCGGGCCCGTTCCGCCACGACCTCGGGCGCCGGGGTGAGCACGATCACGTACAGCGGGCGGGCGGACGTCAGGTGAGGTAGATCCCGCCCAGTACCACCACGACCGCCGCCACCACGAACAGCAGGATCCACAGCAGCAGCTTGCCGACCGCGGGCGGTGGTTCGTAGCGCGGCTGCTCCTGGGGCTCCTGTTCGCTCACTGGCCGGTCACCACCGCGGCCTGGGGGCGGATCGGGAGGCGGTTGACCGGGCGGCCGGTCGCCGCGCGGACGGCGGAGGCGATGGCCGCCGGGGAGGTGACCACCGGTACCGCGCTGACCGCCTTGGCGCCGAAGGGGGCGACCACGTCGCGTTCCTCGACCAGTTTGACGATCTGGATGTCGGGGGCGTCCAGGGCCGTGGGCAGCGCGTACCCGGTGAGGTCGGGGTGGCGGATCAGGCCGCGCGGGGTGCGCAGGTTCTCGGTGAGCGCGATGCCGACGCCCTGGGTGACGCCGGCCTCGATGCGGGCGGTGAGCTGCGCCGGGTTGAGCACGCGGCCCACGTCCTGGGCCACGGCCAGCTCCACGACCCGTACCGAGCCGAGTTCGATGTCGACGTCCACCACCGCGCGGATCGCGCAGAAGGCCAGGCCCACGAAGGCGTCGCCCTGGCCGGCGGCGTCCAGCGGTTCGGTGGGGTGCGGGCGGCACTGGGCCGTCGCCCAGAGTTCCTTGCCGTCCAGCGCCTCGGTGACGGTGGTGGACAGCACGCCGTCGTACGAGGTGATCTTGCCGTCGGTGATCTGGAGCAGCTCGGTCGACATGCCGAACTTGTGTGCCAGGGGTTGCAGCAGTTGGGTGCGGACCATCTTCGCCGCCCGTTCCACCGCGCCGCCGGACACCCAGGTGTGCCGTCCGCGGCAGCTTCCGCCGGCCGGGGGCTGGTCGGTGTCGACGGGTGCCACGTGGACCTCGTCGATGCCGAGGGTCTCCTGGACGATCTGCCGGGCCAGGGTCGTGAAGCCCTGGCCCGTCTCCACGGCCGCGCACAGGACCGTGGCGATGCCGTCGTGGACCTTCACCGTCGCCGTGGAGACCTCGTCGGCGCCCTCCGCGCCGAGCATGTGCACCATGCCCAGGCCGTAGCCGACGCCGCGGCGCACCGCACCCGGTTCGCCCGCGCCCTCGGGGCCGCCGGGCAGCAGCCACTCGTCCTCGGGTGTGTCCTTGGGCAGCGCGGGGAGCGGGAAGTCGCGTACCGCCTGGAGGAGTTCGGCGACGGGGGCCGGGCAGGTCACCGTCTGGCCGATCGGGAGGACGTCACCGGTCGCGAGCGCGTTGCGCAGGCGCAGTTCCGCCGGGTCCAGTGCGAGCTTCTTGGCGAGCTTGTCCATCTGCGCCTCGTAGGCGGCGCACACCTGCATGGCGCCCTCGCCGCGCACGTGGCCGGAGGGCGGGTTGTTGGTGCGGACGGCCCAGCCCTCGATGAAGGCGTTCGGGACGACGTACGGGCCGCAGGCGAAGGAGACGGCGGCGGCCAGGGACTCCGCGGAGGTGTCGGCGTACGCGCCCGCGTCGAGGAGGATCTGGGCCTCGACCTTGACCAGCTGGCCCTCGGTGTCGGCGTGGTGCCGGTACCGGAGCAGGGTGGGGTGGCGGTGGGTGTGGCCGAGGAAGGACTCCTCGCGGGTCGCCGTCAGCTTCACCGGGCAGCCGGTCTTGAGGGCGAGCAGGCCGAGCGGGAGCTGGAAGCCCTGGTCCTCGCGGTCGGCGGTGGCGCCCGGGACGCCGGTGACGACGATCTTCACCCGTTCGGGGGTCAGGCCGAAGACGGCGGCGGCCGTGTTGCGGTCGCTGTGCGGGTCGGTGGAGGCCAGGTAGAGCTCCACTCCGCCGTCGGGGCGGGGCACGGCGAGGCCGGCCTCCGCGCCGATGGGGGCGGGGTCCTGGCGGCCGATGCGGTACAGGCCCTCGACGACGATCTCGCCCTGCGCGTCCGGGTCGCCGTGGCGCAGCGGGATGTGCCGGATCAGGTTGCCGTCGGGGTGCAGCGGTTCGGCTTCGAAGGCCTGCTCCGGGTCGGTCACCGGGTCGAGCACCTCGTACTCGACGATGACGGCCGCCGCGGCCATCCGCGCGGTGTCCGGGTGGTCGGCGGCGACGGCGGCGATGGGCTCGCCGTGGTGGCGTACGACCTCGGAGGCGAACACCGGGCGGTCGGGGGTGCCCCGGCCGTGGCGCGGGGTGCCGGGGACGTCCTCGTGGGTGACGACGGCCCGTACGCCGGGCATCTCGCGCGCGTGGGAGGTGTCGATCGACACGATGCGCGCGTGCGCGTGCGGGGAGCGCAGTACGGCCGCCCAGAGCAGGCCCTCGGCCCACAGGTCGGCCGCGTACGGGAAGGTGCCCTCGGTCTTGGCGCGGGCGTCGGCCGCGGGCAGGGAGACGCCGAGGCCGTGCGGCAGCGGTTCGGCGGCGGGGGCGGGCTCCGCGGCGGGGGTCGCGGTGGCGGAATCGTTGCTCACGCCTGGCCTCCGTCCTGGCCGTAGTGCTGGTCGTGCGGTACGGGACCGCCGAAGACCCCTCCGGAACCACCGAAGGTCCCCGGTGAGTCGAAGGCCGACGCGTTGACGCCGCCGGCTCCCGGGCCCGCCTGGTGCGGAATGCGTACGCCGTCCGTGTCCGTGTCCGACTCGGCGGCGGCATGCGCCTCGCGTTCGGCGACGACCTCCTGGACGGCGTCCAGGACGCCCCGGTAGCCGGAGCAGCGGCACAGGTTGCCGCACAGCGCCTGGCGGGCCTCCAGGTCGGTCGGGGCCGGGTTGCCCTCCAGCAGGTCGTGCACGGTCATCGCCATGCCGGGGACGCAGAAACCGCACTGCACCGCACCGCAGTTGGCGAGGGCCCGCTGTACGTCGGAGGGCCGGCCGTCGGCCGCGAGGCCCTCCACGGTGCGCACCTCGCTGCCGGCGGCGGTGACGGCGGGCACCAGGCAGGAGGCGACGAGCCGTCCGTCGACCTGGACGTTGCAGGCCCCGCACTCGCCCTGCGAGCAGCCGTCCTTGGCCCCGGCGAGCCCGAGGCGCTCGCGCAGCACGTACAGCAGCGACTCGCCGATCCAGGCGTCGGTGACGGGGCGGTCGGCGCCGTTGACGCGCAGGACGTAGGAGGCGAGGGGGTGTTCGTCGTGCGCGGCGGGCGGGGGCGCCTCCTCGGCTTCCCGCGCCGCGTCCTGGGCTGTCTGCGTGGCGTCGGGTGTGGCCGCGGGGCCGTCGCCCGTGACGGCCTCTTCGGCGGCCTCCGGCTCGGGGCCGGTGTCCACGTCCGTCTCGGGGGCCGCGGGGGGCTCAGCGAGCCTCTCAGGGGCCTCTGCGGCCTCCTGTGCCTCCGGGGGCGCCTCGGCCGGCCCGGCGGCTTCGGCCTCGGGTGCCTGCCCGGCCGGCGGCCCGGCGTACGGCGTGCCGGGCCGGAATCCCTCGTGGGCGGGCTGCCCCACCGGCTGTTCGCCGTCCGGCTCGTGTTGCCGCCCCCAGGGCTGACCCGCCGTCTCCGTCGCCCAGGGGGCGGGGGCGCCGCCCGGGAGGGTGGCCGGTGCGTTGCCGCCCCACTGCTCGACCAGGGAGGTTGTGGTGAACTCGCCCGATTCGTCCGGAAGGTCGCCGCCGGCGACGGGGATGGACCACTCCCCGGTCACATCGTGCCCGGGGGCCGAACCGGCGGGCGCGGGCCCGTCGAAGGTCCACTGCTGTGTGGTGGCGGGGTTGTACGCGAACCGGTCGTCCGCCCCGGTGTTCCCGCCCTGCGGTACGGCGTTCGGGTCGGGCCACCGGGCGCCGGCGTCCGGCACCGCCCAGGTGCCGCCGGCCGCCGGGTCGGCGCCGGGGTCCACACCGGGGGCCACCGTTATCTGCGGCGGCACGTAGCCGTGTCCGGGCGCGGCCAGGAGGGCGTCGATACCGCCCTCGGGGAGCTTCACGAAGGCGGTGGCCCCGTCGTCGTAGTCGCCCTGGGGCAGCGGGTCCCAGCGTCCACCGCCCTGGGACGTGCCCTCCGCGTGCTGGTCGTCGGTCACGACAGCGCCCTCCCCAGTGCTCGTCGGGCCAGCGCGGCGACAGTGCGCCGCAGGTGCAGTACGGCGGGCGGAAGCTGCGGTACGGAGCCGTCCTGTTCCGGCGCCGGATCCGGGATGCAGGCCGCGGCGACGTACTCGCCGAAGGCGTTCAGTGCCTCGGGGACGATCGCGCGGTCGTTGTCCCAGTCGATGAGCCGGGCGACCCACTGCTCGGCCTCCAGGGGCCGCAGCGGCATCGGCGCCACGGCGCCCACCGCGCACCGCACTCCGCGTCTGGCCGGGTCGAGGACCAGCGCCACGGAGGCGATCGAACGGCCGGGCCCGGTCCGCCCGGTGGCCTTCAGGAAGACCTGCGGGGCGTGCAGCAGCGGCACGCGCACGTAGCCGATGAGTTCACCGCCGCGCAGCATGTCGACCCCGGCCAGCAGGTGTGACACCGGGATCTCCCGGCGGACCCCGCCCTGGCCCGCGATGATCAGCGTCGCCTCCAGGGCGGCCAGGACCGGCAGCGCGTCACCCGCGGGCGCGGCCGAGGCGATGTTGCCGCCCAGGGTGCCCGCGTTGCGGATGTGCGGCGGGCCCGCGGCGCGCGCGGCGGCGGCGAGCGCCGGGATGAGGGCCGCGAAGTCGGGGCGGCCCATGCGCGCGTGCGTGAGGCCGGCGCCGAGCAGTGCGTGGCCGTCCAGGTACTGCCAGCCGCGGATCTCACTGATCCGGCCGAGGCCCACCAGGGCGGCGGGCCTGAGCTGTCCGGAGTTGACGGCGGCCATCAGGTCGGTGCCGCCCGCCACCGGCACGGCGGTGGGCATGGCGGTGAGCGCCGCCACGGCCTCGTCCAGCGTCGTGGGCAGCGTGACGGCCTGCGCCGCCTGCGGTGCGTGCGTGGTCAAACCGGCTGCCCCTTCCACTGCCCCACCTGGTCCCACCTGTGTTGCCGTACGGTACGTGCTGACAGGGCGGACGTGGCAACTCTGGCACATCTTCGCAGGGCCGTAACGCGTGGGTCCGCTAGGAGGCATTGGGGGCTTTTCCGCCACCTTCACCCACTTGTCCAGTTTCGTCTACCCGTTCGGGGGCGGGCCCTCGATCGGGCGCCCGAGCACGCCCGGCCGCCGCTGCCACGGCCGGGGCCCGGCCGGCGGGCGGTAGGCGACGCCCAGGGCGTCGAGCCTGCGGTAGTGGGCGGCCATCCGGCGCTCGAAGCCGTCGAAATCCCGTTCCGCCGGGGCGGGCAGGGCGCTCCAGGCCACCTCGGCGAAGGCGGCGAGCCGCGGAAAGGCCTGGTAGTCCACGCGCGCGGAGTCCTCCATCACCTCCGTCCACACGTTGGCCTGGGTGCCCAGCACACGGCGCGCCTCCTCCTCGGTGAGCTGCGGTGGAACCGGCTCGAAGCGGTAGACGTCCTCCAGGGTGCGCACGAAGCCGATCGGCACGGGTTCGTCCGCGCCGGCGTCCTGCCGGTGGTCCAGGTACACGTACTGCTCGGGGCACATCACGACGTCGTGGCCGGCCCGCGCCGCGGCGATCCCGCCGCCGTACCCGCGCCAGGACGAGACGGCCGCGCCGTCGGCGAGTCCGCCCTCGAGGATCTCGTCCCAGCCGATGAGTCTGCGTCCGCGCGCGGAGAGCCACTTCGCGAAGTGGCCGATGAACCAGGACTGGAGTTCGTCCTCGTCCGCGAGACCGAGTTCCTTGATGCGGGCCTGGGCGGTGGCCGACAACCGCCACTGCTCCTTGGGGCATTCGTCGCCGCCGATGTGGATGAACTCGGACGGGAAGAGGGCGAGTACTTCCTCGAACACCGTCTCGTAGAAGCGAAGGGTGTCGTCAGTGGGGGCGAGTACGTTCGGATTGACCCCCCAGGTGTCCCAGACGGAAAGGGCGGTGGTGTCGATGACGTCGGTGTTGCCGAGCTCGGGATACGCGGCGATGGCGGCCTGCGAGTGGCCCGGTACGTCGATTTCCGGGACCACGGTGATATGCCGCTCGGCGGCGTAGGCGACGATCTCCCGGATGTCGTCCTGGGTGTAGTGGCCGCCGTGCGGCTTCTCGTCCCACAGCGGTGAGGCCCGATGTCCGAATTTCGTCCGCGTCCGCCAGGATCCGGTCCCGGTCAGTTCCGGATACCGCTCGATCTCGATGCGCCAGCCCTGGTCGTCCGTCAGATGGAGGTGGAGGACATTGAGTTTGTGCGCGGCCAGGAGATCCAGATAGCGCAGCACGCCGTCCTTGGGCATGAAGTGCCGTGCCACGTCGAGCAGGAGGCCGCGCCAGCGGAAGCGCGGTGAGTCCTCGACGATCCGGTGCGGGATCACATGGCTGGCGTCCGGGCGCACGGGAGCGCGCCGGAAGGCGTCGGGGCCGAGCAGCTGACGCAGGGTCTGGGCGCCCCAGAAGACCCCGGCCGCGTCGCCGCCGCGGATCTCGACGCCCCGGTCCGCGACGACGCCGAGCCGGTACGCCTCCGGCTCCAGCGTGTCGTCCAGGCGCAGGCGTACGGAATTGCGCGCGTCCTGCGGCCCCGGCGGCAGGGGCAGGCCGAGGGCGGCGCCGAGCGTGGCGCGCAGCCAGCGCTCGGTGGTGCCGGTGCCCGGGGCGGCCCACAGGGTGGTGTCCCGGTCGAGTGTGACGGCGCGGCCAGTCGGGCCGTCGTCGATGGTGCGCGGTGCCGGAATCAGTTCGCTCACGTCAGCCCTCGTCCCCCGGTCGCCGGAACGGCCGGTCGCCGAAGCGGTCGTTGCAACATGCGCAACGTCCGTTTCACACATCACAACACCAGGAAGGCTAGAGGCGCGTCGACACGCCGACAAGAGGTCTCGACCACTTCCCCGCGCGGGCGCACGAAAGCCCCCGGGGTGTGTCACACACCCCGGGGGCCTCGCCGACGGCTACCTGCCGCTACTTGTCCTTGCCACCCTCGTCGCCGCCGCTGCCCATGGAGTCGTAGATCTCCTTGCACATCGGGCACACGGGGTACTTCTTCGGGTCACGGCCCGGCACCCACACCTTGCCGCACAGCGCTACGACGGGGGTGCCGTCGAGGGCGCTCGCCATGATCTTGTCCTTCTGGACGTAGTGGGCGAAGCGCTCATGGTCGCCGTCACCGTGGGACACCTGCGGCGTCGGCTCAACGAGGGTCCCCGTACCAGTCCCGCGCTCGGGCTCGAGAGTGCTCATACGCCCCAGGGTACTGAAGCTCACACGCATCAGTTGAGCGTAGGGTCGTCCGGATAGGTGGCCACCATCGCCAGCTCGCTGCGCTGGCGGCGCAGGACCTCGCGCCAGAGTGTTTCCGGGGACGGGGACGAGACGTCGCCGGGCTCGGATTCGACGACGTACCAGGCACCCTCCACCAGCTCGTCCTCCAGCTGGCCGGGGCCCCAGCCGGCGTAACCGGCGAAGATCCGCAGGGAGCCGAGGGCCGAGGCGAGCAGCTCCGGCGGGGCCTCCAGGTCGACGAGCCCGATCGCGCCGTGCACCCGGCGCCAGCCGAGCGGGGTGCGGTCGCTGTTGGCGCCGCCGGGGATGACCGCGACGCCGAGCGCCGAGTCCAGCGACACCGGGCCGCCCTGGAAGACCACGCCGGGCTCGCCGGTGAGATCGGCCCAGCCCTCCAGGATGTCGCCCACGTCCACCGGGGTGGGGCGGTTGAGGACGACGCCGAGCGAGCCCTCCTCGTCGTGGTCGAGAAGGAGCACCACCGCACGGTCGAAGTTCGGGTCCGCCAGGGCGGGCGTTGCCACGAGCAGCCGCCCTGTGAGCGAGGACACCTCGGTCATGCCAGACATGATCTCGCATCTTCCCTTCGCATGGGGAGCCAATCGATGCCGGGGAGTGAATGCAGCTCAGGGCGCAACGGCGCGCGGCCGAGCGCACGGCCGGGGCGGTGACGGGACGTGGCCGACGGGGAACGGTTCGTGTTGTGACACAGCTATGACCTAGCTGGGCGGTCCTTGGGCTTACGGGAGGGGGGTAATCGGCGATTACCCTGTCTCTCCGGCCCCTGCGCAAAGTGATCGGCCGACCCCTGCCCGACTCATCGGAACGCGAGATACATGACCGTCAACGACGATGTCCTGCTTGTCCACGGCGGCACCCCGCTGGAGGGCGAGATCCGTGTCCGCGGCGCGAAGAACCTCGTGCCCAAGGCCATGGTCGCCGCCCTGCTGGGCAGTGCGCCGAGCCGACTGCGCAACGTTCCGGACATCCGTGACGTGCGCGTCGTACGCGGCCTGCTCCAGTTGCACGGGGTGACGGTCCGTCCGGGTGAGGAGCCCGGCGAACTGGTCCTCGATCCGACGTACGTGGAGAGCGCGAACGTCGCTGACATCGATGCCCACGCCGGTTCGAGCCGCATCCCGATCCTGTTCTGCGGCCCTCTCCTGCACCGTCTCGGCCACGCCTTCATCCCGGGCCTGGGCGGCTGCGACATCGGCGGCCGGCCCATCGACTTCCACTTCGACGTGCTGCGGCAGTTCGGCGCGACGATCGAGAAGCGCGCGGACGGCCAGTACCTGGAGGCTCCGCAGCGGCTGCGCGGTACGAAGATCCGGCTGCCGTACCCGTCCGTCGGCGCGACCGAGCAGGTGCTGCTGACGGCCGTACTCGCCGAGGGCGTCACCGAGTTGTCCAACGCGGCCGTCGAGCCGGAGATCGAGGACCTGATCTGCGTACTGCAGAAGATGGGCGCGATCATCGCGATGGACACCGACCGCACGATCCGCATCACCGGTGTGGACAAGCTGGGCGGTTACACCCACCGTGCCCTCTCGGACCGCCTGGAGGCCGCGTCCTGGGCGTCGGCGGCGCTGGCGACCGAGGGCAACATCTATGTCCGCGGCGCGCAGCAGCGCTCGATGATGACCTTCCTCAACACCTACCGCAAGGTGGGCGGTGCGTTCGAGATAGACGACGAGGGCATCCGCTTCTGGCACCCCGGCGGCCAGTTGAAGTCCATCGCCCTGGAGACGGACGTGCACCCCGGCTTCCAGACGGACTGGCAGCAGCCGCTGGTCGTGGCCCTCACGCAGGCCACCGGCCTGTCGATCATCCACGAGACGGTCTACGAGTCCCGTCTGGGCTTCACCTCCGCGCTGAACCAGATGGGCGCCCACATCCAGCTCTACCGCGAGTGCCTGGGCGGCTCCGACTGCCGGTTCGGCCAGCGCAACTTCCTGCACTCCGCGGTGGTGTCCGGCCCCACCAAGCTCCAGGGCGCCGACCTGGTCATCCCCGACCTGCGCGGCGGCTTCTCCTACCTGATCGCCGCGCTGGCCGCCCAGGGCACGTCCCGCGTCCACGGCATCGAACTGATCAACCGCGGCTACGAGAACTTCATGGAGAAGCTCCAGGAACTGGGCGCGAAGGTCGAACTCCCGGGCAAGGCCCTCGGCTGACCCCACCCCCACCACCACCCGCCCCCGGCCCGAGCAGCCCGCTCCCGGCCGGGGGTCCGGGGGTCGTCCCCCGGGCAGGCACAGCATGGAGAAGCTCCAGGAACTGGGCGCGAAGGTCGAACTCCCCGGCAAAGCCCTCGGCTGACCCCACCCCCACCACCCGCCCCCGGCCCGAGCAGCCCGCTCCCGGCCGGGGGTCCGGGGGTCGTCCCCCGGGCAGCCCGCCCGGCCGGGGCGAGCCCGGGGCTTCCCCCGGGCAAACGCGGCGTGGAGTGGCCCGCCGCTCCCGGTGAGGGGCGGGTGGCGGGGTTGCAGGGCGTCAGGAGCGGCGCATGTTAATGGGGCGGCACCCGGAGTCCGGGTGCCGCCCCATTGGCGTTCTACAGGCCGTACACCGTCCCGTGGCATACGGACGGCAAGGTCACTGGCCCTTGGCCGCTTCCTTGAGCTTGCTGCCCGCGGAGACCTTCACGCTGTAACCGGCCGGGATGTTGATGGGCTCACCGGTCTGCGGGTTACGAGCGGTACGAGCGGCACGGTGGGTGCGCTCGAAGGTCAGGAAGCCAGGGATGGTGACCTTCTCGTCGCCCTTGGCGACGATCTCGCCGACGGTCTCGGCGAACGCGGCCAGCACGGCGTCGGCGTCCTTGCGGGTCACCTCGGCACGGTCGGCCAGCGCGGCCACCAGCTCACTGCGGTTCATGTTCTTACTCCCGTGTTCTTCTTGCCGTTGAGGCGTGCCACGCGGCAGAGCCGCATGTCGGGCACGGCCATGCCGATGCTGCCAGGGTCCTCGGAGAGTCCCCGGACCCGGGTCCGTCGTCAGACCCTCGCGCCCAGGGACGCATCCTGCCCCTACCTGCGGCGGGAAAGCCAATCCGGCACCCGTAGGAGTCGCGAGAACACCCTAGGGAGTCACACGAAAAGAGTGCCCGAACGTGGCCGACACCCTAGACGGCGACTCCGGGTGCCGGGTTCCACGACGCGCCGGTACGACGCCCCGCCGTGGGGATGCTCACAAGGCTATGCACATCACCCACGGCCACGCATACCCGCCCCGCGGCCTACGACGCCGCGCCCACCGACTTGGCCGCCTCCCGCACCGCGCCGGCCACGGCGCCCGCGACCTTGTCGTTGAACACGCTGGGGATGATGTAGTTCGGGTTCAGCTCGTCCTCGGTCACCACGTCGGCCAGCGCCTGCGCGGCGGCGAGCATCATCTCGGTGTTCACCGTGCGGGACTGCGCGTCCAGCAGACCGCGGAAGACACCCGGGAAGACCAGCACGTTGTTGATCTGGTTGGGGAAGTCGGAGCGGCCGGTGGCCACAACTGCGGCCGTCTGGCGAGCGATTGCCGGGTCGACCTCGGGGTCCGGGTTCGCGAGCGCGAACACGATCGCACCCTCGGCCATGGCCGCCACGTCGTCCCCGTCGAGGACGTTCGGGGCGGAGACGCCGATGAAGACGTCGGCGCCGTGCACGGCCTCCTTCAGGGTGCCCGTGAGGTTCTCGGGGTTGGTGTTGTCGGCGATCCAGCGCAGCGCCGAACCGACCGGGGCGTCCACCAGGTCCTCGCGGCCGGCGTGCACGACACCCTGGATGTCGGCGACGACGGCGTTCTTCACACCGGCGGCGATCAGCAGTTTGAGGATGGCCGTACCGGCCGCGCCCGCGCCGGACATCACGACGCGGATGTTCTCAATTGCCTTGCCGGTACAGCGAAGTGCGTTCTTCAGGGCGGCGAGGACGACGATCGCCGTGCCGTGCTGGTCGTCGTGGAAGACGGGGATGTCGAGGGCCTCGCGCAGCCGCGCCTCGATCTCGAAGCAGCGGGGCGCGGAGATGTCCTCGAGGTTGATGCCGGCGAACCCGGGGGCGATCGCCTTGACGATCTCGACGATCGCGTCGGAGTCCTGGGTGTCCAGGCAGATCGGCCAGGCGTCGATGCCGGCGAAGCGCTTGAAGAGGGCCGCCTTGCCCTCCATGACGGGCAGCGCGGCCTTCGGGCCGATGTTGCCCAGACCCAGCACGGCGGAGCCGTCCGTCACGACCGCAACGGAGTTGCGCTTGATGGTGAGGCGGCGGGCGTCCTCGGGGTTCTCGGCGATCGCCATGCACACGCGGGCCACGCCGGGCGTGTAGACCATGGAGAGGTCGTCACGGTTGCGGATGGGGTGCTTCGACGCCATCTCGATCTTGCCGCCGAGGTGCATGAGGAAGGTACGGTCCGAGACCTTGCCCAGCGTGACGCCCTCGATGCCGCGGAGCTCCTCGACGATCTCGTCGGCGTGCGCGGTCGACGTGGCCGCGATGGTGACGTCGATACGGAGCTTCTCGTGGCCGGACGCGGTGACGTCGAGGCCGGTAACCGAGCCTCCGGAGGACTCCACAGCGGTGGTGAGCTGCGAGACTGCGGTTCCGCTCGCGGGCACCTCCAGCCGGACCGTCATCGAGTAGGAGACGCTGGGCGCCGTTGCCATGGCCGACTTCCTCTGCTTTCACCGTGTCTAGGGCAATGCCGTCCGATCGTCGCACCTACCGTCGAGTAGGCGTTAGCCAGGCCGCATTGAGAACGTTTTGTTCTCAACAAAAGAGGCCCACATCACATCGGATGTGGGCCTCTCGAACGTTCAGTGACACCGACCCGCCATGCTCGCCTCGCGGCAAGTGGTCGCTCGTAGCGACGAAGGTTGGGCCCGGGGGCTTGGATCGGGCCGGTGCCACACCCAGGCTAACAAACGGATCCCGCAAGGCCATTCCCGTACGGACGGTTCACAGGAAACCGGGACACGGGCAGCCCGGGACGGGGCGCCGGCCGCTCAGTCCCGGAGCAGATCCGGCACCCCGGCCGCGTCCGGCTGGTCCCGCTCCCCGGAGACCACCGTCAGCTGCTGGGTGGCCCGGGTCAGCGCGACGTACAGCACCCGCAGCCCGGCCGGCGACTCGTCCGCGATCTCCGCGGGTGAGACGACCACCGTGGCGTCGTACTCCAGGCCCTTGGCCTCCAGGCTGCCCAGCGCCACCACCCGGTCGCCGAGCCCGGCCAGCCAGCGGGCGGCCTCCCCGCGCCGCTGCATGGCGACGACCACGCCGACCGTGCCGTCCACCAGGTTCAGCAGCCGCTCGGCCTCCGCGCGCACGGTCTTCTCCAGCGAGTCGCGCACGACGCTGAAGCGGGGCTCGACGCCGGTGGACCGTACGGCCGACGGGGACTGGGAGCCGGGCATGGCGAGGGCGAGGACCTTCGCGGCCAGTTCGGCGATCTCCGCCGGGTTGCGGTAGTTCACGGTCAGCTGGAAGCGGCGGCGCGGGCGGGTGCCCAGGGCCTCGTCGCGGGCCTCGGCCGCCTCGTCCGGGTCGGACCAGGAGGACTGGGCGGGGTCGCCGACGACCGTCCAGGTGGCGTGCCGGCCCCGGCGGCCGACCATGCGCCACTGCATCGGCGTGAGGTCCTGTGCCTCGTCGACGATGACGTGCGCGTACTCGGTGCGTTCCTGCGCCAGCCGCTCGGCCCGCTCGCGCTGCGACTCCTCGCGGACCGGCATCAGCTCCTCAAGGCCGGTGAGCTGGTCCAGCGGGTCCAGGTCGCGTCTCTTCTTCGGCCGGGCGGGGGCGCCGAGGACGGCCTGGAGCTCGTCGAGCATCGCGATGTCGTGCACGGTGAGGCCGTCCCGCTTGAGGGAGCGGGCGACCTTGCGGACCTCGCCGGGGTTCAGGATCCCCCGGGCCCAGCGGCCGAGCCGCCGCTCGTCCGCCATGGCCGCGAGGACGGCCTTCGGGGTCAGCTCGGGCCACCACGCGTCGAGGAACGCGAGGAAGCTGTCCTCCGTGCTGACGTCCTCGTCGAACGAGGACCGCAGCTCGGCGGCCAGCTCGGGGTCCGTGTGCCGGGTGCCCGCCCCGGACTGGGCCCACAGGGCGTCGAGGAGCAGCTTGCGGGCGCGGGGGCGGAGCAGGTTGACGGGCGCGGTGCCGCCCAGGGCCGTATGGCGGATACGCTCCAGCGCGCCCGCCTCCAGCTCCAGCCGCCGCCCGAAGGCGACCACGCGGAGCCGGTCGGGCGGACCGGCGGGGGTGTCCTCGTCCCCGAAGGCGAGCTGCCCCTGAGCGGCGGCCGTGTGCGCGCCGCCCGTGCCGCCGGCCGGCCCCAGTTCCAGAGCCCCCCGGGCCGCCTTCCGCAGCACCTTCAGCATCCGGTACGAGCCCTTGGCGCGGGCCACGGACGGGGAGTCGTACAGGGTGGCCTCGACGCCCTCGACCAGTGAGCCGATCGCGCGGATGGCGACCTGTCCCTCCTCGCCGAGCGAGGGCAGCACGCCCTCGGTGTACGCCACGAGCAACGGGGTCGGCGAGACGATCAGGATGCCGCCCGCGTACCGGCGCCGGTCCTGGTAGAGGAGGTACGCGGCCCGGTGCAGGGCCACGGCCGTCTTGCCCGTGCCCGGTCCGCCCTCGACGTAGGTCACGGAGGCGGCGGGGGCGCGGATCACCAGGTCCTGCTCGGCCTGGATGGAGGCGACGATGTCCCGCATGGTGTGCGTACGGGCCTGCCCGAGGGCGGCCATCAGGGCGCCGTCGCCGATCACCGGCAGCTCGCCGCCGTGCAGGGTGGCCTTCAGCTCGGGGCGCATCAGGTCGTCCTCGACACCGAGGACCCTGCGCCCCTTGGAGCGGATGACGCGCCGGCGGACGACCCGGCCGGGGTCGACCGGGGTGGAGCGGTAGAAGGGGGCCGCGGCGGGCGCCCGCCAGTCGATCACCAGGGGCGCGTAGTCCTGGTCGAGGACGCCGATGCGGCCGATGTGCAGGGTCTCGGCGATGTCGGCCGTACCGTCCTCGCGGACGGCTCCCTCGGCGGGCTCGACCGCGGTGTACGCGCCGTCGGGGCCCTTCTTGCCGTCCTTGCCGAGCAGCAGGTCGATCCGGCCGAACAGGAAGTCCTCGAACTCGTTGTTCAGCCGGTTCAGGTGGACACCCGCCCGGAAGACCTGCGCGTCGCGCTCGGCGAGCGCGCCGGGGGTGCCGACCTGGCCGCGCTTGGCCGCGTCGTGCATGAGGAACTCGGCCTCGTGGATCTTCTCCTCGAGGCGCCGGTACACCCGGTCCAGGTGTTCCTGTTCCACGCTGATCTCTCGGTCGCGCAGGGAGTCCTGCGCCGAGTCCTGAACCGAGCCGACCGCGGTTTCCTGTTGAGCCTGAGCGGCCACCGGGCCCCCTTCTGACGTGCTGGGCAGCCGTCAACCGTACGCGAAGAGGCCCCCTCTAGGCGAGGGGCCCGCCCGGCCGACCACCCCGGAAACACACGGGCCCGGCACGCGCACCCGCGACAACGCCGCGAATGCGCACACCGGGCCCCGAACACCCGTGCAGGAACAGGCCTACGCGTCGACCTGAACCAGCTTCTTGCCGTCGAAGGTCATGATCTCGAAGTGATCGATCTCGTTCGTCTTGAAGGCGGCGCCGCCCTGGGCGTAGAGCGGTTCCTTGGCCATCTCCGTCTTGGCGTTGGGGATGCCGTAGCCCTCGTTCGGGACCGACCAGGAGGTCATCGTCTCGCGCTCACCGTTCTTGCCGACGGCGATGAGCGAGCACTTCAGCGGGCCCTTGACGTTGCTGATCTGGACGACGCCCGCGGTGCCCCAGGGCTTCTCCTTCATCGCCACGGTCGCGGTCACCTTGGTGCTCGCGTCCGTCGCCGTGACCCTGTCGGACATCGTGTTGAACGTGTCCTTGGCGGTGGCCGACAGCGTCGTGCCCTGCTGGGCCGAGTCACTGCCGCCGTTCACCGCCATCACGGCCACCGGCCCGGTGATGATCAGCGCGACGGCCGCGGCGAGCATGAAGAAGCTCTTGCGGCGCTTCTGGGCGTGGCGCTCGGCGACCTCGTCGACGAGGTTGTCCATCAGCCGCGGCGTGGGCTTGGCGGACAGGGATTCGCCGATCGCGGGTGTCCCTGCCCCGGTGCCCGGCAGGTCCGCGAGGGCGGCCAGCATCGGCTCCATCCCGGCGAGCTCGTCGAGCTGCTGGGCGCACCACTCGCAGGTCGCGAGATGTGCTTCGAAAGCGGTTGCTTCCGCGTCGTCGAGGATGCCGAGGGCGTAGGCGCCGACGGTTTCATGCTCGTTGGGCACCGGGCCCTGCCTGGGGCTCATGGGTCCAGACATACCCGGACCTCCCGCTCCGAATCCCCCGTAGACACTCATCACGCCGTCACCCCCCGCTCTTCCAGTGCGAGCTTCATCGACCGCAGGGCATAGAACACCCGAGAGCGGACCGTGCCGCTGGGAATGCCCAGCGTCTCAGCCGCCTCGTTGACGGTACGCCCCTTGAAGTACGTCTCGACGAGGACCTCCCGGTGGGCAGGGGTCAGGTCGTCGAGCGCGTCCGACAGCGTCATCAGCCACAGCGCCTTGTCGATCTCGTCCTCCGCGGGGATGACCTCCAGCGGCGACGGATCGACCTCCTGCGGCCGGGCCTGCCGGCTGCGGTGACCGTCGATGACGATGCGGCGTGCGACCGTCACCAGCCAGGGGCGTACCGATCCGGTCGCTCGATTGAGCTGGCCGGCGTTCTTCCAGGCACGGATGAGCGTCTCTTGCACGACGTCCTCGGCGCGTTGCCGATCACCGGCGACCAGCCGAAGGACATACGCAAGGAGTGGTCCGGCGTGCTCGCGATACAGAGCACGCATCAGCTCCTCATCTGGTTCCGAGGGCTGGGACATGCGATGTCGGGCCCTCGATCCACGTTCATTGGCCACGGCCGCATCCTTGCGCACGCCCACCTCCGGTGTCCGGGGGTTCCCCCAGTCGGTCGCTCGCCCACACGTACGGATGTGGCCCGCGGTGTGTTCAAACCCGAGTGACATATTTCTCTGGGGTGACGTGACGAGGGGGACATGCACACACATTCCCACCGCATGATCTTTACATTTCCGACACATCGTCGAGGAGAACGGGGGCCGACCGGAGCTGCCCGCGCCGCGCCGGAGGTAAACGCGGTGTTGTCGAAATCACTTCGACGCCAGACCGGTGCTTAACGCCCAGAAAACACCTACCGGACACTCAGGCTCGGGCAAGTGCCGCCCGCCGACGGTGCCTTGCGACCCGTTCCCGGTTCCCGCAGACCTCGCTCGAACACCATCGCCGGCGCCGCCCGCGGGACGTGTCCACGTACATGATGGGGCAGTTGTCCCCCTCGCACTCCCGCACCGCCGCCCACGCGACCGGATCGGTCAGCAGTTCCACGGCGTCCCGGGCGACCGCCGCGAGCAGCGCCGCGCAGCACGGCGGACCGTCCAACTCCCGTACGAGTGCGCCGCTCTCCGTACGCACCGCGCGCGGGGCCGGGGGCGCGGGCCGGGCGAACTCGTTGAGACGGGCGAGCGCGAGGTCGTACGACCGGCTGTCGGTGCCGGGCCCGGACGTACCGGAGTCGGCGTCGGCGCGCATCAACCGCTCGACGCACCCCCGCAGTTCACGGAAGCTCGCGAGCCAGGAGCCGTCGGCGTGCGCCAGCGGGGTGCCCGGCGGTACGAGTCCCGAGCCCGTGACCCAGGCGCGCAACGGCTCGACGGAGTAGAGCCGTTCGCCGGGGTGAGTGGTGGAGAGGAGATCCAGGGAGATCCGCCCCGCGTCGAACCGCAGCTCGTACCGGTCCGTGGCCGTACCCAGTGCCATGTGCCTGTCACCGCCTTGGGCTGGGGAACCGTTCCCTCTCCCACAGTGCCTGCCCGCGCGCGGGGCCGGAACCCCTCGTACCGGCGGCGGACACGTCCCGTCTTCGTTCCCGGGCCCTCCCACCCCGTCCCACGGGGTGCCCGTCCGGCCCCTGAGCGGCGGGGACGACGGTGGCGGGCGCACGGTCCGTCCCGTTCCGGTCCAGATCCGCCGTCAGGCCTCGCCGCCCCCGCTCACGGCCGGGACTCTTTGTCCTGCGAAACGCACCGAGAGCCGCCCCAGGGGAACCACGGGGGACGGCGGTTCAGAAGGGAACAGTTCATGAGCGTGCGCACCAAGACCGTCGCCATGGCGACGGCCGCGCTGCTGGGCGCGGGAGCCATCGGCATCGCGCTGGCGCCGGCGGCGAACGCCGCCCCGTACCACGGCATCGACGGCGGCGGCGCCGTCACCGACGACTGGCAGGACGAGGAGAACCTCGGCGTCGACGACTACGCCGAGAGCAACGCCACGGCCCTGTGGCAGACCATCCTGTACGCGGACGGCGCCCAGTGGCAGGACGACGACGGCGACTGGCACAACTTCAAGAAGGGCCAGATCGACGGCTCGTTCGGCCCGGAGACCGAATCGGCCACCCAGTGGTGGCAGGAGCACTACCACCTCAGCGACAACGACGGCGTGGTCACCGACGACAGCTGGACCTTCGCCCAGCGGTGGCTCTCCGGCCCCTCCTCGGGCGGCGGCGTCCACTACGCGGGGGACGCACGGCCCGTCGACTTCAAGCGGGTCAGCGGCAAGTACCGGGTGCGGATCAAGGGCACCGGTCCCTGGAAGAACGCCTACTACGACCAGCGCGGCTGAGTTCCGAACGGTCCCGGGGGCGGCCGGCCGTACGGTCGTCCGACCCCCGGGGCAGCACCCACAGCAGCCCCGCCACCAGCAGCACGATGACGGCGAACGCGACCAGCGCCGCCGTCCGCCACCGCCCGCGCCCGCCGCCGGGCGGCTCGGGACCTGTCGCGAAAGCCTCGTCCTCCGACGGCTCGGCCGGCCCGGCGGGCATCGCCGCCTCGGGCGGCGTCCAGGCCTGGTCGGCCAGCTCCCACAGCACCAGCAGCCGCGCCGGCTCCCCGCCCGCGAGCCGGCCCAGCGCCTGCACCGCCGCCCACGGCGGCAGCTTGGTACCGCTGAGATACCGCTGCCAGGACGACTTGCTGTAGGCGGTCCGCCGGGCCAGCTCCGCGAGGCTCAGCCCCGTACGGTCCTTCAGCACCCGCAACTGCCCGACCAGGTGCCGTACCTCTCCCGGCAGCGCATCCGGCAGGGACCGCCAGCGTGTCATCGTCGCCCCCCGTGCTCGCCGTGCCACCGCCCGGTTGCGGCCCCCCCGCCCGTGCACGGCAACGCCAGCGTGCCGTCCGGCCGCAGGCCCGCGGCAGAGCGCACACGGGCCACCGGGAGCACTCGCACCCGCCCGTGCAGGGCGCGCGAGACGGCCAGACCCGCACGGGGGAGGAACAGACCCGAGTGGTGAGGCCTCCCCGGTGTCCCTCCCGTGCCCGTCAGGCGTCGGAGTACTTCGCGTCGGCCGCCGGATCGAGGGCGAGCCGGTAGCCCCGCTTCACCACGGTCTGGATCAGCTTCGGCGCCCCGAGCGCCGTACGCAGCCGGGCCATCGCCGTCTCCACGGCGTGCTCGTCCCGCCCGGCCCCCGGCAGGGCCCGCAGCAGCTCCGCCCGTGCCACCACCCAGCCCGGCCGCCGCGACAGTGCCCGCAGCAGGGACATCCCGGCCGGCGGTACGGGCTTCAGGTCGCCGTCCACCAGCACCGCGTGCCCCCGGATCTCCACCCGGTGCCCGGCGACCGGCAGCGCGCGCGCCCGTCCCGGCAGTTCCTGGCAGAGCAGCTGGACGAGAGGTCCGAGCCGGAACCGCTCCGGCTGGACCGTCTCGACGCCCCGCGCCTGGAGCGGCACCGCGGTGACCGGCCCGACGCAGGCCGGCAGCACATCGCCGCTGAGGGCGGCGAGCAGCTCGTCCAGCAGCCCCCGTTCCTCGGCCCGGGACAGCAGCGACGCGGCGGCGGGCGCGCTGGTGAAGGTCAGCGCGTCCAGCCCGCGCGAGACGGTGGCGTCCAGCAGCCGGTCAAGGGGAGAGAGGTCCTCCGGCGGCATCCACCGGTACACCGGCACCGGCACCACCTCGGCTCCCCCCTCCCGCAGCGCCTCGACGAAGCCGGGCAGCGGCTCACCGTGCAGCTGTACGGCGACCCGGCGCCCGTCGACACCCTCCTCCAGCAGCCGGTCCAGCACCTCGGCCATGGACTCGCTCGACGGCGACCACTCCTCGGTCAACCCGGCGGCCCGTATCGCACCCTTGACCTTGGGCCCGCGCGCCAGCAGCTCCACCCCGCGCAGCCGCCCGAGCAACTGCTCGCCGAGCCCCCACCCGTCGGCGGCCTCGACCCACCCCCGGAAGCCGATCGCGGTGGTGGCGACCACCACGTCCGGCACCTGGTCGATGATCTCCTTGGTGGCGGCGAGCAGTTCGCCGTCGTCGGCGAGCGGCACGATGCGCAGGGCAGGCGCGTGCAGCACGGCCGCCCCGCGCCGCTGGAGCAGCGCCCCGAGCTCGTCGGCCCGGCGCGCGGCCGTCACACCCACGGTGAACCCGGCGAGGGGGCCGTGCCGGTCGTGGTCCGGTCGCTGCGTTTCGTCGTACATGGCTCTCCTAGCTGACCTGCATGCCGAACGAGCCTGTCAACGGCGCGTGACAGGCTCGGTTCGGGTTGATGTCGCCGGTGTTACGTCACACCTCCGCGTAGCTGAGCTGCGGTTTCGCCTCGGCGGCGGCCGCGGTACGGGCCTGGCCGGCTGGGCGGCGAAGGTATACGGCCCAGGTCACAGCGAAGCAGAGACCGTAGTAGGCCAGGAAGGCGACGAACGCGCCGGTGCCGGAACCGTAGGAGAGGAAGGACTGCCGGAAGGCGAGGTTGATCCCCACTCCGCCGAGCGCGCCGACCGCCCCGATGAGCCCCATGGAGGCCCCGGACAGCCGCCGCCCGTGGGCCGCCGCCGCCTCGCCCTCGAGCCCCTTGGCCAGGGCCTTCGCCTGGAAGATGCCGGGGATCATCTTGAACGTCGAGCCGTTGCCGAGCCCGCTGAGCACGAACAGCACCACGAACACGGCCACGAACAGCGGCAGCGACTTCGCGATACTGGCCCCGACCAGGACCGCGGTGGCGGCGGCCATGCCCACGTAGTTCCACAGCGTGATCTTCGCCCCGCCGTACCGGTCGGCCAGCCGGCCGCCGACGGGCCGGATCAGCGAGCCCAGCAGCGGCCCGATGAAGGTCAGATACGCGGCCTGCATCGGCGTCCGCCCGAACTGGTTGGTCAGCACCTGCCCGAAGGCGAAGCTGTAGCCGATGAACGACCCGAACGTCCCGATGTAGAGGAAGGACATGATCCAAGTGTGCGCGTCCTTCGCCGCGTCCTTCGCCGCGCCCGTGTCGTTCTTCACGGAGGCCAGGTTGTCCATGAACATCGCGGCGAGGACGGCGGCGACGACGATCAGCGGGATGTAGATCCCCAGCAGCACCCGCGGCCCGCCGCTCGCCCCGATGATCGCGAGGGCGACCAGCTGGATGACCGGCACGCCGATGTTGCCGCCACCGGCGTTCAGGCCCAGCGCCCACCCCTTCTTCCTGAGCGGGAAGAAGGCGTTGATGTTGGTCATGGACGAGGCGAAGTTGCCGCCGCCGATGCCCGCGAGCAGCCCGACGAGGAGGAAGGTGCCGAACGACGTCCCCGGCTTCATCACGGCGAACGCGGCGATCGTCGGGACGAGCAGCAGGCTCGCCGAGACGATCGTCCAGTTCCGCCCGCCGAAGACCGCGACCGCGAAGGTGTAGGGCACCCGTACGACGGCACCGACCAGCGTCACCACCGACGTGAGCAGGAACTTGTCGGCGGGGGTCAGCCCGTACTCGGGGCCCATGAACAGCACCAGCACCGACCACATGGTCCAGACCGAGAACCCGATGTGCTCGGACAGCACGGAGAAGAACAGATTCCGCCGGGCGGTCTTCTCCCCACTCTCGTTCCAGAAGGCCTCGTCCTCCGGATCCCACTCCTCGATCCAACGACCTCCCCTGCCGCGCGAGGCGGGGGCCGTACTGGCCGTACTGGGGGCTGGGGCTGGGGCTGTCATGACGCCTCCACGGTGCTCCGGGGCTCGGTCTGCCATCGGCTCGACTGACTCCACCCGAAGGTAGGAAGGGCGCGTTTCCGGTCTGTGGCTGTGGGTGACCGGAAGGGAACTTTGCTCTCACCCCGTGGGGATGCGGGATGAGAGGTTCCGCGAGTTGCCCGCGCCGCTGCGCCACGCAGCCGCCCTTGACACCGTCACCTCGTCACCGTCACCTCGTCGGCCGCACTGGCCGCACTGGCCGCACTGGCCGCACTGGCCGCACTGGCCGCACTGGCCGCTACGACGATGTCCGCCGTGCCGTCGCCGTCCAGGTCGGCGGTCAGGACGTGCCGGGGGTTGCTGCCGGTCGTGGCGGTGATGGACTGGGTGAAGGTGGTGGTACCGCTGCACGTGCTGCCGGCACCGGAGGCGTTGCCGAGGGGCGACGATGGCGAGCACCTCGCCCATGGCCAGGAGGGCGAGTCGGGTACGCGGCCGCACCTCCCTCGGCCTCCACCCGACACGAGCAGCAGAGGGAGCGGGTTCATCGGGTGTCGGCGGCGACACGGAAGCCGACGGTGACGTACCCGCCACTGCCCTCACGCCCCTCGCCCCGGTAACGCGTCGTGCAACTGCGTCCGGTGGAGTACCAGGACCCACCCCGCACCGCGTTGACCCGCTGCCCGGCCTCGCCGCCGTTCGTGGCCGTGATCAGGGATGACGTCCACTCGAAGACATTGCCGGCCATGTCGTGGGCGCCGTACACGCTGACTCCGTCGGCGTAGCTGCCGACGGCGGAGGTGTTGCCGTCGGCCGCGACCAGCGCGTCGAACAGGTCGGTGAAGACGAACCCGGTGTACGTGGAGTGGTCGATCCAGCCACTCAACCCGCCGGTCGAGGTGACCGTGAGGATCTCCGAGACGAGGTCGCTCTCGCCGTAGCGGGTGGAGTTCTCGTCGTTGTACGTCGCCTCCTCGTCACCATGGGCGACGAGGTAGGCGGCGGCGCAGACGGCGTTGTAGTTGTAGCGGCTGGTGAGGGTGGTGCCGTCGTACGTCGTCCAGGCGCTGTTGCCCCACGGGTAGGTGTACGAGGACGGCCCGCGCGCCGCGTTCTCCCACTCGGCCTCGGTCGGCAGCCGGAACGTGACACCGTCCGCCTGCCCGGAAAGCCAACCACAGAAGCCCTCGGCCTGCTCCAGAGAGACCGACAGAACCGGATGCACCCCCTTCCCCTCCGGATACTCGCCGCCATTCCAGTACGGCGGCGCGTCCCCGCCACCGTCGTCGAGGAACTCCTTCCACCGCGCATTGGTGACCGCGTACGCCCCCAACAGGTACGCGGCGGAGATCGGCGAGGCCTCCCCCGCGCCGACGTTGTTGCTCAGATCAGCGGCAAAGACGAACGAGGGGTCGGCCGGTATCTCGAGGAGACTCTGCCCGGCCCCTGCGGACGACACACCGCGAGAAACCCCCGTGCCCCCGGGGGCGCTGCCGGCACCAGCCCCGCCCAAAAGCGCGACGGCTCCACCACCGCCGCAAACGAGCAACTCCCGCCGACTGAGCTGCGGCTGGGGCTCCTGCCCAAGATCTGCCACCTGCTCAGGTAACTGCTGAGGTCCCGTCATGAACGCCGGAAGCAAGCGTCGATGACTGTGGATGGCGTGTCATTGGACTGTGCGAGGACAAAGACTCGTACGGGCGGTGCCGGAGCTACATGACGAGGAGCGCGTAAGCCAGGTGACATGGTTCGAGCAGTGGCAACTACGGCCGCACCCAGCCCTCCCTCAGACGGGCCACCCGTGGAAGGAATGGGCATGATGCAGAAGCACAGATCAGGGGGCTACACGGACCCCAGCTCGGCGTGCACGCTCTACCGCCTCGGGAGAGGCAGCTCGCTCGTTGCTACTTCCTGAGTGTCCGCCCACTGGCTGATACAGCAGGAACAGGCGTCTGGGGCCAGGAACCGCGATGACCCCGGCGAATCGGGGATCACCAGCGAACCAGACGTCGCCCACCTGCCTTGTCTTCTCCGTCTCGTACCCTCGCCCGAGGCGACGGCGCCACCACACAGACCGTGCATGGCCGCGAAGGATGACGGGCACGACGTTCTCCGGCTGATCCGGATCCGGGAAGGCGAGCCAGACATCACCAAGCTTCGCTCCGGGAATCTGCCCGATACCGCTTTCGGGTGTCCTGTACGTCTGCCAGGGGTACGCCTTCAGAACTCGCCGCACCCGAGCAGCAGAATCAATGTATTGACGCTGAAGAAAAGCGCGGTACAACGCATACAAAACAATAGGCAGCATGAACCACATCGTCCACTGCCCGATGATTAGCATGAGAACGAAGCCACCGACACACATGGCAGGCCAAACGACCTGGCCAACAATAGCGAAGGTCAACAACTTTACCCAAGCAGCCTGCGTAGCAGAATCGTCCCAGGCAGAAACAGAGGCCGCTGGATTACGCGTACGCCCCATGTCACGCCTCGTCCTCTTCTACGATTAGCGGATTCTCAAAAGTGACCATGCGAGCCACCTCCCGTAGTAGGTCGCGGTAGTGATCAGCACGGTGCACTGCAGGCGTTGAAAGAGTCAGCACGGCCAGCTTCGCTGCATGCGGGTACGGAACGTGCACGGCAAGCTGAAGCAGTTCCCGCGGTGCGTCGGCAACCTGGGCGCTCACCAGAGTCTCCACAAGGGACGCCGGACCACAGGACAGATCGAGAACCTCCACATAACGGGCGCCAAGTACTCCTGCGGCGATTCGGGCAGCAGTCACGCCACGCGGCGCCCAGGCGGTCTCCGTCCAACCGAGCGTGAAGAGCGACGGCAGCAGGGATCCGTCACTCTCGTCATCACGATGCAGACCCACTGAACAATGGACCACACCGCTGAGTGCCAGCACATGAAACATGCGCTGAACCGGTGCGAGCAGCGAGACGAGTCGCCGACGCCCGTCGGCAGACTTCGGTGCTTCCACGAGTACACGTGGTGGGCTCGCATTCTCCGCAACCTCGAGCCCTTCCTCTGGTTGGACGAGCTCGTTGAGCGGCAACGGAACGAACCCCGCGGGCAACGCGAACCAGATGTCGGCGTCGAGCATCCGGGCGGACGAGTCGATGACGATCACTTTCGAATTCATGACGCTGCCGCCACTCCCCCGAAGAGGTAGTGGAGAACGCCAGCCGTGGCCGATCCGTCGACCGTCCCGGTCCTGACGCCGTCCAGCGTGGAGGTAACAGCCTTGACCGCATCGCTGTCGCTACCAAGCGAATCGTAGAGGCTGCCGGCCACCCCGTACACGGCCGTGCCGGCTCCGAGCCAGGTCGCGGTGTTCTCCACCACCGGCAGCACATCACCCGTACGCGCACCGAAGACGTTCGCCCGCTCCAGCAAGCTTGTCGAATCGGAGATGGCCAACGCCTCGTCCCGGATCGTAGAACCGACCGTGGTGACCTTCTGCCCCAGGGCGAGCGCACCCTCAGCAGATCGGGCAGCGGCACTCAGCGCTTCGGGAGCCTTCATCAGACCCCTGGCCACCGCACCAAGCCCGGGGACGACACCCAATGCATCTCCGGCGACCGAGATGGCGTTGCCCCAGAAGTCCGCGTCGAACTCCCCCTTCGTAAGCCCATCCTTGAGGGAGGCCCAGACCTCGTCGTCCTGCAACCGAAGAGCGAGAGCGGTTCCGCTGAGCACCGCTGCGGCCACCATAAGGAGGGGAACGGCTAACGGTCCTGTCGCGAAGATGGCGATCACGCCCAGAACCGCAACCACACCGCTGAGGATGTCGGGCAGGTTGTCCCCCAACCAGCCCGTGAACTTGTCCCAAGCACCCGGCTCATGCGGCGCCAGCTTCTTCGTCGCGTGCCGGATCTTCCCAGCTCTGTACCGTGCCCTCTCCTCGTGCTCCTCGGCCAGTTTCTTCGCCTTGGTGATGATTTTGTCGAGGTCGGCCTGGGCGGTTTGGACTGCTGTGTTCGCGTGGGTCAGGGTCTTCTGGGCGTCGTCTTGGCGGGAGCCGTTCTTGTTCAGGTCAGGGTCGTTTTTCGCCTTGGTCGCGTGGCCCTTTGCCTTGTCGAGGGCGTCCTGGGCGTCCTTGGCGTCGTCGTTCAGGCGCTTGGCTCGGCGTTGGAAGTCGTCGAGTTCGCCTTCCCAGCCGTTGAGTTGGCGGGCTGCCTTGTGGATCGAGTGTGCGGCGTTCTTGAGGTTGAGGGCCAGCGGGCCGCCCTGGAGTTCCTCGCGGAAGGCTACGGCCGCGTCGCCCTGCCAGTAGCTGCCGTCCATCAACTTGGTGACGAGGCCGTGCGTCTCCTCGAGGGCCTTGGCGCAGGAGGCGAGCTTCTTGTGCAGGTCCCGTACGGTGTCCGTGTTCCCCGGCGTCGGATTGAAGCCCAGGTGCGTGTACGGGTTCGGGAGGTCCGGACCGTACGGGGTCGGCTTCAGTCCCTGGGGGAGGTCGCCGCTGCGGTGCGCGGCGGAATCGGGATACGGGTTCGCCTCGACGCCGGGAGCCGTCGTCACTTTCCGGTCCCGTTCCTGCCGTGCTTGCCCTTCTTCAGCGCCTCCTCCAGCGCCTTGTCGACCTCCTGGTAGCTGTCCTTGCTCTGACCGATGATCTTCGCGAGGTTCTCGGTCTGCTCACCGATCTGCTCGGTGCCGTACTTCCAGTCCTCCTGGAAGTCCTCGCAGGCCGAGTCCAGGTCGTCCGTGCCCAGGTCGGTGACGGTCGCGTCGCCGAGCGCCTTGCGCAGGCCCTTCAACGAGTCACTCGACTTGTTCAGCAACTTCATGAAGTGCTTCAGCTCGTCGTCGTCGACGGCCAGCCGGTCTGCCACGTGCTCAGCTCTCCTGGGTCGGCCCCGCACGAAGCGGAATCGCGCTATCCGGTCATCGACCCAGGCAACCGCCCGTCCCCACTTGAGGGAACGGGCGGACTACGCGTTGGCGCCCTCTGTCACCGGTTGACGGCCTGGATCTCCTGCACGACGACATTCTGGGTCGCCCCGAAGGTGCCGTCGGGCAGGGTGTCGCCGCCGCCGTCGCTGCCGGTCCAGTGGATCTTCCAGGTGATGGTGGCCTTGAGGGGGTACGAACCGTCCCCGGAGGAGCGCAGGTATTTCACTCCACAGGGTGGCGTCTCGTCGGACTTCCCCTTGGCATAGGGCTCGCCGATGCTGCCGTCCTTGATCTGGCAGACGCCTGACGCCGGGTACGTCTCCGCGTCCGACGTGCCGGGGTCGATCTTCAGGGAGACCGGTTCGGCGGTCGTCGTCGCCGAGATACCCAGCACCGGGATCGAGGCGGTGACGGAGACGGGCTTGAACTTGGCGCCGTCCAGCCAGGCCCAGGTGGGCAGGTTCACCTTGGTCTTGTTCGCCGGGGCCAGTGTCACCTTCGTGCTCGGGACGCGGATCTCGTTGTACGCCAGCTCGGCGAGAATCTTCGGCGTGACGGCGTTCTCGACGTTCGCCGGCGGGGGGTCACCCTTGTCGACCCAGAAGAAGGGCTCCTTGCACTTGTCCCAGCCCGGCGGGAAGTCCTTGTTGACGTACGAGTCCCACCAGTAGCCCTTGTCGGCCCTGTCCTTGTTGAAGTCCTTGTACGGGTGACCGTCGACATACCGGGCACGCTGCTCGGCATCCCACTCGTAACCTGTGGAACCCGCCTCCCAGATCGGCTCCAGGTAGGCCTTGAGCTGGGCCGGGGTGTATTTCGGCGCGTACCAGCAGGCCGGCGGGGTCCAGGAGGTGGTGGAGGTGACGGGGCCCACCGAGTCGCCGGAGCCGTTCTTCGAACGGTCGTAGACGATGACGCCCACGGTCGAAGAAAGATTGCCGTCGTCGGTGGCGTTTCCGTTTTGCTTGGTCTGCCCGTTGCTGCCGTGCTTGTCGCGCTCAGCGAAGGCCACATGGGACGCGAGGACGGGAACACTTACAAGGGTCAGGACCGTCGTGATCCTCGCCAACTTCCTTAGGGCTGGCACGCCTTGTCCCCCCTGTTCGAAACGATGTCGGTCGTCTGCCAGACGCCGTCGGCGTTCCTGGCGAGTGTCGTGTGGTAGAGCACGTAGGCGTTCGCAGTCGTCGGCGTCCTATCGACCTTCTTCGTTTTATTGTTCTTGATGAAAGACTTGCTCTCATCGGAACAATAGGTGACGTACGCCTCTTTCGATCCTGAAAGCGTCACCTTGCGGTCGAAGTACCGGGTCTCACCGATCCACGTGTCCTTGTCCTTGATATATCCCTGCACGTACGTGATCGACGAACTAAGGGCCTTGTCTGTGTTGTAGAAGCCAAGCGCCTTCGTGCTCGCACTTCCCTTGAAGATGGCCTCGTCCACGGAATTGATGCTCAGAGCGCTGTCCGCAAGGACCGCATCTTTCGTCGCATCGCCAGTCTTCGTGTCCTCGAAGACGTTCTTGGCGTCGGATGGGAAAGTGATCTCCGGACGGCTGGCAGTTACAGACGCCGACGCGCTCGCCGAAGCCGACGACTTACCCCCCGTGTCCGCTCCCGCGATCTTGTCGTTGCCCTTCGATCCGCCGTCACCACCCCCGCCGCAACCGGCGAGGAGAAGCGCGGCCATCGTGCCAGCGGTGGCTGTCGTGAGCAGGCGGGGGCGGCGGGTCACGGTGGGCTCCTGGTGGGGCGGTCGGGGTGGGTGAAGCAGTCGATACGGTATCGAGGCTGCCAGTTGGGGCACCAGAGCGGGTTGGTGTGGCCAGGGGTCGGTGCCGTCTCGTGACATTGCAACAGCGAGGAGTTCTTACTCGCCCGCGTACGCCGACGTTCACGCTGTCCCCGAACGCTTCAGCCCGTTGCCGCGAGGTAGTCGTCACCAGCGAGCCAGCCGACCGAATCCCCCGTCCGGCCCGCGCAAGCGGGTTCCCGCAGCCGCCGCGCCCAACTTCCGCCCCGCTTCAGGGGCTTCGCCGGGAGCTCGCACGGTGCGTACCGTTCGGCCACAGCCGAGGGGGCCGTCTCGCGGCGATGTCCTCGATCCAGCCCAGGGCGAGGATCGTCAGGGCGATGAGGGGCCAGACCAGGGTGAACATCCAGAGCATGTATGTGGTGTCCAGTGCGGCCACCGCGCGGTCGCTCTGCATGAAGGGGAGGTTGTACGCCTGGTCGATGATCGGGACTGTGGCCATGATCAGCAGGTTGTGCCAGAGGTAGATGGTGACGGCTCGGTTGTTGGAGAGGGTGATGAGCCTGTCCCAGCGGCGCAGGCGGGCCGGTAGTTGCTGCCATGACGGGGAGTACTGCAACAGGATGACGACGAAGCCGAAGGACCAGCTCGCCTGTGCCAGGGGGATGTCGTTCAGGTCCCAGCCGTCCGGGCCGAGGTGGCCCGATGCCCACCACAGGGCGAAGGACATCAGGAGGGCGGAGGAGGAGACGGCCAGGTAGCGGGGGACGCGGCGCAGCCGGCCCTCGTGGTGGGCGAAGCCCAGGACCCAGCAGCCGCCGTAGACCGCGAAGTCGGTGACCGCGTTGCCCGTTTCACCGGGGATGGTGAGCAGGCCGGTGCCCAGGACCGCCGTCAGGCCCAGGGGGGCCAGCAGCGTCGGCCACGGTGCCCTGCGGAACGCCCACAGCAGGAGGGGGGACGCCGCGACGAACCACAGGTACGCGCGCAGGTACCACAGCGGCCCGACCGCCTGCACCGCCCAACTGTCCTCCAGCAGGCCCGACTCGGAGCCGATGTGCCAGGGGAAGGGTGGGGCGCCCAGGGGGAGCACGTAGTCCACCAGGCTCAGTACGCCCCAGGTGCCGCCGTTGTCCGGGTCCTTCACCGGGTTCCAGCCGCCCGCGAACAGCAGCGCCAGCGCTAGCGCGCTGAACGTCCACAGCGGCGGGAGCAGCCTGCGTACCCGGTCCCGGATCACCTTCGGCGCCGGGCGGTTCAGGGAGCGGGCCATCAGGGAGCCGGCCAGCGCGAACATCATGCCCATGGAGGGGAACAGGACCGTCAGCCACGCCCAGCCGAAGAGGTG
Organism: Streptomyces sp. NPDC046915; assembly: GCF_040644935.1. Classification (NCBI taxonomy): domain Bacteria; kingdom Bacillati; phylum Actinomycetota; class Actinomycetes; order Kitasatosporales; family Streptomycetaceae; genus Streptomyces; species Streptomyces sp. NPDC046915. The sequence goes on along the minus strand of NZ_JBEYXB010000002.1, from coordinate 59,589 downwards.
GTAGACCACCACGCGGACCAGGGCGATCGAGCGGAGGAGGTCCAGGTAGCGGTCCCGGCCGCCCGGTTGCTTCCGGGCGACGGGGGATGCGGCTACGGCTTCCGTGCCGGTCATGCCACCGGCCTCCGATCGCTGTTGCTTCTGCCGGGCGTCCGTGGGCCCGGCACCCGGCCGCCGCTCGGTGCCTCGACGACTCCCGTGCGCCGCAGTTTCTGCCAGCGCAGGCGGCCGCCGGTGAGTGCCGTGATCCAGGACTGGAGGAGTACGACGTACATGAGCTGGCGGTAGAGGATCTGCTGGAGCGGGAGCGAGATCAGGTGGGTGAGGCGTTCGCGGTCCAGGCGGAAGGCGTACGCGGCGCACACGGCCTGGATGGCGAGGACGCCCAGCCAGGCCGCGATCGTCCGCCCAGTGGGGCCGAAGACGATCCCGTAGAGGAGGAAGACGTCGATCAGGGGGGCCAGGAGGGGGGCGAGCACCATGAAGAGGGAGACCAAGGGGAGGCCGACCCGGCCGAAGCGGCCCGAGGGGCCGCGGTCCAGCAGGGCCCGGCGGTGTTTCCAGATGGCCTGCATCGTGCCGTACGACCAGCGGTAGCGCTGGGACCACAACTGCTGCACGGACTCCGGGGCCTCGGTCCAGGCGCGGGCCTTCTCCGCGTACACCACCCGCCAGCCGTCCCGGTGCAGGGCCATCGTGATGTCGGTGTCCTCGGCGAGCGTGTCGTCGCTCATGCCGCCGACCCGCTCCAGGGCGGACCGGCGGAAGGCTCCGACAGCGCCGGGGATCGTCGGCATGCAGCGCAGGATGTCGTACATGCGGCGGTCGAGGTTGAAGCCCATCACGTACTCGATGTGCTGCCAGGCGCCGATGAGCGAGTCCCGGTTGCCGACCTTGGCGTTGCCGGCCACCGCGCCCACCCGCGGGTCGCCGAAGGGCTGCACGAGTTCCCCGACCGTGGACGGCTCGAAGACGGTGTCGCCGTCCATCATCACGATCAGGTCGTGACTTGCGTTCGCCAGGCCCCGGTTGAGTGCCGCGGGCTTGCCCGCGTTGCGCTGGCGGATCACCCTGACCTCGGGCAGGCCCATCGCCTCGACGATCCGGGCCGTGCCGTCGGTCGAGCCGTCGTCGACTACGAGAATCTCCACGGGGTGCTCGCTCGCCGTCAGGGAGCGGACGGTGTTCTCGATGCACTTGGCCTCGTTGTACGCGGGTACGAGTACCGACACCGGTTCGGTGACCGGCGGACCCCAGCAAAAGCCGCGGCGGCGCACCCGGCGGGCGTGGGCGCCGGAGAGCAGGAACATGAGGACGAAGCGGCCGATGACCAGGCAGCCGACGACCGCGAGGCCGGCCACCATCGTGCCGGTGATGTCGTCGGAGGCCTGGACCAGGAAGATCCATGCCCTGCCCTTCCAGAGGTCGAGGCCGGTCACCGGCGTGTGGGCGCTGGGTGCGTTCAGGGCCTCGGTGAGGTTGTCGAAGGTGTAGCCCTGTTGCTGGAGCAGGGGGAGGAACCGGTCGAGGGCCTGGACCGTCTGGTGACGGTCGCCACCCGAGTCGTGCATGAGGACGATCGCGCCCTTGCCGTGGTGCGGGGTGGCCCGGCGGATGATCTCCGCGACGCCGGGCTTGCGCCAGTCCTCGCTGTCGGTGTTGTTGACGACCGTGATGTAGCCGCGGGTGCCGATGTACCGGGTCACCGGCCAGGACCTGTCGTCCATGGCGTCGGCGAAGGAGGAGTACGGGGGACGGAAGAGGGACGTACGGATGCCCGCCGCGCCCGTGATCGCCAGCTGGTTCTGGGACAGCTCCCGGTCGATGCGCTTCCTGGACTGGTAGGAGAGGTCGGGGTGGTTGAAGGTGTGCAGGCCGACCTCGTGGCCCTCGGCGACCATGCGCCGGACCAGGTCCGGGTAGCGGGAGGTCATGGTGCCGGTGACGAAGAAGACCGCGTGCGCGTGGTGCTCCTTCAGCACGTCCAGGACCTTCGGGGTCCAGGTCGGGTCGGGGCCGTCGTCGAAGGTGAGGACCAGGCGGTGGTCGGGGACGCGCAGGCTGGTGGTGCGGCCGCCGCGGGTGTCGATGACCGGGCCGCCGTCGAGGATCTTCTCCGGCACCGTGTCGGCCGAGGCCTCGGGGCGGATGCGGTGGTCGGCGAGGATCTCGCTGTGCACATAGCCGCGCAGCATCAGCATCGCGATCAGGGCGAGGAGCAGGAGGAGGGGCAGCAGCAGACGCAGGGGCAGGCGGCGGCGCGGTCGGTCACGAGCAGCCGGCGAAGGAGAGGGAGAGGCAGAGGGAACGGGCGCGGGTGCGGTTCCGGCTCCGTGGCGGCGGATGCGGGGTGACATCAGAGGTGGCGCCCCCGTCACACGGAGGTCGGGGAGGCGGCGGCTGGGGCCGGTCCGACCGGGCCGTCGGCCAGCGTGCCCGTGCCGAGTCCGGTGCCGGTTCCGCCGCCCGGTCCCGTACCGGTTCCCGTGCCCCCGTCGCCGCCCGTGGACGGCGAGGGGCTGGCGGAGCCGACGGCGGGGCCGGTCGGGGTGGGCGGGGCGGTCGAGGGCGTCGGCGCCGTGGGCTCGGGGTCCGGGGAGGAGCCGCCCGCACCGGAGGTGGGGTTGGTCGCCGTCGGCCGCGGGTCGGAGGAGGCGCCCGGCTGTCCGGCGGTCCCCGTGGCGCCGGTTGCGGTCGCGCTGCCGCCCGGCGACGGGGCGGCACGGCCGGGCACCCTCGGGCCCGTACCGGGTGCGGCACCGGTGTGGCCGGAGGGCCGGGCGGAGTCGGCCGGTGCCGGGGATATGTCGACCTGGCCGGCCGGCTTGTCCTCGTTCTGGCCGGGCACGGGCAGCCAGGGCGCGTCCGAGCTGCCGGACAGGAGTGTGGCGACGATGACGACGGCGTAGACCGCGCAGGCGATGCCGGCGGACATGCCGAGACGGCGGAAGGTGCGCCTGCGGCGGCCGGACGCGTCGACGAAGACCGGCCCGTCGGCGGGACGCGGACGCTCCTCCGCGATCCGGTCGGCGTCGAGCTGGACGGTCACCTCGCGCGGGTCATGCGCATTCGAGTCGTGCGCAATCGAGTCGTGCGCAATCGGGCCGTGCGCATTCGGGCCGTGCGCATTCGGGCCGTGCGTATTCGGGCCGTGCGTATTCGGGCCGTGCGTATTCGGGTCGTGGACCGACGGCCAGGGGACTCGTACCGCGGGCAGCACTTCGGTCGGCCCGGCGTCGGGCACCGCCCCGCCCGGGAGGACGTCCGTCGTTCCGGTCTCCGGGAAGCTCTGGATGTCGTCCTCGGCCACCGGCGGCTCCTGGGCCCCGAGTTCGGCATCGGGCCATTCCGTCCGGGCGTCTTCCGGCCACTTCTTCGCGCGCACCTGCGTTCCCCCCACGGGAAAGTTTCCGGGTGCGCATACGACCCCGAGCCCGCGCCGCCGGACCCGGCCCCCACCGGTCCGCGCGCCCCCCTTGTCTCACCGTGCTCGGCTGTCCCGAACGTAGCGCCGGCGCGGGCCGGGAACTTCGGAAGTTTCAATGGTGAACGGAAGTGACCGATTCACTGATCGATTCGTCGATGGCTGGAATCCATGCTCTTTCGGGTCGCGCCAACCAATCCCGTTCCGCGGCCAGTTCCGCCGCGGCCCGTCGAACCGCGTCGAACGCGGGATGCGCGAGCCCTCTGCGCCACACCAGCGACACGGGTGACAGTGGTACGGGATCGACGAGCGGCCGCACCACCGTGCGCGGCAGGGCGGAGAAGCCGGTCACCGCGAGCACCGGGTTCCCGGTCTTCGCCATGAGCCGCTCGAACTCCTCCTCCCCCACGGCCAGCGGCGCCGGTGGCGCGACCTCGATGCCGCGTCCGGCGAAGAGGCGGTGCGCCAGGTCGGTCCACTCCGGCGTGCGCGCGTTTCCCGCGCCGGCGTACACGGTCTCGCCCGCCAGCGCGTGCAGCGGTACCGCCGCCAGCGGCGCCAGCCGGTGCGCCTCGGGCAGCACGACCGCCATCGGCTCGTACCGTACGAGCTGGTGGTCCAGCCCGGCCCGCAGCGCCGGGTCCAGGCCCGCGAACCGGCCGAACGAGACGTCCAGGCGCCCGGCGAGCAGTTCGGCCGCCGCCCCCGTGAGCCCGCTCTCGTAGCGGGCCATCAGCTCGTGCTCGGGGGCGAGTTCCCGCGCCCGGTGCAGCACGCGCCGGCCGGTGTCCAGGTTCGGGGAGTTGAGGTCGACCAGGAGGGGGCGGGCCTGCCCGAAGGCGGCGAGCAGGTCGTCCTGGGCGGCGAGGACCCGCCGGGCGAGCGGCAGCAGACGTTCGCCGTCGGCGGTCAGCGCGACCTGCCGGGTCGTACGGACGAACAGCTCGGCGCGCAGCTCCCGTTCGAGGCGCCGCACATCACGGCTGAGGGCCTGCTGGGCGACGTACAGACGGGACGCGGCGCGGGTGAAGTGCAGCTCCTCGGCGACGGTGACGAAGGCGCGCAGGAGGCGGGGGTCGAGGTGGGCGGGAGTGGGCACCGGGAGAACTTACAACAGGAACGCGTGAATCGGCTCCGATCAGGTGTTGGACCTCTTGATCCATTCCGGGCGACCGTTGGCCCATGCCGCAGCCAGCCATTGAGGAATCCCCCGACACCCCCGACACCCCCGAAGCCCCCGAAGCCCTCGCACCCGCCCGCCCCGGCCCCTACCGCCGCCTGTTCACCCACCCCGGCACCCGCGCCTTCACCGCCGGCAATCTGATCGCCCGCCTGCCGATGGGCATGTTCGGTGTGAGCGCGGTGGTCATGATCGCCGGGTCGCGGGGCTCGTACGCGCTCGCCGGCGCCGTCACCGCGACCGGCCTCGCGGCGACGGGGGTGGCCGGTCCCTGGATCGCCCGGCTCGTCGACCGGTACGGGCAGGCCCGGATCGCCGTACCCGCGACGGTCACCGCCGTGCTGGGCGGACTCGCCCTGCTGCTGTGCGTGCGCCTGGGCGCACCGGACTGGACCCTGTTCGCCGCGTACGCCGCGACCGCCACCGTCCCCAACATCGGCGGCATGTCCCGGGCACGCTGGGCCCACCTGCTGCGGGACGATCCCGGGGCCCTGCACACCGCGAACTCGTTCGAGCAGGCCGCCGACGAGCTGTGCTTCATGCTGGGCCCGGTCCTGGCGTCCTTCCTGACCGGCACGTTCTTCCCGGAGGCGGGCACGCTCGTGGGCGGGGGGCTGCTGCTGACCGGAGTGCTGCTGTTCGCGGCGCAGCGGTCGACCGAGCCGCCGCCGAGGGCGCGTACGAAGGCCGCGTCGCCGCTGCGCACCCCGGGCGTACCGCTGCTGCTGGCGTGTTTCGTGGCCACCGGCGCGGTGTTCGGCTCGATGGAGGTCGTCACGATCGCGTACGCCGACGCTCAGGGCCACCGCTCGGCGGCCGGGGCCGTGCTCGCGCTCCAGGCGGCGGGCTCCTGTGCGGCGGGCCTGCTGTACGGGGCGCGGAAGCCGGGCGGGCCCGCGGAGCGCCGGCTGCCGTGGTGTCTGCTGGCCATGGCCGCGCTGATGTCCCTGCCGCTGCTCGCCGCCCGCACGGCCGGGACGCTGCCGGCGCTCGCGGTGGCCCTGCTGGCGGCGGGCATGGCGACCGCCCCGACGATGGTGACCGCGATGACGCTGGTCCAGGACCGCACCCCCGGGGACCGTCTCAACGAGGGCATGAGCCTGGTTGTCACCGCCCTGCTGACCGGCATAGCCTGCGGCTCGGCGGCCGGGGGCTGGGCGGCCGAGCACACCGCCCCGGCGGCGGCCTTCGCGGCACCGGTCGCGGCGGCCGTGACCGCCCTGCTGATCAACGCGACGGGGACCGCTCTTCGTTCGCTCCGTCGAACCGCTTGCAGCAATTCCCGTCAGACCCATTGACCCTCCCGGAGCGCACACATACCTTCCCCCATCGAAGCGCTTCGACGCCGGTCATCGAATCGATTCGATGGGCCGACGGCTGACGGCTGACGGCTGACGACCGATGACCGGCGAACCGAGAACCATCCGACTCCGACTCCCCTGGAGGCACTGGATGTTGACGGCACGAAGGCGGGCGGCGGCCGCGGCGGTGATCCTCTCCGGATCGCTGCTCCTGGCCTCCTGCGGCGACTCGGACAGCGGCGCGTCCGACGGCAAGACGCTCCGGCTCTGGCACTACGAGGCACCCGACAGCGCGATGGGCCAGGCCTGGAACGAGGCCATCAAGGAGTTCGAGGCCAAACACCCGGGCGTGAAGGTGAAGTTCGAGGAGAAGGGCTTCGAGCAGATCCAGAAGACGGCGCCGATGGTCCTGAACTCCTCGGACGCGCCCGACATCATGGAGTACAACAAGGGCAACGCGACCGCGGGCCAGCTGTCGAAACAGGGCCTGCTGACCGATCTGACCGCCGAGGCCGCCAAGCGCGGCTGGGACAAGAAGCTCAGCGCCGGTGTGCGCACGACCAGCATGTACGACACCGACGGGGTCATGGGCTCCGGCAAGTGGTACGGCGTGCCCAACTACGCCGAGTACACGATGGTCTACTACGACAAGGACCTCTTCGAGAAGTACAAGATCGCCGAGCCGAAGACGTTCGACGAGCTCACGGCCGCCATGGACGCCTTCGCCAAGAAGGGCGTCACCCCGCTCGCCAACGCCGGCGCCGAGTACCTGGCGCAGCAGTACCTCTACCAGCTCGCCCTCTCCAAGGCCGACCGCTCCTGGGTCGACAAGTACGAGCTGTACAAGGGGAAGACCGACTTCCACGACGCGGCCTGGACGTACGCGGCCGAGACCTTCGCCGACTGGGTGAAGAAGGGCTACATCAGCGAGAAGTCCACCAGCACCAAGGCCGAGGACGCGGGCGTCTCCTTCATCCAGGGCAAGGCGCCGATCCTGTTCTCCGGCAGCTGGTGGTACGGCCGCTTCCAGACGGAGGCCAAGTTCGACTGGGACTCCACCCTGTGGCCCGGTTCGAACCTGACGCTGGGCTCCGGCGGCAACCTCTGGGTGGTCCCCAAGAACGCCAGGAACAAGGAACTCGCCTACGACTTCATCGACATCACCATGTCGAAGAAGATCCAGAACCTGCTCGGCGACAAGGGCGGCGTCCCGGTCGCGGCCGACACGTCCGCCATCACGGACCCGAAGTCCAAGGAGCTCATCTCCGACTTCAACACGCTGAGCCGACGGGACGGCCTGGCCTTCTACCCGGACTGGCCGGTGAACGGCTTCTACGACGTCCTGGTCTCCGAGACGCAGAAGCTGATGACGGGCGACGAGAAGCCGGACGGCTATCTCGACGCCTTGCAGCAGGCGTACGACAAGGGCGCTCCGAAGCAATGACGGTCACCGTCGAACGGGGCACGCGGGCCGTCGGCAAGCACACCCACGCCGGCCCGCGCCGCCCCCGTACCCGCGACTCGTACGCCCTCTTCCTGCTCCCCGGGATTCTCGCCTTCCTGGCGGTCATCGTCCTGCCGTTCCTGATGAACACGGGGGTGAGCTTCACCGACTGGCAGGGCGTCGGCAGCCCGAAGTGGACCGGTCTCGCCAACTACCGGGAGTTGATGGACGATTCGGAGTTCTGGGCGTCCTTCCGGCACAGCCTGTTCATGGTCGTCGCCATGGCGGCCGTGCCGACGGCGCTCGGTCTCGTCCTGGCCGCCGCGCTGTTCGACCACATCGGCAAGCACTTCGGATCGAAGTGGGTCGCGGTGCTGCGCGCCTGCTTCTACCTCCCCCAGGTGCTGCCCATCGCGGTCGCCGGGATCGTCTGGAGCTGGATCCTCGCCCCCGACAACGGCTCCCTCAACGAGCTGCTGAAGGCCGTGGGGCTGGGCAGTTGGCAGCAGGACTGGCTCGGCGATCCGGACATCGCGCTGTACAGCGTGATGGGCGTGATGGTGTGGGTGCAGATCGGCTTTCCGCTGGTGGTCTTCATGGCCGGCCTCCAGCGCGTCGACCCGCAGCTGCATGAGGCGGCCGAGCTGGACGGGGCCGGGTGGTGGCGCCGTTTCTGGCACATCACGCTGCCGCAGATCCGGCCGGAGACCTATGTCGTGCTGACCTGGTGCACGATCGGCGCGCTGAAGGTGTTCGGCGCGGTGTACGTGCTGACCAAGGGCGGTCCGGGCGGGGCGACGGACGTCCCCTCCTATTTCTCCTTCTCCACCTTCTTCGAGAAGACCCAGGTCGGCTACGGCGCCGCGATCTCCACCGTCCTCACCGTGATCATCCTGGCGCTCTCCCTGATCGGCCTGAGACTCCAGACCCGTGCCGAGGACGCCGAGGAAGGGGTCCGCGCATGACCGCCGCCCTACGCCGCTACCCGGTGCTGGTGGCCCTGTGCCTGGCCGCCCTGTTCATGGTGGTGCCGTTCGTGATCGTGGCCGTGAACGCGGTCAAGTCGCCGGCCGAGTACTCCGCGCACGGCCCGCTCAGCCTGCCCGACGGCCTCTATCTGGACGGTCTGAAGGACTTCTGGCAGCGGGTCGACTACGGCCAGAAGCTGGTCAACTCCGTGCTGATCAGCGGTTCGGTGGCCGTTCTCGCCGCGGTCCTGTCGGTGCTCAACGCGTACGCGATCGGCATCGGCCGGATCAAGGGCCGCACCTGGGTGCTGGCCTTCTTCGTCCTCGCGAACATGCTGCCGCAGGAGGCGCTGGTCTACCCGGTCTACTACCTGAGCAAGCAGCTGGGCCTGTACGACACCCGGCTCAGCGTGATCATCCTGTTCACGGTGATCCAGGCGGCGTTCGGCACGTATCTGCTGTCCTCGGTCCTCGGGCAGTTCCCCCGCGAGATCATCGAGGCCGCCCGGATCGACGGCGCGAACAAGTGGCAGGTGCTGTGGCGGATCGTGGTCCCCGTCAGCCGCCCCACCCTCGGGGTCCTGCTGGTGTTCTTCTTCATCTGGACCTGGAACGAGTTCCTGCTCCCCCTGGTGATGCTGATCTCCAACGACAACCAGACCGTGTCGGTGGCGCTCGGCGTGCTCCAGGGCCAGCGCCTGATGGACGCCACGATGACCAACGCGGCGGCCCTGCTGGGCGTACTGCCCGCGATCGTCTTCTTCCTCGTCTTCCAGCGGACGCTCACCCGCGGCATCGCCGTGGGCGCGGTCAAGTGAACCATCAAGCAAAGGGGTGCGCGCGTGAAGTTCACCGACGGCTACTGGCTGCTGCGCGAGGGTGTCACTGCGGCCCACCCGGTCGAGGTCCTCGACGTCACCGCCTCTGGGGACGCCTCCTCCGGGGGAGGCACGCTGGAGATCCACGCGCCGACCCAGCCCATCCGCCACCGCGGCGACCTGCTGAAGGGACCGGTCGTGACGATCACCGCGCACACCCCGATGCCCGACGTCATCGGCGTGACCCTCACCCACTTCGACGGGGAGCAGCCGTCCGGACCCGAGTTCGAGCTCACCGGGACGGAGGCCCTGGCCCACACCGAGTACGACGAGGAGCACGCGACCCTCACCTCCGGCGCGCTGTCGGTCCGGGTGGCCCGCACCGGCCCCTGGCACGTCGACTTCCTCGCCCACGGCCGCGTGCTCACCTCCAGCGGCCCCAAGGGCATGGGCATCATGCGGGACGGGACCGGCGCCCACTATCTGCGGGAGCAGCTGGGGCTCGGTGTGGGGACCAGCGTGTACGGCCTCGGGGAGCGGTTCGGGCCGCTGGTGAGGAACGGGCAGGTCGTCGACATCTGGAACGCCGACGGCGGCACGGCGACCGAGCAGGCGTACAAGAACGTCCCCTTCTATCTCACCGACGCGGGCTACGGCGTCTTCGTCGACCACCCGGGCAAGGTGTCCTTCGAGGTCGGCTCGGAGGCGGTGTCCAGGGTCCAGTTCAGCGTCGAGGCACAGCAGTTGACGTACTACGTGATCCACGGGCCGAGCCCGAAGGACATCCTGCGCAAGTACACCGCCCTCACCGGGCGCCCGGCCCTGCCGCCGGCGTGGTCCTTCGGGCTGTGGCTGTCGACGTCGTTCACCACGTCGTACGACGAGGAGACGGTGACGTCCTTCATCGACGGCATGCGGGCGCGTGAACTCCCGCTCTCCGTCTTCCACTTCGACTGCTTCTGGATGCGCGAGTTCAACTGGTGCGACTTCCAGTGGGATCCGCGGGTCTTCCCGGATCCGGAGGGGATGCTGGCGCGGCTGAAGGACAAGGGGCTGCACGTCTCGGTGTGGATCAACCCCTACATCGCCCAGCGCTCCCCGCTGTTCGCGGAGGGCAAGGCGCTCGGGCATCTGCTGCGGCGGCCGGACGGCAGCGTGTGGCAGTGGGACCTGTGGCAGCCGGGCATGGCGCTGGTCGACTTCACCAGCCCGGCGGCCCGCGGCTGGTACGCGGCGAAGCTCCAGGCGCTGCTCGCGCAGGGCGTCGACTGCTTCAAGACGGACTTCGGGGAGCGCGTCCCGGTCGACGTGGCCTGGGCGGACGGCTCGGACCCGGAGCGGATGCACAACTACTACACCTACCTCTACAACCGCACGGTCTTCGAGGTGCTGCGCAAGCACCGGGGCGAGGACGAGGCGGTGGTCTTCGCCCGCTCGGCGACCACGGGCAGCCAGCGGTTCCCCGTGCACTGGGGCGGCGACTGCGAAGCCACGTACGAGTCCATGGCCGAGTCGCTGCGCGGCGGGCTGTCGCTCGGGCTGTCCGGCTTCGGCTACTGGAGCCATGACATCGGCGGCTTCGAGGGCACGCCGACGGCCGCGCTGTTCAAGCGGTGGCTGGCCTTCGGGCTGCTATCCTCGCACAGCCGGCTGCACGGGTCCTCGTCGTACCGGGTGCCGTGGCTGTTCGACGAGGAGTCCGTGGACGTGCTGCGGCTGTTCACCCGCCTGAAGCTGAGCCTGATGCCCTATCTGTACGAGGCGGCCCGCGCCGCCCATGCCGAGGGCGTGCCGGTGATGCGGGCGATGGTGCTGGAGTTCCCGGACGATCCCGGGTGCGCGTACCTGGAGCGGCAGTACATGCTCGGCCCGGACCTGCTGGTGGCGCCGGTGTTCAGCGACGAGGGGGACGTGACCTACTACGTGCCCGAGGGCACCTGGACCCACTTCCTGAGCGGGCGGACGGTGACCGGGCCGCGCTGGGTGCGCGAACGGCACGGGTTCTCGAGCGTGCCGCTCCTGGTCCGGCCGGGGGCGGTGATCCCGGTGGGTGCGGTGGCGGAGAGGCCCGACTATCCGTATGCGGACGGGGTGACCCTGCGGGTGTACGGGCTGGAGCGGGGCGCGCAGGTGACGGTGCCGGTCGGGGACGTGACCTTCACCGTCGTACGCGAAGGGGACACGCTGCGGGCCTCGTGCGGTGATCCGGTGGCGCCGTGGGCGCTGACGGCCGGGGAGCGCACGGCCCGCGCGCAGGCCGGTACCGGGTTTCTCACGCTGGAGATGGGCTGATGGTGAAGATCACCGATGTGGCGCGGCGTGCCGGGGTCTCCCCCAGCACCGTCTCCTACGCGCTCAGCGGCAAGCGCCCCATCTCCGAGGAGACCCGGCAGCGGATCGAGGCGGCCATCCACGAGCTGGGCTATTGGCCGCACGCGGGCGCCCGCGCCCTGGCCAGCAGCCGGTCGAACGTCCTGGCGCTGGTGATCCCCTTACGGGCCGGCATCCACGTCCCGGTGGTCATGCAGTTCGCGGTGTCCGTGGTGACGACGGCGCGCCGGCACGACCACGACGTCCTGCTCCTCACGCAGGAGGAGGGCGAGGACGGCCTGCGCCGGGTCGCGGACACGGCGCTCGTCGACGCGCTGATCGTGATGGACGTCCAACTCCACGATCCCCGGCTGCCGTTGCTGCGCTCGCTGGACCGGCCGTCCGTGCTGATCGGGTTCCCCGCCGAGGCGGACGGGCTGACCTGTATCGACCTCGACTTCAAGGCGGCCGGCGAGGCGTGCGTGGAGCATCTGGCGCGGCTCGGACACCGGGTGGTGGCGTTGGTGGGGTCGCCGCCGGAGGTGTACGTGCGGGGGACGGCGTTCGCCCAGCGGGTCGTCCAGGGGTTCACGGCCGCCGCCGACCGCGGCGGGCTGTCGAGCTCCGTCCACCCCTGCGAGGCCTCGCCGACGGCCGCCCGCCTGGTCGCCGAGCAACTGCTCCGTGAACAGCCCGCGCTGACGGGGGTCGTCGTCCACAACGAGCCCATCCTGGAGCCGCTGATCGACGCCTTCGAACAGCTCGGCCTCCGTGTCCCCGGCGACCTCTCGGTCACCGCCATCTGCCCCGACGAACTCGCCGAGTCCGTCCGTGTCCCCGTCACCTCCGTCGCCCTGCCCTCCGCCGAGGTGGGCGAGCGGGCGGTACACCTGCTGATGAGGAAGCTGGACGGGACCCCCGTACCCGAGGCGACCCTGCTGCCGCCCCGGATGACCGACCGGGCGAGCACGGCGCCGCGCACCGCCTGAGTCTTCGCACTGCCCCTATCCGAAGGAGCCGTGACATGAAAGGCAAGAGAAGAGGACGGAGAACCACGCTGCTGACGGCCTTGGCCCTGATCGCGGGCCTCGGCGCCACCGTCCCGGCCCACGCCGACCCGGCGTATCCCTTCCGCGATCCGGATCTGCCGGTGGACGCCCGGGTCACCGACCTGCTGGGCCGCCTCACCCTCGACGAGAAGATCTCCCTCCTCCACCAGTACGAGCCCGCCATCCCCCGCCTCGGCATCCAGTCCTTCCGCACCGGCACAGAGGCCCTGCACGGCGTGGCCTGGCTGGGCAGAGCCACCGTGTTCCCGCAGGCCCTCGGGCTGGCCTCCACCTGGGACCCGGCACTGATCCGGCAGGTCGGCTCGGCCGTCGGCGACGAGGCGCGCGGTTTCCAGCAGCAGCGTCCGGCCGGCTGGGGCCTGAACCTGTGGGCGCCCGTGGTGAACCTGTTGCGCGACCCGCGCTGGGGCCGCAACGAGGAGGGCTACTCCGAGGATCCCCATCTCACCGGCGCGATCTCCACCGCGTACGGCACCGGTCTGACCGGCGGCGACCCCGACCATCTCAAGACCGCCCCCACCCTCAAGCACTTCCTCGCCAACAACAACGAGGAGCACCGCGACACCACCTCCTCGGAGCTGCGCCCGCGCGTGCTGAAGGAGTACGACGAGCAGGCCTTCAAGCCCGCGATCGAGGCGGACGCGGCGACGGGTGTGATGTCGTCCTACAACCTGGTCAACGGCCGCCCGGACACGGTGAACCCGGCCCTCGACGACACCGTCCGCACCTGGACCGGGCGGGACCTGCTGAACGTCACCGACGCCTACGCGCCCGGGAACCTGGTCGGCAGCCAGCGGTACTACGGCACCCAGGCCGAAGCGGACGCGGCCGCCCTGAAGGCGGGCATCGACAGCTTCACGGACAACGACACGGACGCCGGGCCGACCACGGCGGCGGTCAGGTCGGCGCTGTCCACGGGCCTGCTGAAGGAGTCGGACGTCGACACCGCCGCCGGTCACATCCTGAGCATCCGGGTCCGGCTGGGCGAGTTCGACCCGGGCGGCGGGAAGTACGGCTCCATCGACGCCTCCGTCATCGACAGCCCGGCCCACCGGAAGCTGGCGCGCGAGGCGGCGGCGGAGGCGGCGGTGCTCCTGAAGAACGACGGCACGCTGCCCTTGCGGAAGTCCGGCAGCACCGCGGTGGTCGGCCCACTCTCCGACACCCTCTACGCCGACTGGTACTCCGGCACACTGCCCTACTCGGTGACCCCGAAGGAGGGCATCGAGGCCAAGCTCGGCACGCCGGTGGCGAGCAGCGAGGGCGTGGACCGGATCGCGCTGAAGGACACGGCGACCGGGAAGTACGTCACGGCCGGCACCGGGGACGCGGGCGCGCCGCTGAAGGAGACGACGGACTCGGGTCTCCCGGCCCAGTTCGACGCGTTCGACTGGGGTTCGGGCATCGTGACGCTCCGCTCGGCGGCCAACGGCAGGTACGTCGGCTACAACTGGTCGAACTTCGTCAACGACCAGACGCAGCCCGGCGGCTGGTTCGTCCAGCAGCAGTTCAGGCTGGAACGGCAGGACGACGGCACGTACCTGCTGCGGTACGCGGGTTACGAGACCGCCGAGTCCTGGTGGTCGAACCCGGTCTACCTCGGCCCGACCGGCACCGACGGGACGCTGGGCCTGGTCCCGAAGGAGCAGGCGGCCCACTACGCGAAGGACGTCGTCCGGGACGGCGTGGCGGACGCCGTCTCCGCGGTCAAGGGCAGGGACCGGGCGGTCGTCGTGGTCGGCTCGAACCCCTCCATCAACGGCCGCGAGGCTCACGACCGCACGGACACGGGCCTGGCGCCCACGCAGGAAGCCCTGGTCAGAGCGGTCCGCAAGGCCAACCCGCACACGGTCGTGATCGTCGAGAACAGCTACCCGACCACCCTCGGCGCCCTCCAGAAGGAGGTCCCGGCCCTGCTGTGGACCACCCACGCGGGCCAGGAGACGGGCAACGCCCTCGCCGACCTGCTCTACGGCGACGCGAACCCCTCCGGCCGCCTCACCCAGACCTGGTACCGCTCGGACGCCGACCTCCCGTCGATCCTCGACTACGACATCATCAGGTCCGGCCGGACCTACCAGTACTTCAAGGGCCGGGCGCTCTACCCGTTCGGGTACGGGCTGTCGTACACGAGCTTCCGCTACGGCGGCCTGCGGAAGGTGTCCGACGGCTACGAGGTACGGGTCACCAACACCGGTCGGCGGTCCGGCGCCGAGGTCGTACAGCTCTACGTCCACCAGCGCGCCTCCCGTGACGCACAGCCCCTGAAGCAGCTGAAGGCCTTCGAGCGGGTGTCGCTGAAGCCGGGCGAGACGCGGACGGTCAGGCTGCGGGTACGGGCGTCGGACCTCGCCCACTGGGACGTCACCCGCTCGAAGTGGGTGGTGGAGACGGGCGCGTACGACGTCATGGCGGGCGCGTCCGCGACGGACATCCGGGCGCGGGCCACCTGGGCCGTGCACGGCGAGACGATCCCGCCCCGCGACCTGTCGAGGACCACCCGCGCCGAGAACTTCGACGACTACGGCTCCGGCATCCACCTGGTCGACGAGTCGAAGGCGGCGGGTACGGCGGTGTCGGCCGCGTCCGACGGGGCGTGGCTGGAGTTCGCGGACACGCGGCTGGGGTCGGGTGCCTCGCGATTCAGCGCGCGCGTCGCGGGGCCCGCCGGCACGGTCGAGGTGCGGCTCGGGTCCCCCACCGGTCGGCTCATCGGCACGGCGACGACAGGCGGCACGGGGTCGGCGTACGACTACGCCACGGTTGGCGCCCGGCTGACGGCAGCGGGGAAGGACCGGGCCGACGTCTACCTGGTACTGAGCGAGGGGCTACGGCTGTCGACGTTCAGCCTGCGCTGACCGGTCGGGCCAGCGCGGCGGGCTTGGTGCCGTCGAGGCGCTCTGTGTGCTGTACTTGGACGCAAGGAGGGCCCCCGCAACGGACCGGTAATCCGCGCGGAGGCCCAAGCTCAGCAAGAGCTCGCCGGATGCCCCCACCGTGGAAGGGGACATCCGGCTACTTGCTGAGCCACCAGAGCAGCCACCTCCTCGCGTGCTTCGCCGCCCGCTCCGGCAAGCGCCGGATCAGCCGCATGACGAGAGTCGGCTCTTGCTCACGGTGACACCCCATCTGGAGGCGTCCTCCCTTCGACGTGAGGCGACCTCACACGGTCCCGGGACCGCTCTCGTCGGGCCGGGCCCCGAGGGGACGGGACCCGGTGTGAAGGGAGGACGCACCCATCGGTGCGTCACAGCGCAAGGTTAGCGGATCACATGCCGCTACCGTCACCGTCGGCGTTCAGACCGCTACCACCGGTCAAGCCGGTACGGCGGCGGTCCGTGCGATTCGGCGCAGGGCCAGCAGGCCCCGGATCGCACGGATCCGCCAGGCCGTGAAGGCGAGGATGACGACGCCGGTGAGGGTCGGCCACTTCCAGTTCCCGGAGCCGTCCTGGATGGCGGTGCTCGCGGAGGGACCGTCGACGCGGGCGGCCAGGGTGGCGTCGGGCTGCTTCTCGAAGATGCCTTCGACCGCGACGCCGCTGATGCTGACCGAGTGGTCGTCGGCCTCGAACGAGCCGTCGCAGGCCCATCCGTCCGTCCACAGGTCCTTCCAGCCGCCGCTTGCGGGCACGCATTCCGTCACATGGACGGTCCCGGCGACACCGGCCATCTCGGCGTACCCGTGCAGGGCACCCATGATCGCCAGGAACAGCCCGAAGACCAGCCCGACGACGGCGAGCGATATCTCGCGGGGCAGCGGCGGCAGGAGGCGGAGGAGGAACATGGGCGGTGGAATCCTTCGCGATGCGGACCAGGTGGAAGCAATCCGCAGAGCGCGGCGGGGTGTTCACTCATGCGGCAGGCTCGATGGACAAGAGCCCGCTGTAGCTGGACTTGAACCATGACAGTTCGTCGCTCACAGCTCCCCCGCCACCCTCCTGATGAACCGATCCGACTCCTCAACGCTGAGCGCCTGCATGCGGATCATGCCATAGCGCTGCGTCAGCGTACTGAGCTTGTCGCCGTCGGAGTACAGGGCCCCTGTCGACTGCCCGTCCACAAAGGCGTACCGCTCATGGTCGACGGTCTCCGCAAGCACCATCGGACCGCTGAGCGCCGCCGTGGGAGCCGTTGAGAAGGGGAGCACCTGGATCGAGAGGTGCCGCTGCTTCCCCACCTCGAGCAGGTGGTGACACTGCCTGTGCATAACGTCCTGGCCGCCGACCGCCGAACGCAGCGCGGCCTCGTGGATCACAAAGCTGAAGTGCGTCGGAGGCTTCCTCGTCAGCTTCTCCTGCCGTTGCAGTCGTGCCGCCACGCGCTCTTCCACCGTCTCATCGTCCAGCGGAGGACAGTTGCTACTGATCAGCGCTCGCGCGTACTCCAGAGTCTGCGACAGACCGGGAACAAGCATCGGCTCGTACCACTGCACGGCAATCGCCTCCGCCTCGATCGCCATGTACTCCTGCGACCGCGCGGGAAAAGGCTCCGGCTTCAGGAACTCATGCGCGGCCGCCAACTTCCCCCGCGCCCCGCACATCTGGTCCGCGACCTGCAACAACCGCAGGGTCGGCCGCCGCCTCCCGCACTCCATCGACTTGACGTACTCGTAGCCGGCCTCGTCGGCGAGCGTCTGGCGGCTGATCCCCGCCTCCTCACGCCACAGCTTGATCTGCCCGCCGCAGTACCGCCAGTTCGGCTGTGCCTGCTGGGTCTCCGCCGAAGCCACTCCCCCACCGCCTCCCGCCGCCACACCGTGTACAGGCACGCTGGGTCGCGGCGACCAGCCTGAGCACGGCGAACGACGGAGATTCACACCTGCGGGCCGGTCACTCGTCCTGGGCGAGGTGCTCCACCGCGTAGGCCACGTGGTACTGGCCGTAGCCGAAGCGTTCGCCGAGGGCCCGGTAACGGGCGTACTGCCGCTTGGTGAGTGACCCCCACACCGTGTGCAGGACTCTCAGCAGCAGCCGGAATCCGAGGTCGGGGTCGGCCTGGACGACGACCTGCTCCAGAGCGGTCACGTGCTCGGGCTCCAACTGGGGTGCGGCTTCCCGCAGTTCGTGCAGGACCGCGTCCGCGAGGTCGGCCCGCACCGGGGGCAGGGCGGGGGTGTGCTCGGGGGCGACCTCGGTGAGCCGGGCCCGGCACGCCTCGGCGATCCGGCGCAGCCAGTCCGGTCCGTCGGTTACGCAGCGGCCGGGGGCGGTGTTCGACGCGGCGGCCCAGACGGTGGTGAGGGTGTCGCCGGACAGCGGAGACCGCAGGAGCCGGACGGTGTCCTCCCACAGCACGAGTGCCTGGACGCCGGGGACGCGACAGCCGTCGGCGGTGACGGTCTGGTGGAGGAGTTCGGGCGCGGGGACGCTGCGCTCCCATATCGGGTCGAACTGTCGGGCGAGTTCGGAGAACCCGAAGTCCTCGTCGAAGAGGCGCCGGGCGACCTCCAGGGGCCGCCACACGACGGTGAGCCCCCCATAGACGACGTCGAAGGGGTACCCGAACGGTTCACCGAGGTCGCAGAACCTCTCGCAGCGCTCCTCCGGGACCGGCACGGCGGCCGTCTTGAGCGCGCGCAGGTAGAGCCGGAACCCGAGATCGAGGTCGGCCCGGGTGGCGACCTCCTCCAGCGCCGCCGCCAGGCCGGGGAGCTCACCGGCCGATGCCCGGATCTCCGCCAGGATCGCGTCCCGGACGGTGGCGACGGCCGGCAGGCGCCAGTACGACCACGAGGGGCCCGGCTCGCGGCCCACCATCACCCGGGGCGGACGGGCCGCGCAGGCCGCGTCCATCCGCGCGAGCCAGTCCCGCACGCCGGTTCCGTGCGCCCGCGGATCCCACACGCCTCCCGTGGCGGCGAGCCACACGGCACCGAGCACCTCGTCGGACAGCGGGGAGTCCAGGAGCTTGCCCAGGTCCGCGCGGAGCTCCTCGGCATAGCCGAAGTCGTCGTGGAACACGTCGAACCCGAGGCGGTGGCGTTCGTCCTCGCTGAGCCGCTCGATGCCCGACATGTCGACGGGCGTCTCACCCTCGTATGCGCCGAGCTTCTCCGTGACGAGGGCGAGTGCCGCCTCCTCCGTCCCGGGTGGCGTCGACAGGGCGAACGACTCCGTCAGGCCGCTGAGCCCGAAGTCGCTGTCGTGCTTCTCGAAGTAGGGGCCGGACTGCTGCCGCACGGTCTAGACGCCTCCGAAGGTCACGGTTCTGCCCGCGCCGAGTTCCGCGGCGAGGCGCGCGGTCAGCAGCTCGCCCTCCCCGCGCAGACGTTCGTACGCGGCGTCCTGCCGGGCGTCGTCGCGATCGCCGAGCCAGGTGTTCATGACGGCGTCGATGTCCTGCGCCCACCGGTACAGGTCGGCCACGAGGTCGTCGGACAACGCGAGCGCGGCGGCGGGGTCGTCCGGGAAGAAGTCGCCGAATCCGTCGGCACGCAGGGGGCCGTAGGCGTATTCGCCCATGACGACCAGGTCGAGCGGGTGCGGGGGCTCGCCGTGGGCGTCGACGGTCCAGTGCAGACGCCGGCATCCCCAGCACACGGACTTCGCGGTGCGACGCTGCTCGTCCCAGTAGCGCACGACCCATTCGGGCCCGAGGTTCCGGGCGACCCGCCGGGCGAGCTCCATGCCTTGCCCGACGTGCGCACGCAGGGCCGGGCGGTCGGTGAACCCGTCCCGGGGACGAGCCCGCGACCACGCGTCGAGCGCGCGCACGGTGTCCTCGGGGAGTCCGAGGGAGCCGGCCGGCACCGTGCGGGTGACGGCGCCGGGATCCGCGTGCGGTCCCCACTCCGTCTCGTGGAGGGGCGACGGGCCGCCGTCGGCTCGGACGAGGAGCGGACGCGGCTCACGGGCACGGTTCAAGGACATCACTCGAAGTGCTCTCCCCCAGCTGTGCGGGATCTGCGAAGGTGTGCACGACAAAGGCCCCGCCGCTCGTGAGCGACAGGGCCTCGGCCACATGGGATGAGTGGAGATGGCGGGAATCGAACCCGCGTCCAACGGTGCGGAATCAGGGCTTCTCCGTGTGCAGTCCGCTTCGATTTTCTCGGCCCCGGAGATCACGCGGACAAGTCTCCGACGGGCTCAGTCACTGTTTGGTTTCCCTCTTCACCCCGTGACCGGGATCAAGGTTTAGTCCCCTAGCTGATGCCAGGATCCGGGTCGGGAACAGCCCCGGGCTGACACTCCTATGAGAGTTCGCTAGCTGCTAATTAGGCAGCGAGGGCGAACGAGGAGGAATCGCGCTTGGTGTTGGCGATTATTGTTTGCGACATATGGTTTACGAGATCATTGCCGCTTCCTCGACACGCTTCCCCTGCTTCGACAGCCGCTGTCGAAACCGATCATCCCCATGTTTAATTAACATCAATCCCCTCCGGCAGGCCGGAGAGGCTCGCGCACCTGCTGTGCGGTGCAAGTGCCATCGTACGTGACCAACGCGGGTCCGTGCCAGCTTATTCCCGCTGGCCGCGCTGCTTGCGCTTCGCCGCCGCGATCGCCCGGTCCGACTCCCGCCGGTCCTGCTTCTCGCGCAGGGTCTGCCGCTTGTCGTACTCCTTCTTGCCTCGCGCGAGGGCGATCTCGGCCTTCGCGCGGCCGTCCTTGAAGTACAGGGCGAGGGGCACGATCGTGTGACCCGTCTCCTGGGACTTGGACTCCAGCTTGTCGATCTCCTCGCGGTGCAGGAGCAGCTTGCGCCTGCGGCGCACGGAGTGGTTGGTCCAGGTGCCCTGGCTGTACTCGGGGATGTGGGCGTTGTGCAGCCACGCCTCGTTCCCGTCGATCTGGACGAAGCCGTCGGTCAGCGAGGCGCGCCCCTGGCGCAGCGACTTCACCTCGGTGCCGGTGAGGACGAGCCCGGCCTCGTAGGTGTCGATGATCGCGTAGTCGTGCCGTGCCTTCTTGTTCTGCGCGACGATCTTGCGCTTGCCGTCCTTCGCCGCCTTCGCGGCCCCTCCGCCCTGCTTGGGCTGGGACTCCTTCGGTACGTACATTCCCTTACTCATAGTGCCGTCCATTTTCGCACTACGGAGGGGGTACCGGGGAAGCCGTTTACGACGGGTCGCCCAGGCCGGTGAGGACCGTCTCCGCCCGCTGGAGCGCGTTCTGCCCGGCCTCCAGGTCGGGGGTGATGCCCCGGCCGTCGACGGCACGGCCGGAGGGGGTGCGGTAGTGGCCGACGGTCAGCTCGGCGACGGAGCCGTCGGGCAGCTTGCTCGGCATCTGGACCGAGCCCTTGCCGAAGGTGCGGGAGCCGATGACGACCGCGCGGCCGCGGTCCTTCAGGGCGCCGGTGAGCATCTCGGCCGCGCTCATCGTGCCGCCGTCGACCAGGGCGACCAGCGGTCTGGCGGTGTCGCCGCCGGACGCGGCGTGCAGGGAGTGCTGCTTTCCGTCCACGTCGTAGGTGGCGACCAGGCCGCCGTCGAGGAAGGCGGAGGCGGCGGTCGTGGCCTCGGTGACCAGGCCGCCGGAGTTGCCGCGCAGGTCGAGGATGAGCCGGCCGTCGGCCGGGGCCTCGCGGACGGCGGTGCGGACGGTGTCGCCGGAGCCCTTGGTGAAGGCGGCGACCCTGATGACGGTCACCCCGCCGGCGAGCTTGCGGACGGTGACGGAGTCGGTGGAGAGGCGGGCCCGGCGCAGTGTCTCGCTCCACGCGCGCGTGCCGCGCTCCAGGCCGAGCCGGACGGTGGTGCCGGCGGGGGCGTCCTGGGCGTCGCCGCGCAGTAACGAGACGACCTCGGTGACGGGCAGTCCGCCGACCCGCCGCCCGTCGATGCTGCGCAGCCGGTCGCCCTGGCGGATCCCGGCGCTGGACGCGGGCGACCCGGACTGCACCTTGGTCACCTCGATCCGCCCGTCGCGCTCCCGCCGCGCCCACAGGCCGACGCCGGTGTACTCGCCGTCGAGGGCCTCCTGGAACTCCTCGTACTCGCCCTCGGAGTACACGGCGCCCCAGCGGTCCCCGCTGCGGCTGACCGCGCGCTCGGCGGCCTCCATGGGGGACTTGCCGTCGGCCATGGCCTCGGCGGCGGCCTTCTCGACGTCGTCGTGCCCGGTGGCCGCGCGGGCGGCTCCCTGTGTGGCCCTCCGTCCGGAGGCGCCCGAGTGATCGCCGTCCGGGAGGGCGCCGGTGGCGGCTCCGGCGGCGAGCACGCCCGCGAAGACCAATGTCAGGGCGGCCCCGCGGCCGAAACGGCGGGGCTGGCAGAACAGGTCGCGGCCTGACATGCGGGTGAGTCTAGGACAACGCGAAGGGCCGTACGCTCGGTTGAACGTACGGCCCTCTTGGCATGCGTCACACCTTCAGGTACTTGCGCAGCGCGAAGAACGCGGCCAGCGCCGGCATCAGCAGGCTTGTGGCCAGGATGAGCGGCAGCTTCGTCAACACGGCGTCCCAGCCGATGAAGTTGATCAAGTTCAGCTTCTGCGACAGGGCGAGGCCGTGGTCGATGAGGAAGTACCGCGCGACGACCAGGAATCCGCAGGCCACCGTGCCGCCGATCAGTCCGGCGACCGCGGCCTCGGCGATGAACGGCGCCTGGATGTAGAAGCCGGAGGCGCCGACCAGCCGCATGATCCCGGTCTCCCGCCGACGGCTGAACGCGGAGACGCGCACGGTGTTGACGATCAGCATCAGCGCGACCACCAGCATCAGCGCCATGACCATCCGGGCGGCCCAGTTCATGCCGTTCAGCAGCCCGAACAGGTTGTCAAGGATGCCTTTTTGGTCCTGCACGGACTGCACGCCGTCGCGCCCGTCGAAGGCGGTCGCGACGACCTGGTACTTCTGCGGGTCCTTGAGCTTGATCCGGTACGACTCCTGCATCTGGTCCGGGGTGAGCGAACTGGCCAGCGGGGAGTCGCCGAACTGCTCCTTGTAGTGCTTGTACGCCTGGTCCTGCGACTCGTACGTGACCGTCTCGACGACCGTCATCTTCTTCAGGTCGGCGAGGATCTGCTTCTTCTGGTCCTCGGTGACCGCGCCCTTGGTGCACTTGGGGTCGGAGTCGGCGTCGCTCTTGTTGCAGAGGAAGATCGAGACGTTGACCTTGTCGTACCAGTAGCCCTTCATCGTGCTGACCTGGTCGCTCATCAGCAGCGAACCACCGAACAGGGCCAGGGACAGGGCTACGGAGACGATCACCGCGAAGGTCATCGTGAGATTGCGGCGGAGACCCACACCGATCTCCGACAGTACGAACTGGGCGCGCATGGCGTCTGGTAAGCCTTTCCGTGGATCCAGGACGTGGGGATCGTCAGTGCTGGTAGCCGTAGACGCCGCGTGCCTGGTCGCGGACGAGGCGGCCCTTCTCCAGCTCGATGACGCGCTTGCGCATCTGGTCCACGATGTTCTGGTCGTGCGTGGCCATCACGACTGTCGTACCGGTGCGGTTGATCCGGTCGAGCAGCTTCATGATGCCGACGGAGGTCTGCGGGTCGAGGTTGCCGGTGGGCTCGTCGGCGATCAGCAGCTTGGGTCTGTTGACGAAGGCCCGCGCGATGGCCACGCGCTGCTGCTCACCGCCGGACAGCTCGCCCGGCATCCGGTCCTCCTTGCCGCCGAGCCCGACGAGGTCGAGCACCTGCGGCACGGACTTGCGGATCTCGCCGCGGGACTTGCCGATGACCTCCTGCGCGAAGGCCACGTTCTCCGCGACCGTCTTGTTGGGCAGGAGCCGGAAGTCCTGGAACACGGTCCCCAGCTGGCGGCGCATCTGCGGCACCTTCCAGTTGGAGAGGCGCGCGAGGTCCTTGCCCAGCACGTGCACCTGTCCGTGGCTGCACCGCTCCTCGCGGAGGATCAGCCGCAGGAAGGTGGACTTTCCGGAGCCGGAGGACCCCACCAGGAACACGAACTCGCCCTTCTCCACTTCCAGGGACACTTCCCTGAGTGCGGGGCGGGTCTGCTTGGGGTAGACCTTGGAGACATTGTCGAATCGGATCACGGATGCACCACGGGTCGCCGGGGGTAGATGTGCGTGACCATACGCGAACCGGGTACGGAAGCGCAGTCGCCGGTCGCGGTTGCGGGGGTCTTGTGCACATTTGTGCCGGGTAAGGTTTGCGTCCCGCCGCTAGAGACCTGCACCACCCCTTTCGGAGCGCCCGCGCAACCTCCGGAGGAACCTGGCACAGTGGAGGGGGAACGTTCTCCGTTCCGGAAACGTTATATGGGTGATGGCCGGTGCAAGGAGGGCGAGCGCATGACGTACGACCGGTTGGTGTGCGCGAACTGCGCGGCGCCCGTGAGCGAGGGCCGGTGCCCCGTGTGCCGCGCCAACCGCGAGCGACTTCAGCAGGAGAACTTCTTCGCGGGACTGAACCCGATGACGCTGATAGCGCTGCTGGCGGTGCTGATCGCCGCGGTGGCGCTGCTGGCGCACCAGACCGCGTGAGGATCCCCTCCCAGTACGCCTGAAGGGCCCGGAGCGCCAAGCTCCGGGCCCTTCATCGCAAGCAGTGGGCACGCATCGTACCCGCTCGGCTACCGTCAGGCAGCCGCACCGCCCCGGCCGCCGACGAGGCGCGGCAGGACGCGGAAGCCGACGCCACCGGCGATCATGGTGGCGGCGCCGATGATCAGGAACGCGGTCTGCCCGGCACCGGTCTCGGCGAGCTCCTTACCGCTGCCCTGGGCCTTGGCGCCGGAGCCCGTGTTCGAGCTGGTGTCGGTGAGGGCGGAGGTGCCCTCCTCCTGGGCGGAGGTGCCGGAGCCGCCGTCGGGGTCGTTGTTGTTGCCGTTGCCGTGGCTGCCGCCGCCGTTGCCGTGGCTGCCGCCCTGCGAGGGCTCGGAGGTGGGCTTGGTGGGGTTCTCGGACGGCTGGGCCGTCGTCGGGTCCTCGGTGGGCTCGGTCGGCTCCTCGGTGGGGTCCGTCGGCCCGTCGGTCGGGTCCGTCGGGACCGTGGTCGGGTCCGTCGGGATCGTCGTGGGGTCCGTCGGGATCGTCGTGGGATCGGTCGGGCCCGGGTCCGGCGTCGGGTTCTCGTCGGCGCACAGAACACCCAGCACGCAGTCCGACTCCGTGGCGGAGGCGGCTCCCGCGGCGGTCAGCGAGGCACCCGCGGCGATCACGGCGCCGGCGGCTATCCGCGCGATCCGGATCCGCGTCTTCTTCGTCATATGGTTGCTACCCCCAGTAGCTGTTGGTCAATGAGCGGCGCATGGGGTCGGCCGTGATCGACGGAGGCAGCTGACGAAGTTCAAGTCACCGCGCGAGTCCCCCGGTTCACATGCGCCCCAGAGATACGCATGCCACGCTTCACCCTTCCGATTTTTCAAAGCAACGTCAAGGCCGTTGCGCGCGCGATGTCCACCGGTGGGCCGTATGCCGGGAGTTGCGGTGTGTAAGTGTGATGTAGAACCCAGACAAAACAACAACTGCCGCCCGGTGGGCGGCAGTTGTCAAGTCGACAAAGTTACTTCTCTTGCTGCTTGCGCCAGCGAATACCGGCCTCGAGGAACCCGTCGATCTCACCGTTGAACACGGCCTCCGGGTTGCCGACCTCGTGCTCCGTGCGCAGGTCCTTGACCATCTGGTACGGGTGCAGCACGTACGACCGCATCTGGTTGCCCCAGGAGTTGCCGCCGTCGCCCTTGAGGGCGTCCATCTTGGCCTGCTCCTCCTGCCGGCGCCGCTCGAGCAGCTTCGCCTGGAGGACGTTCATCGCGGTGGCCTTGTTCTGGATCTGCGACCGCTCGTTCTGGCAGGAGACGACGATGCCGGTGGGAAGGTGCGTGATGCGGACGGCGGAGTCCGTGGTGTTCACGCCCTGACCGCCGGGGCCGGAGGACCGGTAGACGTCGATGCGCAGCTCGGTCTCGTCGATCTCGACGTGGTCGGACTGCTCGACGACGGGCAGGACCTCCACGCCCGCGAAGGAGGTCTGCCGGCGGCCCTGGTTGTCGAAGGGCGAGATGCGCACCAGCCGGTGCGTGCCCTGCTCGACGGAGAGGGTGCCGTAGGCGTAGGGGATCTGCACGGCGAAGGTGGTGGACTTGATGCCCGCCTCCTCCGCGTACGAGGTCTCGTACACCTCGGTCTTGTAGCCGTGCTGCTCGGCCCACCGCAGGTACATGCGCTGGAGCCGCTCCGCGAAGTCGGCGGCGTCGACACCGCCGGCCTCGGCGCGGATGTTCACGAGCGCCTCACGGGCGTCGTACTCGCCGGACAGGAGCGTGCGGACCTCCATCTCGTCCAGCGCCTTGCGGACGGCGGCGAGCTCGGACTCGGCCTCGGCACGGGTGTCCGGGTCGTCCTCCTCCTCGGCCATCTCGAAGAGCACGGCGAGATCGTCGATCCGTCCGCGCAGCGTCTCCGCCTTCCTGACCTCGGCCTGGAGGTGGGAGAGCCTGCTGGTGATCTTCTGCGCCTCGTCCGGGTTGTCCCACAGGGACGGCGCGGCCGCCTGCTCCTCGAGCACGGCGATGTCTGCCCTCAGCTTGTCGAGGTCCAGAACGGCCTCGATCGACTCCATGGTCGAGGAGAGGGACTTGATCTCTTCGGATACATCGACGACTGCCACGCCATCCAGCGTAACGGTTCCTTCAGGCAACCCCGGCCGAAAGAGGCATCCGGCGCCGGTGCGGGGCCCTCCGGGGGCCGCCGCCCCTGTCGGCCCTGAACGGGCCTCGTCCTCAAGCGCCGGACGGGCTCGTTCTCCTCACGGTGTCGAAGAGGTGTGCGTGTTCTGCGGGGAGGTCTCCGAGTCGTCGCCCGACGTCGCCAGCCACGCGCCGACCCCGAGCGCGGCCGCGAGCGTGACCGCGGCCACTCCGAGGGTGATCTTGCGCCGCCGGGCGGCCGCCCGGTGCCGTGCCGAGCCGGGGCGGGGCGCTCCGGAGGCCCGGGGAGCGCGTGCGGTGCCCCGGGCTCCTCCGGCCAGCTCGTCGGGTCCCGGTACGCGCATCGAGGTGTGGGTGTCGCGGTTGGAGTCCGGCTTGGCTCCGGGCACCAGGGACACCGCCCCGCGCCGCCGTACCGGCTCGCCTCCGGGCTCCGCCGGGAACGCGGGCTCCTCCGCCGCGGCCTCCTCGGAGAGCTCCGCGTCCGGCTCGTCCACCTCCAGCGGGGGCATCCCGGCCAGCACCGGCAGCTGCTCCCGCAGCCGGGCCGCCAGCTCCGACGCCCGCAGCCGCGAGGCCGGTGCCTTGGCCAGGCACTGCACCAGCAGCTGCCACAGCTCCTCGGGGATCCCGGGCAGCGGTACGACCGTCTCGGTCACGTGCCGCCGCAGTACGGCCCCGGGGTGCCCGCCGCCGAAGGGGGTGAAGCCGGCCAGCAGCTCGTACAGCACCGTGGCCAGGGCGTAGATGTCGACCGAGGCGCGCGGCGGCAGGCCCTCCACGATCTCCGGGGCCAGGTAGTCCGGGGTGCCGATGATCTTCGTGGCCCGGGTTCGCTTGGGCGAGTCGATCAGCTTGGCCACGCCGAAGTCGGTCAGCAGCGCCGGGTGGGCGCCGCCGGGCCCGAGCGGGCCCTGCATGTCCAGCAGCACGTTCTCCGGCTTGACGTCCCGGTGCACGACGCCGGCCTTGTGCGCCGCCGCGAGCCCGTCGGCGACGTCCGCGACGATGGCCACCGCCGCCTCGGGCGCGAGGCGGCGCTCGCGTTCGAGCCGGGTGCGCAGATCCGTGCCCCGGACCAGGTCCATGACGAGCGCGAGGTCGTTGCCGTCGACCACGAGGTCGCGCACCGAGACGACGTTCGGGTGCTCCAGGCCGAGCAGGGCCGTGCGCTCCTGCACGAAGCGTCCGACGAGTTCCTGGTCGGACGCGAGGTCCTCGCGCAGCAGCTTGATGGCGACGGGCCCGTCCGGTCCCTCGCCCAGCCACACCGTGCCGGCGCTGCCCCGGCCCAGGATCTGGTGGGCGGTGTACCGGCTGCCGATCTTGCGTGCCAAGACTGCTCCTACTGACGCGTGTTGTCGTTAAAAGTACGCGTCCGAGGAGCCAACCTTCACCGCGGAGACGGAAATCACCCGCCAGATGTCGACAAATCACCAACCCGGCGATCAGTTACTGCCGGAACCCCCGAGATCCTTGACCCATCGGGTCGCCGTGTGGAACCAGTGGCTCAGCTCCTGCCAGTAGCCCCGGCCCGTGCCGATCCAGTGCTGCAAGGGGCTCAGCTCCCAGATCAGCCAGCCCGCGACGAACAGGATGACGATCGTGAACAGGCATCCCTTCAGGCAGCCGAGACCGGGGATCTTCATCGGGTTGGCGCTGCGCTGCCGCGGCTCCCGCGGCTCCCGCGCCGGCCGCCGGGGCTCCGCCGGAGCGGGCGGGGCGTACTGCTGCGGCTGCGGGGTGGCGTACCGCTGGGGCTGCTGCTGGCCGTACCCGGGCGGCGGGCCCTGCTGCTGACGCTGCCGGGCCTGGCGCTGCTGGGGCTGCTGCGGGCGCGCCTGCTGCTGCTGGGGCTGCTGGTTGGGGCGGGCCACCTGGCGCTGCGGGCGGCGGCGCAGCGGGTCCTCGTTCGGGTCGAGGTACTGGACCTGGGTCTGCTCGTTGCGGTCGCGGGCGGCGCGCAGCTGGTTCTGCCAGGGGTGCGGCTGCTCGGGCGGCTGCTGGCCCTGCGGCACCGGGGGCATGACCGCGGTCGGGTCGGCGGCCCCGGTGTGCGGCAGTACGGCGGTGGGGTCGGCCGCGCCCGCCGGGCCGCCGGTGTGGGGCAGGACGCTGGTGGCCCCGTTGGGGTCGTACGCTCCGGGTGCCGAGCCTGTGGGCAGCACCTGCGTGGGGTCGGCGGCCCCGGGCGCGCCCGCTACGGCGGTCGGCGCCGGGTCGGGGGCGAGCAGTGCCCCCACGCCCTCGGCGGCGGCGATCTGCGCGCTGTTGGCGTGCACGCCGATGCCCTCGGCGACGACGCGCAGGCCGCGCGCCAGGTTCTCGGCGCTGGGCCGTTCCGCCGGGTTCTTGCGCAGGCAGCGCTCTATGACCGTCCACAGCGGGTCGGGGACGGTCGAGGGGCGGCGCGGTTCGGCGCTCAGGTGCTGGTGCAGGACCTCCAGGGCGCTGCCGCCGGAGAACGGCGGGCGGCCGGTGACCAGCTCGTACAGCAGGATGCCGGCGCCGTAGATGTCGACGGCGGAGGTCTGCGGGCGGCCCTCGGCGCTCTCGGGGGCGATGTAGGCGGGCGTGCCGACGAACTCGTGGGTGCGGGTGAGCCCCGGGGAGTCGGCCAGGCGCGCGATGCCGAAGTCGGTCAGCAGCGGGTGCATCTGGCCTTCGTACTGCTGGAGCAGCACGTTGGCCGGTTTCAGATCACGGTGGACGACGCCGTCGTCGTGGCTGGCGGCGAGCGCGTCGGCGATCTGCGCGGTCATCAGCGCGGCGGCGACCGGGGTGAGGGGGCCGTTCTCGCGCAGGTAGCGGTGCAGGTCGGGGCCTTCGACGAGGTCCATGACCAGCGCCAGCAGATCGCCCTCGACCACCAGGTCGCGCACCCGGACGATGTTGGGGTGGGTGAGCCGGAGCAGGACGGACCGCTCCCGGAGGAACCGCATGACGACGTCGGCGTCGTTCGCCAGCTCTTCCTTGAGGACCTTGATCGCGACGGTCTCGCCGGGCTGGCCGGCCACGGCCGCCTCGGCGCCCGCGGTCTCCCGCTGGCGGGCTCGCCAGACGGTGCCCGTGGCGCCGCGTCCGAGCGGCTCCTCGAGCAGGTACTTGCTGCCTACCGGCCGCACGTCATGCGCTCCCTGTTGCTTGCCTTCTCCGCTTACCTTTTCCGACCCACTGTAGTGCCGTCCTCCCATGCACTACGTAAGCGTTCCGGTGCACGTTCGAAGGAAAGACGCTCGCCTCGGTCTCCAGGTTGCCGCCGGCGGACGTGACCGATCTCAACTGATCGCCGGTGCACAACTGGTCAGGCACTTTTAGGGGCAGAGCTGACCAATCAAGATCACTTGACGCCGGGCGAGGGGCGCGCTGTCAGTGGCAGGTGCGAGGATGCGTGCAGTACTGGCCGACGTGCTCGTGTGTGGTGGGGGGAAGTCCGCGCCCGCGCAGAAGGGACCGCTGACGGCGATGCAGATCCGGCTGACCGTCGTAGACCCGCTGGGCCCGTCCCCGCAGCGGGGCCGCGCCGCGAGCCGCGACGTGCTGGTCACGGCGCCCGCGGGCACGGCCCTGGCCGCGGTGGCGTCGGCGCTGGCCTCGGCGGTCACCGGCGACGGGGGCCGGGAGGCCGCCGGCGCCCCGGTCGTGCTGTACGCGGGCGTGGAGCGGCTGGACGCCGGCCGCGCCACTCTGGGCGAACCCCCACTGGTCGACGGCGCGGTGCTGTCCGTGGGTGCCCCCGCCGAACCGGAACCGCACCCCGAGCTGGACGACGCCCCGACCCAACTGCACGTGGTCGCGGGCCCGGACGCGGGCGGCGTCCACCTGCTGCACGGCGGCCAGGTCACCATCGGCCGCTCCGCCGACGCCGACGTCCCGCTGGACGACCCCGATGTCTCCCGACTGCACTGCGCGGTCACCGTCGCCGCCGACGGCCGCGTCTCGGTCGCCGACCTGGGCTCCACCAACGGCACGGCGCTGGACGGCACGCACGTGGGCGACCGGCAGGTGCGGTTCGCCCCTGGGGCGCTGCTGCGGATCGGTGAATCGGCCCTGCGGCTCACTCCGTCCGGGGGGCCGGGGGCCCGGGTGGAGACGATGCCCGACGGGGAGGGCTGCGTGCGGGTCGCCCCCGGGGACGCGGCGGCTCCCGCGCGCGAGGGACACGACGGCACGCCCCTGGGACACACGCAGCACGCCTACGGCTCGGCGGGCTGGGGCACCGCCGACGCGACACCGGACGCCCGGGAACCGGGGGCGGAGCCGGTCGTGCCGGGGCAGGGCGGGGCGCCCCGGATCGAGAGCCGGGACGGCGGGGACACGCACGCGGGCCCCTTCGGGGTCGGCGGGTTCGGCGGGGCCTTCGCGGCGCACGGCACGGCGGACGGTCCCGCCGCACCGGGCCCGGCCCCCGGCGTCCGCAAGGCCACCCCTCTCCGTGGCACCGACATCCCGCAGGGCGTACGCAGGCGCGGCGGGCTCGGCGCGTGGGCGCGCCGGCTGACCGGCGGACGCGGCGAGCCGGCGGCGGACCCCCAGGTGTACGACCAGCAGGGCGCCGACGAGACCGTCCCACCGCCGGCTGGCCTCCTCCCGCAGCAGCCGGACATCTGGCCGGACCCGGCGGCACTGCTGCTCACGGCACTGGGCCCCGGGCCCCGGCTGTGGGAGCGCGGGCCGGGCCACCCGGAGACCCTCACGGTCCGGCTCGGCACCGCCGACCGGGCCATGCCGGACGGCTCGGGCCTGCTGCCCGCCGTCCCGGTGACCGCCGACCTGCGGGAGGCCGGGGCGCTGGGCCTGGCCGGACCGCGCGCGCGGCTGTCCGGGCTGGCGCGCGCGGTGCTGGCCCAGCTGGCCGCGCTGCACTCCCCCGACGCGCTGGAGATCGTCCTGCTCAGCCCGGACCGCGCCCGGCCCCTGGAAGAGCGCACCGCGGAGTGGTCCTGGCTCGGCTGGCTGCCCCACGTGCGGCCCGGCCACGGCCAGGACTGCCGCCTCCTGCTGGCCTACGACCGTGAACAGGCGGCGGCCCGCACCGAGGAGCTCCTGCGCCGCCTGGACGACCCGGCGGTCCGGCAGGCGGGCGGCGCGAGGCCGACGGCCGCGGGAAGCGGCACCAACAACGGCACCGGCCCCGGCGGATATGCCGCACCGGAGGCCGCGGGCGCGGCAGCCCCCCGCCCGGCCCGGCGCCCCTCCTGGGCGCGGGACGACCTCGGCGCGGACCCCGGCGGCTTCCCCGGACCGTTCACCGTGGTCGTCGTGGACGGCGATCCCGGCGGCGCCGCCCTGCGGGAGTCGGTGGCGCGGCTGGCCCTGGAAGGGCCCCGGGCCGGGATCCATGTGGTGTGCCTGGCCGAGACGGCACCGGCCTCGCCCGCCTCGCCGGTGACGGACACGTACGAGGCGGCGTGCGCGGCGGCGCCGACGTTCCGCGCCTGCGGGGCCGTGGCGCTGCTCAGCGGCGATGTCGCCACCGCCCTGCGGCTGACGCGCATCGCCCGGACCGACACCCCCAGCGCCCCCGCCGGGCCGGTGGGCCCCGGCACGGTCGCCGCCGTCGACGCGGTCTCCGTCGCCTGGGCGGAGCGGTTCGCGCGGGCGCTGGCACCGCTGCGGACGGACGGCACGCTCGGTGAGGGGCACGCACGCGTGGCGGCACCGCTGCCCCAGTCGGCGCGGCTCCTGGACGAGCTGGGCCTCGCCAGGGCGACCCCGGCCTCCCTGATGGCGCGCTGGGCGGACGCGGCCGACGACAAGGAGTCGCTCGGCGGGCGGGCCTGGGCGGTGCTCGGCGCCGGGCCGCGCGGGCCGCTCTGCGCCGACCTCGTCGCCGAGGGGCCGCACCTGCTGGTCGAGGGGCCGCCCGGCAGCGGCCGTACGGAGCTGCTGCGGGCCGTCGTCGCCTCGTTCGCCGCCGCCGAGCGCCCCGACCGCCTGGGCATCGTCCTGATCGACGGCCGGGACGGCGTCGGCACCGGCGGAGCGCACGGCGAGGGGCTGCGCACCTGTACGGAGATACCGCACGTCACCACCCACCTCACGGTCAACGACCCGGTCCGCATGCGGGAGTTCGCCCAGTCCCTGAGCGCCGAGCTGAAGCGGCGGGCCGAGTTGCTCGGGCGGGCCGACTTCGCCGAGTGGCACACGCACCGCGAGGTCTCCGGCCGGATCGTCGCGCAGCGCACACCCGCCGGGCGGCCCGCTCCCGGGACCGGCGGAACCAGCGGGGCCGGGGACCTGGAGGCACCGCCGAGCTCGACCATGCGGCTGCGGCCCGGGGCGGCCTCCCGGCGGCAGACCGAGGCGACGCCGCCGCCGCTGCCCCGGCTGGTGGTCGTCGTGGACGACTTCGACGCGCTGGTCTCCCCCGCGCTCGGCTCCCCGGGCCGGCCCGCCGCCGGCTCGGTGATACGCGCGCTGGAGGCGGTGGCCAAGGAGGGCGAGCGGCTCGGCGTCCACCTGGTGGCCGCCACCGGCCCCGGGGGCCGCGCCGCGGAGTCGGAACCGGCCCGCCGGGCCACCCTCCGCGTCACCCTGGACGCGCCGTCCACCGGCCCGGACGAACCGGCGCCGGGGCGCGGGCGGCTGGCTCACGCCGACGGGCACATATCCCCCTTCCAGGGCGGCCGGGTGACCGGCCGCATCCCCCGCACCGCCACCCAGCGCCCCACGGTCGTCCCCCTGGACTGGCACCGCATGGGCGACCCGCCGGCCCGCCGTCCCGTCCGCGAACTGGGCAACGGCCCGACGGACCTGGCCCTGCTGGCGAGTGCGGTGGAGCGGGCGGCGCGGCAAGTGGCGGCCGCGGAAGTCCCGTCACTTCTGTAACTCTCCGTAGTCCGCATACGGGCCTAATCACGAGCCGGTCACGATCTCCCGGTTGACACCGCAGGCGCTCTTGCCGCCTTCAAGTCACCCGGCGTAGACCGGACGCCACGGGACAGTGCTCATACGTTCAACGAAGAACGAAGAACGGGGCAGTGATGCGTAGCAACAGCAACACCATCCGGACAAACAGGGCCGTCACGACATTCGCCGCCCTCCTCGCGGGAGCACTGGCACTCACCGCCTGTAGCGGCAGCGACGACAAGAAGGACGACGGCGGCAGCAGCGCCACCGAGAGCGGCTCCACCGTCTCCCTCCCGAAGCTGAACGGCGCGAGCCTGGAGGTCGCCGCCGTCTGGACCGGCACCGAGCAGAAGAACTTCAAGCAGGTCCTCGCGGAGTTCGAGAAGCGCACGGGCGCCAAGGTCACGTTCGTGCCCGCGCAGGACCCGATCATCAACTTCCTCGGTTCGAAGATCGCCGGCGGTCAGCCGCCGGACATCGCGCTGCTGCCGCAGCCCGGCGCCATCAAGCAGGCCGTGGACAAGAAGTGGGCCAAGCCCCTCGGCGCGGACGCCGTCAAGGAGCTCCAGAAGAACTACTCGCAGGGCTGGCAGGACATCGGCAAGGTCGGCGGCAAGCAGTACGGCGTGTACTACAAGGCCGCCAACAAGTCGCTGATCTGGTACAACGCCAAGGCCTTCGAGGGCGCGGGCGCCAAGGAGCCGAAGACCTGGCAGGACCTGCTGAAGACGGCGCAGTCGGTGTACGACTCCGGTATCACCCCGTTCTCGGTGGGCGGCGCCGACGGCTGGACCCTCACCGACTGGTTCGAGAACGTCTACCTCTCCCAGGCGGGCCCGGAGAAGTACGACCAGCTCGCCCAGCACAAGATCAAGTGGACCGACCCCTCGGTGAAGCAGGCGCTCACCACGCTCGCCCAGATCTGGGGCAAGAAGGACTATGTCGCGGGCGGCGCGAAGGGCGCGCTCCAGACCGAGTTCCCGGCCTCCGTCACCCAGACCTTCACCGGCGGCGACCAGCCGAAGGCGGCCATGGTCTACGAGGGCGACTTCGCCCAGGTCAACATCGGTGACACCAAGGCGAAGGTGGGCACGGACGCGAAGGTGTTCCCGTTCCCGGCGGTGGGCTCGTCCGCCCCGGTGGTCTCCGGCGGTGACGCGGCCGTCATCCTGAAGGACTCCAAGGCGGCCCAGGCGCTGGCCACCTTCCTGGCCTCCCCGGACGCGGCGTCGATCCAGGCCAAGCTCGGCGGCTACCTGTCCCCGAACAAGAGCGTCCCGAACTCGGACTACCCGAACGAGGTGCAGCGCACGATCGCCAAGGCGCTGATCTCCTCCGGCGACGACTTCCGCTTCGACATGTCCGACCAGGCCCCGCAGGCCTTCGGCGGCACCCCCGGCAAGGGCGAGTGGAAGGACCTCCAGGACTTCCTGATGAACCCGAAGGACGTCGCGGGCACGCAGGCGAAGCTGGAGAAGGACGCGGCGGCGGCCTACGGGAACGGGAGCTGATCCGGCGATGTCGTCGGCAGCGGCGGCCGGGGCCCCACCGGGTCCCGCCGCATCCAAGAGCCGCAAGAGCGTGACTGGTACGCGCAGAACCGTGGCAGCCCTCTTCCTGCTGCCCGCCCTGGTGCTGCTCGGCGCGCTCGTGGTCTACCCGATCGGGTACTCGGTCATCCGCAGCTTCTACAACGCGAACGGCGACGGCTTCGCCGGAGTCGACAACTACAAGGCCCTGTTCACCGACGACGGCATCCGCACCGCCCTGAAGAACAACATCATCTGGGTGGTGTTCGCGCCGACGGTCTCCACCGCGCTCGGTCTGATCTTCGCGGTGCTGACCGAACGGGTGCGCTGGGGAACGGCGTTCAAGCTGGTCGTCTTCATGCCGATGGCGATCTCGATGCTGGCGGCCGGGATCATCTTCCGGCTGGTGTACGACCAGGACCCGGACAAGGGCGTCGCCAACGCGGTGTGGGTCGGCGTCCACGACACCTTCGCCCAGTCGTCGGCGTTCCCGAAGGCGCACCCGGGCCGCGAGTCGCCGCTCAAGCCCGACGGGGGCGGCTTCATCACGTCGGCACCCGTGCACACCGGCCAGGCCGTCACCCTGCCGCTGGTCGGCGTGGCCCCCGACCAGATGCCGGACAGCGCGAAGAAGGCGGTGGCGGCGAAGCCGGAGCCCGGGAAGATCACCGGCACGACCTGGCAGGACTTCACCCGCGGCAAGGGCGTCGGCAAACTGGGCGCTCCCGATCCGTCCGAGCTGGGCTATTCCGGCATGCGGATCGAGGCGGTCAAGGACGGCAAGGTGGTGGCCTCCGCGAAGGCCGCCGGCGACGGCACGTTCACCCTGCCCGCCGCGGCGGACGGCGCCCAACTCCGATTGCCCGCGAGCAACTTCAAGGAGCCCTACAACGGCGTCGACTGGCTCGGCCCGTCGCTGGTCACCCCGGCCATCATCGGCTCGTACGTCTGGATGTGGGCGGGCTTCGCGATGGTGCTGATCGCGGCCGGGCTCGCGGGCGTACCCCGGGAGCTGCTGGAGGCCGCCCGGGTGGACGGGGCCAACGAGTGGCAGGTGTTCCGCAAGGTCACCGTCCCGCTGCTCGCGCCGGTCCTCGCGGTCGTGGTCGTCACCCTGATGATCAACGTGCTGAAGGTCTTCGACCTGGTCTTCATCATCGCGCCGGGCTCCTCCCAGGACGACGCGAACGTGCTCGCCCTGGAGCTGTACCGCAAGGGCTTCGCGGAGAGCCAGCCAGGCATCGCGAGCGCGATCGCGGTGTTCCTGCTGCTGCTGGTGATCCCGGTGATGCTGTTCAACATCCGTCGGCTGAGGCGGGAGGTGCGGCGATGAAGACGCGTCGGCCGTGCATCTGCTGGGGGTCCGGGGGTCGCCCCCCGGGAAGGCACAGCAACATCCGTCGGCTGAGGCGGGAGGTGCGGCGATGAAGACGCGTCGGCCGTGCATCTGCTGGGGGTCCGGGGGTCGCCCCCCGGGAAGGCACAG